>NZ_CP055263.1:620000-1312500 GCF_014217835.1 Metabacillus sp. KUDC1714
CATCCACCGTTAAGCTTGTCAACATCTTTTTTAATTTCAAAATCAATGTACTCGATGTTGATTTTCACTACTTCATCAGCGACGTTTAATAATATATCACGATAAAAAACTTATATCAAGTACTTTTTAAGTAAAACTTTATTTATTTATGATTTTAATTTTATTATTAAGAATAATATAAGAAGTGATTGATTGATTCACCCATGATTCAGCATCTTACCGCATATTTCTTCAACAAAAAAAGGCGACTAACCCGTCACCCACAAAGAAATAAAACTAATAATCGAATTTCCCTATCTTATATTGATGCCCAAGCATTAATACTTCTTCACATTCTTCTAATCGACCTTCTTCTTTAAGAACGTTACTTAAAATTACAAAAGCAGGAATACGTGGCGGTCGTATCCCTTCATTACTCGCTGTTTTCAAGAGTATTGGCGCTAATTCAATATGAAGCTTACAATATACTTTACATTTTTGCATGGAGGCCTCATCATTTTCACGCAACAGATAATGCATTTTTATTAATTCCTGATATGCACGATGGATCATTATCGGAGTAAAAGCTCGATTCACGATCTCCATTAATATTTTTTCTGTTAGTTCGTATTCCTTCGATTCATATGACCATGATGCAAGTCCAAATAAAAAACTACAATCACTTCTCTTCGTTTTTACATTACTATCGGTATGATCAAATTCCTCTGACTTAATTTTCCCTCCAAAAGACCATTTTGTACAATTTCTTAAAAATGCTCTTTCATATCCTTTTAATTGATGCCAAAAGTCATCAAGCTTGAGCTGATGAATAATTCCACCATATAGTTTTTCACTCTGAATTTGGTTCACTTGTTTTACTAACGATACATTTTTTAAACTTAATAGTTTTTTTAACCCCAAATCATTCACCTCTTGGACAATCTCAGATGAATTATATGAAGATCTCATCACATTCATTACTACAAAGCCACACCATCTCATACCTTCCATTACACAAACTACTTGCCTGTTCTATTTATAATCATGTATAGTAAGTATCAAAATAAAATAACGCATGTAAACCACAAGGGGAGCCATAGCTGAGATTGAACGTTGTAAAAATCGTTCTAACCCTTCGAACCTGTTAGTTAGCACTAGCGTAGGGATGTGGATGGCCATATTAAAAGCAATGTTTGGAACCATCACCATATTCCAAGTATTGCTTTTTTGTATTTTCACTCCTAGAAGCAGTCATATTAGTTATCTTTTAATAGTAGTGGCAACTATAGGTTACTTTTTGGTTTTATGTAAAGAGAGAGGTTTTTAGTTTGAAAGTAAATCAACGTTTACTATTTTTAGTTGAGGTGGCGATGTTATCAGCATTGGCATTCTTATTAGATTTATTATCAGGTGTTATCGGAAAACTACCACAAGGCGGCTCGATTTCATTAGGAATGATTCCTGTTTTTATTATTGCCTTTAGATGGGGAGTAAAAGGCGGGCTTTTATCAGGTTTATTATTCGGACTTCTCCAAGCATTTCTAGGAAGTCCATATATTATTCATCCAATACAAGGATTCCTTGATTACTATTTAGCTTTCACAGTCATTGGTCTGAGTGGGATTTTCTTCAAGAAGATTCAAACTGCTTTACTAGATAAAAAGCAAAAAACGGCTATATTGTACATTACGCTTGGTACTTTGCTTGGTGGTATACTTCGTCTTACTATTCATGTCCTAGCAGGAGTGTTCTTTTTTGCTTCATTAACACCTAAAGGAACACCAGTGTTAATTTACTCAATTGGATATAATGCTTCATATATGATTCCTACTATTATTGTCTCAGCAATAGTTGTTAGTTTCTTATTAATAACTGCACCACGTTTAGTTACTAGAAAATAATGAGTCTAAACCTTGGATAAAAGTCCAAGGTTTTTTGTATTGTTTAGACAAGGTAATAAAGGGTAAATAGAAATGACTCTATCATCCGTTCTATTTTTTAGTAAAAATAACATTCCTAGAAATACTAGTATTATGACTAATTTCAGGAGGGTGCTCATGAATCTATATGATGAAAATAGGTTTGCAAATAAAGTAGCTGTTGTTACAGGTGGAAGCTCGGGAATTGGACGTGCTGCGGCAATTCATTTAGCTAAACAAGGAGCAAAGGTTTGTTTAATGGATATTAAGGAAGAGAATGCAGAAAAGGTGAAGAAAGAAATTGAAGAATTTCAAGGTGAGGCACTAATTACAGATGTTGATCTTTCCGACCATAATCGAGTGAAGGAAGGAATTGAAGAAATAGTAGACAAATGGGGCAGATTAGATATTGTATTTGCAAATGGTGGGATTAACGGAGTTCTTGCTCCCATCGAAGATTTGAGTCCAGAAGATTGGGATAATACTCTACAAATTAATTTAAAGGGTACGTTTCATACGATTAAATATGCAATACCAAAAATGAAGGATAATGGTGGAAGTATTATTATCACTAGTTCAATTAATGGAAGCAGAGTTTTTTCAAACTTTGGTATGGCTGCATATAGCACTTCTAAAGCCGGTCAAGTTGCTTTTGCAAAAATGGCAGCTTTGGAGCTGGCCCAATATAAAATAAGGGTAAATGTTATCTGTCCCGGTGCAATCGAAACGAATATTGGAATGAACACGAAAAAAACACCGGAAGTTAAAAAGATTGAAATACCTGTTGAGTATCCAGAAGGAAGCCAGCCATTGGAACATGGTCCTGGGAAGCCAGAGCATGTTGCTCAACTTGTTTCCTTCCTCGCATCTGAGGAATCTAGTCATATTACTGGAAGTGAGATTTATATTGATGGAGCAGAATCTTTATTATAACAGTCATAAGTAAGAAATACAGATGCTTATCGTCAAAATTACTTAATTAAACCTATTATTCAAAGAATATTAATTATGCTAAATGAAAAAGGATCATTCAAAATATGGATGATCCTTTTTCTGTCTATACATTCTCCTTTGATACACTATTCTTTCAATACAAAATCCCCAAAACTTTCACTGACCTGTTCCGTTAAAATGAGATTAAGCAATTTAATAGAATGATAAATCTTCCTATACTCTAGTTCCCTTTTAGAAACGCACCCGATGTTCTATGAAAGTTTATGAAAAAGTTATCATATTAAGAGAAGCTTGAGCATGTATTAATAGAAAGAATAGATTGTAAAAAAGGCGGAGGACTTGATGATGAATATTTCTTTTGCAGTAATGTTACTTACACTTTTTTTATCATTATTCCATTTTTCTTACGGTTATAAGGAAGCGATACGAATTAGTAATGAAGAGGGACCAGTTCAAGGGTTGACTGTTATTTTCAGCCTTCCTTTAGGGTTTACATTTGCTTATTTGTCATCGATTTTTTATCAACAAGTTTAACATATGCAGTTTTAGCGTTATGCATATAGCATAACGCTTTTTTATTCTTAGGAATTATAAAATTTGTTGAACTGTGGATAAGCGCACCACATCCAGCTCCAGCGCCTAGCCCCTCGAGGTCATAAGCTAATTTAGAATTGAAGGCAAAGGACGCCTTCTATTCTAAATCATCTTATGCTTGTCGGGGCTGTTCAAGGCGCTTGCGCTTTTGTTCTTTGTCATAACATTTTTGAAAATTAAATAGCAAATATCATGATTTTTTTCTTAGTTCCTTCATAGATATCAATAAAGATACACCTTTATAGGAGGTTACTTTGAAAATAGTTAATGTGATTTTTACAAATCTTTTTTATTCTTTTCTTTCATTTATCATGACATTTGTTATTTTATTAGCTTTATTTTTAATTATGAACATACAGGTAAGTCTTATTTTAAGTATTATCATGGTACTTCTTTCTTTCAGTCTATTTTGCTTCTGCATCTATTCGTTTGTATGTATAAATAGGAACTTTCATTTTCTTTTTTTAAAGGGAATCAGCGGATTGGTCTCACTTGGATGTTTAACAGTCGTGTTTACGATCGTCACCGTTTTCTTTTTTTCAATAAATTTTATGATTTCAACCGAGCTTGGCAAAAACCTTACAATAGAAGAAAAATTCGAGCTATATATGCTTCCCTTTCAAGAAGATCAAACGACACCAACTGACTATAATGCAATGAAGGAAAATAAATTAATCCAATCCTATCGAAATGTAACGATCTATTATACGCAACAGGAAAAGGAACTTCTCCCAGTAATAGAGGGAGTACTGGATAAAGCTGATTCCTTAACAACACGTTTATTCGGGACAGTAAACGACAATAACATTGATTTAATTCTTCATGCTTCTTCTGAAGATCTTTATGAAAGAACATCACTAATTGAAACGATGGGTTATTTTGATGATCCGAATGATATTGTCGGGGTAGCAATATCTGATCTAGATGAAATTGTTTCTGATCAGATGCCAGGTACTTTTTATTTCCAAAGCACAATTATGCATGAATACACACATTATCGTCTACAAGCTTTTATTAAGGAGCAAGACCTTTTTGTCTACAGGATTCCTCTTTGGTTTCACGAAGGTGTCGCTGAATTCGTTGGGATGTATGATGTAGCACACCGTTATTATCCTTTTCAAGAGACGTCATTTGAAAATCTAGTGACGCATGATGACTGGGAAAAAAAACGTTTAGAGGACTATGATGTTTATCTTCAAAGCTATTATGCAATTGACTATTTAGTAAATCACTACGGAGAAAAAATGATTAAGACGATCATTGAAGAAACGGCTAAGGTGAATGATTTTAATGAGGGATTTACCAATGCCACAGGTATAAGCGTTAAAGATTTAGAAACAAATTATTTAAAGGAAGCTAGACAATCTATTGAGGAAAAATAAAGCCTGCACATTCAGCTAGCAGGCTTTAATTCATTCGTGGATAATTTCTTTAAACGTTTTTCAAGTAAAAACAAAATGATACCAACCATTATAATAGAGCCACCGATAACCTGCGGGAGAATAACCTTCTCATCTAGTAAATAGTAAGCAAGTATAATGGCACCTACTGGTTCTAATAGAATCATGACGGAGATTACATTTGTGCTAATCCACTTTAATGACCAATTAAATAATGAATGACCTAATAATGTCGGGACGATTGCTAACAAAATAAAATAATACCAATCTTGCATTGGATAAGGTGATAATGGATAGTGCAAAAGCAAACAATAAAGCAACAATGTAATCGAGCTAATACCATACACTATAAACGTGTATAATGTTAAAGAATGTCGCTTTCTAATCCCTTGCCCTAATAGCAAATACGCGGTTATCATCGCACATGCTGCAAGTGCTAACACATCCCCAAACAATGCAAGGCCACTTATTTGAAAATCTCCCCAGCTAATGATGACACTGCCAACAATTGCAATTACCCCACTAAATATTGCAATTCCCGAAATCCTTTCTTTAAAAAAGAAATACGTTCCAATAAACGCAAATAATGGCTGTAGCGTAACGAGGACAACAGAGCTTGCAACAGAGGTGAAATTCAATGATTCAAACCATAAAATAAAATGAAAGGCTAAAAGCACACCAGCGATTGTCGAATATAACCAATCTTTCTTTGACATCGCATTTAACTCACCTAGACTTTTTATGAAAAATAACGGCGCGATAAGGATTGTTGAAAAAAACAATCGATAAAAGGCAATAACAGGTGCCGGAGCAGAAGTTAGCTTAACAAATATCGCAGAGGTTGATACAGCAATGACACCAATAAGTAGTGCTGCGTAAGGATATATGCGTGAAGAATTCATACTTTGTCTCACCTACTCTTTAAAATAAAACCTTTCTCATTCTACCATGAAAGGAACAATAAATAGATGCGAAATTTGTAGATGGAATTTTCAAAAGAGGGAAAAAGTATGTAGTATAATGAAAAAGAATGACAAATCGGGGGGGAAATATATGATTTTACAGTTAAATGCAACACGGAAAGAAATCTTGATGGCCATTGAAAGCATTCCTGAACATTTATTCAATGCAAAAAAATCAGAACACACTTGGAGTGTTGGACAAGTTCTTGAACACTTACACAAGACAGAAGTTGAAATTACAAAGGCGATTTCGTACATGCTTTCATTACCACCACAAGAACCTCTAGCAGATATCCCACTAGCCATGACGCTTGATCGTTCAAAGAAAATAACGGCATCATCGACAATTACCCCATCATCACAAGCACTTAATAAACGAGATATTCTTGACTCTCTATCGAAATCTCGTAACCACTTATTGCAATTAATTGACACCATTCCTTCTGAGCTAGATTTGACTAGAATTGGATTTAAGCATCCAGTTTTCGATAAAATTTCTTTGAAGCAATGGATCGAATTTATTGGCTATCATGAGAAAAGGCATTTAGCACAGATTGAAGAAATAAAGGATGCTATTACAACTGAAAGTGTCTAATCACAAGGAGGATTTACAATTAAATATGATTAAAAAGCTACCTTTCCTTTTTGCTATTATACTTCTATTAAATGTAGTGTGTTCATCGTTTGTTGCTGCAAATGAACCTGAGAAATTGAACATTTTATCATTAGGTGATTCGATTACGTTTGGCTATGGTCTTGAAGAGCCAACTAAAAACGCCTTCCCTTATTTAATCGCGAATGGAGCAAGTGAAGTAGAAAATATTAGTTTTCCAGGCTGGACATCCACTGAATTATTAACAGAAATCCGAAAGGAAGAATATACACCTCAGCTCCAACAAGCAGATGTGATTACATTATACATTGGGGCAAACGATTTGATGCAGGCTGTAGAGCTTACGGAAATCTTACATTCACAACAACCAGTTATGTTGACAGAAGAGATACAAGTACAAATAGGACTAGCAACTCAAGCTCTGGCTGAAAATTTAAAAGAGACAATTAAGCATATTCGAACAAATACAGAAGCACCTATCTTAATATATTCTATATATAATCCATTCGCAGTTAATACGGAAAATGCCTTTGCAGGTTCCTTACATATGATGGGTGAGCAAATAACAACAATCGTTAACAGTAATGTAATTAGTCAAGCTGCATTACTACCAGGAATCTATTACCTTGATGCATACTCCGCTTTTGCTGGTAAACAAGCAGCTTACGTTATTCCAGGTGATATTCATCCTACTGTTGCCGGTCATCAAGCGTTAGCGCAACTCGCAACAACTAAAATTGTTGAACTTCAACCAAAAGAACTGATTATTGAACTCACACTTTCAACCGAAGCAGAAACCACTGAACCGGTTGTTGTTACGATCGGGGAAATCGCGGATGTAGAAAAAATGAAATGGTTGCCCGTAGAAAAGGGTACAGTAGACTTTGCTAATGCGGGTAACGATATCAATGAGAATAAATTTGAAGTATCTGAAAATGGCAAATATACGATTTATGTAAAAACTACGAATCAAGAAGCTGTCACAACAATTGAAATTAAAAACATCAAGACAGTTCCCGATAAAGAAGAGGAACCTGTTGTTGAAGAGCCGCCAACAGAACAACCAGAAGAAAATAAACCAACAACACCAGTCGGTAAACCCGAACCTGTTGAGCCTACTCCTGAGAAAGTAGGTCAAGAGGAACAAGAACAAGTTAAAGCCGAGGAAACATCTAAGGTTGAAAAACCGGCAAAACCTATCGTAAAATCTGGACATACCTTACCAAACACTGCTACTTCAATATATAGCTTTTTAATAACTGGATAATGTTTAATAGTAGTTGGTAGTGGTGTATTAATGATTCAATGGAAACGTAAAACAAAGGTATCTAATACACTTTAATGAATAAAGCCCCATCCTATAAAATCAATATTTAGGATGGGGTTCTTTAGTTAGGTAACCGCTATTCTGTTTCTCCACCAGAGGATTCCCCTTTATGGAAACCACCTTTGTGTCCGCCAAAATGAAAGCCTCTTTCTCCATCAAATGGGAAAAGCTTCTGCGCTTTTGCTTCATCTGCATAGTTTGTGAAAACTTCCTCCATGATTTCACGGGTTGTTTTATCTTTCGTATCTATTCCTAGTTTTTCTGCAGTTTGAAGGACCTTTTTATCCATTACTTCCTTCACTAGCTCCCTCTCGTCTTTCCCTTCTGTTTCAATGCCTAGTTCTGCAGCATCTTTCTTAAGGCTAGCTTCACGAACTTCTTTTGCTAAATCTTCAAGCTCTTTTCCTTTTGTTTCTATCTTTAATTCTTTTGCTTTGTTTAAAATGAGTGTTTCTCTTACTTCATTCGCTAGATCATCAATCTCTTTTCCTTCTGTTTTAATACCAAGTTCTTTCGCTTTATTTTGAATGCGTGTTTTTCTAACTTCTTGAGCTAAGTCATCGACTTCTTTTCCCTCAGTTTTAATACCGAGCTCTTTCGCTTCTTGTTTCAAGTGAGCCTCACGAACCTCTTCTGCAAGCTGCTTTGCCTCTTTCCCTTCTGTTTCAATCCCTAATTTTTCTGCTTGTCTTTGAAGAAACTCTAAATGATCCTCAGGATCACCATGTCGATGACCAAGACCAGAATATGTCACCTCACGCTGTACTTCTTCAACTGACGCTTTCGTTGCCTGCACCTCTTCAGCATAAGCTTGACTTGCTCCAACAACTCCTAGAGTCAATACTCCAGATAGGGCAAATGTGAGTGTTTGTTTCTTCATCCTACTACCTCCAAATAATTAAGTATTGTATTACTTTTGAGTGTTTCACTCATACAGACTCTACTATCAAATCATGTCAGCAGTATGTCGGGAGTATTGCTCACCTCCACTGATTTTGATAACTATCATTAGTAGCTTTTCCAATAATTGTGAATAAATTATGACCAATCTGTTACTTAATGATTAAATCATTCTATTTAGTTGTTACTTCTTTTATAAAGGAAGTTCACGACATTTATCGAAATACTTAGCATAAGTCAACTAAAACCCACAGTTTGGAGTGATAGCTATATGAGGAAAAAGGTATTATTGGACACAGACATTGGTGGTGACATTGACGATTGCTTATGCTTAGCTTATCTCCTTCGTCAGCCTTCCTGTGAATTAGTTGGAATTACCACTGTTGGAGGAGAAGTTGAAAAAAGAGCAATGGTCGCGGATGCGATTTGTAGTGCAGCTGGTAAAAGCATTCCGATTTATGCAGGTGCAGACAAGCAAATGCTTCTTAACAATCTATATCCGACACCTGATGGAGCAGCCAAACTATCAAATTGGTATCATGATTCTTCTTTTAAAAAGAATCAAGCCGTAGATTTTATGCGTCAGACTATCCATGAAAATCCACATGAAATCTCACTTCTAGCTGTAGGACATCTAACAAATATTGCGTTGCTTTTTCTAATTGATCCTGAAATCCCTTGTTTGCTCAAAGAACTTCATATCATGTGCGGGGTATTTTCTGAGGAATTAGAAACTAGCTTAGATATGCCAATGGCTAATTGGAATTCATGGTTGGATCCACATGCTAGTGCGATTGTTTACAATACAAACGTTCCTATTCATAGAACCTTTGCCCTCAACGTGACTACAAGGCTTGTGCTAAAACGGGATGAGAAGGTTGACCTTTTTAGCTCTAATTTAATGAAAGCAGTTGAAGATTTTGGTTCACCTTGGCTTGAAAAAAATGATATGACTTTTCATGATCCACTTGCTGGTGCCTGTTTGTTTGAACCAGAGCTATGTAAGTATCAACGAGGTTTTATTGATGTTGATATCTATAATAAGCAGAATCTTGGAATGATGAGTTTTCATGCAGATGTAAGAGGAAATTGGGAGATTGCTATTGAGGTGGATCGAAAAAGATTTTTTGAGCATTACTTTTCAATTTCTTGCAGTTAGTTATACATTATTACCTTTCATACAGGCAATTACTCGATTATTTGAGGTTAACGGAAGTTCATATGGCTACTTTTGGGATTAAAGAAATAATTCCATTTATATCGGCTTCTCTTTCGAATATTTTGATCAATTTACAGAAAATAATTTTCCTTATAAAAAATTGTAACCTCCTCTCACTAGACGAATATCATGTATTTTGAGAGGAGATGAGAAAGATGTCTGTAGAAGGCTACAATTATTATGATGAAACTGATTTCACAAGAAATATACATGGAAAATGCAAAAGTTATATGTACCATCACGTTGTTTTAACAATGCAAGATGGTAGCTCTTTTGATGGGATTATTGAAGGTGTTGACGATAATGGTGTTTCTGTTTTAGTTGGTGAAGATGCAACGGAGCAAGAAAGAGACGATTTCGAAGATCAACGATATGGTGGTTATGGTGGTTATGGTGGTCCACGAAGACGGTTTAGACGCTTTAGACGACAGTTTTTTCCGATTGCTGCATTAGCGGCATTATCATTATTACCTTACGCATACCCATATCCATACCCATATTATCCACCTTATTACCCTTATTATTAAAATGAAATACTTAGGTAAAAACGAAAGAGCCAGCATATCATACTGGCTCTTTCGTTTTGGTACCTTATTTGCTACTACGATAATGATTCCCGCGTACGCCTTGTACATCTGTTTTAACCATAAACAAACCACCTGATTGTGGGAACTTTAACAATTCGTCATCATTCATCCCTTGGCGTGCTGTTGTGATGTACAGTTCATCCAAGTTCTCTCCACCAAATGCACATGATGTCACATTTTTAGCTGGCACGATGACTTCATCTAGTTGTTTACCTAAGTGTGGATCCCAACGTGTTACTCGTGAGCCTCCCCAGTGCGCAACCCAAATCATCCCCTCTTGATCGATTGTCATCCCATCTGGTGAACCCATTTCTTGTGGAATTTTCACCGCAGGTTGCTTGTAGGAAAGATCACCAGATTGTTGATTATAGTGATAAATTGCAACTTCACCTGTTGGGGTATCAATAAAATACATCTCGTTCCCGTCCGGACTCCAGGCAAGACCATTGGAGATCGTCACCGATGACAGCATTTTTGATAGTTGACCATCACGATCTAGACGATACAATGCTCCGCTGCCTTTTTTGCCGTTTAGATCCATTGTTCCGACATAAAATCTGCCAGTAGGGTCACATTTCCCATCATTGAAACGATTATTCGGTTTATCAGATTCAGGATCTGCTATGAGAGTGAGAAGCTTTGATTCTAATTCATACCGATAGATTCCATTCTGCATTGCTAGGATTAGTTGACCTGTTTTTCCTGGAACTACGGCCCCTATATATTGATCGAATTGCAATGTTCGATTTTTATTAGTGACTGGGTCAAAAGCGTGAAGCTTCTTTCCAATAATATCTACCCAATACAATCTGTTTTCTTGATGATCCCAGTGAGGACCTTCCCCTAATGTTGCTTTCTCATCAAGTACGAGTTCTACTAAGTAAGCCATTTTCTCCCTCTCCCCTTTGTATCTACTTCCCCTTCACATTCCACACTAATAACGTTATCCCTGCTTCTTTTTTATGATGCAGTCTCACTATGTGAAAATTGACTTTCATATAAGTCTGCGTAAAAACCACCTTGTTTAAGTAGTTCTTCATGTGTTCCCTTTTCAATAATGTCTCCTTGATTCATGACAAGAATGAGATCTGCATCCCTGATTGTTGATAAACGATGGGCAATAACAAAGCTTGTTCTTCCTTCCAATAGCTTAGTCATCGCTTTTTGAATTTTCATTTCTGTACGTGTATCAACACTACTTGTTGCTTCATCAAGGAGCAGGATTTTAGGCTTGGCAATGATCGCACGGGCAATTGTGAGCAGCTGTCGTTGTCCTTGTGATAAATTTGTTGCATCCTCACCCAACACAGTGTCATAGCCATCTGGAAGTGTACGAATAAAGTCATCTGCATAAGCATTTCTTGCTGCTTCCTCGATTTCCTGATCTGTAGCAAATCCACTACCATAGGCAATATTTTCAGCAATCGTTCCATTAAACAGCCACGTATCCTGCAACACCATCGCATAAAGACTGCGCACCTGTTCTTTGCTCATATCTGTTAAGCTTACACCATCGATTTTTATTGAACCTTGGTCTAACTCGTAAAATCTCATCAACAGATTGACAATCGTTGTTTTTCCGGCACCGGTTGGCCCAACAATCGCAACGGTTTGGCCCTCTTTCACCTCAAGACTTACATCATTGATGATCGGCTGATCTTTTTCATAACCGAAATGTACATGATCAAAGACCACCCGCCCCTGTAGCCTTTCAACATCAATTGGTGCAGCCTCTTCCTGTTTTTCTTCTGCTTCATCTAGTAATTGAAAAACACGTTCAGCCGAAGCAATGGCCACTTGAATCATGTTCGCAATTCCTGCAGCCTGTGCTAACGGATGAGAGATTTGCTGAGTATATTGAATAAACGCTTGAACGTCACCGACGCGGATGCTTCCATTTAAAACTAGCAGACCACCGGAGATCGAAACGATAATAAATCCTAAATTCCCAACAAAGCCCATTAACGGCATCATTAGCCCTGAGATGAATTGTGCCTTCCAACTTGAATGATACAAGCGATCATTAATCTCATCAAATTCAGCAATCGATTTTTTTTCATGTCCAAATGCCTTTACAACTTGATGTCCGGTAAACATTTCTTCAATATGTCCATTAATATTCCCTAGCTCCTCCTGTTGTTTCACAAAGTGCTTCTGAGAAAACTTCGTCACAAATTGTGCGACAAATAAACTAAGAGGAATTGTGATCAAAACCACTAGGGTTAAAAGTGGACTGATGATAAGCATCATAATAATAATCCCAATAATTGAAATCACTGAATTAATAATTTGTGTAAGTGCCTGTTGCAACGCTGTATTAACACTATCAATATCATTAACTGCTCTACTTAACAAATCACCATGTGAGTGTTTGTCAAAATAACTTAGCGGTAAGCGCGATAGCTTTTCATTAACTTCTTTTCGTAGTTGGGCAACCGTTCGTTGAGAAATACTAGCCATCACATATTGTTGAACATACGAAAACAAAGAAGATAAAAGGTATAATCCAATAAGCAGTAGGAGGATTCTAGCAATAAATTCAAAATCAATTGAGGTTCCCGCTGTAAAGCTATCAAAAATGGATGAAGTTGCATCTCCTAATAGCTTTGGACTAATGACATTGAATAACGTTGAAAAAATCGCTGCCACTGCTACGAGGATCATCCGATTTTTCCATGGCTTTAAATACCCAAATAGTCTTTTAAATGTTTTCTTAAAATCCTTTGGTTTTTCACCGACCATCCCTGGTCCGTGACGCATCGGAGGACCACCTGGACCTTTCATTTTGCTCATGCACTCGCCTCCCCATTTTCTTGAGATGCTACAATTTCTTGATAGATTGCATTTTCATGTAATAGCTCCTGATGTGTCCCAACACCAGCAATTTCCCCTTCATTTAAAACGATAATTTTATTTGCATCCTTAACGGTATTTACTCGTTGGGCAACAATTATAATCGTCGCATGTGATGTTTCTGTTTTTAGTGCCTGTCTGAGCATACTATCTGTTTTATAATCGAGAGCCGAAAAGCTATCATCAAATAAGTAAATCTTAGGCTTTCTCACAAGAGCACGTGCGATCGATAAACGCTGCTTTTGTCCACCAGATAGATTAACTCCTGCTTGCTCAAGGTTGCTTTCAATCCCATGCTCTCGTGATTGAACAAATTGGGTCGCTTGGGCTGTTTCTAATGCTCCAACAATATCTGCTTCTGTTGCGTCCTCTTTTCCATAGCGTATATTTTCAGCAATTGTTCCACTAAATAAAGTAGCCTTTTGTGGTACATAACCGATCTTTTCTCTAAGTGCACTTTGTGTCATACTTTGAATATTCACACCATCAATTAAAATCGAGCCACTCTCGACATCATAGAATCGCGGAATAAGTTGAAGTAATGTCGATTTCCCTGCCCCTGTACTACCAATAATCGCTGTTGTTTCACCTGGCTTAGCTGAAAAAGAAACTCCTTCAAGAACAGGCTTTTCAGCACCCTCATATCGAAACGTCACATCTTTAAATTCGATGATTCCTTCCGCATCACTTGATTGTACTGCTTGTTCCGGATCTTTAATCATTGGCTTTGTTAATAAAACATCATTTAACCGCTTTGCAGATACTTGCGCACGCGGAATCATAATAAACGCCATTGAAAGCATGATCAATGAAAATAAAATCATCGCGGCATATTGGATAAACGCTAATAAATTCCCAACCTGCATATCTCCTTGATCAATTCGAATCGCACCAAACCAGACAATTGCAATGTTGGTGAAATTCATGATAATAAGCATAATCGGAAACATTAACGCCATCAGTTTCCCAACTTTAATTCCCGTATCACGAAATTCTTCATTCGCAACATTAAAGCGACTTCTCTCGAACTCAACTCGATTAAACGCTCTAACAACTCGAATCCCAGTTAATACTTCTCGGAGAATAAGGGTTAAACGATCTGTTTTTTTCTGCTGAACTGAAAAAAGCGGGATGGCTTTTCGAGCGACGATAAAAATCACTAGTGCTAAGATAGGTAAAGCAGCGAGGAAGACGAGTGAAAGATAACGATCTCGCGACACAGCCAGCAAAACTCCGCCAACTAGCATTAATGGAGCTCTTGTCATCATGCGCTGCATCATATTAATGACATCTTGAACAACCTTTACGTCATTTGTCGTTCTTGTAATTAACGAGGCTGACCCAAATTTCTCATATTCTTGTAGAGAGAAATGTTCAATATGGACAAACAGTTTTCTGCGCATATCACGGCCAAAGCCTAACGATACCTTTGAAGCAAAATAGCTGACCCCTACCATTAATAGAATTGACATAATGGTACAAACCAACATCCAGCCCCCAGTTTTTAAGATGAATGGTACATCCTCATTTACGATTCCTACATCGACAATATCAGCCATTAGTGTTGGTAAGTATAGTTCGAATAAGATAGCAACTAATGAAAAGAGAAAGACGAGGAAAAGCTGTGTTTTGTAAGGCTTTAGGTGTTTGATCATTTCTAGCATTTTAGCACCTTCTTTATATGTAGAATTTTCCATGTTCCATTATTTCCTTTTTTATTATATTATACCTGGTGTTTATTAACCTAATGAAATATTTTATTGGTGGGTTTATTTTTGGTGTTTATGTAGGCAGTTAATTAGGTTGGGGAATTAGATGAGGTGTTAATGAAAGGAGGTTGCATAATTCATTAATAGATTTCATGTTAAGAATCTTGTATTCTATTGTAAATATAGTATAATATTTTTAGTTCCCAAATTAGATTATTATCGTGGGGCATTAGCTCAGCTGGGAGAGCGCTACGCTGGCAGCGTAGAGGTCAGGGGTTCGATCCCCCTATGCTCCATCACAAATTGAAGAGGGGAAATCCTTGATATATAAGGGTTTCCCCTTTTTATTTGTTTTTATCTAGTAACCATTCAAACTGCCAAAAATACCTTTTGGTCACACTTTGTTCCCCTTGTTAGTCTGTTACAATTATTTCTCCATCTAGGACGGTGCCGTTTGGAATATCTATAATTAGTAGCTCCGGAAATTTATTGGTGACTTAGTTGTTTATCAAGACCTAAATCGTAAAAAGTCAAAAAATAAAGGGTGATACAGATTAGTCATGTATAGTATGTACCACCCTTTTAATTCTTGTTCAACAATCGCTCCCTTTAATTGAAAATCAATTAATTTATCTTAACGGATATTATCGGAAAATTGTTCTTCTAAATTACTTGTAATCCGTTTCTTTTAAGTAAAGCAGTTGTGACTCCGTTTCCAACAATTTTCTCACCTTCAAATTCACCATTATAAACATGAGCTTCCATTTAAATAGTTAACTTTATTTAAGGAAACTTACTATCATATTATTCTTCAGGTAAGGCCCATACCGAAACACTTCCACCATTAACAGGGAACATTGCGAATCCTTTATCGTCAATGCTAATTTGATCATTTCTATTTCGAGTTATATCCACCCATACTTCTCCAGCACGTTCAGTCCCCACAAACATTTTTTTGTTGCCTCCATCACTATTACAGATAATAACAGCACAGCCGGATCGCTCAATCGTGGTTGTTCCTAGTCGTACCCAACCAATCGTATTAGGATGGTCGAAATAATCATCCTGATCTCCGTATGCATAATGATAACGAGCGTTTAAAAGGGGATCAATTGCTACTTTTTTACCAGGGATAGGATTATCACCAGCAATACCAAAGTAGTCACCATAAAATACAACAGGGTATCCATCTCTTCGAAGTAAAATGATGGCATATGCAATTTGTTTGAACCAATCTTCTATCCAAGACTCAAGTGCCTCATTAGGCTGTGAATCGTGATTATCTACAAATGTTACTGCATCATGAGGGTGAGATTGGACGAGGGTTTTATCAAAAATGGTAGCGAGGTTAAAATGGCGACCTGCTTTTGATGCAGAGTGTAATTTATAATGTAGTGCTACATCAAATAAATCAATTCTATAATCTATAGAATCTAAAAACTCCTGACTTTCTCTTACATCTGAATCCCAAAACTCTCCTACGAAATAAAATTCTTTTCCTCGATGTCGCAACATTTCTGTTACAAAGTCACGAAGAAAATCATTCTTAATATGTTTAATGGCATCTAACCGAAACCCGTCACATTGCAAAGTATCTATGATCCATTTTCCTGCTTTAATAACCTCTTCTATCACCGAAGGATGGTTATAGTCAATATTTGCAAACATCAAATAATCATAGTTTCCAAATTCGTCGCTTACATTCTCATTCCAATTTTTATTGTCTCCTAAAATTCGATAAATTCCCATTTTCCCAGTTTTATTATCATAATCAGTGCAGTTAAAATGTTCGAAGTTCCATTTAAACGAAGAGTACTGACTTCCTCGACCTGGGAAAGTGAATTTAGTCCAGCCTTCAATATCAAATGGTTCCGAAATAACTTCTTTACGATTTTGCGGATTTACTTCAACAACCTTAAAGACTTCTGTTTCATCAGCCGCAGCTTTATGATTTAACACTAAATCTACATAAACTTGTATGTCATATTTATGACACTCGTAAATAGCATCTATTAACTCGTCTTTTGTTCCATACTTTGTTCGAACTGTTCCTTTTTGATCAAACTCGCCTAGATCGTATAGGTCATAGACACCATAACCAGTGTCTTGTGACGATTGACCTTTTGTTACGGGGGGAATCCACAATGTATTAATCCATACTTTACTTAGTACTTGTGCCATTTCTTTTAATTGACTCCAGTGCGATCCGTCAGGTGCAACATGCCACTCAAAAAATTGCATCATAGTACGATTTCTTTCCAAATCTCATTCCTCCCTAATGTCAAATTAATATCACTTTCATTTTAGCAATAATTTACTGTCCTTTTTTAAACTTTCGTACCAAATGCCGTAATTGGTCCATTTAGTGCCGAAGCGACACGTTCGGAATGACAAAAAGGCGCTCTTTTTATCAAGACTTAAATTGTATAAATCCATAAAAATAGAGGGTGATACATATTAGTCATGTACAATATGTATCACCCTCTTACTTCTTGTTCCACTATCGCGCCCTAATCTGGAATAGTCCATAACTTCAAGCCTTGATGAACTGTGCATGACGACGGCTAGGGTCACGCTTTTCTGGTAGAACCCAGTACTTCCAAATAGTGCTGATTGTACATAATGCCTAGGATGTTCCCAAAGGGATCGACCACGGAAGCAGTGATGAACCCCTCTCCGCGCTCTGTGGGTTCCTCGTACTCTTTCGCTCCCATAGACAGCAATTGCTTGAAAGTTGCTGTTACATCGTCGACGTGCCAGTACACTACAGCACCGGACGGGCCGGTCGCTGAACTATCGGGCGCGTAGCTGCTATCGATCAGGCCCAGTTCGTGCTGGTAATCGCCGAGTCGAAACTCGGCATATCCTGGACGTTCGAAGTATGGTTCGATGCCCAATAGCTCGGCGTACCACTTCTTTGCTGCTATTAGATCATCCGTCCAAAAACTAACTGTGGTGAGTCCTCGTAATGTCTGTGTGTCGTTCATAATCGATTTCCACCTTAATGTTGAGTAGTATGTCTTGATACTCAACTAAAATAACATCTTCTGATTAACTTCGATTTACTTACGATTAATCCCTTCTCATATTCAAGAAAACAGTCCGATTGTTGAAGATCCAAGGCTGTTAAAGCTGGCTCGCATTTATTGAACTCTAGCCCTAGTTACTTTAAGTGCAATTATTCACTATCTTAAGAACCTTAATAAAAACTCCCTTCCATTAATGAAGGGAGTTTTATAACCATCAGTAGGGGATTGCCGACTTCGCCACGTCCTGTGGCAAAGTCGGCAATCGTAATCCTGTACTTCGAGAAAACCCCACTGATGGAAGTCTCACTTTATTCGTCTTCCTCTTCCGCTCTATTTGTTTGCGTTGGGAGAGTATCCCAGAAGCTTGTATCAGCCGTTTTAATTGATCCATCAGCAATTGCATTAACTGCTGCATTCAAAGTCGTAATCGTTTGTTTGATTAAATAACCATTGCTTTTTTGACCAAGTGCATAAGACTCGATATAGTGATCTGACATACCGCGCATTTCAAAAAGTAACGTTGAGATATCATAACGGACTGCAGCACCATTCCGTCCGATATTTGCGCCATCCCCTCCGTTATATTTGCCGATATGCCCCCAGCCCGTATCTTCAAGGGTATTGTATACCACTGCCCCGAGTTTTTTAGAACCTTCTAATACCTCTGGTTTTACTTCCGAATTAGTTGGATAGAGGATAGAACCAGATACCAGCTCACCATCTGTTTGACTGCGTGTTCCTTGATGATGTAAATCAATCATATAATCGATATCATATTTCGAAAACACATTTTCATGAAGTGCTCTTACCTCAGCCTCCATCTCGTTGACAGGCTTATCATGTTCACGATTTAAATCAACTTCATTTGCATTATATCGTGTTAAGTGACGATCACCGTCAGCTAAATAGTTATCAAGTGAGAAGTTAACATCACCCATCGCTCCATCAGCATTTAACATCGGGATCACTAGCACATTTACATGATCCAGGACATCTTTAAGTTTGTTCGTGCCTAAGTGTTTAATAAATTCAAGTGCCCCTTCAGTGGTGAGCTGCTCGTTACCATGCTGCTGGGTTAAAAATAATATTGTTGGATTATCAGGGTTTGATAAGTATTTGGCCAAGTAAATATCACGGCCTTTAACCGTTTGCCCAATGACTTCAAGCTCCATCGTAGCTTGCTTGGAATCTTGGGTTTTCAAATAATCAACCATGCTTTCATATGTATGTAAAATCGATGTTTGAATGGAACCATTCCCCGTGTTTGGCCCATTGCCTACTGCATTTGCTGGAATTGAAACAGCTGTAACTGTTCCTATTGCCAATATACTAGATAATGAAATAGATAAAACTTTCTTTTTAATACTCACTTACAATTCCTCCCCTTTTTACAATTGGTTACCATTCTATTTTACTGGTTCATGTTACTAGAATTAATAGAGTAGGCTACCTATTGTTTAGACATATTTCGATACCCGAAATATGTGCAAGTAGAATTATTTATTGACATAAATTGTAAGTTCGTAGGGAATAGTGATTACGGATGAAACATGTTTCAATTTTTACTAAAAGAAGAATCTTGTCTATGAATTAAATCATCTGTATGATTGGAAAATACATAAAATTTTACTCTATTTATTAAAGTGATCTATTCTAGCAAAGAATTCATTGTGAAAATCATAAAATAATTTTTTAGTTGGTAGCAATGATCGGTAGACAGGTGTGATGACGCCTAATGTTCGGGTAACATTTGGCTCGGTTAAAGGGATTTTCACCGTTGAGCTTGGAATGCTTTCTACTAGTGTCACTTCAGGCATAAGCGCCACCCTAATCCCACAAGTGAATTATGAATAAACTGAGAAAGCCCTTTGATATCATAGTGTTCAGGAATTTCTCCCTGTTCTTGACCATGTTTCAGTAAATAATATTGCGGTTTCCCTTTTTACAAAAGTCTCTGCAACTTTTGTAACGATAATTCAACCGCTGTGTTCATAAACATCCTTTCTTTATTAAGGGAATTACTCTTTTACGTAAGTACATTACTTTACAAAATTCATCTCCAGACCGTGACATTTAAAGTTATAATTAGGATTTTTCCTAACTTCTTCTTTCTGAAGTTCATACAAAGCTAATTTATAGTTTATTTCTTCTAGGTGTTTTACACTTTCTTCGATTTTCTTTTGTACTTCCAATTTATTCTGCATCAACATTTCTTGTCTTTGCAATAAGGTAATATTACCCAAAATATAGATATTTATTACAGCTGGCATACCATCACATCTCAAAAATATATTTTTTAGCATTCTCTCAAAACTAACTTGGTCACGCTCTGGTAACATTTTGGTCACACAATATAGATAACTACGGGAAATTACAGTTCATTTATGTTTGCATGGCCCCCTCAAATACCTTGATATGATGCCATTTCAGAGCATCCTAGTATAATAGCGGTAATTATACACTCCACCCTGGCAGCGTAGAGGTCAGGGGTTCGAGCCCCCTATGCTCCATCCTATATAAAATCCGGAAAAAACCTTGATATATCAAGGTTTTTTTCTCTTCTCCTGCGTCCTCAACGGGCATCGAAATTTATGCTTAACTTCCGTTTGGTCACAGTATTCATTTTATAATTACATCTAACGCGGGCTTCTTCTTCTTGCATTGTTGGAAGCACATGCGAATAAGTGTCGAGTGTTACTTTTAGGTTACTGTGACCTAATCGTTCTGATATGATCTTGACATTTATTCCTATCGACAATAACAAAGTTGTATGAGTATGCCATAAATCGTGGAAGCGGATTTGTAATAAGCCATAAAAAATAAAGGGTGATACATATTAGTCATGTATAATATGTATCACCCTTTTCTTTCCTGTTCCACAATAACGCCCAGAATGTGGAAGATCATTATTTAAGATAACCACCCTTTTACTTTAATAAGAAATCTTCTTTTTATAGGAAGGTAGTTAGTGAACTGAAATTCTATCTTTTTAAACAAGAATAGGCTACCTCACCTTTAGTGAAATAACCTACTTTACTCTATTTTCCACCTGTAAATGAAATTCCTTTAATAAAATACTTATTGAAGAAGGCATAGATTAATAGTACAGGTAATGTAAAGATCATAGAAGCTGCCATGATATAGTTCCAATAACTAATATATTGACCTTTGAAAGTATTTAATCCAAGTGGCAATGTATATAGATTTGGATCCGATAGAACAATTAATGGACGCATAAAATCATTCCATATTCCCATAAAAACAAAGATCGTTTGTGCCGCTAAGGCCGGACGAGCTAATGGTAAAACAACCTTGAAGAAGATACCAAATCGATTTAGACCGTCAATCAAAGCTGCCTCCTCCAATTCTTTAGGGAAGTTAATAAAGAATTGGCGCATCATAAAAATAAACGTTGCATTAATCATAGACGGAGCAATCATTCCTTGGTAGGAATTTAACCAGCCAAGCTCTTTTAAAATCAAATAGTTTGGTATCATCGTTACCTGTGCTGGAATCATCAACACAGCTAAAATGATGACAAACAATGCATTTTTACCAGGAAAACTTAATCTAGCAAGAGCATATCCCGCCATTGAATTAAAAATTAAATTTAAAGCTGTCGCAACTGATGCGATAAACACACTGTTAAATAACCATCTAGGAAACAGTTCTTGTTCTATAAATATCGTTTTATAGTTGTCGAAGGTAAAATCCTTTGGGATAAAATTCATCGAACCACTTACTATCTCTTCAAGTGTTTTAAAAGAAGAAGAAAGTGCCCATAAAAATGGGATGAGCGTGATAATCGCATAGCCTACTAGAATCACATATAATATGTTTCTTCCAACACTTCTTTTTTTCATGCTGCTCACTCCTTAGTAGAGGGATTCCTCTTTTGAAAATTTTCGTTGTAATAAGGTTGCAACTAGGATCACCAATGCAAGTGCAAATGCTAATGCTGCAGCATATCCCATTGTGCCAAAGTTTTTAAATGCGTATTGATAAATCAGTAAAACAACCGTTAATGTTGAGTTGTTTGGTCCACCAGAACCACCTGAGAAAATATAGGATTGATCGAATAGTTGGAATGTCCCGATAATCCCCATGATCACAACAAATGAAGTAACTGGGCGTAAATTTGGAACGGTAATATACCAAAATTTCTTAATTGGGCCTGCTCCATCTAGTTCTGCAGCTTCATAAAGTGAATCAGGAACATCCTGAAGAGCCGCTAAGTAAATAACCATAAAGAATGGTGCTGTTGACCAAATGTTCATAATCATGATGGCATTTAACGCAACTGCAGGATCTCCCATCCAGTTATAGGTTGGTAGTCCTATCATACTAAGAAGATTGTTAATTAAACCATTTTGGTTATACATCCACATAAAGATTAATGTTAATACAGCTGAGGATGTAAGCGTCGGAAGGAAGTAAATAATTCTAAAAAGCTTCTCTCCCTTTAATCCTGCATTTAATGTTGCAGCAAGAATAAGTGCTAGGATCGTTTGACATGGAACAACAATCACAACATATTTAAATGTATTCCATAAAGCAATTTTCGCCCTCGTGTCATCTAGTATTTTTGCAAAGTTTTCAAAGGCAACAAATTTATAGCTCGTTCCTCCTAATAATTGAACATCATTAAATGATAAGAAGATCGCATATAAAATAGGGCCAATAACAAATAGTAACAGGACGAATAGAGCAGGTGACATGAATAAATAGCCTTGTCCTGCATCTCTTAATCTTGCTGGTGAATACTTTCTTTTCATGTGTTTCATCTCCCTTATAAGAGCCCTCTCTTTTAGTTTATATAACTCTTTCTATCGATGTTAGATTCAAACATCGATAGAAAGAGTTGTATACCTTAAAAGGAAAGAGGAAGGAAGCTGCCCCTTCCTCTTGGTTACTTATTATTGTGCTTCAATTTCTTTATTCGCTTGATCTTGCGCTTCCTTCAAAGCTTCATCTAGTGGACGATCGCCAAGGTAGGCACTAACAAACTGGTTATTAAAGTTTGTAAAAATAACAGGTAGGTTTTTACCATCAGACCAAACGGTTGCATATCGAGCACCATTTACAAGTGACGCACGAAGCTCATCTTTATCATAACCAAGCTCAACTGCTACTGATTTTCGAGAAGGTAACTCAAATCCTTTTGAAGTCCAAGTCTTCATACCTTCTTTTCCAGTTAGATAAGAGATAAGCTCCCAAGCTGCTTCTTTCTTTTCAGATGCTGAATTCATGACGTAGCCTACAGTAAATGCCATCGTGCCTTGTTTACCATCAATCGTTGGTACTTCTGCTGTTCCGAACTCAATATCAGGGAATGTACTTTGTAAGTATGGAATAGCCCAGTTTCCTTCAATGACCATTGCAGCTTTTCCTTGTCCGAACATTTCACCAGTCCAACCTGCACCTACTTCATTAGGTTGTGCTGCAGTTTTGTCTACTAAGTGTTGATCCACATATGGTTGTAAACCTGCTACAACATCTTCACTTGCAAAGTTTGCATTACCATCTTTTACAATGTCTCCGCCTTTAGATTCTGCAATAAACTGTAGGCGTGCTAGTTCTGGATTTTGACCAAATCCAAAGACTTGATTACCTTGTGTTAATTTTTTTGATACGTCTAAAAGCTCATCCCAAGTTTTTGGAACCTCTACATTAGCATCTGCAAGCATTTTTTTGTTATAGAAAAGTGCTAGAGTTGAATAGCCCTTAGGAAAACCATAAGTCTTTCCATCTATTTGGAAGGCTTCAATTAATGGCTTTTCAAAATCCTCTATGTCGAATCCCTCTGTCACATAGCTATCTAAAGGTTCTACAACTCCTGTTTCAATTAAACCTGGTGCTTCAAAGGCATCAAGATAGAATACATCTGGACCTTCGCCACCAATTAATCTTGTTTTAATTACATCCATATATTGATCTGCGATTACTTCATGCTTTACCTTAATATTAGGATGACTTGTTTCAAAATCTTGAAGGACTTGTTTGAGAAGTTCACTTTCTTCTGGTGAGGACCCCCAACCTGCAAGAGTAATTTCAACTGGTTGATCTGAGTTTGTTGCATCTCCACTTGCACTGTCATCACCATTGCTACAGCCAGCTAAAACGTTTCCAATCAAGAAAGATACAGTACCTAATGTTGCTAACCATTTTTTCATTTTCATGTTTGTTCCCCCTATAAAGGACAATCAATTTTATTTTCATTTCCAAAGGGGATTCACCCCTTTGGTTTAATTAATAGATAAGTTCAAAGCCTGTTGTATTCTCTAATACCTTTACTTCAATGCTTTCTTGATTTCGTTGAAGTGATATCGATAGTTGACCATTTCCAATCGTCATTCCTTCAACAGCCAAAGAGTTCATATCATCTAATAGGGTCGGATTTAGTTTAATTTCCTTTTTAAGACTATCAGGGAATAACCCTAATAATGTTTGAATAAAGACAATTGGTGTTCCAGCCGCCCAAGCTTGTGGGGAGCAAGCAACTGGATATTTCACAGCCTTTCCAAGCTCTTTACTATAACCACAGAATAGTTCAGGCAATCGATTGTATTCGAAATGAGCTGCGGCATTTATTAAACCAGTCATAACTTTTTTTGCTTCTTCCTGCTGACCAAGTTTACCCATTCCTAGTAAAATCATGCTATTGTCATGAGGCCAGATACTTCCGTCATGATAGCTCATTGGATTATAGCCAGCTTCACCTTCACCCATTGTTCTGATTCCATAGCCTGAAAACATTTTCTCGGAAAGAAGCATGTTTGCTACTGCCTTATTTCTTTCCTCAGAAAGCATTCCCGAGAATAAAACATGACCAGGATTTGAGGTGATTGTTCCAACTTGTTGCTTGTTTTCATCAAGAGCAATGGCATAGAAGTTAACGTCATCCATCCAAAATTCAGCATCAAACTTTTCTTTAAGCTTGCTTGCTTGTTGACGTAGCTGAACAGCTAACTTTTGTTTTCCAATTTGGTCATAAATCTCAGCTATTCCTATTTTTGCTTGATACACGTAGCCTTGTACCTCAGCTAATGCAATCGGTGTTTTCGCATAGTCTCCGTTGCGGTGAACAATTGAGTCACCTGAATCTTTCCAGCCTTGATTAGCAATTCCCTTACTTGATTCTTGATGATATTCAACAAACAAATCGCCATCACGGTCACCGTATTGATCGATCCATGCTAAGGCATCAGCAATATTTGATTCAACTTCCTTCACAATTTCTAAATCACCAGTCCACTTCACATACTCACAAACTAAAATAAGGAATAATGGTGTAGCGTCTATCGTTCCATAGTAAGGTGTGAAAGGAATTTGATTTGTATTGGCTAGCTCACCAAAACGAATTTCATGCATGATTTTTCCTGGTTGTTCATCACGCCAAGAATCTTGGTTTTTTCCTTGCTTGCTTGCCATCGTTAAAATTGTCCCTTTAGCAACCTCTGGATTCAGCGATAGCATTTGTAAAGCAGCTATTAAACTATCACGACCAAATGGAACGCCAAACCAAGGTAAGCCCGCTACAGGAAACTTGCCATAACCAAGATCAGTTAAAAGAACTCGTAAGTCACCAATCCCTCGGTCCACAAGACGTTTAAGAGCTTCATGATCAGTTTTCACCTTAGGAATGTTCGCTTCCCATTCTTGATATGATTTTTTTAACTGGTATAGAGCCTGTTCCGGTTCAATGACCTGGTTATGGTTTGTGTCACCTACTTGTGGTTGAACCATAAAAGTGACGGATTCTCCACACCCATGATCGAGGTTAAAATCAAAGGTTATGTCACCTGTTTCGGTTACCTGAATCGCTTCCTTATTCCAATCAATTCTTGTGCGTCTATTAATTTGATCAGCACCTTCATAATGATAAGTTAATGAGTTCCCATCAACAGTCTGCCCTGTACGCTTTCCAACCTCTCCATTTTGAAAGCCACGAACAATAAACATATCTTTAAAATCAACATCCACATGAATGCTTAGTTTAAACTCGACAGGCTTAGGGTAGTAATTTTTCACCTTAACCGTTTCGTATAGCACGTCTCCGTAAATAAAACGTGTACGTTCAATCTCTACTGATTCACGCCATAAAATGAGTTGGCAATCTTTCTCCATATGTGGGTTTGTTAATAAAATCTTAGCCATATAGTTTTCATCAGCATCTGATGACAATAGAATAGGTTCCTCCCCATTAATACGAAGATCCAATTTGCTTAGAAAGCGCGTATCCTTCGTATAGAGCCCTAAACCATACGAATGATTTTCAGGGATATTTCCTTTGTCATCTGTTAGTAAAAATAAATCATTTTCTTTTATTACTCGGTAATCCATTCTGCTTCCACATCCAATCTAATCACATGTATTGACGTTATTATGTCGTCCTAATTCCTACGTCACCCTTTTACCAAAACGTTTCGGTTTTTATCCGCAAAAAAATGTCATTATTTTGTTTTATTCCTTTACTTTAACGTTTTATTTTTTTGTCAAAATTAAAAAATAAATCAACTTTCTATTAATCTAACTTAAACGTTTTGGATTTTACCTAAAAACCACCCATCACTTGTGGTTTTTAGCAGTAGATTCCCTTACAACTAGCTTCGTACCCAATGTAATCACATGCGGCTCAAGTGTTCCTTCTAACATCTTTATTAAAAGATTTGCCGCTTGGTAGCCTAGTTGGAAAATATTTTGAGAAATCGTTGTCAAAGGTGGGTTTGAGTATCCTGCAAGTAAGATGTCATCATATCCTACTACAGACAAATCCTCTGGAACCTTTCTGCCTAATTCTTTTGCACCTTCAAGAATTCCCAATGCCATTAAATCACTTGCTGAAAAGATAGCCGTTATTTCCGGATACTTTTCCAATAACTTAATAGCCTGTAACTTCCCTGCCTCTTCTTCAAACCTTCCATTAACAATCCATTCTTTTTTATATGAGATGCCGGCCTCCTGCAAAGCTTCCCTGTATCCTTCGAATCTCATATTACTGACAAAAGCCTTACTATGACCATTGACCATCGCAATATTTCTATGACCCAATTCTATTAGATGGTTAACAGCTTTCTTAGCACCTAATTTGTTGTCTGTTGTTACGTGTCCAACATTCTCACTTTGAATCGGATAATCGATTAAAACACATGGAATATCACTATTTACAACCTCTTGTAAATAAGGATCATCGGTTTTAATTCCTTGGATAATGGCTCCATCTACTCTACGCTCTCGACAAAGCTGCGTATAAGTTTTCTCTCGCTGCTTTGTTGAATTTGTATTAAATAAAACGAGATCATAATCCAATTCTGAAGCACATTCATTAATGCCTGAAAGGACAGAAAAGGTAATTTGGTCTTTTGCACTTTCCCTGTTTAACCCTGATACGAGCAATCCAATTGTTTTGGATTTATTCATCACAAGACCTCTTGCTAACGTATTAGGGCTGTAGTTTAGCTCTTTAGCTAAATTCATAATTTTTAGTCTTGTTTTTTCGCTAACATCTGAGTATCCATTTAACGCCCTAGATACTGTCGTAACGGATACACCAGCTGCTTTAGCAATATCTTTTATTGTGGTCATGTCACCCAGCTCCCAAAACGTTTCGGATCACTTATGTTTCAATCATAATGTATCTCGAAATCGTTTGCAAGTATTTTCTTTTTCAAATTTTATTGTTATAAAATTTGAAATGACTACTTTCTTTCTAGAAAAATTGAAAGGGTAAGCTATCTTCAACAATGGCCCTTTTATTGAACAAGCAGGGAAGGAGAGCATCGTGTTCTCGACATTAATTAAAATTTTTTATATACCTCTGCATAAGCCACTTTTAAACGGTCCCTAAGTTGTTTGTTATCATCTTCTAATTTCTTAATCTTCCGTTTCAGTGATTCAATAAGAGCATCCTTGTTGCTCTCATTCATTTTTCGCTTCACTTGTATGGTGTAGGTGCTTGTGATTGTTGTTGCCTTAATGCTTCAATCCTTTCATGAATATCAACATTATTGTAGAGCGTTGCTTTCGATACACCTGATTCATTTGAAACACTGTTAAAATTAATACTCTCATTAGCTCGTATGAGCCGTTTAATTGATTCATCTACCTTTTGATATGTATTTACTTTCCGTTGGGCGTGTAT
This sequence comes from Metabacillus sp. KUDC1714, assembly GCF_014217835.1. Taxonomy (NCBI): domain Bacteria; kingdom Bacillati; phylum Bacillota; class Bacilli; order Caryophanales; family Bacillaceae; genus Metabacillus; species Metabacillus elymi. Next base: position 648,187 of record NZ_CP055263.1, read on the forward strand.
ACTCTTCAATTGGGCTGAACGGTCATATTTAGCCATACACCTTGCTTTCGTTTTGCACGGTCTAATCTTCCAAAGATTATACTTCCAGTTTTGAGCGTTTTATATATTTCTTGTAGTCTTTCTAGATTCTTTTGATTTTTTGTAACAAGTTCTTCACGTTAATTTTCTTTTGCAATCTCAATCATTTTTGATTGTGAATTGTGGATTGAATATGAAGGTTAAACAAGGCGGTTCCTCGACGTGAGGACAATTACCATGCAACCTCGCTCTACGAACCATATGGGTTATCTACGGCAGTCAGCTTTTGATCACTCCACAACATATCAAGAACATCCTTTGGAGCTTCTTCCGATTCTGATATTTCATACATCTTTCATTTAAGTCATCCGTATATGATTCATCGTCAAACGGATTTTTAGATTTTTGCAATAGCATTGGTGCGAAAAACACATAGACCACCTCAAGTTGATTGTACGACAGAACAACTCCTGATTCATTGGTAACTACTTGTCATATATGGAATTCTTTGCGAGCTATTTTATAAAGAAGAGTTAGAGCCTTATAAAAAAAGAGGAATTCAACTATTTAACCTTCGTAATCTAACTAGACAACAAGAAAGTATTGCTGAAGTATCAGCACAGACTAAAATACAGCTGCATACCCTTTTGGATCAGGTTTTTCCTGAATATAGAGGAGTTTTTGGAAGCCTATATTCAAAGGTCTCATTGCTTACATTATTAGCATTTCCTACTTCAGAAGCCGTGCTAAGTGTGAGTGAAAAAGAAATAGCAGAGAAAATAGCTTCGCTATGTATGAGTCGTTCAGATGCATGGGCAAACGAAAAGGCGAAAAAATTGAGAGAAGCAGCCCTACGTAATCCATTTCAAAACAACCTGTACCAGAGTAATATTTTTAATCTTGAGTTATTAGTCAAGATCGTTCTTCAATACCAAGAGCCTCTATCTAAGGTTGCAGATGAGATAGATACCCTCGCTAAAGAAATTGAAGAATATCATATACTGCAATCTATCCCTGGAATCGGAGAGAAAATCGCTGCCACGATTATTTCCGAAATTGGTGAGATAGATCGGTCCAATAATGCCAAAAAGCTCGTTGCATTCGCTGGAGTAGATCCTAGTGTTTACTCTTCTGGTAAGTTTACAGCATCAGTAAATCGAATTACCAAACGAGGTTCTTGTAGGCTTCGTCATGCCTTGTATATGGCTGTTCAAAGTGGTATTCGTGATGCCCGTAAAAAGAAAACGACTGATGAAATCATCGCACGCAATAAAAGATTAAGAGAGTTTTACGATAAGAAACGTGAAGAAGGAAAACCCTTTAGAGTAGCAGTTATTGCATGTGTTAATAAGCTCTTACATTGGATTTTTGCCTTACTAAAAAGCAGGACTACTTTCCAAGATATAGCTTAAAAACTATATCTAACTAAATACAACAAAACCTTCCAAATAAAACTTATAGGAAGGTTATTTGGCATGAACATTTTTAGTATATCATGACGTTTTTAATCTTTTTATTGAAAAATGTTGACAAACTATTAGCTGGTTTAGCTTAATAACACCTCTGTACATTTAATTAATGTTTCTTTAAAAAATTCACCATTTCACTAAATGCTTTTTGTGCTGATTTTTCATTATATTGTGGAGAGTAAGGGTCACTGAATCCGTGTTTCCCGTTAAATTTATGTATTTCGATATTTTCTAAAGTTGAAATTAACTCGTCCACAATAAATGATTTTTCTTCTTGCGGAAAGAATAGCATTGTAGGACATTGTGGTGTTAATTCCAAATAATTCCTAATACGTGAACCATAGTATCCAACTACTCCATCGACACATTCTTCGTCACTACACAACCAAGCAACAGTTGCCCCTACACTAAATCCAATGATAAATATTTTTTCGTATTCATCTTTAACATCTGATAATATATCTTTTATTTTATGCATAGCGTAAGCGAATCCAACGTTCTCCATAAAATTACGATAAGCAACTTCCTCTTGAAAATAACCGAAAGGTGTCTCTCGTTCTATTAAATTTGGGCAAATTACATCAAAACTTTGTAATGATAATAATTCACAAAAACTCTTCATATGTTGGTTAATTCCATAAATTTCGTGTATTACAATGATTACAGTACCAGACTTTTTGTGTATTTGAATCATTTTGTACCTCCTTGAACAGCTACTCCCATTATACAAATTAATACCATATTATATCATTTCTTGTTCAACTAACGCACCAATATATACAGTATTCGTTTCAAAACATTGATATGGTACACCTTTTATCATTGTTTACATGTAACCGTAGATAAGCGTTTAAGGGCTTGACTTGGAGCCTCTGTGGGCATGATTGGTCTTGAAAGGCTGAAGCCGTTGTTTCATCAGGCATGCGAGCCTATCATACCCACCCCTCCAAGTAAAGCCCTATCTTTATTAACGTTAAAAACTATAATTACTTACTGAAGATAATAAGTAAACAAAGATAGGAGATAGGCTATTTTTGTTTACTTATTAACTATGAATACGGTCAAAAATCATACTGTATATATCTGCTCCATTAGTTCAATAAAAAAGGAGCTGTATTACAACCTCTTGTTAATTATTACACCGTTAGCAAAATTTCAAATTATTTTTTATTAGATCCATACTATTTTCGGATCAATAAACACAAATTAAATAGAAAACTTTTTGAACCCCTAATTAACCTTCTATCAATTTCGATTTAACCAGGATTCTTATTAAATCATTAATCTTTTATTTTTGGCATACTATCACATCTCAAAATCTTGCTCTCTTCTCCATGCAACAAAAGCATAATTAACACTAAAATATTGGTCACACTCTGGTAACATTGTGGTAACCAACTATAGAAAACTCGGGGAAACTACAGTTCATTTATGTTTCCATGATTCCTTAAAAACATTGATATAAAGCCATTTCTGAGCATCCTAGTAAACTAGAGGAAATTATACATTCCACGCTGGCAGCGTAGAGGTCAGAAATTCGAGCCCCCTATGCTCCATTTCAGTAAAGCAAGGTGGATGATATTGATACTTCCATTTCTTCCTAGGTTTTCTCCATTTACTCCACCCTGTGCAGTTAGAAATATATATACTACCTAGTTACAATCCAGATTATTAATTTTTTCAATAAATAGTTCATTACACCTACATTTTTTTACATTATATCTAGCATTCAACTACCTACTAAATAAAAAAACCCCACTCCTCAAGAGTCAGCAGACCCGAAGAATGGAGACTTCTATTTAAGAATTTTCTAATGCATCAGAAATTTTCCCTAAGAAAAACCCATCGAGTTCGTTTAGTTTTCCTCTCCAGAGTATATCTCCTTTAGAAGGTGTTGGATTGCTGTCACCACAATATACTTTAGCGTTTTTTAAGTGAATGAAATGGACTTCAGAATCGTCGATTGCTTCTGTTGCCTGTGCAAGTTTCTCACTTATTTTTTGAGCCACTTCGCTTCCTTCTGCAAATGTTTCACTTAAAGTTTCAAAGTATTCTTTGGCAGAGACTAGAGTTCCTGTCACGATTGCTCCATTTACATTTAGTGAAATATCCAGTGAGAAATCGTGCTGATTTGCAGCTTGTACGAAAAACTCGATAATTCTGTCTTTTGTTTTGCTGTGTTCATTTGTCATATTCACTTCTCCTTTCTTTAAGAAGATGTGTCATCATTACTTGAAAGGGTTGTGTCGTTCTTCTCCTCTTCATTTTTAGGTGTTTGTTTCGATTGGTTCTTTTCTTGACTTTGCTTTTTTGTATCATCTTCGTTACTGATATTCTCATTTCCTTCTACTTGATCTTCTGTTGATTCATTTTCCTTATTCTTGGAATTACCTTGATTATTTTCTTCCCCTTCATCATGCTCAGATCTCTCCTTTTTATCTTTTTGCTGTTCACCATCTTTTGGCTTTGTAAGTAATTCCTCTAAATTCTCTAGCCGCTCATTCAATCTATCATTTTCCTTCTTCAATTCTTCATATTTACTCTTCGTTAACTCTTCATCTTGTGAACTTGTTTCATTCTCTGAGGTTTCCTCTTGATCGGAAGTCTTTTCATTTGACTCATTTTCCTTTTTAAATAAACTTTTGGCAGAATTTTTGAGTGAACCTGCTGCTTGCATTGATTTTTCTTTTGCAGATTGACCTAAGTCCGTTCCTTTGCTCTTTAATTTATCATAGTCAATTTTATCCATCAGCTTTTTCCCATTTTCCGGTGTTGCTAAATAGCCAACTGTTGCACCAATTAGGCCCCCTGCGATTGATCGCTTCATTGGATTGCTATTGGAATTGGTTTGATTATCAGCTTCATGATTGTTTTGGTTTTCGTTATGATTCGTTGATTCATTTTCTTTTGTTTGATTCGTTTTATTTTCTACCATTTTTGTTTCAGCCATTTTATTTACCCTCCATTTAAATTAAGAATTGGATTCTAGTTTTTTTTCAAGAGATTCCAATCTCTCGTATAATCGTATGTTTTCTTCTTTTAGTGCATTTGCTTGATGGTTGAAAGCTTTTGAGCTTAGGTATGGATTTGTTTCCCACCAATCCATGCCGATCTCTTTTGCTTTATCAACCGAAGCGACAATAAGCCGTATTTTAATGGTTAATAATTCGATATCCGCTATTCCTACGGTAATATCGCCTGCAATCACGACACCTTTATCAAGAATTTTCTCTAATACATCCACAATTGTATTGGATTGCATCGAAGGTTGAACTGTCATTTTGCCTAGTCCTCCTTAAGCGTTCTATTACAATAAGCTTCCTAAAGGACCGAGATCAATATTTAAATCCTCTGTATCAAGGTTAAAAATTTCTTTTAGTTCTTCCATTTTTTCTTCCAGATTCATTAAAGCTTCACCTAGGTTTTCAATTTGTTCATCAGTCAAAGTACCTCCTTCAACACGTCTTATGGCATGTCTTTCGACAATTTGCCTTAGCAATTCAATGACAGTTAATACGAGCTGTGCTAACCCATGCTTCGCATTGTCAGGATCCCAGTGAATTCTCCCATTTGTTGGGCTGCCCGGTTGCATTGATTAATTCCTCCCTTTGCTGATCAAAGTGACTAGATGAGATGGTGTCTCGGTTTTCATGTTGAGCTTGAACAAGGCTTTCCACTGAAGAGATTAACACCCGTAAATCTAAATAAACGAGATCTACTCCTGCTATGGAAATGACTAAATCAGCCTTTATGGCAACACCTTTATCAAGAATCACATCCAAAATATCAATTAATGCAATTTCTTTGTCTTCAATTGATTCTCTTATCGACATGATTTCCCTCACCTATGAAACTTGAAAAATGGTAGGCCGGCCATGGACCTGATGCCTCAAATCGCCATCCCAATCCAAGCATATTATCTTCATATTGTTTAATCTGTTTTAAAAACGGCTCTACATTCTTTTCAGAAACAAGGTATACGCCATTCCATGTCATATTCTCCCTTCTTCCTGTCACATCTTTGTTCCAATTGCCTTTTACATTCCCTTGAATAACAAAGTGTTTTAATTGGTGATGAATGGATTTACTGACACGATGCTTTTCTTTTTCAAGCTCAGAATCGATTAACTTATCAATCTTTTTTAATTCGAAAAACTGCCTTCCTTTAGGTAATCCGCTAATCTCTGCTTTTTTTGCTTCAATGACCGGATTTTTCTCACTAACATGTTTCTTTAATTGCGAATCCTCGCAATAAATTTTGAGATTCCATTCCTCATTACCTGAAAGAGCCTTGAATGTTGCAGCTATTCTTTCTCTGGTCGATCGAATAGCCTCTATTAACCGCTCTTGGTTTTGATAGATGGTACAAAATTTCATCGGAACAATCGTATAAAGTTTTGCTAGATTGATCACTGTTTCATGATGATGAAAGGCTTTTTCTTGCAGCCACTCCATATCCTGGTTTATTTTGTCCTGTATAATCTCTTCTGAATACTGCTTTGAATCTAGGAGACTAACGATTGCCGTGATATCCTGGATAACAATGGTAAAAGGCTCTGTCTGACCATCAAATCCTTTCATAGAAGGAAAAGATTGATTTTCTGCTTCTTTTGTTGGCACCAGACCATATAAATAGGTAAAATTCGCCACTTCTTCAACCTCCTTTTCGCTTCGTCATCTCCTGCCAATGCTCCATTTCCAAACGTTTTGCCATTTCATATCGAAGAAGAAGGTCTTCCTCTTGCTTTTTATAGGCTGCTTCAGGAATTTCACCTAGCTCATACATCATTTGTAATTGAATCAGCTTTTGTTGAATGGTTGGGAGATCATAGAGTTGCTTGTCGGCCTCTTCTTTCACCTTTTCTCCGATTTTTATCACTAGGTTAATCGGAGCTGAGACGATTTTGTGAAGCATCAGGCTTCTTCCACTTTTAATTTGATATTGACAAAATTGTAAGCTGGCCATGGTCCGCTATAAGAAAAGTCTACCTTGTCTTCCCATTTGTCATGTAATTTATTGACATGACGATCAAACTCTTCTTCCTTGTTCCGATCAATTAAAAATGCGGCATTTAGCAGCATCTTCTCTCCGATCGGATCATTTGCTTTAGCAGCTACAGAGGAATCCTTTAGAGAATGAAACACTTCCTGTTTTAGTTTATTTTGCAATGATTGAATCATTTTCTGGGCGGCTCCACCCAACTGAATCCTTTCATAATAACTAGCTGCTTCAGATTTATCACGTACTGTTTCAGCAAGCTTTCCAATCTGTTCATCATCATGAAATTGGGATTCAAGCCACTCCTTTTTTCCCGTTACCTTTAAACCAACTTCCATTTTTCCCTTAATTTCAGGAAAGAGCTTTTTAAATTGCGGATATAAGTTTTCCAGCAGGACTTCCACATCCTCTTTAGACTGAAAGACATTTCCAAAACTAACAGGTATTACTGTGTCATTTTGCTTCATAATCCGAGATAGAACTTTTTGATGCATCATGACATTTTCTTTATTTGGGTGAAAGATTTTCATTGGAACTTCAGCTGCAACAATTGCCGCGTCTTGGAACGTAATGAGAAATAATTCACGCTTTTCCCCTTCCAGTTCGATCTCGCCAAACTCGTCATTTTTTCCTTTTTGGATTCCACAAAAAATATAAATCCCCTTATATTCTTGTTCCATTCTTTATCCCCCTTTACTCCTCTTTAACCTGCATATTTCGACATGCTTTTAAGATGGTTTCTTCTGCTGCTTGAACTGATTTTATTGAATCTACACATTGACTGATTTGATGTCCTAAGATATCTATACATAATCTTTGAAATTCTGGGTTTTCTCCATTAATCGGAATCTCTGACTCTGCAGCTATATTTGCAATCATAAGAGATGCTCTCAAGCTAGGTCCAGAATTCTCGTTACACTGTGAACGCAGATCAGATACAAGCGTTGTGATCGCTTTTGCTTCACTCTTTTTCACATTTCCTTTGTTAGCTATAACCTCTGCCTCGCGTTCGATATCCTTGTAATCTACAAATATCGTAATTAATCGGTCTAACAAGGCATCCTGAGTTTTGTAAACACCTGCATATTCTTCTGGATTACTTGTAAAGATGACGGCAAAATCAGGATGAACGCGTACAAATGGTTCTGTTAATTTTGTGCCGTACAATGGTAGAATTCTCTCTTCTAAAATCGATAAAAAGATGTTATTTGTTGTTGGCTGTGACCGTGTAAACTCATCATAAATGAGTGTATAGCCATTTTTGACTGCTTCTAATAAGCGGCCGTCTTGCCACGTTTCTGTTACACGCTCATCCTTTTTATAGACAGATCGAACATAATGATCGACTACTTTTTTACTTGAATAACCGGTAAAGTCACCAATGAGATCTTTGTTGTTTAATTCATGATTTCCATGAATAAGCATGACCGGCTTCTTTCTTTTTTTGGCTAAGGCAAGTGCTAAAGAGGTTTTTCCCGCCCCGGATGGCCCTGTAAAATGAATCGGATATCCAGCTTTTACATACCGTAATGAGCGTGAAAGTAAATCTTTTGTTGTTTCGTCTTGAACGTATGATCGGTAATCCTTTTTGAGATTCTCAATTAATACCGTCATTTCTTTCCCTCCTGCCCCTTTTAGCCTATGCCTCTTGATTCATTGCACTTCGATAACGAATGCTTCGCCTTTTAAATGTTGTTACTTCTTTTTCTTGGTTGAGGTATACGTCATATACACCAACCATTTCATCCTTTGCATATTTTTTCATATATTCCTTTTCCTCTATGACTTCAACTGTTAGCTTCCATCCATCTTGTTCACTTACTTCCACGGAGGTAATTTTATGAACTGGAGCCACATGTTCATTAAAGAAGTCGGAAACATTCTTCATAATTGTTTTTATTTCCATTATGACCTCCTGTACGGACATTCAGATCATCTAAATACTGAATCGCGATTGTTGCTCATTTTGTCGATCTGGAAGTCCGTTTTCTTCTACTTGATCTGTTAGTAAACCAACAGCCTCTGCATATCGAAGCCATGTATCCACGCTCGCGATAACCACTCTTGCCTCAACGGTTAAAATCTCAATCCCTACGACAGAAACGCGGGCAAATGCGTCAATGACGATCCCTTTATCCAATATGCGGTCAATTACCTCTGCAAGACTTGAACTATCAGCTGTTTTTTGAACGGCCATTTGTCATTCTCCTTTCAAGATTTGCTTAAGAGCTTCGCGTTTTTATATCCTTCATCGATTTCATATGTTTAGCTCTTTTAAGTTCAGTTACATGCTTGATTTGTCTGACTCCTTTTATATCTGTAGCACTCTTGACGTTTTTACTGTCTTCATTTTCAGAAACGTTCTTTTGAAGTTCCTCTCCTGCATTGACAACGTTTCTGATTTTATCTTTAGCGGTGAGTAACGCATCCTGAACTTTTTCTTTCGCCTGTTCTGCCTTATCATGAACCTTTTTAGCATTTTCATTTTTGGTTTCTCTTAATTTATCCGCAGCATGATCAACCTTGTCATGAAAAGCCCCAACAACCTTTTCTTTTGCTTTTTCTTTTACGGTTTCCTTTACCTTGTCTTTAATTGGTACAGGTGTATGCTCCCACACTTTTTCCGCGGCTTTGCTGACGGCTTTTTTTACTGGCTTATCCATTGTAAGAACCTTCACTTCCTTCTAGCAGCTAGGGACTCACTGTTTTTTTGTTTCGACCAGATTACTTAACAGATGTTCAATCCTATCCAGTCGATCATTTAACTGTTTATTTTCTTCTTTGATTTCTTCATACTTTGAATGAGATTCTTCCTCAACTTTTTCAGTTTCAGTGAATTTCTTTTTGGTTGAGGGACGTAATGTGCCTTCATATTTGTTTATATATCCTGAGGCAACTTTTCTCATACTTGTTAATGCCTGCTCTGTCAGGATCTCTTGAACAGTCTTTCGAAATTCTTGTCCAACCTCTCTCATGACTTCTGATTGCTGAACAGTTTTTATGACTTTCTTACTCATTTCCGGATTTGAAAGGTAACCAACTCCTGCTCCGACAACACTACCGAGAATAACCAGATTCATTGACTGGTTTTTATCATTGTTTTCTTTCGTGTACTTCCTTTCTTCAGCTTGTTTTTCTTGCTCATTTACTTCCATATAATCAATCCTCTTTTTTTCTATTTTTGGCTCTTACCTGTTCATTTCAGCTCCATGCGCTTTTTTTGGCGGGCATTGAGATCCTCCTTGCACTGTAACTTACGGGCTCTCATTGACTCGCTTTTCTAAGGGGCAGTCTCACGCCTTCTCCTCCAATTAACAACTAGCCTAAACCCTCAATGAACTTGAACTGAGCCAATTTTTATTTGGTTTTAGTAGGACTATACCTTCCATTCATGAAGTTAAACCAAGGTATTCGATGCAACACTCAAAAATTACCATCATTATCCTGTATTATTTCTTAATCTGACAGATTTGAAATATTATAACGAGGCAGGATCCCATACTTCATGATCGTTTGATGGTTTCTTTTCTTCTAAATGGATATTAATTTACAAAATGATTACAAAATGAAAAAAGCATCTTTGATCAGTATCAAAGACGCTTAAATAGGTTCTTGAATTTTTTTCATTTTTTCTATTAGATCCAATACAGCAATATGATAGAACCTGCTAAATCCTCTCTCTCCAAAATATTCCAAGATAAAATCGTAAATATCACCGTTTATACGTATTGCCACATTTTTCTGTTCTACATCAAACATGGATTTATCTATTTTTTCTTCTAATTCATTTATTAGAATTTCTGTATTTCCGCTTACAATTCTTGTTTGCTTTTTTCTTGTGATGACGGTCCTTTTTCATATGGTTATGGTTGTGGGTAAAATATATCATCCTTAGTAATTTAACACTTTTTTTCATTTTTCTACTAAACTACCTGTAAACTCATTCGAAATCTCTCTTCCCCTTGAAAAATGCATTTACTCAAACGATCATCTTCTGACTTCTGTACCATGTTTGAAACATAAAAAGTGCAAAGGGCAAAAGATTACAAAAATGTTCGTAACCTTTTTCCTTTGCACATTATACTTGATTCGACATTATTCAAGCGGTGACAGTCACGCAAATCTATCCTGCCTTCTTAACTGCTTGTCTAACTTCTAAATTTCCAGATCGTTTTAATTTATTCCACCCTACTCGTGTCCCTCTCAGGGCAGCTATAAGAGATTTCCAAGCAACCCACAATAACAAGTAGCGGTAGAAAATCCTTTGCAAGAATAAAGGAATGAGTGGTTTTAGACTTAACTTTTCTAACCGAAACGCGAATAAACAAATGAGAAAATCAGCTAGAAGGTAACAAGCATATAATAATAATGATTTTTCTATATTCCCAGAGAATATTCCCAAAACAAATAAAATATCTATAAATGGTGCGAACAAAGGGAATATAAATTGAAACAGCATCATATTAGGAAGCGCAAGAAAGCCTAGTGATTTATGTTTCATTCCACCGAGAGCCTTTTTATGCTTCCAAAAACATTGTAAAGTTCCAAAGTGCCATCTATAACGTTGTTTAAGAAAATCTCTACTGTTTTCTGGCGCCTCAGTATATGCATATGCCTGTTCATCAATGGCAATTTTATAACCCTTGCGCAGTATTCTTAAAGACATGTCTGTATCTTCTGCCAATGTGTCAGCTGTAAAATACCCAACCTCTTCAATCACTTGTTTACGCCAGGCTCCGATTGCTCCTGGAACAACCGTCACACAATTAAGCATAGCAAAAGCACGTTTTTCTAAATTAAAACCTGTTACATACTCAACATGCTGCCAAATCGTTAATAAATTGCGCATGTTTCCAACTTTAATATTTCCAGAAACGGCAGCAAGCTTTTCATCTATGAAATGACCGACAAGCAACGAAATAGCTTCAGGTGAAACAATGGTATCTGCATCAATGGCGATAATAATATCACCATTTGCCTTTTTAATCCCTTTATTAATCGCTGAGGCTTTTCCTCCGTTTTTCTTATGAATAAGATACAACTTTTCATTATTATCAAAATTCTCAGTTACAACCGTTGAGGTTTGATCTTTAGAACCATCATCTACAACAATTACTTCAAAATTTTCATAATTGCTTTTTAAAACTGACTCAACTGTCCTACTTATAACCTTCTCTTCATTGTAGGCAGCAATAACGACACTGACAGGTGGTTGAAATGAATGTCCTACACTCGACAATTGAGTACGTTTTTTATGCTTAAATCCTAAATAAATAAGGATAGAAAGACGAATAGTGAAAATAAATAACACACTATAAAATAAAATAAAAATAATGTTGTTAAAAGTTGCTACACTGATCAAGGCAACTTTGATGCCCTGTATCAACGGGTTTTCTACTTTTGTAACAGGAGGCATGATGCGTTCTTTCGTTGTACCCATCAGTTCACTAACTGTAACAAATTTATACCCTTTACTTTGTAATTTTTCAATGATTTCAGGCAGTGCTTGAACTGTTGCCGTTCTGTCTCCACCACCATCATGAAGTAAAATGATATCACCTGTAGATGCATGTTTCAGTACAGTATCAACGATTTCATTACTATTGTTTGTTTTCCAATCCTTTGAATCAATATCGTAATTCACCGTGATATAGCCCATTTGATTGATATCCTTCATTTGTTGAAATGTGGATTCCCCATAAATATTCTGATTATCCCCATTATCTGTATAATGGTATTCTCCAAATGGAGGTCTGTACAATAAGGGCGACCGTTCGGTAATACCTTGAATAATGCGCTCAGTCGTATTTAATTCCAGTTTAAATTGAGTATTCGATACCTTATTCATATTTGAATGAGAGTACGTATGATTACCTATTTCGTGGCCTTCTTTATATATTTGCTCCACAACATCTGGATTAAGTTTTGCATGTTTCCCAACTAGAAAGAATGTCGACTTTATTTGATACTCTTTCAAAATTTTCAAGATCTCTTTTGTATATTTAGGATCTGGTCCGTCATCAAATGTTAAGACAATCTCTTTATCTGATGGCTTACTTAACCGCTCGATCTCAGATGCTCTTGGAATTGAAAGATAGGATTCTCTTGAAATGAACCCAGAATCATCAAATTCAATGTTGCGCTCCCCCGCTTGCTGGTCTCTTTTCGTTCGTAAAATACTTCCTTCTCCATAACTGTAGGTGATATCACCGTTCTTTACTGCATGTAATTGATCAATTTTATTCCCTTTCACCACATCCCATAAGGATGGATCCTCCGTTCCTAATCGCCATAATGCAACTCCTTTAGCTCCACTTGAGATAGCCGTTTTCCACTGATTGTAGAATGTAACACTGTCTAAAAACCATAGCTCGTGTGATTTATTATTTTCCTTATACTGAATATAAGGATTCTTACTCATATCATCCCACTGTATCTTTAAGTTTGCTTTTTCGGCCAATCGCATAATCTCTTCAAAGGAAATTGCTTTTCCTCCTTGTTTCTTTTCCCAATCCCAGTCATATCCGTAATTGCCCAGACTCACAATAAGCTTGTCCTTTGATATCTTTGATAGATTTTCTTTAAACCAAGATGAAGAAGCAATAGGACCTGGATTAATGAAACTCTCATCATACAACATTAAAATCATACGATCAGAATATTTTTCAAGATTTTGATAATCAAATGCCTCATTAGCAGGAGGGACATCTATTGTTACTAAAAGTCCATCATTATGAAAAGTGCTATAAAGCTCCTTCATGAAGTTTGTTAGCAAGTCTCGATCACTTTTGTTTATATTCTCAAAATCTATATTAATTCCATCATAGCCATGCTTCTTTATTTGTTCATGTAAATTCTTAATTAGTTCAGACTGTGCTTTTGGCGAATTTAATAGATTATGAATGATTTCTTGACTCCACTGACCATCAACCGCATTGTTAATCAGAGGAAGTACTTTCGTATTATGCTTTTTCGCTAGTTCCCCTATATCCTTTTGAATATCACTTTTTAACTCTAGTTTCTTATTAACATGAAACCATTGTGGAATAAGAACATCGATCTGATCAATATTACGCATTAAGGAGCGTTTACTATTTACATCCCAGTTCACATAGAAAGCATAAAAATCATTGTTATTCATGATATTACTGTTTAGAAACTTTTCATCGGCGGCTGTATGTAAAGATGAGGAATGATCTACATCTCTTTTTTCAGATTGACTAATTGTTGAATATTCATTTATTTCTTTTGTTTTCCACTTAGGTAAGACGGGATTAAAGTATATACTTAATCCTACTAAGAATGTTACTAATACAGCAAAAATGACCATTATCGAAAAAACACTAAGTAATATCCCCCATCTTTTATTTGAACCATTTTCAAAAACAAAATTTCCAGCTTTATCGTCAAGATTTATATTCGTTGTTTTCGTTTTCCTTCGACTGTAAATAAAATTAGATATCCTTTTATACATTTAACCCACCTGCTTTATCTATTTTTATCCAAGACAATAAGGTGAAAAAGTATTTTTCCACTTTGATACAATATAAAACACTTTTTCGTAATTAGGATAATACTAAAAACATTTCGGATCCCAGCCATCATCTTTCTTGGATAAGAACACTTTGCCTCCTTGCTTTTCGACAATCTTGCCATTAGCGTAATCAAATATGTAATTAGAGTTAGTTGCTCACGTTTTCACAAAAATGTTACTACTCAACCTCTCTGTTCATCCTGTCTCCATTACCGTCCAAGGATTAACCTAAGGACCTTATATGAAAGCAAGTTAAAGCATAACAGAAGTATTTTAAGCATCATATATGCTAATTTAATGAGTTTTAAAAGATACTTTCAGCTTATAACTTCCTGTAAATCATAAGTTTTCATAGCTATCAGGAACTTTAGCATATGTCTTTTTAATGCGAATTACATACTTACTGCATTAATTAGAAATTCCTCTCTCGAAAACAATGATGTTTTTCATATAAAAAAAGACTGTCGAAATTCGACAATCATTTCTTATATGTACATTTTCTCATTCACAACGATCATATATTATGTATTACCAATCTAACAACGCTTACTAGTTAAATTCGATACTAGATTATCCACTCTTAAACTGAGAAACAACAAGGAATCTAGCAATCTAAACGCTACAAAAGTAACGAAGTGATCCAAAAATTCCCTTTTCCCTCTTAATATACTACCATTTTTTAAAAAGTTCATAAAAATCTTCAGCCTCTTTGGTAAAATGAGTGTGCATTTGAACCTTGCCAAGAAAAGAAAGACGATACACAAGTTTAACTCAAAATGAAAAAGGGAGACTGAACATGGAAGAAAAAGAGAACCAAGATAAACGAAAGAAAAGCAAGAAACGAACGTTCAACATTGTCATTAGTATCAGTTTATTGCTCATTATCGGTGTAGGTATATATGGATTTTCAGTTTACAGATCAGTAGCAAATACCTTAAATCGTACTCACGAACCGCTAAAACATGAAGTTTCAAAAAACCGTAATGCAAAGATAAATTTCAGTAAGCAAGATCCTATTTCCATTTTATTACTGGGTGTGGATGAACGTGACAATGACCGCGGACGTTCAGATTCACTCATTTTATTGACAATAAATCCAAAAGATCAATCAGCAAATATGGTTAGCATACCACGTGATACACGTACCGAAATTGCTGGTCAGGAAAAGGAAGACAAAATTAACCACGCTTATTCATTTGGTGGAATAGACGCTACTATTGAAACAGTTGAAAATTTCATAGACATTCCAGTTGACTTCTATATTGAAGTCAATATGAAAAGCTTTGAGGGGATTGTAGACGCGGTAGGGGGCATAACAGTAAACAATACACTTGATTTCACCTATGAAGGTACACACTTTTCGAAGGGGGAGCTACAATTAAACGGTGAAGAAGCATTAAAATATTCTCGTATGAGAAATGAAGATCCTCGGGGTGACTTTGGACGTCAAGATCGACAACGCCAAACCATTCAGGCCATTATTAACAAAGGTGCTAGAGTAAAAACTCTTGCGAATTATAGTGATGTATTAGAAGTAATTGGTGAAAATCTAAGAACAAATTTAACATTTAATGACATGAAAGACATTCAGGCTAACTACAAAGAAGCCCGTCATAATATACAACAAATACAAATTAATGGTAATGGAAAAGAAATCAATGGCGTTTACTACTACATCGTACCTCAATCAGAGCGCACAGAACTTTCTACCATGTTGAAACAGCATTTAAATGTTAACTAATGAAAGAATTAATAGGTCAACCTTGAACTGACCCTCAATTATAAGACTAAGAAAAAACACCTAGGCTACCTGTTCTCCTAACTCAATAGGAGACAGGTAGTTTAATTTAGCCTCAAAAAATTCCCCTTATGGTTGAGGCAGAATGTAACATGCTCTAAAAAATAAGAATAGCAGACGGGTTAAGATATATAAAAAAGAAGCGAGTACCAAAAAGTTAACTTTCGGTACCGCCTCTATTTTATTTTAACTACTTATTTTAAGATTATTTGGAAAGAATAAATGGTGCGGTCACCCACATCAACTCTAATTTTGTATTTACCTAATGACATTGACTTCGTGCTAAGGTTAAAAATATATTGATTTTCAGTAGAATCATAGCGGAATTGATGATCTTCTACCGCTGCACTTGTAGATATTCCACTAGAGTCTTCCACATAGATCTTAGCAGTTGCTCCAGTAAGGTAGTTACCTGCTTTATCTGTTAACTGGAACTTAACTGGTAGTGTACTACCTGCCTTATAGCTTCTAGATTCATCCGTTTTTACAGGTGCAAGAATTCCACTCGATTGAATCGTTTCGCTGGCAGCAACTATCGGTAAATTTGATTCCCCTTTGCTGTTTAAAGCCGTTACTTTGTAATAAGAAGTACCTAAAGGTGCAGTACGATCAGTAAACTCTGGGATGGTAGAAGTTCCAATCTTTGTATATTCGCCATTTTCAGTTGATGAACGATAAATATTGTAGTTTTCTACACCTAGTATTGGAATCCAGCTTATATCTATATCGGCTTGATTGTTTACAGAAGCATTTATCCCGGAAGGAACAAGGTTTTTAATGGTTAAATCGTATCTTCGGGAATCATATCTGCTAAAGTTGTAGTTTCTGAAATCTGGCATGCGTGTTACACCAGTAATATGCTCCTTTAGATTGCTGGTACCATTCGAGTAAATATATACAGCAAGTTCTCCTGTAAGATTATACACGATTAGCTCATCTCTGGAGTCTCCACTCATATCTGCTACCATTACTTGCTCTTTTGCATCCGTATGTTCTTTAAAGGTAACAATCGGATTAAAGTAGCCATCGTATAGTTTTGGTACAATTCCATTCGGATTGTCTGCATCTTTCCCTCTTCTGTATGCCGTGATTAGCGGGGTATAGCTTCCTGTCCAGTTGTCTAAAGGACGTACGATACTTCCCCAATCTCCCTTAGCGCGTTGTTCGTGATATAATGTTTCACCTTCTGAAGTAAACAAGAACATACCATCCTGACCTGGATTCCCTCTGTTGACTCTATCTAGTCCCGCAAGCTCCAAGCCAGGCGTATCTATGCGGTACTCACCTACTAATATTTGTTGTGGCTCTACTGTATCCCCATTTCTAAATAGTTGGTTACCCTCAAAGTCAAAGGCATAGGTATCGGAACCACCTAGAATAATATCCTGCTCTCCATCACCGTTTATATCAGCTACCCAGTGAGTATCAACATGATCCGGTAAATTCTTTCTCCAGATCTCTTTCCCATCGTGAGAAATTAAGGAATAGTTGTTCACTAATTCATCTTTTCCATCTCCGTCAAAGTCAAAAGGTAGCAAGCTATGTCCAGTGTTTCCTGGATAATACCATAGTTGGTTAAAATCCTTATCCATCGCCCAAATCTTTGAATATCGATCCTTCAATAAGATGTCTTGAGGAGTTTTGTTACCTGAGAAATTCGCGATAAAAATAGCATCATGCGCTCTTTGATCTGGAAGTTTATGCTTTTTCTCAATCTCACCTGTCTTCCCGTCAAAAATGTAAAAATACTTTTCTGTATCTTCAGCTAGTTGCATGACGGTCAATACTTCATTTTCACCATCAGCATCAATATCATAAATCTGAGCAGGCTCATCCGCTCCGCTCGTTGTCACTCTTGGATCAACGGTTCCTTGCTGCCACAATAAGTTCCCTTCAATATCATAGGCTGCCAAATGTCCTATATGTCGAGGGTTCCGAGCATCATCTCTTACTAAGGCAGGCTGCACCATTAAAATATCTTGGCGGCCGTCTCCGTTCATATCACCAATACGCATCCTATTACCTGTGCCCGCTGCGCTAATATCAATTTTGCTGATTAGGTTAGGAAAGGACCATTGTGTCATACCTAAAACCTCTGCAGATCGGTCACCTTCTCCTGCAGCACTTACTGCAGACACCTTATATAAAAAACTGGAATCGCTTTTAACACTTTCATCAGTAAAATTGGTCGTTTGTGAGTTACCAATCAATTGATAATCCTTATAACCTAATTTCGATCGATAAATATTATAACTTTCAGCACCATTTACTGCTTGCCACTTCAAGGAAATCGAATTTTGCGTTACAGAAGGAATTCCCATTCCACTTGGGGCTGATAGGACTGAAGTATGTACCTCCGTTTCAGCAAATACAGGTTGTTTTAACGGAACAAATTCGGCAACCATTGATAATGATAGAACAGTAGCAAGTATCGTTTTAGATTTTTTAAACATGGTTTTCCCCCAGACTAAAAAATTAGTATTAGGTCAAAAAAGGAATGTTAACGTTAACATTGTTAGATAAAAAGAGATTTTAAACAACCTTCAAAAATGTTTGACCATCCCTCCACCTCTCTCGTTAACTAATCCTTTAAATCCCAGGAACCGATAAACCCTACATACGCGTAGACTACCCCAAAATCACAACAGAACAAAGCCATACCTGTCGATCCGAAACTATGGATGCTATTCTCTTTTTCACCTCCGCTTATACTGAAATCGCTTACACAATATATTGTATTTATTTTCTAAAAATGATAGTAGTGAAAAAACAGTTATCTTTGTTTAAAAAACAGATACTAAAAATTAAGAGAAATAAAAAGGCTTTATTTCCTTTCATTAAACATCAAGTAACTCTAAATTTAGAACTAGTTGAACTAGGTTTACTTACCTTTTGGAACCTTCTTTTTATTTTGTACATGATTAAAAAAGTACATGTAATTTTTTTAATCGTGAATAACCTTTTTATGGGATTTTCCAGTTCCCCATGTTAGAATTTTCAGTATATTAGTATAAGGGGATAATGAAAAATGAATCTTTATAAATTGAACCCATTAAAAGAATGGACTTGTGATGTTTGTAGTGAGGTAATAAGTGATACAAATTCTACTTGGTTAGAATGGGAAACTAACGATACTACTAATAACGATGAAAACTTCCGACTCGTACATCAAGAATGTAAACGATCAAGTACAGATTCAGATTTTACATTAAAAGATCTTTATTTGTATAGAGTCGTTGGACAAGATGGTCTTGCTAAGTTATTAAATACTCTTGAACATCTTAACCTTCACAACCTAGAAGATTTTACTGAAATTATTAGAAGGCTACATTTACCTTATTATGAAGAAGCAAGACAATACCTATCTAAAGCAAGAAGTAGCGGTGATTACCGAAGTACTGAAATAACGGAAAAGGATTGTAAAAACATCATTTCCGAATATGCAAAAGAAACAATATGATTCAAAGAAGGTATTCTAAGAAAAGAATGCCTTCTTTCTACCTTTACTAAAGAGAATAATTACGAGACTTAACCGATTCGTATACCTCAACTAGTTAGATTCTAGCTCACTTTCAATCTCTTTAAATATCATTTCCCAAAGAGTACTCAACTACTTAAATACTATAGTATTTATTGAACTAGTCACCATTCACTCTTCTTAATTTATCATTGCCCTTTTTTAAAGCAAAACGAAATTTCTCGCCTTTCTCTATTTGTGTAACCTGAGAATCGTGAACAGTAATTTGTACTGTACCGAACTCTATATTTTCTAATAAATTGATAATTTTATCGATTACCTCTTGATCTATTTTATTTTTTGAAGACAACTTGATCCTCTCCCTTCATTAAACTAACCCGATTTAACAAAAATTTGCCTATTCCATTGGTGATTAAGGTCCTTCAAGTTTTCGAATTTTAGGTGTAATTAATCGTGAGTTCATAAAACCAAGTATTACTATAGGATTTCACCGTTTTTTTATTTATCATATTATGTATCTCTTGTTTATTCAATCACTTTTTTGGAAATATTTTTTAAAAATTTTTAAAAGTATTCTCACCCATTAGCTATTGAACTTTATTAGAATGACGACACTTCAAATATTCGGAGTGCCGTCACGCCAATTATTTTGTTTATTCTTCTTTTATTTCTCTAAGTGCCTGTTCTACAAATTTATTTTCAATTATTTTGGATGTATTAAGTTGCTTTTCAATGCCACCTACTGAATATAAGAAGTCGGCTTGTGCTTGATGTGCTTTTGCAAATTCATCTGTGGTTGTGGATAAAATAGCTTCAGAGTTTTCTAAAACAGATTGAATGATTTCTACTTCTACCTTTTGTGTTTCTGCTATCTCCTTTGATACTTCTTCAATATTTTCTTCAAAGTGCTGACGAACCTGTTCATATATTTTTAAAAATTGGACAGTTAAATCTGGATGTTCTTCCGTAAACTTCGTTCTAGCAATAAGAAAGCTTGGGGCATTAATATTCAGGTCTTCTCCTGTTACTAATACTTTTGCCCCCGTCTGAAACACCGCTGTAGTTGCATAAGGTTCCCATATTGACCAGGCGTCAATTGAACCATTATCTAATGCTGGTCGTGCTTCGTCAGGCTGGAGTTGAATGATCTCAATATCATGATCTGATAAGCTAGCTCGATCTAGTGCCATGTATAAGAAATTGTAAGCACTGCTGCCTTTGGCTACACCAATTTTCTTATCTTTTAAGTCTGCTAATTTCTTAATGGCGCTTCCTTTTGGTACGATTATGGAATTGCCCTTTTTCCCATCACTTGTAACTGCAATTGCCTTAAAGTCAACATTTCCTGATTGCCCCGCAATAACCGGTGTACCTCCGACTACTCCAAAATCAATTCTACCCGAAGCTAATGCTTCAAAATGAGGCGGCCCACTTGTAAACTCATTCCACTTTATCTTCACTCCTACTTTTTCAAACGCTTTTTCAAAGTATTTCTTTTCTCTTGCATATGGTAAAATACCTGTTTTCCCTTGAACCCCTATATTCATCACAATCTCTTTTGTGGATGCTTCTGATAAAGACTCTTTATTTGAAGGACTTGAACAAGCACTTAGTAATAGTAATAATATAAATAATGTAAAAACATAAATAAGCTTTATTTTTTTAGGCATATTTAAACTCCCCCTTACATCTTTGATTTTTCATATAAGATTAGTCGGATTTAAGATCAAAGAACTCGTTAATCAATCAATTGGAGACTACCCTTGAAAATTGTCCTGCCATTTTAATAGTCTTCTTTCAAAAACTCTTACTATTGAATCAGATAATTTCCCAAATACTGCAAAAATGATAATCCCTACAAAAACAACAGATGTATTAGAAAATTGTCTCGCATCCATGATGAGATACCCCACCCCTTGACTTGATCCCATTAATTCTGCCGCGACCAACGCTAACCAAGCAACACCTAACGATAATCTTAGCCCTAAAAGGATGTTTGGTAGTGCAGCTGGTAAAATCAATAAAGTAATTTGCTTCCACCTATTAAACTCTAATACTTTTGCTACTGCAAACAATTTAGAGTCGACACCGCGAATTCCGAGAAACGTATTTACATATAAGGGGAAAAATGCACCCTTTGCAATTAATAATATTTTGGATACCTCTCCAAATCCAAACCATAAAATAAACAATGGTATAACCGCCAAAGTAGGAATGGTTCTGAACATTTGTAAGGTCGGATCTACGGTTTGTTCAATATTCTGACTAAAACCTACAGCCAATCCAACTAATAGCCCCAGAGTTCCTCCTAATAAAAAGCCACCTATAGCCCTTAATAAGCTTATTTGAAAATGTCCGATTAATTCACCAGTTAATGCTAAATCAATAAATGTAGTGAAAATCACACTTGGTCTTGGTAGTAGTGTATCGGAAATAAGCCCCAATATCCCTGTAAATTCCCAAAGGACTACGATGAATATTGGCAGGATAAATCCCTTTAATATAATACTGGTATGCTTTAACTCCCTTTTGCTTTTAACGATTTTTTTCTTTGAAGACTTTAATTTGTCTAAAGAAATAGTTGATTGATTATTCACTTTTGACCCTCCTTTAAATTCCTGCACCATTAATTAATTCTAACTCTTCGACTTTTTCAAATTCTCCTAACACAAGATGACGGAACTCTTGAAACGCTTTTGTTGCTTTATTTCGTGGAAATGGTAAATCAATAGAGATAACTTTTTGTATAGTTCCAGGCCTCGCACTCATAATAATGATTTTATTCCCTAAATAAACCGCTTCATCAATGTCATGTGTGACAAATATCATTGACGTCTTCTCCTCCTGCCAAATATCTAGCAAGGCTTCCTGCATATGAGAACGAGTAAATGCATCTAAAGCGCCAAAGGGTTCATCTAAAAGGAGTATCTTTGGCCTTCTAAGTAATGCTCTAGCTATCGCTACTCGTTGAGCCATACCTCCAGAAAGTTCTTTTGGATATGCTTTTTCAAACCCTTCTAACCTTACAAGCTTAATTAATTTATCTACTTTCTCTCTAACTTCAATATTATTTAGTGATAAATTTCCTGCTATATTCCTTTCAACTGTAAGCCAAGGAAACAATCGAGGCTCTTGAAAAATAAATCCCTGATTGATACTGGATCCAATCACCTTTACTCCATCCAACTTGATATCACCTGAATATTCTATATCTAATCCAGCTATCGCTTTTAATAATGTACTTTTTCCACAGCCACTAGGACCTATAATGGTTATAAATTCAGCTTTATCAACATTTAAGTTAATATCATTAAGTACATGCGTTTTTTCCTTACCTTTTTCAAACGATTTATTTAGATCATTAATTTCTAGTAATGTCATTTTAGAACTCCTTTCTATCTATTAGTTTTTTATACATTCAACTTTTGAAATTGATTAACTGGTCGTGATAGACCAAGGTGATCTCTTAAAGTATGACCTGTGTATTCTTCTCGAAATAGTCCACGGTTCTGTAATTCAGGGATGACCAAGTCCACGAAATCATCCAATCCACCAGGCATATATGGGGGCATAATATTGAATCCATCTGCAGCACCATTTTCAAACCACTCCTGCATTTGGTCTGCAATTTGTAGTGGCGTTCCTTTTATTTCTCTATGTCCTCTCGCACCTGCAACACGTTGATATAGCTGACGTATTGTCAAGTTTTCTCGATCTCCTAAATCCTTGATTAACTGGAACCTCGTTTTAGCTCCATTTATGTCCTTGATATCTGGTAACTCTGGAAGAGGCTCATCTACTGGGTACTCTGATAGATCATAGCTTATAAGGGAAGACAGCAGTCCAACTCCTACTTGTTCGGGAATTAATTCTACTAATTGTTGTTTCTTTTCATTTGCTTCTTTTTCTGTTCTTCCTATCACAGGGAATACACCTGGCATGATTTTCATTGATTCTTCTGTTCGTCCAAATTTCTTTAATCGCCCCTTTACATCTCGATAAAACGACTGTGCCTCACTGATTGTTTGCCATGCTGTAAAGATAAGTTCAGCTGTCTTTGCTGCAAGTTCTTTCCCTGATTCTGAAGAGCCAGCCTGAATGATGACAGGGTGACCTTGGATCGGTCTTGCCATATTCAATGGTCCCTTAACTGAAAACCAATTACCTTTATGATTTAAGTGATGCACTTGATTTGGATCTGCAAATCTCCCTGATTTTTTATTTACCAGCAAAGCATGATCTTCCCAGCTATCCCAAAGCTTTTTGACAACTTCAACAAACTCCTCCGCTCGCTCATATCTAGCACTATGTTCTAGGTGATGGTCCTTACTAAAATTTAACGCCTCTGCTTCACTTGAAGATGTCACAACATTCCAAGCTGAACGTCCCCGACTTAGATGATCAATTGTCGCAAACTTTCTTGCAAGATGAAAAGGTTCATTATAAGTAGTTGAAGCAGTAGATGCTAATCCAATATGTGTTGTTACTACTGATAGTGCAGAGAGCAGGGTTAGAGGATCAGGTCTTACATTTACAGTTTGTTCAATTCCGATACCATCATGATCATGAACTGCATATCCATCTGCAAAAAAGATCATATCAAATTTGCCACGCTCCGCTGTTTGTGCCAATTTTCTATATAAATCAAACGTTAGTATCTCATCTATATGACTTTCAGGATGTCTCCAAGAAGCTACATGATGACCTGGAATCATAAAGAACGCTCCTAATTTCATTTGACGGTTTTTGTTATTCATTTCATCGTCTCCCTTGCTATATTTTTTTATAGATTGATCAAACAACAAAAAAAGCAACCTCTTCAATAGTGAAATAGTTGCTCCAGTTATCTGGTCACAATATTAAATAGAATGTGAATTATTAACTTTTATAAATTCCTTTAGTTTCATCGTCAGTCCACCATGGCCGAATTTCATAAATTTTTGAGAATCTGGGACAAAGTTGTCTTCTTTCACAAATTCCAGAAAAGCTAATATATAGATTCTTCGATATGCAACATTTATCACTCCGTACTCATAAAACCAGTTATCAATCGTATTAAATACCCCTCTATTGATGTGAAATTGTTGATGACATTTACGATAAAAACCTTGATCAGGAAGATTTAAATACTCATTATCTAGTAAAGTATATTTGTTTTTATTCTGTGATAAGTCCAATGCGTTCAAAACTTTTCTTTGCATATTTGATTTCCTCCAGAAAAAATGTGCCTACAAAAATGGTTAGGTCTTAGGATTTTCAATCAACTTTACTCTTTTTCTTTTATTTTGATATCCAGTTTCAATTTCTGATAATGTTAATTCATAGAGGTGATGTTCTTCTTTTTTGTATACACCTAAATCTAAGAGCTTTTGAATTAGTTTTTCTTTCCTTTTAGATACCGCTTCACGCAACTGGGTCATTCATTTACCCTCCCTTAATTTGATAATGGAAGAGACACTCAAAAATTGCTGAAAGTTTTAATAAACTAGTACAAATCACAAGGTAACCAGTTGGATTTATTACAAGTAATCATTTGGCTAAGAAAAAAGATATCAATTTCTTAAGATTTCTTTATGCTCCTAATAAACAAATCAAGAGCATTCTTTAATCTTTGTTGCGCTTCTTCATGTATTCTGAATTGGTTATTTTCAATACGGTCGATATGCTTATCAATTGTATACACTCCATTGACAATATGATTTGCTCCTAATGCGGATAAAACTGGATTAAGAGCATACTCAATTGTTAACAAATGCCCAAATGAACCTCCTATAACAAGCGGTAAAATTACCTTATCTTCCAAGCCCTTCTGAGGTAATAAATCAAGATACGTTTTCAATATCCCTGAGAAGGATGCTTTATACACAGGTGTTAAAACAAGAAGTCCAGCTGAATTCTTTACAATCTCATTAGCACCAACGATTGCCTCACTATCAAACTTAGCTGTAATTAAATCTTCTGCTGGTAAGGAGTGAACTTTAATAATCTCAACGGATAAACTTTCTTCATTAAGTACTTTACTTGCATAATTTAAAATGCCATTAAGACGAGATTGATCATTAGGAACCCCCATAATAATTGCCACTTTGGCCATAGCCATCCTCTCCTTATTATCAGTATTTTTTATTAATAGCTAATATTGATGCTTTCGGCTTCCCGATCAGCAATACAATAATAAAAATGACTCCCAGATTAAGATATCAACATAACTTAATTCGAGAGCCTCTAGTTTTCTAGTCAGCTTATGAATTTATTTCCGCTCGGTTAATATTATTATCATTTCTAATTTTAGCTACCGTATAAAAAATCGCAACAATCCAGATGATCGCAATACCAATATAGACATATGGATAAACAGTTGTATTCTCGATCCATGTATTTACTAGTGTTCTTGCATTAATGAGAATAATAAATCCACCAACAAGTACACCCATTAACTGTGCATGGATTTTTTGAACTAACCAGGCTGCAATTGGGGCTGCAATTATTCCTCCAACCATTAATGCACCAACCCAGAACCAATTTACTTCTTCCCACCCTAGAGAAATAAGGAATCCCAGTGTAGCTGAAACTGCGATAGCAAATTCACTGGTGTCAACAGTACCAACAACTTTACGAGGACTCATGCCTTTTCGGGATAATAATACTGGTGTAGCGATTGGGCCCCAACCTCCACCACCAGTTGCATCTGCAAAACCTGCTATTAACCCTAAAGGAAACGATTGTTTTCGACTTAGTGCAATTCCTTTCTTCTCCTCAGTTGGACGAAATATAAATAAAAACCTTATTAAAACATACGCTCCTAAAATAAGTAGAAATAAAGATATATAGGGTTTAGCTAAATCTCCTGGTAAATGACTAAGAAATGTTGCTCCTAAAAATGCACCAATTGAACCAGGAATGATCAGACGATAAACGGTTTGTTTATCAACATTTCCAAATTTAATGTGTGAGGCACCAGAAGCAGCAGTGGTAACAACTTCCGCTAAGTGTACAGAAGCAGAAGCAACTGCAGGGGCAATACCGAAAGCTAATAAAAGGGAAGTAGATGTTACCCCGTAAGCCATTCCTAAAGCGCCGTCAATCAGTTGTGCAAGTAATCCAATAAAAGCAAAAATAATTAATTTCTTCATAATAACACCTCTTTTTAGTTGAAAATGTAATAAAAAAAAGGCATAACCCTCTTAAGTAAAGGGTTATGCCTTCGGTGTACCGATCGGCTTTATTTATTTCATTTTCTAATTAATCAGATTATAATCCACATTATTCCTACCTGTCAACTAGTAATTAAAAATAATTTTGTGTACAAAAATCTTCTCGAAAATACAAATAAATGGCTACCCACTCTACTGAAGTACAAATTCTTTCCTCTCATAGTCCATATTTTGAGATATTTCTCTTTTTATGACAAAAACATAGAATAAATCTAATTTTATATCTCATCATACTTTTCGGTGAATGAACACACTTCAAATCACCCATTTAATTTCCCTCTAATTTACAAATAAATAGACTCATTCTCCTGTTTTTTTAAATCTTCTAACAGTTTTACAATCTATTAACTCTCCCTTTACATTCATTGTTTATATTTGAATTTGTATTTTAAAAAAGGAGGAATTATAGTGAAAATCAATCTTAAAAGCAAGAAAATACCACTTATTGCAACCACTTTGTTGGCGGCTGTAGCTATTACTTCACATAGCCTACCAATGAATGTGTTTAAGGACGAGGTTGTTGCAGCCAATGAAGTTGAGAAAAAGGTCATTCCAAATGATCGTAGTTGGATTGCTGGGGATCATCATGTACATAGTGAATGGAGCGTAGGCTGGGACAATTCGACGAATCCACCGACTCCTATTCGTGGTGGGGATGCTATTTATCCAATTGTGAAAAATGCACAAATGGCTGATAAGTTTGGTTTGGATTGGATGGTTTCTACTGATCATGGTGGACCTAACCATTCTAAAGTGAATTTAGAACAGGCGTATCCAGAGGTGTTAAAAGCACGTGAAGAAGTGCCGGGGATTAATCTTTTCTATGGAATGGAGTTTGATACACCTGCCGCTGACCATAGTTCACTTATTATTCCAAAAACAGATGACGAGTCACAGAACCTTTACAATATTGAAAGTCAGTTTGCTAAGCGTGAGGCTTCGGGGCGTGATAATGAAGAAACGATGATTGAAGCCTTGAAATATATGAGAAGTTTAACGGTACCACCAGTATTGTTTGCTAATCATCCGTCTCGTTCCGCTTCAGGAGAAAGTGTATGGGGACAGGATACTCCAGAGGAATTTCGTAATTGGAATGATACAGCACCAACAGTATCAGTTGGGATGGAAGGCTCTCCGGGTCATCAGGCTGGAACTTTAAATTCAGATGGAACACTTGATCCTAATGGAGATCGTGGTGGATATGGAAATTATCCTACTATGGGTGGGTATGACCAGATGACTGCTGAAGTAGGCGGCCTATGGGATTCGATGTTAGGTGAAGGAAGACATTGGTGGGTTACTTCATCCTCTGATTCACATGTTCATTACACAGAAGGAGGCAGTGACTTCTGGCCTGGCGAATATTCAAAAACATATGTTCATGCTGCAAATGAGCATGGTGACATTTTAGATGGATTACGTAATGGCCGAATCTTTGTAACGACCGGGGATTTAATTAATCAACTAGATGTGACAGCACAGGCAGTTGGTAAGTCACCAGCACATGCACAATCGAATGGAAATCGAGCAACTATTGGGGAAACCTTAGATGTACCAGGCAATAAAACACGTGATGTTAATGTTACTGTCCGCTTCAAGGATCCTAATACAGATAATAACAATGGTAATAATCCGAAAGTTAATCGTGTTGATTTTATTATGGGAGAAGTAAATGGACAAGTTGAAGATCGTTCAACTGATACAAATCCTACTACTAAAGTCATTGCTCGTTTTGATGAAAAAAGCTGGGAAAAAGATGGTGAATTTATAACAATAACTTATACCATTAAAAATGTTGAAAAAGATAGTTATATCCGTGTTCGTGGTACTAATACAGATGAGCTTGAGCCTGAAAAGGATTCAAAAGGTGAAGATCCTTGGGCTGACCTCTGGTTCTACTCTAACCCAATCTTTATCAATGTAAAGTAACTATTTTGTACGAGGAGTGTGATTTAACTCCTCGTATTTTCCTATTACTTTCGAAAAGGAGCTTATAAGTGAAACATAAACTACTTGTACTTATTCTAATAATTATTGCAGTAACTACTTCAGTAACAAACAACGTTGAAGCCCATAGTATGAATAGTGAAGGATTTTCAATGATTCGTGTTCAAGAAGATCATATTACATATGATCTTCTGCTTGACCAGGAGGAATTTATCCATGCAACTGGCGTTCAGATTGATGCAGAACCGAATGAAATAACAGAAGAAAACAACAAAATTCTGCAATCATATTTTGATGAAAATTTGGAGCTGTATTCAAATGGGGTCCTGGCCAAAGGAAAAATTGACACAATTAAACCGATTCAATTAGAAGAGCGGCCATTTGTATCCATTACCATATCATTCCCTGTCGAGCATACGCCAGAGAGCTTGAATGTGGATTACAATGTTTTTTTTGAAACAGATCCAAGTCATGCAAATGTTGCAAAGATCGAAATAGATGGAAACGAGGAAGAGTTTGTTTTTACATATGAAGTCAGAGAGCTGAATACAGGGGAAATGAATTTTCTCACTAGTGCCAAGCAGTTTCTCGTTCTCGGAATCGAACATATTTTTACAGGCTATGACCATATTTTATTTGCGATCAGTTTATTAATTGGAGCAAAAACATTCCGCCAAATCATTACGTTAATTACTACTTTTACAATCGCTCACAGTATAACTTTGGTTTTAGCAACCATTGGGCTTGTCCAATTACCTGGTAGACTCGTGGAATCCGTGATCGCGTTAAGCATCATTTATGTGGCCCTACATAATATTACCCAGCCAAATTCTAAGCAGAGCCCGTGGCTTGTCCTTATTTTTGGTTTGGTCCATGGCTTTGGTTTTGCAGGTATTTTATCAGAAATGAATTTATCACAAGGTAACTTTGCTACCTCGATCCTGTTTTTTAACTTAGGGATTGAATTGGGGCAAGTTATTATTTTATCCTTGATTTACCCTGTTATCCTGTTTATTCAAAAAAAGCAGTATTATAAATGGTTTGCCCCTAGTGTTTCGACAGCAATCCTCTTGTTTGGATTAGTTTGGTTTTTCCAACGAGCATTTTAACTATCACAATGAATATTCCGAATAGAAAAATAGCGGGCAAATAAAATAACCGCAGTGCATCAACTACGGTTATCTATCCAATGTCGATTGAATTGTACGTAATTAGAAGGAACCATGTTTTTCACTCGAAAGTAATCCACCCATCTCACCAAATGCTGGGTAGATTACTTTTTAACTTTCTCGATTAAAAGGACCATTAACGTTACTAATGCTATCATAAACATTGCTGTATTCAAGTCCATCAGTTGCACCTACCTTATAAGAGGCTAAGACCACCTGTCATGTTATGCAATTGCCTTGATTTCATAGCAGTAAAGTGACCCTACCTTATTCGAAACCACTTCCGTTGGTAGTTAGTTATGATATAGGATATTGAAAGAGGTGCATGTCTTATGACCTTTTTTTAAACATTTTTAATAAAAGTTGAAAATTTTTAACTTCGTTGCAAAAAAAAGGGATGCCTTAAGCATCATGAGTTTTTTCTCTGAAAAGTATCTCGTTGAGAGGTGGATAATCTAGGGCATGCCAAATTCTAAGGAAGAATTCGATAGATGGTTGTGATTTGTTATTCATATAGATCGATAAATTACTTTTATCAATGCCTGTTATTTCTGCAAGTTCCTTTTGAGTCATCTTCTGTTCCTTCATAATTTTCTTAATGTTATTTTTAATTAATCCTTCATGATCATCAATAAGTGGTTCAACATTTTGCTTTGGGGTATTTCCTAGTTGTTTGGCTGCTTCATTTAAAATGGGAAGGAATTCAGGAAGGGATTCATATAATTTTCTTGTTATTTCTTTAGGTTTATGTGCATCAATGTTGTCTAGCATTGAATCGATAAAATACATCGTTGCTCCCTTAATAAAGTCTTCCGGGGTGTATTCTACATCGATTTTATCCATTTTCGCTTCCACATTAGCATATGTAGTATAGGACTTTATCTTTTCAAAATTATCCTTTTTAAAGCCTACTTTAACAAAAACATACTCATCATTTTCTGATGTATCTTCTGGTTCAGATGTGTCATTGCCGCCAAATCCCACATACACAACTTTAGAATGATCAGAATTATTTTTTTTACTCATGTATATCGCCTCCTATACGTGGACAAGTTATGATTAATAAGTTAAGTGAGGTGCTAAAATTGACAAAAGATGAAAGAAAAGATGTAACAAGAGATGTTGGCGGCACTGGAAAGCGTTCGTAAGCTTAGTTTTCCCCTTCCAAACATGCGACGAATGTCAATAAATTTCATAATGGTTGAAAAATACTTATAGGTAAAAACATAATATCACATTATAAAAGCGGCTCAATTTTTAGTCGCTTTTATTATATGTAAGTTTCTTGGTTCTTATTATCCACAATTGAAAAATTTCAACTTCAGGTTTAAAAAATACATTTTTTCAATTAGAGTATACTGGCTCCAACTGACTTAGTTACAACTACAAATAATAATTATAGAATTATTCCTCAATTTCACCTGCTAATCTTGTTCTTCTATCTAAATTACCTAATTCTAAAAAAGAAAAAGAAAAGGATATAACTTAAATTTGTCGAACTTGACTACTATCATTTATTTATTGTTAGTGAAAGGATGGTCAATTTGTCAGCGAATTACTGTTTGAAATGTGGTGCTCCTTTAGAAACACGTAATATAGATGGAACAGACAGAAGAGCTTGCCCAAGCTGTGATTATGTATTTTGGGGTGATTATAGCATTGGTGTTGGAGCAATCGTAGTTAAAGATGGCAAAATTCTATTAGTAAAACGAGCTCATAATCCAGGAAAAGGCTATTGGACAAATCCAGGCGGTTATATTGAACAATGGGAATCAATTGAAGAAACGATCATCCGTGAAGTGGAGGAAGAGTCAGGAATTAAAGCAAAGGTACAAAGTATCGTCGCGATTCGAGATCTCCCAAATCGGGTTCATAATTTATATGTTGCTTTTGCGATGGATTACATAAGTGGTAACCCAAGACCAGATGGTTTAGAATCCGATGATGCAGGTTTTTATAGTTTGGAAGAAATTGAATCAATGAATGTAGCAGGCTTTACAAAATGGCTTATTCAAATAGCATTTCACCGGGAAACAGAGGGATTATTAAAGGATAATGATCCCTTAGTTACCCTGAAGGACCATGTGCTCTTTCGAATTAACTAATATATTACCCTTTTCTGAAAGAAAGAGTTGACTTAGACTTTTGAGCCAACTCTTTTTGTTATACAGCTTGCTTTCGTATTTTTTCCTTTATCTTGTCTAACAATACTATTAAATAAAACTTAATTATTAATTATACTAAGTTCCACTAAATAAAGCCTTCCTCAAAGAACTTATAGATAAAAATAATATATCTCTTGTTAATTCAATTGTATCTTTAGCCCACAACCTTAATTTATTAGTAGTTGCAGAAGGGATTGAAACCGAAAATCAACATCAAGTGTTAGATCAAACTGGCTGTGATATTGGACAAGGCTACTTTTTTAGCAAACCATTAATGGGTACTCAGTTACAACGAGCTTTTTTAGATATAAATGAAAGAAATGAAAATTGAAACCTACCCTTCTTTACTGGAACCTTTCATACCACATGTTTATTTTCACATTGGTATATTGCTGCTGCAAAATATGTTCAATATCCCTTTGGTTACCTAAACCAAAGGGATATTCTAGTTTAACTTCTTATTCCTTTCATCCTATTAGCTCTCCCAAAAACTCATCTTCTACGTTTCATCTAATTTTCACTTTTCTTCATTTCTGATTTTTATGATTCATGGAAAAATATGTAATTCGCAAGAATCTAGCACAATGAAATCGGATGAACAGATAATTCAAAATATAAAAGATCAATTTGATAAAGTTATATTCCACTGAATAATAACAAACCAAAGCCATCTTACTAAAGACGGCTTTGGTTTGTTCAAATTATTCATTTAAAAATACTGTCGATATCATGTATTTCTTGATCAGTTAAATGAACATTAAGTGTTTTCAAATTATCTAGGACTTGCTCCGCTCGCTTTGCACCTGGAATCACCACATCAATTGAATCTCGTGTTAAATACCATGCGAGAACAACATGAGCAACTTCAGCCTCTTTTGAATTTGCAATTTTGCGGATAAGCTCCACCTTTTCTAGGTTTTTAGCAAATTCCTCACCTTTTAAGTGAGGCATATCAGCACGCAAATCGTTAAACGTCATGGCTTTATTATATTTACCAGCTAGCAGCCCAGAAGCTAATGGAAAGAATGGAATAAATGAGATATTATTTGCGCTTGTATATGGTAGGAAGTCTTGCTCTGCTTCTCGTTGGATTAGGTTATAATTTCCTTGTAAAACATCAACATAGCCATCTTTATTCGCTTCTTTTAGCTGGTCAATTGAAAAATTGGATACACCGATTGCTCTAATTTTCCCTTCATCCTTCAGTTGCTTTAACGCCCCAACAGCTTCATCCTTTGGTGTAGATTCGTCTGGGAAATGAATATAAAATAAATCTATGTAATCTGTTTGCAGTCTTTTTAAACTATCTTCTACCGATTGTTTTAAAAAAGCAGGAGAGTTATCAAGTAAGACATCATCTCCTACAAGTTTGTGTGCTCCTTTTGTTGCAATAATCAGTTCACTACGTTTTCCTGATTCTTTTATTACATCACCTACTAGCTCCTCTGAGCGTCCAGGCCCATAAATGAAGGCAGTATCTAAAAAATTCACCCCATTGTTAAGCGCTGATCGAACCAAATCTTTTCCAACTTCTTCGTTTAAGTTCGGATATAGATTATGTCCACCAACAGCATTTGTTCCAAGGCCAATCGGATTGACATATAGATCTGTTTTTCCAATTTGTATTTGCTTAGTCATGTTTTCTTTTCATCCCCTCTCAATTTTTACCGCATACATAATTATACTTGGGTAGAACTAGAATTTCTAATCCTGCGTTTCTTTCTAGTTACCAATCGAAACGATTAATAACAAAGGCTGTTTTCGCAAACTTTGTTGCTTTTAAAATAGTATTGGGGTTGGTTGATTGGCGCTCCAGGATGCTCGCTTTCCGTGGGGCGGGCGATGAGCCTCCTCAGCGCGAAGCGCCTGCGGGGTCTCATCTGTCCCGCTACTCCCACAGGAGTCTCGCATATCCGTTCCAATCACCCTAATCAGTTTTGTTCAAAAACAACAATCTTTTAGAAAAGAGCCATAACAAAAAAACAAACTCAAGTGTGTTACTACTTAAGTTTGGGCTTGTTGTATATATACAATAAAGTAAAGATGTAAGAGAGTAATTTCAAGGACTAAGCGAATTTCCATAGCAAAAAAAAGACCCTACCGAAATCTCTCGATAAGATCTAATAACCTATTAATTCCCATTAAAATATGGTTCTTCACGTTCCAATACGACCTCAGCAGTGATTGGAAGATGATCGGAAGCAAAGGTTTCAATCACTTCTGTATGTACTGTTTCAATGTCGTCTGATGTAAAAATATAATCAATTCTCTTTGAAGGATTTTCTACAGGATACGTGTTGGCATCAGTTTGTTCAAAAAAAACATCATGATAAATAGAATACATTGGTTTCATTTCGCTACTTTTCGGAGTAGCGTTTAAATCACCTACAATTACTTTTGGTCCATTTGAAAGGTTAGCTATTTCGATAATTTCCTTGATTTGAATCTCTCGTTCTGCAGATGTTAATGCTAGGTGCGTGTTATAGAAATGCACGTGATTTCCTTTTACATTAATGGTTACATCCAACAGACCACGCTGTTCAGTATTACCAATTTTCGATAGGAAATGATTTTCCGACTTTATGATCGGATATTTGCTTAAAATCGCTGTTCCATATTGACGACGGTGATCTCCATCTGATAAAGGATCATGGTCAAGGTTTGCTGCATATGTGTAAAACATACCAAGACGTTTTGCAAGCCATTTTGCCTGATCTTGAAAATCGCTACGGTCAGACCAATGATTATCCACCTCTTGTAAGCCAATAATATGTGCATTTGAATTCTCAATAATTGCCGCTATTCGTTCTAAGTCTAAAACACCGTCTACTCCTTCGGCATGATGAATGTTATAAGACATCACCTTTAAGTTAACAGATTGACCACGTTCTAAATTGATTTCCTGAGCAAACGTTTTATTTCCCAAATCTGTAAGATACATAATCAAACATGCAATTGAAAAGATGAATAATCCTCTTCGGATACTTCCTTTTTTATTAATTTTCTTCCTATTAACCATTACAATAATCTCCTCCAATTATAGTAGTTCTAAATAGGAGGATAGCAAATGAATGAGTAGTCTCTATTACTTTAATGTAAAAAGGGAGTTTAAGTTATGTTACATAATTGTTAACTCAAACCCTTTATCCTATGTATTTATTCCCACACTAAATGAACATTCACATCATAATTCAATCAAGCACAATCTGATGGGTCTGATCAATTTTTCTCTTTACATATTTGAACGTCAGTTTACAGGATCAAAACTTCACCTTTAGACTAATTAGATAATTAGACTAATAAGAGTTATAATAAAGGAATCAGTTAAACTTGTTCTAAGGATGGTGACTTATTTGAAAAATCGTGACAAGAGGCAAAAACGTAAACGTGACATGATTAAGGATTATTTGAAAAATAAATTAAAGAATTTATTACCTAAGCCTAATAAAAACCCTGCATCAAACCATAAACAAAATTAATGTGTTCTATTCCTTCACTTTAAATTGTATGTTACGTTTTTCACTTGATAAATCGTGCAAATAATTTCTTCTTTAATTTTAGTTGAATTTTACCAAATTAAAATATTCGTTTATATTCCATCAATCTGCTTACTCTTCAAATTGTTTACAAGATAAATATTAAAATTTAAAAATACATGTTTCAGTTCCACTTTATCCTTAATGCCATATGCTTATAAATAAGGAGTGGAATCGTATGACAAATGAACCGTTTGATATCGAAACGCTTAAACTTATTAGTAATAAACTTGATTATATTTACTCAATTGCCAAATCTAATTACAAAGATAACCCAGAATTAATGGACACGATTGAAAATCTAGCAAAAGCAGCAAACATGTTCGCAAATATTAAAATTCAAGAATTAAAAGGTCATGTAGTAACATCCCACCCTCAAGGATTTATCCTGTTAAAGCTAGCAAATTCATACTCTAGGATGAAGGATTATGAGAAAAAGAAGGAGACTGACTTTCCTGCTTGGGAGCTTTGATGCTCGTTTTTCATAACGCGATACTTACAACAGTGGGATTTTTCTACCCGTTAAGAATGGATAAAAGATTGTTTACGAAGCGATCAAGGGTACATAAACCCTTGATCTTTTTTTGTCACTCATCTGGACACCCCCCTTTTAAATGACCGGAACGAACAACTTTTGTTTCTAAATATTTTTCATTAAACTCAGATTTATCTCCCCATAACTGAACCCTGCCTGCGACATTGGCACCTGACTTCTGAAGGGCTTCTAATTTTCTTGGGTTGTTTGTGATTAGCGTTACTGGATTTGATCGCAATGTTTTTAACACTTGAATGGCATCATCATAGTTCCGTGCATCATCGACAAATCCAAGCTCCAAATTTGCTTCTACTGTATCCAAACCTTGTTCTTGCAGCACATAAGCCATGGCTTTACTAAATAATCCGATACCTCTGCCTTCGTGATTTGCTAAATAAAATAATGCGCCTGAACCGTGATCAGCAATCATTTTCATTGCTTGTTTTAATTGAAACCCACAATCACAGCGTTTACTGCCAAATATATCGCCAGTATGGCAAATGCTGTGCATTCGGATAAGGGCATCGTTGGAAGCTTTAAAATCGCCATACACCAACACACTTGATTGCTGCATTTCCGCTAAATTAGAAGAGGCTAATGTTTCAATGATACTTTCTGTATTATAAGAGCCATCATTACAAAAATGCCCCGCCATATTCTCACAACGCAACCAGCAATACCATTGGAATATCGTTGTTTCTCCATTCAAGTTAACAGGTAACTTAATAGGCCCGACTAAATAAATGGATTTCTCACCACTTTTGATGACATTAATTTTATCCTCTAATAGTGATGCCACTTTTTCATTACCCATGTATTTTTCCTCCTGATATTTTTCGTTTTGACTTTTTAATATATAAACTAATTATTTTTTTTGAACACATTTTACTGTTTTACTGTTATTGTATCCAATTTATAATGTTGTGAATCTAAGCAATAAAACGGAGTTATTTAAGCACTAGGGAAAACCAGTTTAAACACTATTAATAAGGAAGAATAAAGCAAAAATAATATTTAGTACTATTTTCTATTTGCTTTTCCAAAATTTATCTGTTAATCTAAAGAAGAATTATTTTTGTTCGGTCTGTAAGGATAGAATAAGTGTTTAAACTTTTCGCCTTTGATATCTAATTGAGCAACTATAGTAATAAAACGTGGATTAAATCCACACAGGAGGAAACAAACATGCAACAAGGTACAGTAAAATGGTTTAACGCAGAAAAAGGTTTCGGTTTCATCGAAGTTGAAGGTGGAGACGATGTATTCGTACATTTCTCAGCTATCCAAGGCGAAGGATTTAAATCATTAGATGAAGGCCAAAAAGTTACATTTGACACAGAACAAGGTCAACGTGGACTTCAAGCTACTAACGTAAACAAAGCGTAATTTGGGAAGGACTCTATTATAGGGTCCTTTTTTATTTTACGTAAAAAAATAAAAAAGCATAAAAAACCCCCACTTATTAATAAGTGAGGGTAGACAACATGCTACAAGTGTTAAATGGTTAGGTACAGCATAACACACTAATCCAATAATACCTAAATAAATTTATAAATATTTCAAATTCTCCCACTTTTGCATCATAGCATGACTTTTTATTCATCTAGTTCCAGGGAGATGTGAAAGGATACATTCCCTCTCTGCGCATGATATAAGTAAGTGCAACCTGCACCTGGACCCTTAAAGTCTCCTCAGTCACTTTTAGTACTTCGGTCAAACTGACCCACTAACTCGAACAAAACAAATATTGAACATTTTCATCCCACTTATATCGGATTCTTGAATTGTACCTCTTAAAGTAAACTCTAATTAAAAAACATTTACAATATGCTATATTATTAAGATGGTTTGAGTTTTTCTTTATTGAACCAAAGGATAGTTCAAGAAGAGTATTTTAAGAGAAAAATTTTCAAGGTCTATAATCCATGGAGGAAATATATGAACTTAAGAGAAAAAGCAATTAAACTTTCAACCCTCTATCAACAAAACCAAAAAGTAAAAGGTATTTTATTGGCTGGCTCTGTTTCAAGAGAGTGGCAGGACAATCATTCTGACATTGAACTTCATATTCTTTGGTCAGAACCACCTAGTGATTCAGAAAGATTATTCCCAATAAAATTAGTAAATGGACGAGTTATTGATTTTTTTCCATACGAAGATGAAGAATGGTCTGAAACTTATCTTACAGAGGATAATATTAAATTAGAAATTAGCAACTTTTTAGTTGAAACAGTAGAAACATACATACAAGACGTAGTGAATAAGTTGGATTTGGACTACGATAAACAATGTATTTTATCCTCGATTACTTATGGAAGAAGTTTATATGGACATGATCTTTTAAACAAGTTAAAAAAGGATATAGAAATATATCCTTCAAAGCTCGCAGAAAAAATGATACTTAGTAATTTAGATTTAGGTAATAGATGGAACAATCGAAACGCACTTTTAGATCGGAATGATTGGTTAATGTTATACGAAGTTATTTGTTCTATACAAAAAAAACTTTTGGCTACATTACTTGGATTAAACAAAATGTATATCCATCACCCTGCATTTAAATGGATGCATCATATTATTGACTTTATGGATATTAAGCCTGATAACTTAGATAATCGACTATCTCAGATTTTGCTAGGTGAGGTAAATGATGGTATTTCAGAACTTGAATTACTTATTGAAGAAGTACAATGTCTAGTTACTCAGCATTATCCTCACATCAATATTGAACAATATAAACAAAAAGCAAATTTTGTACGACCTAAGAATTAATTTTCAACATTCTGATTTATCCTAAGTTATTTAGTAACTTATTATTGAAAACAAAACGATTAATAGAATGCCCACCAAAAGCTAAAATTGATTGTACTTTGTCTGATGGGCAAGAGCTTCCATATTGCGAGTGAATTAACGTTCTCTTTACACCTGGCCATACGCCAGGTCATATAATTCATTATTTAAGGCTCTTTTCTAAAAGATTGTTGTTTTTGAACAAAACTGATTAGGTTGATTGGTGCGTAAGGTGCGAGACTCCTGTGGGAGTAGCGGGACAGGTGAGACCCCGCAGGCGCTTCGCTTTCCGTGAGGCTCATCGCCCGCCCCACGGAAAGCGAGCATCCTGGAGCGCCAATCAACCAACCCAATACTATTTTAAAAGCAACAAAGTTTGCGAAAACAGTATTAATCTTTCGGTTTTTCTATTCTAAAATGGTCGTTTAAAATAGTGCCCTTCCTTCTATATATCTAAGATATTTTTATCTTAATTCTTAATATCAGCAAGTTTTATCACTCTCTTTTTCAAAAATAGCCCCCGTAATGTTTGAAAATTAACGAGAATTGTTCCTACAATGATCGTTAAGGCTCCTATTCCTGTTAGCCATGAAAAATATTCATGATATAAGACAACTCCCAGTACAACAGCAATTAATGGTGAGATATACAGCCAGGTTGATGGAAAAACTGGGTTTGTCTGTGAGACAAGCCAATAATAAAGACTGTGGCCTACCATTGAACCGACAATAATTAAATAAAACAGTGAGCCGATAGAGGCTGGACTGAAAACTGTAGCTAGTTGAATGTTCTCTGTACAAAAGGATAATAAAATTAATAGAATCCCACCATGCATCATTTGCGCTGCATTTAGGGCAATTGGTGATGTCGTTTCAAATTTTTTGATGACATGTTTTGTATAAATTGATCCTGATGCGTAAAAGATTTCACCAATAATAATTGCGAAGCAACCAATCAGCCAGAATGGGCTAATCTCAATTGAGAAACTTGGAAAGATTAATAACATGACACCTATGACACCGATCACACAACCGATGAATGATGTCCTATTTGCTCTTTGCTTTAATACGATTGTCTGAATGATGATAATCATCATTGGACCTGTTGCCGATAAGACAGCTGCAATTCCTGATGTTACATATTGTTCTGCCCAGTATAATGTGGCAAACGTCCCAAAGGTTAAGCCAATTCCTGTCAAAAACATTTCTTTTCGAAATAATAATCTTATTGTCGTTTTTTTTCGCCAAATCATAAAGCTAAATAACAACAACCCAGCAATTAAAAAACGTAATCCAGCTGATAAAAATGGGGGCACGCCTGCATCTACACCAATTTTTATTGCTAAAAATGTTGTACCAAAAATCAGACACATGAGAATGTAATGAATGATGACCATCTAAACTCCTCCTTTTTCCCATCATAATCGATAGTTACTAGAACAGATTGGAATAAGTAGAACAGATTAGTCAGGATCGTGGTACAATTGTTTTGAATAGGGGGAGTCGATATGAGTAAAGCGATTCAAAATGAAGGTTATCTTTTTAAACAAGTATATGATTATGTCATGCACCGAATTGAACGTAAAGAATGGAATGAGCATGACAAGCTTCCCTCTGTCCGTCAATTAGCAGCTGATATGAATGTCCATCGATTAACCGTATTAAAGGCTTATAAATTGCTGAAGCAAGATGGAAAGGTTTATGTAAAGGATAAATCAGGCTATTACGTACAAACAAGTATGAAGGAAAACAATGATTTTGAAAACATTCAATATGTTTCTGCAAATGTACAAAAAAAGCATTTATCTGACATCCATCAAGTACCAGTCTCCTATCATTTTTCACAAGCGTTAATTGATCCAAATCTATTGCCTAATCACTATTTTTCAGATTACGTAAAAAAAGTGTTTGACCTTTATCCAAAGGTACTTGCCACATATTCAACTGTGCAGGGTGATGAAGAGCTACGAGAATCTCTTACTCATTATTTTATCAACCAATATAAAACACACCTTCATGCAGATGATCTGTTAATCACTTCTGGTTCACAACAAGCGATTCATTTACTCTCTCAAGCTTTCATTAAGCCAAGAGACACCGTTTTATTTGAACGACCTAGCTATAGTGCTGCCATTGATATTTTCAGAGCACAAGGTGCTAATATAATAACTGTAGATATTCACCCAGATGGGTATGACTTAGAGCAGGTTGAATCCTATATGAAACGATATAAACCACGCCTCTTTTATCTCAATCCTACATTTCATAACCCAACCGGGTATACAGTACCAGCCGATCAACGCAAAAAATTAGTAGAATTGGCAGAACAGTATCGCTGTCTATTAATTGAGGATGATGCTTATCATGATATCTATTTTAAAGAGACCCCTCCCCCTCCGATTTATACATATGATACGGTTGGAACAGTTATTTATATCCGCAGCTTTTGCAAATATATCTCACCTGGCTTGAGAATTGCGACTGTAATTTGTCATTCGTCCGTATTGAAATCACTACTATCGATGAAATCGTTAGCTGATAATGGTTCACCACTTCTTAATCAAAAGATTTTTCTTCATTACTTTTCATCACTAAGAATGCAGCAACACTTGGAGAAACTTCGGATCGCTCTACAGATTCGAAAGGAAATCATGGAAGAGGAACTAGCAGCAACGAATTGGCAATGGACCAGTCCCCATGGTGGGCTGAATTTATGGATAAAGCTACCTGATCACTTCTCATCTGAATTATTATTAACGAAAAGTATTCAGCAATCCATTTCCTTTGTCCCAGGCCAGCTTTGTGATCCATTAAACCAATTATCATCTTGGATTCGTTTAAGTTATTCTTATGTGAATGAAAAGCAATTAAGAGAAGGGGTAAGACGGTTTGTGGATGTTGCTGGGTGCCTGTCACCACCCGAATCGTGCTGATATTTGTCGAAAATAAAAAACAACCCTATACTCAATGAACGAGTACCGGGCTGTAGGTATCTGTTTAAGACCATTACTTTATAATGTAGAAATGTACTTTTGCAACTAAAATAAGTCAGCGGCC
The DNA here is from genome assembly GCF_014217835.1 of Metabacillus sp. KUDC1714. NCBI lineage: Bacteria > Bacillati > Bacillota > Bacilli > Caryophanales > Bacillaceae > Metabacillus > Metabacillus elymi. Next base: position 689,895 of record NZ_CP055263.1, read on the forward strand.
TATCTAGCCTATCTAAAGAAAGTTTTTTACACTAGTTTCTTTTCCTTTATTATAGGTATATTGGTAAATAGGCCTCCCAATTGTTCCATAATGAACTTGTACAAAAATGGCGTCTATATCGCTCAAAAATTTTAGATACTTTCTTACTGATACTCTTGAGATCCCAACACGACCAGCAATATCTTCCGTTGAAAAAGGAGCCTGTCCTAAACTTTGAACTGTGTCCCATATCACTTGTAATGTACTTTTTGTTAATCCTTTTGGCAGTTCTTCTGCTATTACCTTTGATTCCTTGTAGAGGATTTGCCGATCTAACTCCTTCTGACTTAATACCTGCTGTTTTTTCATAAACATGAATTTCTCTCGATAGGCTGATAATGCTTCTTTAAATCGGTCATATTCAAAGGGCTTAATTAAGTAGTCAACCGCCCCATACCGCAGAGCTGTTTGAATCCTATCCCTATCTGAAGCTGCTGTAATAAAAATAATATCAACCTTCATCCCTGTTTCTCGAATATGGAGTAACAACTCTATCCCTGATTTCCCAGGCATAAAGATATCTAGTAAAAGTAAATCGACCGTTTGTTTCTCTAATATTTGTAATGCAGTATTTGTAGAAGAAACAACAGAAACTAATTGAAAGCCTCCTACTTGTTCTAGGTAGCGTTTGTTAAACTCTGCAACCATCGGATCGTCCTCAACAATGAGTACACTAATCATTCTAAAATCACCTGCAATCGTATGGTATATAAACAACAAATCTCGTTCCTTGAGATAGCTTTGAGGAAATTTCGATTTCTCCACCAAGTTTTTCTAAGCTTTGGTTAACTAAAAATAGACCTAGTCCCCTGTCTTCCCCCTTAGTAGAAAATCCTCTTTCAAACATATGATTTAATGTTTCCTTCTCGATCCCGACTCCGGTATCTTTAACATCTATTGTTAAAATATCATCACCATAGTCGAAATGCACTTCTATTTGCCTTCGTGAACAGGTAGATACTGATTCGAGAGCATTGTCAATTAAATTCCCTAATATTGTAATCAACTCGTGAGATATGTGAGAATGAAGAGGCTCTGGCACCTGACGATCACTTGATATATGTAATTTTGCACCAGCTTCACGTGCATAGCTTAATTTTCCAATTAGAAATCCAGCTAATACAGGATCTTTTATATCTCTGGTTATTGCACCGATTTCATTGTTTCGATGACTGACTAACTCTTTTATATAATTTGTCATTTGGTCATAATACCCCATATGTGACATTCCCAGAATAACATGCAGTTTATTCATAAATTCATGGGATTGTGCCCTGAGCGCCTCTGCATACAAACGTACACCAGTTAATTGTTCAGCTAGTTGTTGAATTTCTGTTTTATCTCGAAATGTCGAAACAGCTCCTACTATTTTATCATTCAAAAAGACTGGTACACGGTTTACAACCAAAGTAATACCATTTAAAACCAACTCTTCGTTTGGCTCTGTTTTCCCAGTTTCCATTATCTGACCTAGTTTTGAGTTGGATAGATATTCTTCCATTTTCATTCCTCGTGGTTCTTGTGTTAATCCAGCCTTTTGAAATAAACGTAAAGCCGCTTTGTTTACCAGCGTAATCCTGGAATCTTGGTCAACAGCAATAATTCCTTCCCTTACTGATTGCAAGATCGCATCTCTCTCTTGAAGCAACTTAGCTATAGTAGAAGGCTCTAGTCCAAAGAGAATTTTCTTAATATACCTTGCCATGAATACAGCCCCAAAAATACCTGCTACTATTCCTAATAATGTTCCTACATAGATATTTTTACGGCCTTGACTTACTGCTTTTTCTACGTCATTTAAAGAAATTCCTACAGCTACTACACCTATCTGCTTACCAGTTCGATCAAAAATCGGTGTTAGGGAACGGAGCGATGTTCCTAATGTGCCTTTTGATACAGCCACATGTTCAGTACCGTTTAAAGCAATCTCTTTCCCCTCCCCGATAAACTGTTTACCAATCTTTTTGGGATTGGGATGCGATTTCCGAGTACCGTTCATATCCATCACGACAACAAATTGAACATCTGTAAGACTGCGGGTTTCTTCCGCAAACTCTTGAATAGAGACCTCCTGCTTTTGTTTACCTAAAGCTTCTGTTACAAGTTGTGAATGTGCTACAATACGTGCCACATTTGTTGCTTTTTCTTCCTGATCCTTTTCTATGCTCGTAGCTATCGTTCTAGTTATTAGTAAATCCGTTACGAGCAAAGAAAGAACTACGACACCACAAACCAAAACTGTAATGGTCGCTTGCAGGCTCCATTTATTTCTTTTCATTATTTCTGCCTCCAATTTCACTGGAAACCCGTGATTTTATCATTATAGTATTCCATTATTAGATCTTCCACATGCTAGTACTACTTTTTACGATGCAATCATTTTATATTTTCCACTCATATATTTTATCACCTTTGCTTTTTAGCCCCACCTTATACTCTCCAGCAAAAAATAAGCTTGATAGGGTTTAAGGGGTATTAACAGACAAGAGAAAACCCCTTGTTGGTCTAGACAAGGGGTTTGAGTTGATTGATTGTAAGAATTATAAGCAATCTCATCCAAAAACAGGTTGTTTTTCTCCTGCTGATGCTAATAAGTGTTCTTTCATTTCATCTACGTTGACTATCTTTTGAGAAACACCAGTTTCCATTGCAGCAGATGCTACAGCAGATGCTACATAAGCAGCTACTCTGCGGTCAAATGGATCTGGAATCACATAATCCGCATGAAGATCTTCTGTTGAAATTAATCCTGCAATTGCATAAACTGCAGCAAGTTTCATTTCTTCATTTATTTCTTTCGCATGAACGTTTAAAGCACCACGGAAAATACCAGGGAAAGCGAGCACATTATTGACCTGGTTTGGGAAATCTGAGCGACCTGTCCCTACTACGAGTGCTCCAGCTTCTTTTGCCTCTTTCGGCATGATCTCTGGTACCGGATTAGCCATGGCAAAGATAATCGGATTCTGCTTCATAGAACGAACCATTTCTTTATTAACGGCACCTGCAGCTGATACCCCAACAAAAACATCAGCTCCAACAAGTGCATCTGCTAATGTCCCTTGCTTTTGTTCGTTGTTTGTAATATTCGCCATTTCTTCTTTAAATTTATTCATTCCTACTGGACGACCTTTATAAATGATACCCTTTGTATCACATAAAATGACATCTTTTACACCCATACGAAGCAACAGTTTGACAATTGCCACCCCAGCTGCACCAGCACCGTTAGCTACTACACGAATATCCTCTATTTTTTTGTTCGCAAGTTTTAGAGCATTGATTAGCCCTGCTGCGGTCACAATGGCTGTTCCGTGTTGGTCATCATGAAAAATCGGAATCTCGCATTCTTTTCGCAAACGATCCTCAATTTCAAAGCATTGTGGTGCAGCAATATCTTCTAAGTTTACCCCACCAAAAGTAGGTTCTAATAATTTGACAACCTCCACAATCTTATCAGAATCAGTCGTATTTAAGCAGATAGGGAATGCATCCACACCAGCAAATGATTTAAATAATAGTGCCTTCCCTTCCATAACAGGCATGGCTGCTTTCGGACCAATATTTCCAAGACCAAGTACAGCTGTTCCGTTTGAAACAACGGCAACGAGATTTCCCTTCATTGTGTAATCATATACTTTGCTTTCATCCTCGTGAATGTCCAGGCAAGGCTCTGCAACACCTGGGGAATAAGCAAGACTCAAATCATTCGCATCGCGTACTGGAACCTTAGAATAGACACCTAATTTCCCTTGGTTTTCCTTATGCATCTTTAATGCTTCATAACGTAAAGTTGACATATTTCGTATCTCTCCATTAGTTGAATTTTTCTAATATCTTGTTGAAAGAAAGAAAAACTTTGACTGTATTAGTAGCTCTTGTTTCTTTCTGCTTCTCTCTATTATGTTTGAAGAACTTCCTTACTCTTTTCGCATGTTTATACTAGTCTTTAACTTAATAATTTCAATAACAGTGTTGCTAATATAACTGTTGAAGCACCGCCAAGTCTTGTTGCGACTTGTGCAAACGGCATTAATGACATACGGTTGGAAGCTGATAAAATGGCTACATCACCTGTTCCGCCTAGTCCGCTGTGACAGCCTGTTACAATTGCCGAATCGACAGGAAACATATTCATCATTTTCCCAACTATATAGCCCGTCCCCACCATGGCAATAACAACGACAGAACAAATGACAACATAGGCCGGCGTTACAATTTTCACCACATCTTCTAACGGGATATAGAGGATCCCTAAACCAACCATAAGTGGCCATGTTAAGCTTGTTGAAACAAATTTATATAAATGATAGGCTCCTTGCTCCATTTTTGCAGGCATTACTTTCAGACATTTGACTAATGTGGCAGCAACAATCATAAGTACTGGACCAGGTATACCTAAGAATTTATGTGCGAGACTACCAAAAATGAAGAAACTACAGGCAATTAATAATCCGGCACCCATTAGCGAGAAATCGACCGGTTTATTAATATTGATTTCCTGTGAAATTCCATCGCCACCTTTTGATTTCACTAGAACACCATTTCCAGTTAGTTCAGGTCTTTTCTCCCCTAAACGTTTCATTAATCCTGCACAAATAATTGCAACAGTATTTCCAATGACAGCAGCAGGGATCATTTGGGATACAAAACTTTCAGCAGATTCACCTAAAATTTGTGAGTATGCTAGTGAAAGCGGTAAGATTCCCTCTCCGATACCACCGCCAATAATCGGTACAACAATATAGAAAAATGTATGTTTCATGTCATACCCAAATAATAATCCAACTAAAACTCCTGCTACTACTGCAGCTAGCGTTCCTAATACGAGTGGAATAAACATACGCGTAAACCCTTGTACTAATACTTTTCGGCTCATTCCGAGTATACTTCCTGCAACTAAACAAGATATATATAGATAAAGAAAATTAGATGTTTTCATCAAGGTTGTGACCGCTTCCATTGAAGCTGGATTAATCAAATTATAAAATACCATAATAGACGGAATTAAGAGTGCTAGTATCGCAGGACCGCCAATATCCTTCAATATAGGAATTTTTAACCCGATATCCCCAAGTAAAATTCCCATAACCATGATGACAGCAAAACCGCCAATCATATCAGGTGGAAGCTGATTATATACAGATGCACCATAAATAATAAGTGCCAATGCTACATATAGAGGTAAAGGAATAACTCCTACCTTCAATTCTTTAAGTTTAGATAAAAAGCTTTGTTTTTCATCATTATCGTCCATATAATAAAGCGTTTGCAGTTTCTTTGCTGGTTCCATGTATTGCCCCTCCTTTTCTTATAAACTTAATATTATTAATTTTCAGTATAACTTGATAGATTTTGTAACTTTTAATACTATTTTTGTAATTAAAAAAAGTGAATTTGGTGCCTGTCACCACCCGAAATTTGTCGAATACAAACAAAAAAACAGCCATGCACTCAATAGATGAGTACCTGACTGTTTGATTTTATTTTATACCATTACTTTACATATATCATTAGTAAACTCAACTGGATCAATGATTGGTAAACCTTCGATTAGAAGTGCTTGGTTGTACAATAGGTTTGTATATAAGTTTAGCTTGTCTTTATCTTTTTCATAGGCATCTTGTAATGATTGGAATACCTCATGATTTACATTGATTTCAAGTATTTTATCTGCCTTTACATTTTGATTATCAGGCATTGCACTTAGAATTTTTTCCATTTCAATGGTTACTTCACCATCTGTTGATAAACATACAGGGTGCGTTTTTAATCGTTTTGATACTCTAACATCCTTCACTTTGTCAGATAGGATGTTTTTCATGTAGTCAAAGAGTTCTTTGTTTTCGCTTTGTTCAGCTTTTGTATCATTTTGATTTTCATCCACGTCAATCCCTAGATCACCACTTGATACAGATTTGAATTCTTTCTCTTTATAAGTCATGATCATTTTAATCGCAAACTCGTCGATGTCCTCAGTGAAGTATAACATTTCATAGCCTTTTTCAGTTACGATCTCTGTTTGTGGAAGCTTTTCGATTCTTTCAATCGATTCTCCAGAAGCATAGTAAATATATTTTTGATCTTCAGGCATTCTTGATACATATTCATCTAAAGTAACAAGCTTCTTTTCTTTAGATGAGGAGAACATTAATAAGTCCTGTAAAACATCTTTATTGCTTCCGAAGTCACTATAAACGCCATATTTTAGCTGTCTGCCAAAGGATTTATAAAATTCTTCATATTTTTCTCGTTCATTCTTTAATAGGCTTTGCAATTCATTTTTGATTTTTTTGTTAATGTTTTTGGCGATTAATTTTAATTGGCGATCATGTTGAAGCATTTCTCTGGAAATATTAAGAGATAAATCTTCAGAATCAACCATTCCCTTAACAAAACTGAAGTAGTCAGGAAGCAGGTCTGCGCATTTGTTCATGATCAATACACCATTGGAATATAGCTCTAATCCCTTTTCATATTCTTTTGAATAATAGTCATATGGCATTTTCTCTGGAATATATAAAATTGCATTATATCTTATAGTACCATCGACACTGATGTGAATATGTTTAATCGGCTTGTCGAAGCCATAATGTTTTTCTGTATAAAACTTCTCGTAATCTTCTGCTGTAAGCTCATTTTTATTTTTTCTCCAAATTGGAACCATGCTATTTATTGTCTGTTCTTCTTGATAATCTTCTAACTCATTTTCGCTATCTTCCTTTGGTCTTTGTCCAGTAACATCCATTTTAATTGGGTAGCGAATGAAGTCAGAGTATTTTTTGATGATTGCTTTTAAGCGATACTCTTCTAAGAATTCATCATAGCTTTCATCTTCTGTATTTTCTTTGATTTTCAGCATGATCTCTGTACCAACGGAAGCTTTTTCTTGTGGCACAATCGTGTATCCATCTGCACCTTGAGATTCCCACTTATAAGCTTCATCACTGCCTAATGCCTTACTAGTAACAGTTACAACGTCAGCTACCATAAAAGCTGCATAAAATCCTACCCCGAATTGACCAATAATATCATGACCATCTTTTAATTCATTTTCATTTTTGAATGCTAAAGAACCACTTTTTGCAATAATTCCAAGGTTATTTTCAAGATCTTCTTTCGTCATTCCAATCCCAGTATCTGTGATTGTCAAGGTTCTATTTTCTTTGTCAGCAGACACTTTTATGTAATAACTATCTTGGTCAAAACTTAAAGCGTCATCAGTCAATGCTTTGTAATAGATTTTGTCAATTGCATCACTTGCATTCGAAATTAACTCTCTTAAAAAAACCTCACGCTGAGAATAAATTGAGTTAATCATCATTTCTAATAATCTTTTGGATTCGGCTTTGAATTGTTTTTTAGCCATTATTACCTCTCCTTTCGAATAAACACTACGTGAATATTATAACGTAGTAATAGATTCTATAAGCTAGATTTCTCAAATAATTAGCACTCTATTTAACTGAGTGCTAGTATATATTTTTTAATATCATATCCGCAATTTCGTGTCAACATATCATAAGGATTTTCCCAATAAAATAAACGCTAACCTTATATAAGGTTAGCGTTGGAATACACTTTTTCTTCATATCAATTATCTCCCATAGATGTGCTTCTATATTCAACAATCCTAAACATAAATTATATGGAGACTTTTACTTTAGTTCATCATCTGTTTTACGATCTCTTTATTGCGCTTTTTAAAGATTTCATTATGAGAAGAAACCATCCCGTTTTTAGTAGCGTCCGGTTGGATATATTGCTTAGCTTTATTTACAGCGTTGGCTGCATCTTGAAAAGCACCAGCGATTAAATGTAATTTTCCATCGTGCTTAAGAATATCACCCGCAGCGTAAATTCCATCAATAGAAGATTCGCTCGTAGCATTACCTGAAATATAATAATTTTCCGATAATTCAACATTCACTTCACTATTTTCTAGTAATGTCGAATCACGTTCATAGCCATGATTTATTATTACTTCATCAATTGGCAAATATGATACCTCTTTTGTTTCATGATTTGTCAGTTCAACACGTTCAATGTCATTATGGTTTGCACAAGCAATTAGTTTTGTTATCGAGGTGTTAAAAAAACAAGTAGCTGAACTGTTCATTAGTTGTGTTACTTGAGCTTCATGGCCTGCAAAGGTATCTTTCCGATATGTAACATAAACTTTTTTTGCAATAGTCTCTAATTCATTAGCCCAATCAATTGCAGAATTCCCTCCACCAGAAATGATGACTGTTTTATCTTTGAAACGTTTTAAAGACTTCACAGTGTAATTTAAATTAGATACTTCAAATCTTTCTGCACCTTCTATTGCTAGCTTCTGAGGATTTAATATCCCGCCGCCAACAGCAACTATAACTGTTTTCGTATAATGCTTTTGACCGGAGCTGCCTTGTAAGACAAAAATACCTGCTTCATTTCGTGAGATTGATTCTATTTTTTCATTTAACACCACTGTTGGATTAAATGTTAATCCTTGCTCAACAAGCTGTTCAATTAATTTAGCTCCTAAAATTGGTGTTTGCCCTCCAACATCCCAAATCATTTTTTCCGGATACACATGAATTTTCCCACCTAATTGAGGTTGATATTCAATTAGCTTTGTTTTCATTTCTCTAAGTCCACTATAAAAAGTTGAATATAGCCCAGCCGGACCGCCTCCAATTACTGTCACATCAAATAATTCTTGCATCATTTCCGTTCACTCCTTCATAACCAAACGTTATTGATTATCATTCTCATTTAACTATACGATGATTCTCTGCAATTTACAATCAAAATAATCATTGACATCAGAAAAAGATAGAATTATAGTTAGGAAAGAGTTGAAGTTGATAATCATTATCATTTATTTCCTTATTCTAAATATTTAACCAAATGGAGGTAGAAAATGGTTCGCCTATATACAGATAAAGTAACGATCGGCTATGGTGAACGCTTAATTGTCAAGGATCTCAGTGTTCAAATCCCAGATAAACAGATTACCACTATAATTGGACCTAATGGCTGTGGGAAATCCACCCTGTTAAAAGCAATTACTCGCATTATCTCACAGCAATCTGGTGCAGTCGTATTAGATGGAATGAATATATCTAAAGAAAATACGAAAGTTCTCGCTAAAAAAATGGCGATTCTTCCACAAACACCTGAGAGTGCAAGTGGTTTAACAGTTGGTGAGCTCGTTTCTTATGGTCGCTTCCCCTATCAAAAGGGCTTCGGACGCTTAACGAAAAAAGATTATGAAGTGATTGACTGGGCTCTAGACGTTACAGGTTCAACAGACTTTAAATTCCGACCAGTAGATTCATTGTCAGGAGGCCAACGACAACGAGTTTGGATAGCAATGGCGCTAGCACAAGAGACAGACATCATCTTTCTAGATGAACCTACAACGTATTTAGATATGGCACATCAACTAGAGGTTTTAGAACTATTGCAAAAGCTTAATGCTGAACAGGAACGGACGATTGTTATGGTTCTTCATGATTTAAACCAAGCTGCTCGTTTTGCTGACTACATCATTGCTTTAAAAGACGGACATATTGTAAAGGCTGGAAATTGCGAAGAAGTTATTACCCATGATGTACTAAAAGAAGTTTTTCATATTGATGCTGAAATTGGAAGAGATCCTCGAACAAACAAACCAATGTGCATCACTTACAATTTATTAAAAGGAGAATGTCAACATGAAGAAACGATTGATTCCATTTATTCTGCTGTTAGTGTTAATTATTAGTGCTTGTGGGAACAAGACAATAGAAGAAGAAAATAATAGTTCAGCGCCGAAAGAGAAAGAGAAAGAAACAATTACATACCAATCTGAAACTGGTCCAGTTGAAGTACCAGCTGACCCTAAGCGGGTAGTTTTATTATCAGGTTTCACTGGTAATGTGATTGATTTAGGAGTAAATGTTGTTGGTGTTGATGTTTGGTCTAAGACGAACCCAACTTTTGAAGAAGAATTAAAAGATGTAGAAGAAGTATCAGATGAAAGCTTAGAAAAAATTATAGAATTAGAGCCAGATTTAATCATTGGATTATCAAATATTAAAAATATTGATAAATTAAGTGAAATTGCTCCTACTGTAACCTATACATGGGGCAAATTAGATTATTTAACACAGCACGAAGAAATCGGTAAGCTCTTGAACAAAGAAAAGGAAGCAAAAGAATGGGTTGAGGACTTCAAAAGCCGTGCCCAAGCAGCCGGTGAAGAGATTCGAGCAAAAATAGGCGAAGATGCAACCGTATCTGTTATCGAAAGTTTTGATAAGCAGCTTTACGTATTCGGTGATAACTGGGCACGTGGAACAGAAATATTGTATCAAGCAATGAACTTGAAAATGCCGGAAAAAGTAAAGGAAATGGCCTTGGAATCTGGTTACTATGCATTATCGGCAGAAGTACTTCCTGAGTATGCTGGAGACTATGTAATTTTTAGTAAATACTCGGACGCTGATAATTCATTCCAAGAAACCGAAACGTACAAGAATATTCCAGCCGTTAAAAACAATCGAGTATTTGAAATGAGCGGGAATGGAGCCTCCTTTAGTGATCCAGTCACACTGGAAAAGCAACTCGAATTTTTCAAGAAATCATTTCTAGCTAACTAATACAACCTGGAGGGATTCTTTTTTTAAGAATTCCTCTTCACCTATTCTATGAAAGAAAAGATGAGATACTAATGCAAAAAAAAAATCAACGATCGATCCTTTTTGTATATAAACTGATTATTGGCCTACTTCTATTTATTGGTATGTTTTTTGTTGCCTGCGTTTTCGGAGCTGCAGATATTACTGTCAGGGATGTATGGTTAGCGCTTACTTCTAATGCTACTGGAGAAAAAATTTCGATTATCCGAGAAATTCGTTTACCACGTGAGATTGCTGCAATTTTTGTCGGGGCTGCCCTTGCTGTTTCCGGAGCTATTATGCAAGGAATGACGAGAAACCCACTTGCTGATCCGGGTTTACTTGGACTAACCGCTGGTGCAAATGCGGCATTGGCAATTGCTATAGCTTTTATCCCATCAGCGAATTACTTCGGTATTATGGTTGCTTGTTTTATTGGTGCTGCTGTAGGAGCCACTATGGTTTTCGGGATTGGTGCAATGAAAAAGGGCGGATTTTCACCACTCCGGATTGTATTAGCTGGCTCTGCTGTTTCTGCATTCCTTTTTGCAATCTCAGAAGGCATTGGTATTTACTTTAAACTCTCAAAAGATGTATCTATGTGGACTGCAGGAGGTATGATCGGAACCTCATGGAGTCAGCTTCAATTAATTGTTCCATTTATTTTGATTGGTATACTTATTTCTCTTTTCCTCTCAAGACAGCTTACAATACTTAGTTTAAATGAAGAAGTTGCGATTGGATTAGGCCAAAAGATAACAACAATAAAAATAATTCTATTTATTGTTAATATTATACTTGCTGGTGCTGCTGTAGCACTTGTAGGGAATATGGCATTTATCGGTTTAATGGTTCCTCATATGGTTAGGGCAATTGTTGGAACAGATTACCGGTTTATTATACCTATGTCAGTCATTTTTGGAGCTACTTTTATGCTTTTGGCCGATACACTTGGTCGTACAATCAATTCTCCTTATGAGACACCAGTAGCTGCCATTGTTTCGGTGATGGGTTTACCTTTCTTCCTGATTATTGTCCGTAAAGGAGGTAAACTATTCTCATGATTCAACCAGCACTAATAAAAAAACAACGTATCATTCTATGTGTTCTCCTAGTACTTATTATGTTGACAATTGTCATCGGGACAGGAATTGGCTACTCCTCTTTAACATATGACAGACTAATTCCAACCCTTCTTGGTCAAGGTACTTTTAAAGAAGAATTTGTTTTATTCTCAATTCGATTACCTCGAATTTTTATTACGCTATTAGCTGGAATGGCATTAGCCTTATCTGGCGCTATTTTACAAGGAATAACACGAAATGATTTAGCTGACCCTGGAATTATTGGTATTAACTCAGGAGCAGGTGTTGCAATTGCCATTTACTTTTTGTTCTTCCCAATAGATGTGGGTTCATTTGTATACTTGCTACCACTTGTTGCCTTTGTCGGGGCAATACTTACGGCATGCTTGATCTATTTATTTTCATATACCCGAAATGAAGGTCTTCAACCAGTAAAATTAGTATTAATTGGGGTTGGGTTTTCACTGGCGCTCTCGGGAATGATGATTGTCCTAATATCATCTGCTGAGCGTACAAAAGTAGATTTTATCGCAAAATGGTTAGCAGGGAATATCTGGGGTACTGATTGGCCATTTATTTGGGCAATTCTACCATGGCTAGTTATTCTAATTCCATTTACCTTATACAAAGCAAATCGTTTAAACCTCCTGGGTCTAAGTGAGCCTGTATCAATTGGTGTTGGTGTTTCAATTGAAAAAGAACGCATTATATTACTTTTTACCGCTGTTGCTCTCGCAGCTTCTGCCGTCTCTGTTACTGGAGGAATAGCCTTTATCGGGCTTATTGCTCCACATATTGCAAAAGCTTTAGTCGGACCAAGGAATCAACTATTTATCCCGGTTGCGATTTTGATTGGCGGCTTACTATTATTATTTGCGGACACAGTTGGACGGAATTTAGTGGACCCGGATGGCATTCCTGCAGGTATTATGGTCGCATTAATTGGTGCACCGTATTTTATTTATTTGTTATTGAGAAAATAGAATAGAACGGTGATAAGAGCTACCACATATAACCCCATGAGATGGAAGTTATTTCATCTCATGGGGTTTATTTAATTCCTCGTTTTTATGAAGAGAGACCATGGAACATACTTGTCATGGTCTTTCTGTCTTCCTACCTATTCAGCACTAGTCAAACACAATCTCAATTCCTTTTTCACTAGATTCATAAATTCCACATAAGATCTTCATCATCTCTACCCCGTCTTCCACTGGACTCAAAGTCTCCGTTTCATCGAGACAGGTTAATACAAAGTGATCTATTTCATTTTGAAATCCTTGAATGAAGTCAAATGTTAATGAATCTACTTGTGGAGTAGCGTTCAAAATAGTATTGTGCTTTTCAGTAATGATTGATAATTCAGGTTCAACCTCTACTCCCCCTTTTTCTCCAAATAGTTTGACTGTAATTTCATCCTTCTTAGCATGAAGAGTGAAGCTAACATCGACCATTAATGAAGCACCATTTTCAAACCGAATCAAGGCATTCGCTAAATCCTCAACGGTGTTTTTTTCTGGATCATAATCTGCCGCTTTATAGAATGATAGATTATTAACATTAGATCGATTCCCTAGCTTAGAATATGTATTACCGGTAATCGACTTCACTTTTGGTTTGCCCATTAAATACCAGCATATATCAATGACATGTACACCAATATCAATTAATGGCCCCCCACCGGATCTTTCCTTATCTGAAAACCAGCCTCCTGGATTACCTAATCTTCTTAAACATGAAGCTTTCGCATAATAAATATCACCTAGTTCATCTGCATCAATAAACTCTTTTAATAGCTTTGTATTTGAAGCATATCTTCTAACAAAGCCAACTTGTAGAACTTTTCCAGTTTGTTTTACCGTTTCTTCGATATTTTTTGCCTCTTCAACAGAGGTACATAATGGCTTTTCCACGAGAACATGTTTACCTGCCTTTAATGCTGCAATGGTAATTTCTGCGTGAGAGTTGTTCCATGTACATATACTCACTGCATCAATTGTTTCATCTGCTAATAATGAATGGTAATCATCATAATATTTAGCAGCACCATATTTAGTAGCCTTCTCCTCTGCTCTCTTTATATTCATGTCACAAACTGCATATAACTCAACTCTTTCATTCTTTTCATAAGATTGTAAATGCATATCCGAGATCGAACCAGCACCTATTACCCCTATTTTTAGTTTGCTCATTTCCATACTCCCCCTTCTATTAAACTTGTTCCCAAATACGACGAACATTGTCTAAGCTGATTTTTGAAGCCTGCTTACAATTTTCCATACCTTCAAATTCAATTGAGATATAGCCATCATAATTTGATTGCTTAATCACTTTAATTACTTCATACATATCAATATCCCCATGGCCAACAATTGAGCCTCTTAAGTAATTTCCTGTAGCTGTTTGAAACCAACCTTCCCCTGGATTATACTTAGTAGGTCGGTAATAGAAATCTTTTATATGAACCATTGAAGCATCAGAAATATTTTTCTTAACTGCCTTAATCGGATTTTCATCAACACATAGAAAATTACCGGTATCTAATGTTGTTTTAAAATTCGCCTTATTTACATGATGAAGCAGGGCTTGAACACGGTCACTTGCTTGAATAAAATACCCATGGTTTTCAACACTTGTTGTTATTCCATATGTTGCTGCATAATCTGCTATTCTTTTACAGGCATCTGTAAGTATAGGTAAATCTTTTTCAAATTGTTGAATAGAAGTTTCTCCGATTGGTCTCCAAGCCACATCATGACGCATAAGCTTTACCCCTAAACGATTGGCGATATCTACTTGTTTAAAAACTCTTTCTACTTCTTGTTCAAATTGCTCTTCATCAGACGTGATGAAGTCTGCACCTATTGCATAATTAGAAATCTCTATTCCAACATTTTCTGCCTTTTGACGAATAGCATCTGTTAAATCTGGATTATCGTCTAATGAGAAACCCATTGGGACAATTTCGATATGTTCCCCACCTTGTTCTGCTACCCATTCAATTGCTTCAAAAATATCTATTTCACCAGACTTTAGAGCTGAATACAAACTGTATGAACTTAGTCCTAGTTTCATATTTTTTCCTCCAAATAAGTTTTTGGGTTTTCTCACTGCTTTTCCTAAACTATTTTTCAACAATTAGGAAGGAGCATTGGATTATTAACAATGAAGAAGTAACTTAATCAACAGAGGAGATTCATTCACTCCTCTGTTGGAAACAGAATCTTAACTTATTGATTTGCGGACCACTTTTCAGCACGTGATTGTAAATCATCCAAATATGATTGAATATCAGGAGCATCTCCATTATGTGCCTTACTAATAAAACCATTAATAGCAGGAACTATTTCACTTCCGAAAAACGGATTTGCTTCATCAAGTAACGTTGATTTCGAAATTTGAGCGATTTCCATTGCCGTTTTCATATATTTATCCTCTTCTTCTACAAAACTAGCATCCACAAGGGTGGGAGTATTTTTAAAATTAACATAGTTCCATTCTTGAGTGATAGGTCCAGTTAGAAATTTCAAAACCTCCCATGATGCTTCTTCATTTTTAGTATCTTTTGCCATCACAAAAGGATCTACCGCAACCCAGCCCTCGCCATTTGGGCCAAGATTTAGTGTTGATTCATATCGTTCAAGCAATTCCTTATTTCCAGATGCCTTAACTTCTCCCATCGTACTTGCACCTGAAGCATCAAGATGAATGGCAATATTGTTTTTCTCTAATCCAAAGTTTTCATTTCCTTGTGTATTTAAAATACCCGGTGGAGCATATTTCACTGCCTCTTCTAACCATCCAAATATTTTGCCCATTTCTGGTGAATTTAGCTTCCATTTAATATTTTTTAAATCATTTAGGGTACCTTCTCCTCCTGAAGCTCCAAAAGCATGGCTTAAAGCTACAAAGGATGAGGCATTTAATGCTTTTCCATCCCACCAAATACCGTAGTTTTGTTCACCAGTTTTTGGATTTTTTCCAGTCATCGCCTTTGCCTTTTCTAAGACTTCTTCAGGTGATGGATTTTCTGATAAGTAGTCAACTCCCCATTCATCGAAAAGCTGTTTATCATACATAATAATTCGTCTTCCTAAGATTGCTGGAATCCCAAAATGAACACTCTTATCATAGGATTTTGTACTATAGGAATTTTCCCATACACCTTCTAAATAGATGCTAGGGTCAAAGGTAGAATCATTTTCCATCAAATCATCTAAACCTCTCAATAATCCTTGTTGTTGCCATTGGGAAGCAAATGCCCCACCAGTATAAAGAACATCAACATCGCCTGATTTTAACATTGCCGTTTGTTTTGCTTGTGCATTTTCCCACGGAACTTGATATACTTCTAATTTAATATTTGGATATCTCGGTTCAAATTCTTTTTTAATAAATTCATTTAATCCCATATTTTCAACACCGGTAATAGGATCAATTCCACTCTCTAACTGCCAACCTGCGAGAGAAACACGAACTGTACCTTCAACTTCGGAAACAACTTCCACATCACTTATTTCATCCTCATTACTAGCTGTAGAAGAACAAGCAGCTGTGATTAACATAATTAAGGCTATAAAAACAAGATAAATTTTTTTGATCATCGTACATTCCCCCAAGAATGGATTGATAAAATAATAGTCTTGTTTATTCTAAGATGATCATGTCAATTGCAATTCAATCTTCACCTCCTTAAATTAATAGCAGATTATTGTTTTATTCCCGACAAAGCTATGCTTTCAACTATAAAACGTTGCAGGAATAGGTATAGAACAATAACTGGGATAAGACTTACTGTAGTTGCAGCCATTATTACTGAAGGTAAAGGTAAATCTTTGTTGTAAGAAAACATCGCTAATCCCAATTGAATTGTGTATTTATCAGGTGTTTTCAAGGCTAATAACGGCCAAAGCAAATCATTCCAAACAGCTAAAAACTGTAAGATAATCATTGTGGCTAGTATTGGTATACATAGAGGTAAATATATCTTTATAAATACGGTGAATTCGCTTGCCCCATCAATGATTGCCGCTTCTCGTAAACTTCCTGGTAGTTGATCAATAAATGATTTTGCTAAAAAAGTTCCAAATGCATAATTCAAAGCTGGTAAAAAGAAAGCCCAATACGTGTCTAAAAGCTTAAATTCGGCAAACATGAGATATTGTGGAATCATTGTCATTTCAAAGGGGATCATCATTGTACTTAGTGCTAATAAAAGGACAATATTAGCTCCTTTAAATTTCAACTTTGAAATCGCGTAACCTGATAATAAAGCTGACGTAAGACTGAACAGTATTACTCCTACTGAGACGATTAAAGAGTTTATCATATATTTAAGCATCGGTATATTTGTAAAAGCCATTTGATACGTTCTAATAGAAAACTCTTCCGGCCAAAATCTTGGTGGAAATGGGATTTTAAGCCTAGCTGCCCAATCAAAGCTTGTGAAAACCATCCAAATGAAAGGAATAACCATAACCAACGAACCTATAAGTAAAACAGAAGTTAATATCCAATCTGATATCACTTTTGAACGATTTAAAGACCGTTTATTCATAGGCACATTACCTTTCGTAGACATCGCCTTCATCATATCCCCCCTTAATCAAAATTACTTTTTCTATTCGTAAACTGTAAAACAATCGTTAGAACAAGAATAAAGAAAAATAATATATAGGAAGCGGCAGTGGCTATTCCCATCTGTGATGATAGAAATCCATTTCGATAGATATATAGAACAGCTGTCATTAATGAGCCTGCAGGGTTTCCTGCGGTTCCTCCTATTAACCAAACATCTGTAAAGCGTTTCATGGCATTGATTGTCCCGATTATCACCATAAAAATAATAATTGGCTTTAAATAAGGAACGGTTATATAAAACCATTTTTTCAACCAGTTAGCGCCATCGACTTCAGCAGCTTCATATAAATCCTTTGGGACACTTGTTAAAGCAGCGATAAATATAATAGTGTTATAACCGAGCATTCCCCAAAGTGTCATAATAACGATACTGAACCTTGCGTATTTTGGATCGGTAAACCAACCAATTGGCTCAATTCCGACTATACCAAAAACATAGTTTAATAATCCTTCACTTCCTGGATTAAATAGAAAAGAGAAAAGAATGCTTGTAGCTACCAAAGAAACGACATTCGGTAAAAAGTAAACTCCTTTAAAGAAATTCCTCCACTTTAACCAACTGATATTGTGGATTAAACTTGCTAAAATAAATGATAAGGAAACACCTAAGATTACAGATAAAATCCCCATATAAAAAGTGTTATAGATGGATTGCCAAAACAAGGAGTCTGTTAAAACATATTGATAATTGCTTAACCCTGCCCATTCTCCAATAAAGGATTGTGAGGATTTTTTAAAACTTAGGATTAAAGCACCAATCATTGGATAAATTGAAAATACAACAATTCCTATTAGTAAGGGAGCTGAAAATAAATATCCTGTTAGATCACGGCGAGTAAAAAGTTTCTTTCGCCTAACAACTGTATGCGTAGGAGTCCCTACCGAAGTATTTAGTTCAGTCGACATAACCTCACTCCTTTAAAAAAATAAAAAACATATTTATGATGTGTATAATACTTAGCTGTAGTTTAGCCTTAACCACAGCTAAGTATTGTAATTCAAATTAAAAGGAGCAATTTATATTCTATTTAATGAAATCACTTTTTTTAGTTCGTCAGATTCATAGGCTGCCTTCACAACTTCTAATGTTCTTAATCCGTCCTCTCCAGTAATAGATGGGCTCCCTTTTATCCTTATACATTGAAGAAAGTCATCTATGAGCCCCTTATCCATGTCATCTGCCCATGATAAGTGCTGGACTTTTCCTTCTGAATCATTGTAGTAGGTCGAATGCTGTTTAAATGCATCTACTGATAAAGTACCTTTCGTACCTACAAACTCTAAGAGGACGTCACCCCAAGTTGGAAATGTTTTAGGCCGTGACCAGCTTGGATCTATTGATACAATGACACCTGATTCAAGTTCTAATGTGACAATTCCACAATCCTCTACATCAATCGAATAGAATCTCGTATCAAGCTCTGCATAAACATTTTTTACTTCATCATTAAGTATCCAACGAATGAGATCCATGACATGAACAATATGATCTGTTGCGGCACCACCGCCTGATAATTCTTTTTCGATGAACCAGCCACCAGGCATTTGTCCATGATTCGTACCATTAATGGCAACAACTTCCCCAATTGCCCCAGAGCAGATTAACTCTCGTACTCTTTGAATCGCTGGCGCAAATCTTACTGGATATGCAACCTGTAAAATAACACCAAACTCTTCGCAAACATTAATCATTTCCTTCGCATCTTCTACTTCTGTTGCGATCGGTTTTTCACATAGAATATGTTTTCCTGCACGGGCTGCAGCAATCACATGTTCTTTATGCTTTTTATTTTCTGAACACACAACAACTGCCTGAAGATCTAATTCTAGTAATCTATCCAAATTCTCTACATATTGACAGTTGAATGTTTTCGCCATTTTTAATCCTCGTTCTTCATCCTCATCCCATATGGCAGTTATTTCAACTTCAGGGTCAGCTAGTAGATGCTTTGCATAGCTAAATGCATGCATATGGGCAAAGCTAATCATTCCGATCTTCATTTAAAACACCTCCTTCTTTGTTAGCAAAGAAACGGGCTGCCCACTGTTAACTGATTCAATCGCTGCTACCGCAATCTCTACTGCTTTCATCGCATCTTCAGCAGAAATGATCGGTTTTTCATCATTTTCTAGACATTTCGTAAAGTGTTCCAGTTGTAATTGTAGCGGTGAATTCGTTCCTATACTTTTTGGTAAAGCTACTTCACCGCTATTCTGTTCTTCTTCGTTCTTTATTTTCAGTTTTATAGGATAACTTTCCCGATCACTATGTGTAAGCATCCCTTTATTTCCTGCAATTTCAAAAGCAGACTCAAATGTTTCCTTTGCCCAAGACAATTCAATATGGACAATTGTTCCGCTTAGCATCCGTAATGTTACTAACGCATACTTAATTAAATTCCCATTTTCGCCCTTCCTTTTTACCTGTTTAGCCATTACCCTTTCTACTTCACCAAATGTCCAGCGTACCCAATCAAATTCGTGGATCCCAAGGTCTAAAATAACCCCTCCACTTTTCACTTCATCCTGATACCAAGAATCTCTTCCTAGTGGATATGGACCACCTCTTGATAATCGAACAACACCAGGTTCACCAATTACACCACTCTTCACCTGATCATGTGCATGTTTATATTCTGGTAAAAAACGAAGTGTGTGGCCTACAAATAGTTGAACACCATACGTATGACAGATTTCAAGAATTGCTCTACATTCATCTAGATTTAATGCCAAAGGCTTCTCACAAATAATATGCTTGCCATGTTGAGCAGCCTTTGTTACAAACTCCTTATGCAAATAGGTTGGTAAACAAATATCGATGACATCAATATCTGTATTCAGTAGTTCTTCATATTCCGTATATGTGTTACTTCTATACTTTTCTGCTAATTGATCAACTAAACTCTTATCTCGCCCCAAGATACCGGAAATAGTAACCGCTTTCATATTAGACCATGCGTCTAGATGGAGTTTTCCCATTGTACCTGTACCAACTACACCGATTTTCATTTTTCTTTACACCTCTCTC
Organism: Metabacillus sp. KUDC1714; assembly: GCF_014217835.1. Taxonomy (NCBI): domain Bacteria; kingdom Bacillati; phylum Bacillota; class Bacilli; order Caryophanales; family Bacillaceae; genus Metabacillus; species Metabacillus elymi. The sequence continues at coordinate 710,333 of NZ_CP055263.1, forward strand.
TTCATTCAGCTAGCACTCTATGATTATTTTACAAAGTGATTTTATCTTCAGTTAATGAGGACAGCTTAATAGGCAATCCCATTTCACTCGATTTGTTTGAAGCCAACGTGACAGCAAGGGTTTTTGCCCCATCTTCATAATTAGATAAGAGAAGACCAGGATCTCCTTTCATTACTGCCTCAATAAACACACGATCCTGTTCTTGATAAAAATCCACTTTTGATTTATAGGTAATCGTAGAATCCTTTTCAACAATTAATAAGTCTGCTCCATCAATAAGAATGCGAAAATCCCTACCTAAAATCTCAACACCTGATCGATGGTCAAACTGTATCATTGAAGAATCAAGATGGCCCACTGCACCAGATTCAAATGTAACATTTACGGAAGTGACATCAGGAATATCCATATTTGGTATGTCCGATAGAACTTGCAAGCTCATATTCGCATATACATTGTCAATTTCTCCAGCTAAATAGCGCATTAAATCTAATGTATGTGTTGATTGTTCAACAAGTTGTCCGCCTGACTTATTCATCTCGCGGTACCAAGGAGTTGGAACAAATGATGTTATATAATGTCCTCTAACCATCGCGATTGACTTATCCTTTAAATACTCTTTCGCCTTAGCAACTGTATCTAAATAGCGCAAGCAGTATCCTACTCCACAAATAACACCAGAGTCTTTAATAATTTTTGCTTTCTTTTGTACAGTTTCTATATCGAGGCCTAAGGGTTTTTCAACTAGGAGATGAATTCCTCGCTTAACGATTTTTTCTTCGATATCTCCGTGTGCAAATGGTGGAACACAGACAAATACAGCATCTAATGTTTCCTTTTCTAGCATTTCATCCATATCTGTATAAGCAGAAGCATTGTATTGCAATCCCTTTTTCTTTGCGCTTTCCTCAGCTATGTCACATACAGCAACAATTTCGGCATGACTGTTTTTTGAAACATTTTCCAAATGAACTCCAGCAATACCTCCTACACCTACGAACCCTACTTTTACTTTACTCATCATTTCATCTCCCTTTAGTTTTTCACTTTAGATTGACTTGCTAGTATGACTTCCATATGCCGAGCTGTATCAATTGGTAGTTGTTTTGGTCCGATTGCATATGGACTGAGCTCAGCAGTAATGACATCGTCATAACCGATCTCTTCCAACGCTTCCACTACTGCAGACCAATTAACATCACCAGCTAATAGGGGAACAAAACCAGTAATATTCCCTACCTTTGTGCTAAAATCTTTCACATGAACTTTGCTTATTCGTTTCCCAAGGATTCGAATCCATTGTTCTGGAAAACCAAACTGTAGGACATTTCCAACATCAAAATAAACTTTTGCATATTCTGAATTTAGTTCATCTATATATCGCGCCATTTCGAGGGGTGACAATAAAAATTTATTCCAGACATTTTCGATTCCAATTGTCACTTGACGTTTTTCTGCTTCATCGAGAACTTTTTTTAGTTCGTCTTGGCTTCTTTTATAACAATCATCATAGGATACATCTTGTGTGACAGAACCAGGAACAACCAGTACCGTATCGATCCCCATTACACTTGCCAATTCAATTTGCTTCAGGATGATTTTTCTGCCCTGTTCTCTTACATTCTCGTTAGCGGAAGATAATGGGCTTTGCCATAATAATCCCGTAGATAAGCTTCTTAGTTGTAACCCATAAGACAGGGCAAGCTTTACAATTGCATCTGCTTCACCAGGTGTTGTGTCCATCGTTAAACCAATTCCGCCAGAATCATATAGATTCAATTCGATTGCATCGAAACCTGCTTCTTTACTATACTCAAACACTTCCTCCAAAGATGTCCCTTCAGGGTAGCACCATTGATTTATTCCTTTTAACATCGTAACCATCCTCTCATTTTTTAAAAGAGCTAAGTCTGTTAACCTAATATACTTGATTAAGAGAAAAGTGAAATTTATCCTGCAATAATACAGAGGCGGCTCCTATCATTTCTAGTTCATCTCCTAATGAAGGAGCATGAATCTCCAAATCCTCTGACAAAGCCTCCATTACATTTTCTAATACAGATGTTCTTAATTTCGCTAAATAAATTGGGTTATTTGCTACGACCTCACCTCCTATAATGATTACTTCTGGATTAAATAAATGCACCAAGTTAACAATACTTGCAGATAAATAAGATACTGTCTCTTCAGCTAGTTTTATGGCTAACTCATCATGTTCTTGAAGTGCTTCACTGAAGATAGCAGGTGTAATCTCAGTCATTTTTCCATTTACTTTCTCTAGCATCCCTGAAGACTTACCGCTAGAAAGTGAAGAAAGAATCCTTGAAAAGATTGCTGGCCAACTAACATAGGTTTCAAGGCAGCCAATATTTCCACATTCACAGCGGAATCCTCCACGGTCAATACTTGTATGGCCAAATTCCCCTGCACCTCCGCTATGTCCCCTATAAATCGATCCATTTACTAATAAACCTGCGCCAACTCCATCACCTTGGGTGATATATATCATGTTTTGATTCAAGTTATATAAACCAAAGTTTTTTTCTGCGAGAAGATAAGCGTTTGTATCATTATCAAGATACGACTTCTTATTAAACCTTTGCTCTAATAAATCTTTTAATGGAACATTTTTCAGCTTAAGTTCTGCGTTATATCGGATAACACCCTTAGAAGAATTTACGATTCCCTGGGTAATCACAGAAATACCAATGCAAAGATCCTTATTTATTGAGCTATTAAGGAACGTTTCAATCAAATCTAGTAAATAATTAATTACATCATCACCTGAATAACCATTTGTTGAGTGAATTTCCTTTCGTTTCACTTTTGCCTCTAGGTTCATTTCGGCAATTGTGATGAAGGAATTACGGATAGAAATAGCTATTAAAAATTTAGAATCGGGTGAAAATCTGACAAGGATTGGTTTTCTTCCCCCACTAGAATGACCAATTCCATCTTCATAAACCAAGCCTTCTTGAATTAATTCAGATACAGCTGATGTTACTGTTGTTGGGCTCAATTTATTTAACTTCGCAATATCGGATCTTGAAATTGGTCCTTGCAGCCTAATCGTATCTAATATGATTGAGCGGTTTAATTCTTGGATTAACTTTAAGTCCCCAGTTCTTTTCATTAACTTAGTTGCACCCCTTAGTGTAATATTCTTAGTTTTTCCAATGGTTTTATTAAGTATTTAGCTACTCTTATTAAGGGGAATTCTATTCACGATAATAACTCGTTTCTAAATGCATTTTCAAACAAGGAAAACTCTTTTTATAATGTTTTAATTAAAAATCATAGTTTGGATTGTAGGATTCGTTGTTGGTTAGATGATAAATCAAGGAAGTAAAAGATAAGAGATTCAATATTAATTATTATTAGACCTATTAAAAATGAAAGCTATACTGTAATGAGAGGTTTTCTAATTCGCTACCTTATGACAGCGGTTACAATTTACTTTTATAAATTTATTTCTGCTATAAGATCTTCTTGACTGGATTTAAACTTCGCTTTTTGGTAAGGATTTGAGAGACATATATAATTTCAGGGAAATAGAGAAAGAATAATTGAGCGAGAGATCATGAGGTGATGTTACTTACTTTTTCCAATGACTTTATTAAGTCTATAAATTTATATTAACAGATACTTACATAATTTCAATATCAAAACCAACGTTTTCCATCGTGAAATTCCGACAAAAAACCTACTTTATTCTATCTTCTATACTTCTCAAGAATCCTTTGCTAGGGTTTTATCGCACTTAAAAAGTGCAGACCCTTCGGCTGCACTCATCCATCCTTATCTTATTTAAAATATAATTCTATAGCCTACTAACCTCTTTTTTATTAATGATACAATTAGCAAAATCTATCCCTAATTCCTTGATTCCCTCAACAACCAACTCAGCAATTTTCTTCGCTCCATACTGACTAAAATGAGTATCATCAGGAGGTGTATCCTGGTTTTCTAGTTCATACCAAGCAAATAGTGCCTTCGTTTCTTCTATCCCTAATCCTTCATAAAAGTCCTTTGACTTTTTCCATAAATCTATTAATGGTACCTTTAAGTCAGCAGCTACCTGTCTCATCGCATCTGGATAATCACCAAGGGTATCGATTAGATTTCCTTGTTCATCAAAGCTTCTCCGATTTACTGGAGTTATTAAAATTGGGATAGCACCTTTTTCACGAGCTCCATTAATATAGTGTGCCAAATATTCTTGATAGCTAGTGTAAGGTTCTGTTCCTCTTGTTTTATCTTCTACTTTTTGATCATTATGACCAAATTGAATGAATAAGAATTCGTCTTCATTGATTTTGTCTAGTATTTTTTGTAATCGTCCTTCATCTATAAAGCTTTTTGTACTGCGTCCACCCATTGCTTCATTTATGATAAAGACTTCATCTGTAAAAAATTGATGTATTTGCTGACCCCAGCCTTGCTTTATTCCTTGCTCTGGTGAAACGTCTTCCACTGTTGAATCTCCAGCTAAATAAATACGAAATTGTTTTTCTTCTTCTACTAAAGAAGGCCAATCCTTTTCTTTTCCTAAAACATTTTCAATTGCATATTGTTTTACTTCTTCCTCAGTTAGCACCTTTGCCCATTTTACTCTTTTTTCCATGCTTCCACCTGGACCCCGGCTGTTATATTCTGCATAGCAGGTTGTATTCTCAGCATGCTGTTTCTCCCAATTATGCCAGCCTTCTTCTTTGATGTGCTCACCCATCCAGCAATTTATGAATGCTGTTTTTGCATAATCTCTCCACGGTCTTCCTAAATAGACAGTATTAGCTGCAGCATTGCTAGTTAACCGGCAATCAATAAAGACATAGCCGAATTTTTCATCAATTGGAGTAGAGGCTGCAGTAATATAGCCATTAATGTCACTGGATTTATCTAAGCTGAAAATCTCACAGTGATCGAAAACAGCAGTTGCAGAACCGAAGATAAAATCAACATCACCTTCTATGTAGCAGTTCCTAAAATAACTTCTCCCCACTCTTCTTTCTAGACCATCTCTAGGTCCACCAAAACGATTACCTTCAATTGGCTTTGGTGGAAGTGGGCCTGTAAATAATGTATCCTGGCTACCTAAGAACGAACAATGATCAAATTCCACCTTATCCCCATCGACATAGACAGCAACGGCTTGACCTACTACTGTTCCACAGCCCGCGTGATTTTCAAAGGTGATGTTTTTTGCAAGAAACTGATCTCCTGTTAATAGAATGCTATAAGAAGAAAAAGTACCCATTTTTCCCCCATTTGAAAACGGTTTTTTCGCATAATCACCAAATGTAATTTTGACTTTTGCTTTATCTGTTCCTACTAAAGAAATGAGAGGTTTATTGATTTCTAATTTTTCTTTATAAATGCCTTCTTTTATCTGGATGATTACTCTTTCGTTATTATTATCAGGTATTGTGTTAATTGCCTCTTGAATAGTTGTGAACTGTCCACTTCCATCTTGCGCAACGATCATTTCTACATCACCCTAAACATTTTTTTGAAGAAACGAACAAATTTCTGCTCGCATTCCTGCCGTTTCGATATGACCACATTGATAACGGACCATTTTCCAATTCTCTGACTTTCCTTCTTGTTTATACTTTTGACTCAACGCTTCATCAATAATGGTTAATCCTGCAAATGGTGTAAGTCTATCATCATTCCCAACAACACTTAAATGTGGTCGTGGGGCAATTAACTCTTGAATTTCTGATGTACGAAAATATTTTAATAGACTTGGAACATATGAGTAAAACCCATGGTGATCAAGCCCTCGATTTTCCACCAATGTTTCTGCATCAACTTGAGCAGCAATATCAACGCATACCTTTATACGCACATCTAGTGCAGATAGCCACCATGCCATTAATCCTCCCATTGACATTCCTAATGTTGCTATTCTGGAAGAATCAACATCGTCTCTTGTCATTAAGTAATCAACTGCACGCATGTTGTCGTAGATCATCATTCCCCACATGACTTGACCTTTCCAAAGCATTTCTTTGAAAATTTCACTTTCTGCCTTTCCTCTACGCTCACCAAATCCCCACATATCAATACATAGGACACCATACCCCATACCTGTTAGTTCTTCTGCAAAAGATGGTTCTTGAAGATAATCACTACTTTGGATAAGTTCTGTTTTACCTAATTGATAATTTCCACCGTGTGAATGATTAAACAACACAACTGGCATCTTCTCATTACTCTTTTTAGGACGAGCAAAATATGCTGGTACTAAATCAATTCCATTTAGATCCAATAGTAATACTTCAAGTAAAAATGTTCCTTTATCTAAGTCTCTTATTTTTTTTACAGATACAGTGTCGGTTTTTTCGGGTAAGTCACCCAGTAACGAGAAAAGTTTTTTACGTTGTGATCCTTTTGATATCATCTTGTATTCTCCATTTCAAAGCACATTTTGATCAGTGATTTGTAAGTCACTCTGATATTGTTACATTATTTAATACAACCATTGCATCCTCTGATCTAGGATTTTTTGATTTACAATCACTTATCTCAATATCCTTTCCATTCTCTATGTAAAATGCAGGACCTTCATGGTTACTTACCGTGACTCGGTTAAAACTAACGCCTGTAACGTTGCCGCAATAGAAACCTCGTTGTTTCATTGGTTCTAGCTCAGACATCATTGCTGGCATACCTGGTTCTGCATCATCAGCCATAGCTACTGTCACATTATCAAACGTAACATCCTCCACATACATCTCTGCTAGACCATATAAGAATCCAGCTGCTGCACTTACTTCCCTTGCAGTAATATTGGCAAAATGAATTCTTCTGAAGATAGGTGTTTCCTCTGTTATTGGATAAGGAGCTTTATCCCATACATATTTATCTTTTCCGCGTGGACCACAAAAGTAATATAAGTTAGCAATAAATGGACAAATAACTCCCTTCATAACGATATTGCTTACGCGAATATCTTCGACTACTCCACCTCGTCCACGTCGCGATTTTAAGCGGATCCCACGATCTGTCCCTTCAAACACACAGTTACTTACCGTTACATTGCGAATATCTCCGCTCATTTCACTGCCTAAAACGACACCGCCGTGTCCATGGATCATTGTACAATTTGTAATTGTAATATTTTCACAAGGAATACGTTTTGACGTGTCCTCTGTTCCTGCTTTAATTGCGATACAATCATCACCAACATCTATATGACAATCTGAAATACGAACATTTCGACATGATTCTGGGTCAATCCCATCTGTATTTGGAGAATGACTTGGATTTAAAATTGAGATATTATGAATGCTTACATCCTCACAACAGATTGGGTTTACCGTCCAGCTTGGTGAATTAACCATTTTTACTCCAGCTATTCCTACATGTTTACAAGTGTCAAAGCTTACTAGCTTAGGTCTTGGATATTTGTTTTCCTGCTTTCGGAAAAGATCCCACCAAAATTGACCATTTCCATCTAATGTACCATAGCCTGTTACGGAGATATTTTCACTATTTTCTGCATAAATACAGGAAGCATATACGTCTCTTGTAACACCTTCCCAGCGAGAATGAACGACAGGGTATTCACTAATATTGTTACTGAATAATAGAGTTGCCCCTGCTTCTAAATATAAATTCACATTACTTTTTAATATAATTGCACCAGTAAGGAAGCGACCTGCTGGAACATAAACTGTACCTCCACCCGCTTGGACACATGCTTCAATTGCCTGGGCAATAGCTTTTGTATTTACTGTTTCTCCATTACCGATTGCTCCGAATTGCTTAATATCATACATACTAGAAGTGATTGTAGATACCATATGAATCACCCTTTCTAATTTTAGTCGTTTTCCATTTCAGCTGTTGCTAGAATAAAGGCTCCAATCCCTTTTAAATCATTTGTGATGATCGGCTCACTAATATAATATTCAAACGTGCCATCCCTCTTATCGGGACCGCCTAGCCCGGCAACTTGACATGTTTTATTCAGGTTTACTAATCCTTCATTTGTAACGCTTACAAATTCAGTGATGATTCCCTTGTATACTCTCTCTGCCTCTTTGCCCCACTCTTTGCTTAAGAAACCTTGTTTTACTCCTTTGGCAATTGCGTATAAAATCATACAAGAGGCAGAGGCTTCAAGGTAATTCCCTTTTCTGTCACCTTTGTCTAAGACCTGATTCCAAACCCCAGTTTCCTCATCTTGAACATCTTTTAATGCTTGTAAAACTTCTACAAGTAAAGTTACTAATGTATCGCGGTCTTTATGCGATTCTGGAAGGAATCCAAGAGTATCCACTAATCCCATAACAAACCATCCCATCGATCTTCCCCAGAAATTCTTGGAATGTCCTGTTTCTGGATTACACCATGGTTGTACTTTCTTCTCATCAAAAGCATGATAAAGAAGCCCAGTTTCGTGATCTTTTGTGTTTTTTGCACATAATATAAATTGTTTGGTAATGTCATCAAATTCTTCTTCTTTTCCAAACTCTTTCACATATTCAGCATAGAAAGGTGCACCCATAAATAATCCATCAAGCCAGATTTGAGAAGGATATACTTTTTTATGCCAGAATACACCTTCAGATGTGCGTGGATGTGAACGTAATTGCTTTCTTAAAAGATCGATTGCCTTTTTATATTTCATTTCTCCTGTTTCTTTATATAAAGTAAGCAGGACTTTCCCATTGTTTATATGGTCAATATTAAATAGATTAATGTCGTATTCACGAATGTTCCCATCGTCATCGACGAAAGCATCCATATTTTTCTTCATGTAATTAAAATACCTGTGATCACCTGTTGCTCTCCAAACAAGCTCAGTTCCTTTTAACACAACACCATAATCATAAGACCACTTATCATTTTGAATTCCTTCCGATAATAGTGGTTTTCGAACCATGACTGAATCAATCATTCTTTGCGACCAATTAAGCGTTTTTGTTTCCATATTCTATCACCCTTTCTCGCGTTTATTTTGCAGTGTAATTAAAACAATCAAAGTCAGCGTGTTTTTTCGTACCTTGTAGATCTTGAACACATATCCCAACAAAGTTTCCTGTGAACCCGTTTCCTTCATCGGAAAGGTGGGCTATACTAATTGGCGTTTCGATTTCTGCCCAATCATCATTATCACAGGCGTATGAGAACTGTACTGTTTCATCCTTAATTTTTGCCTTTAACTTACATACTTCTGTTCCACTAATTGAAATACACATATTCACATGCTCATACTCACCCCATACACTTCTCATGATATTGAGACATTTTCCCTTTTCTTCATCGTGTGAAATATAGAAGTATACGTAATTATCTGTGTTGTAATAAAGAACTAGACCTGCCATTTGTAAAAAGGTTTCGGGCTCAAATTCAATTGTTGTCTCTACATCACATTCAAAGTGCTGTTGTCTTCTTGCTATTAAGTGTTGATCGTGTAAAGAATGCAAAGATTCTCCACCCTTGATACGTAAGTGCCCCTTACGTTCTGATAATGAACACCACGATTCGTTTGGTGCAATGCGAAGTGTATTCCATGTTTTATGTAGCGTTTCACAGTTAAAATCATCATGTTCATTTTCATCTGATTGGAACGGATGTAGAGGCAGCTTTGGAGCTTTCACTTCCACTTGTGCTTCGTGACCTCCACATTCTAGTCGAAGCCAGCCATCCGCTGTCCATTCAACACGCTGAAGAGCGGTTTCACGGCCTAGGATCGAATACTTTCCATTCACAGGACGACTGCATAGGTGAGCCATAAACCACTCATCTGATTGCGTACAAACAAGACTGCCATGACCGGCCTTTTGTAAGGTCAAGTTTTCGTCATGTGCTGACGTTAACATCGGATTTTGTGGATCTACTTCATATGGTCCTGTTATGTCTTTTGCTCTTGCGACAGTGACTGCATGCGTTTTACCTGTTCCCCCCTCTGCTGTTATCAAGTAATAGTAGCCATTTTGTTTATAAATATGAGGGGCTTCTGTTTTTCTTAGCTCTGTTCCATCAAAAATTTTATAGATTGGTCCAATTAGCCGTTTCTTATCTGTGGAGTATTCCTGCATAACAATACCTGAAGATTTATTTCTCCCTTCTATTCGATAATCCCAATGAACATTTAAAAACCATTTTCGTCCATCTTCATCATGAAATAGTGATGGATCAAAATTCCCACTGTTTAAGAAGGTTGGTTCAGACCATGGCCCCATAATATCAGTTGCTGTTATGAGGTAATTATGTGCGTCTTTAAATGGATATTTACTTCTTTTCACATCTGTATATACGAGATAAAAAATTCCTTCATAGTAACTGATAGCAGGCGCCCAAACACTACAAGAATCTGGGTTTCCTGCAAAGTTAGTATGATCTGTTAAGATATTCGTTATATGTTGCCAATTTTGTAAATCCTTTGAATGATAGACCGGGACTCCAGGATACCATTCAAAGGTTGAGGTAACGATATAATAATCATCGTTCGCACGTACTATACAAGGGTCTGGGTTAAATCCGGTTAGGATTGGGTTTTTAATGTAAGAACTAATTTCCATGAATAAGCTCCTTTTGGTTTAATAATCTTTACTTTAAGAAAAAGCCCTTCCTTCTTAATTCTTAGGAGATAAGATGTAAAAAGAAAGGACTTCCTATTAATCTATTACTTACTTATTTCTGAGACTTCTTGTAAGCTTCTTCATATTCTTTTGCCATATCATCTCCACCAGATTTTCTCCACTTTTCAACTTCTGCATCGAAGGCTTTTTCATCAATTTCTCCCATAATATATTTGAATGTCGCATCAATAATAATCTTTTCTAACTCTGTTCCCCTTTCGTTTGCAGTTGCAGAGTCAAGCGGGACAGTTGGATTGAGTACAGCAAATTCTGCATTCTCTTTTATTAATTCATTTGCTAATTGTTTGGAAGGATCTGCATCAATTAAATTATGTGTAATTTCACTTGGTCTTGAACTTGAAAATGGTTGTGTATCCTTCTGCCATAATGCATTGTCTAATACAGTAAATGCTCCATTTTCATCTAATTCATAATGTGTACCTTCAATTCCACCTGTCATAAGCATGAACACTTCTTTATCAATTAGGTCATTAATAAATTGAAGGAGACGTTTTAATTCTTCCTCATTTTTCACTTCAGATTTAGGGAATGCCATTAATCCACCTACACCACTATTTTCTGACCAAATATGGTGTTCACCATCAGGACCAGCGATTTTGTTAACTGGAATGAGTTCCATTTCATCCTGGATGCCCTCAGCCATAACTTTTAAGTTTTTAATATCGACCATCCCTGTATAGATACCAGTTTTCCCTTGAGCAAACTTTTGTTGTTGGTCTGTTTTAGCAGTAACAGCAAAATCTTTCGCTATATAGCCATTTTCGAATAATTTTCTAGAATAATTCATTGTATCCTTGTATGCTTGTGTTTCAAATTCAGGAATAAACTTTCCACTTTCATCTACAGCCCATCCGTTTGGAGTGCCAAAATATGAACTTAATGTTTTAAAGCTGCCGTATCGTAATTCACTTCTGTCGCCAAATCCTGTTGTATCATCTTTTCCATTGCCATCTGGATCATCTTCTGTAAATGCTTTGGCAACCTCATACAATTCATCTAATGTTGTTGGAGTCTTTAATCCTAAATTATCTAACCAATCCTTGCGAAGGATAAGACCTGATCTAGCCAAGTCCTTTTGAAATGGAACTCCGTATAATTTGCCATCAATTGACGCAGCTGTACGGATATCTTCAGAGATTAACTTTAAATTATCGTAATCATCTAAGTACTCACTTACATCCCAAAACATCCCCGATTTTAAAGATTGTCTAACAGAGGAATTCGTAAGCATCGTCAGTGAAACAATGTCTGACAATTCGCCTGAAGCAAGTGCTGCTGTGATTCTTTCATCCTTCGAAGCATCTGGAACCCAATTAAAATTGATTGTAGAGTTTGTTGCTTCCTCAATCTTTTTAAGGACAACATCTGTAGGTGGTGACGCAGTATGTAAGATTGCTGTCCAATTCACATCCACATGTGATTCTGGATCGAATTTTGTAGCTTCTCCACTTGCTTTTTCGCTATCACTAGAACATGCTGCAAGTAGAAGTTGTGAGGCAACTAACACATTAACTGCTAATACTTTTGCAAATTTCTTTTTCATACCTATTCCATCCCCTTTTATTAGTTTATATTAGTAATCTACTTTAATATGAAATTGAAGCAATTGTTAATTTATCACCTCCTTATTTGGACTCTAACCTACTCTTCCCTTCTTGAACTCCTGCCTGCAATTCAATTCTCGTAAACACTTGATTGGTTAGCCACATAATAATGTAACACCCAATACTTATACCAAAGAACGTTAACACTCCTGGGTACATGAAGAGAATAAAGTAAACTAAAGCTAATACAATCAATAACAGCAATGTGTATTGTAAATAGGAAATTCCAAATACAACAGAGCACTTCACTTTGAGCACAATGCTCTTCCAATCATAATGAGCAATGATTGGGAAAATATAACAAAGTGAAACAATATAAGCAAAACTTACGACAAAAAGTAAAGCCCGTAAGAAGAAAGACTGAACGTATAAAAGATCAATATATAGAATCCAGCCAACTATTATATAAAAAACACCGATAACTGCTCCTTCTTTAAAACCTTTACGATACGTATCCCAGAATGTTGGAAAGATCGGAATATCTGTATTACCTCTAATCCATTGCCTCAGCACAGTAAACATGGCTAACGTAGCAGGACCTATTCCTACTAAAACCAAGCCTAACAGAGTGAATACAACCCATAACAGATTGATATAAACAAGCTGTAAAATTCGTATACACATATCATTCAAACGTTCAGCCATTTTCCCCATTTCAGTCAGCCTCCTCTCACCACTTTTGATAACGCTAACAATTTAGCCATTAATACAAGCCATCCTCACCAAACTTCTTCGCTAACTTATTCGCACCTATAACTAGGACTAATCCAACCAAACCTTTAAATAATCCTACTGCAGTACTATAACTCAATTGTCCATTTTTAAGCCCTGCTGTATACACATACGTATCAAAAATTTCTACTGCTTCACGATTCAAAGAATTTAATAGAAGATAAACATGTTCAAAACCTAAGTCTAAGGTTTGGCCAATTTTTAAGATTAACAGGATAATGATTACTGGACGGATTGCTGGTAATGTCACATGCCAGATTTGACGTAGGCGATTAGCACCATCCATTTTTGCAGCTTCATATAATTGTGGATCTACTGCTGTGACTGCTGCTAAATATATGATTGTTGACCAACCCATTTCCTTCCATATAATTTGAAGAATATAAATTCCACGAGTCCAGGCACCATCTGTTAGAAAATTGATCTTTTCTCCCCCAGCTTTTGCAATCAACTCATTAATTACACCGCCATCTACTGTTAAGAAAACATAAGAAATCGATACAATGATTACCCATGACATGAAATGTGGAATGTAGATGACTGTTTGTACAGTACTTTTAAACATTTTCACCCTTACTTCATTTAACATCAAAGCAAGAATAATTGGAATTGGGAAGAAGATAAAAAGATTTAACGCAAATAAAAATAGTGTGTTTGTTAATAACATAAAAAAGGTTGGTTCTGTAAACAATCTGATAAAATGTTTAAACCCTGCCCATGGACTCCCTAGTATTCCTAAAAAAGGTTGATAATCTTGAAACGCAATGATTAGACCTCCCATTGGAATATACTTAAAAATAATAAAATACAAGAGTCCTGGTAATATCATTAAATATAAATATTTGTTCCTGCCAATACTTGCGATGTTTTTCCTTCTAGTCTGTTGTTTAATTGTTTTCTTATCGAGAACTGGCGGAACTCCATGCTGATCTTTAATTGGAATAATGGAATCTCTCACAACGAATGCCTCCTTCAATTTTTCTTTCACGGATGTTTTGTACTTCTTAAAGGTAAGATATGTGCTAGCATTACGTCTACAATCATTCTGTAAGAACCCCCTTTAACGACTGGTAGAAAACGCTTACTTTACGTAGCCTGATGTAATGATTACTTTTATCTATTCATGATTATTGCATTAGCAACCCGTTGTATTGATAACGCTTTCCCCTTAATTTGATCTACATTGCTGAGATCATAGTTCATGTAGAAATGATTATAGACGTACCTTGTTTTTCATTGATATATTGATGTCATAAGGCTGTACCAATATAAAACATTAATATTACATGGAGGGATCATTCAGATGTATGAAAAATCATTAGGTAATCGCATTTTTAACTTCTTCAACTATACGATCTTACTACTCATTGCTTTAGCTTGTTTCATCCCATTTGTAAACGTCATTGCCAGTTCATTCGCAACAACACAAGAGGTAGTCGAAAAAACATTTATTCTGTTTCCAACGACCTTTACATTAGAGGCATATGAATATATTTTTTCTACACCAACTATCTTTAAAAGCTTTGCTGTTTCAATTGGGATTACAGGTGTTGGGACACTAGTAAGTATGATTTTAACTGCGTTCATGGCTTATTCCTTATCTAGAAGGTATTTATATGGTAGAAAAGCAATCAACTTTGTTATTGTATTTACAATGCTCTTTAGCGGCGGGATGATTCCGACATACTTAGTGGTAAGAAATATGGGTTTAATTGATTCTTACTGGGCGTTAATTCTTCCCGTTGCGATTAATGCATTTAACTTAATTATTATGAGAAACTTTTTCCAAGCCATTCCTGATAGCTTAGAAGAATCAGCAAAGGTAGATGGATACAATGATATCTTGATATTTTTTAAGATTATTCTTCCGTTATCACTTCCTTCTATTGCAACAATTTCATTATTCTACGCAGTTTCGTACTGGAATGAGTATATGAATGCTATTCTTTATCTTAATGATTCAGGTAAATGGCCAATCCAAGTATTACTACGCCAGATTGTTATCGTATCAAGTGGTATGCAGGCAGATGCTACTTCAGTTGATGTCGTCCCTCCTGCACAGACAATTAAAATGGCCGTTATCGCTGTTGCAACAGTACCGATGCTAATTGTATATCCATTCCTGCAGAAATACTTTGTAAAGGGTGCTTTTGTCGGCTCTGTGAAAGCGTAGTTATAAACTAATACGAATTACTTATGAGTTTTAAAAATAAAAAAGGTTGAGTAGGAAACCAAATCAGGTATCCTACTCAACCTTTTTCTATTAGACAGAGAATGACTCATCACGATGTAGATCCCGGTATTTTCCAGGAGTCGTACCTTCAATTTTACGGAAGTAGCGTATAAAGTTCTGTGAATTTTTATATTGTAGCTTTTCGGATATTTCTCTCACTGACATATTTGTTTCCTTTAGCCATATTTTTGCCATATCATAGCGATAAAGGGCGAGATATTCACTAAATGATTGTTTAAATTCCTTTTTAAAAATACTACTTAAATAATTTTTATTGTAATGAAGGCGAGATGCAATGATTTCAAGAGATATTTCGGTATCATATTCATTTTGTATAATGTGTATGATTTTTTCAGATATTGATTTATTTTGTGAGTCTGTTCGTTCAGAAATGGCATCAATCATTGGATATACGATTTTGTTTTTTACAAACATCTCGATTTCTTCAGACGTCTTCATCTCCGAAATAGCATTGTACAATGTTTTATGATCTTCGATAATTAATGTATCCATCCCCATTACCTGCATTAAACTAATTAAGTCATTTAAAAACCGCATAATATTAACTTCTAGCTCATGAGGATTTGTATTATTTTTAAACAAATCAGCAAGTAATTGATGCAATGACTCCTTAGCTTTCTTGCTTTCCCCCAACTTTATGGCATCAAACAATTGATTCTCCAATATTTTAGGAAAGTACGTTTTTATTTGATTATTATTAAAAATAGTTGAAACACTTTCATAAAAAATGATCGATTCTTTTCCGACCTTTAGACGGAATTTTAACGATTCAATACCTTGTGCAAGAGCTTGTTTACTCTCAGTCAGTTTTTCAAAAGGGCTACTTACCCCAATGCTTATCGATAAATTAAAAATTTCCTTAACCGTCCTCTGAATTTTTTCTGCGTATTGATTTATGATTAAAACATGATGATCGCAATCTTTATTCTCGCATATAAAAATCGTTGCTTGCGTTTTTGAATCAATAACTGTTGGAGTAAGTTGCTCATCTTCACGAATAATTTCTGATACAATCTGGTTAATGGAAAACAAAAGCACATCCTTATCTTTCCTAGTGTAGTCACTATTTTCTAAACTATCGAATTGAATTGCTAATACATATAAGTAACTCCATTTATCAGGATAGTCAAAATCCCTTAATTCTTCTTGAATTTCTGTTTCGCTCATACGTCCGTGAAAAAGATTTAACATAAATAATGTCTTTAATTGTTCATGTTGATTTGTGACAACGTGTTCAAGTGATTGATTTTTATCGAGCACTTCTCTAATTGACTTGCCAATTAATTCAAATTCATCCTTATAACCGTTCTTTTGGATTTTCGGAATAAATTTTTGTAGATCTCTAATTGGTTTAGAAAAATATTCCGAACTTACATAGGCAATAATGACAGTTACCGTTAACATAAAGATACTCATTAAAATCGTACCAATTATAGTAGGCTTCATTGCCTGGGAAAACTCTGAATCTTTTATTTTTGAGAGATAAATCCAGCCATTATATCCTGACTTTGAGTAAGCTACTTTATATTTATTTTCTCCGTTAGTATCTACATTCAGTACACCTGTCTGGTTGTGATTACCGTTAATTAAGCTCGCTATTGTTTTTTCATTAATCGCCTTTACCTCACTCGAATTACTTTGATAAAGCAATGTTCCATCTTGACTATAAATAAAGATTGGACTTGATTCAGATTGTTTATAAATAAGATTTGTTAATGATTTCAGTGGAATGTTAATTATGAGAACACCATTTTTATTTGTTTGATAAAAAGGAGTTTGTTTAACTAGCTGAATCTCACTATTCGAATCATCCGCTTTTAACCATGTAGATGAATGTGGTAAGGACAAGTATTTAGAAGTGATTTGTTCTTTTTGTGTTTCAGTTAATTGTTGTAACCCATGTTTACTAATCTTCCAGTTTCCCTTTAAACTTACTAAATCAACTGTCGTTTGGCTCGGACCAAAGGAAGAGATATAGTTTAATTGTTTATCAATTGTTTGGTATGTATCAAAATTCTTCGCTGTTAATGGCTGGCTAATATAGCTTTTAAAAGGAGTATCATGAACATAGGAATTAAACGTATAATCTAACGCCTGTAATTTTTGTTCGAGTGTATTCATCGTTTGCACAACATTTTCTTGTTTTTCTAAAGTGATCTTCTCTTCAAATGACTCCTTTGTGAAGAAATAGGCAAAGCCATTAAATAGTATCATTACAAGGGTTCCTACTAAGACAAAAGGTAAAAAGATACGATAAAAATATTTTGGCTTTTGTTTCATTGATATACAACACCTCCCACCCGCTCGTAAAAGCGCTTACATATTTTACTATTATAAGACTCTAGTAAATTTCATGTCAACAAGTGCTTTTCTAAAACGTTAACAATTTACTCCCACGTTTCCTTTCCTTATTTTTTTCTCTTAGAATAAAATATCCACCGGATAGAAAAAATACCACTAATGTAATGAGTATCTTAATTGAATAACAACATAACTCCTACAATCCTTAGAATCTAAATAGCTGAAACTTACTCATTCCATTAAAAAACCGTAGAAATGAGTATAATGTTACGAAATGATTATTCTCTTTTTTCGATTGTGACAAGGTTGCTGTAATATTATTCTTAATAACGTGCAAGTTTAAGAAAAAGGAAAAGAGCCCATAAGGACTCTTTTCAAGTAAAATACAATTATAAAAACAAGAGGTGTCTAATGATCGAAGTGGAGCAAAGTATCAATAATCTTATACCAAAACTTCAAGTCTTTCCTTTACTTGTTCTTCTGTCAAACCATGTTCTACAATATATCTGTTTCTTGGATGAACTCTACATTCATCACTACACGCACGTAAATATTTATGTTCATTTTCTTCTGAACACAGAATTTGTTTATTGCATTCGGGATTAGCACAATTAACATAGCGTTCACAAGGTTCGTTTGTGAAATGATCTTTCCCTACAACTACAGGTGCTACTCGATTAACCGGGACCTTGATTCTTTCGTCAAACACATAGCATTGACCATCCCAAAGCTCACCTTGAACCTCTGGATCTTTCCCGTAAGTTACAATGCCACCATGTAATTGTGCTACATCTTCAAATCCTTCCTTACGTAACCACCCGGAGAATTTTTCACAGCGAACTCCACCAGTACAATAAGTAAGAATTTTTTTACCTTCTAATTGTTCACGATTCTCACGTATCCAATCAGGTAGTTCTTTAAATGTATTAATATCAGGCATAATCGCATTGCGGAAATGTCCTAACTCATATTCATAATCATTTCTTGCATCAATGACAACAGTGTCTTCCTGCTGCATCGCTTCATAGAATTCTTTTGGACTATAATATTTACCAGTTAACTCTAGGGGATTTACATCATCCTCTAATCGTAACGTAACGAGTTCTGGTCTATGACGTACATGCATTTTTTTGAATGCATGATCATCCTCTTCATCTATTTTATATACCATATCTTTAAAGCGCGGATCCTCTTTCATATGGGCCATATATTGATCTGTTTGCTCAACTGTTCCAGATACAGTACCATTAATTCCTTCATGTGCAATTAAAACTCTACCTTTTAATCCAATGCTTTTACAAAATTCTAAATGTTGTGCAGTGTATTCTTCAGGGTTATCAATTGTTACATAATGGTAATACAGTAAAACTCGATATTGTTTCGTTTCCATTTATCATTCACCTACTATATTTATATTTGCAAGATATAAACGTATTGAGATGTTTACTTGCTTTATATTATCTTTTCATACAAAAGTATAAAAAGGAACAATTAATTAAAACAAACTTTGAATAGAATTGCAACTTTTTTACACTGGTTTTTTCATCCAACATATAGAAAACTGTGTTGCAATACAGGTTACATTTCATATTAAATCCTATTTCACGGAATTAATCTATTAAAAAAAGAAAAAAACACGGTGAAATAAACCTCTCACCGTGTTTTAGGTTATATAGAATATAGTATAAATTGAATTACGAAAAACCTTCATCACGGTCAAACCACGTAGTTACCTCGGAAAAGTGCTTCCTTTTACCCTGGATTTCCTTCATATTTGGATAGCCAATATAAATGAAACCTACCATCTCTGATTCAGTAGAAAGTCCGAATAACTGTTTTATTTCATTTGAATAACAGACATTTCCAGTACGCCAGATCGCTCCTAAACCAAGAGCATGTGTGGCAAGTAGCATATTTTGAATGGCGGCATTCACAGCAGCATATTCTTCTTTAACTAATACTTTTTTATTAATTGTTGGTTCAACAGCTACTGCAATGATTACAGGGGCTCTAAGCGGCTTTTGTTCCTCTCGTTCTAATCTTTTTCTACTCTCTTCGCTTTTTGGATCTTCCAATGTTTTTTTAGCAATTGACGAAAGAGTTTTTCCTAGTCTATTCCTTGCATCACCTGTTAAAACAAAATATCTCCACGGCTCTGTACGATAATGAGCAGGCGCCCATGTACCAGCATCAAGTATTTTATTGATAAGTTCGGTTGGAACAGGATCAGGTTTCACAACACCTATACTTCTTCTAGATTTTATCGCTGTAAGTACATCCATGCTTATCACACTCCTAATTTACTTACTCAAGTTAATCATATGATTCAACCTCCATGGTATTCTATAAGACAGCAAAAGGATAGGAAAGCGATAAATCGCCCCTATCCTCTCTTTTTTATAAATGTAGTTAAACTAGTTATAAATGTTCTATTTAGTGCCTTCCGTGTAGGGAAAGTGTGATTAATCCTTAGGGTGATGAGGATCGTTCCACTTTACTTAAAGTTATTTTGTGGATGTCAAAGGATGATTCTCAGATGGGGTGACTGAACCCGATGCTAAATTTAGTATTCCATTTCCTTGAAAGCGTCTACTATATTCCAGGGAATCGGTTTTTTTAATAAGCTGGGCATAAATCTCAGCCTCTGTTAGTGGACGCTCAAATTCTTTTTCAGCTTGTTCAATAATGAGAACTGCTGCTGCAGAAACATGTGGTGTTGCCATCGATGTTCCTGATAATACAGCAAATTCGTTGTTTAAATAGGTTGAAAGGATTTCTTCTCCTGGGGCAACGAGATCGATTACTTTATTTGTATTACTAAACTCTGATATTTCCTTCTGTAGATTGACTGATCCAACTTGTACAACTTCTGGATATGCACCAGGATATGCAAATTCATCTGTCTCGTTTTTCCCATCGCCTTCATTACCTGCAGCACAAACGACAAGAATATTTTCATCGATCGCTTCTTGAATTGCCTTATGAAGCTCAGAGCTATCTTCACTACCTCCTAATGACATAGAGATAACTCGTACTCGTTCACCATCTGGTCCAATCCACTTTGTTGCATAGCGGACACCTTCTGTGACCCATTTTGTCTCTCCATATCCTTGACCTGCTAACACTTTCAAGACGAGAACCTTTGCTTTTGGTGCAACGCCGATTACACCTTCTTCATTCTCTTCTGCACAAATTGTTCCACATACATGTGTGCCATGACCGTTATAATCCTCAAAATTCTTAGGATCTCCGTTATCATCTGTTGTAAAATTGTAACCATCAATAATTTGATTTCTAAGTTCAGAATGGGTGGAATCACAGCCTGTATCAAGTACAGCAATGACCATTCCTTCACCAGAATACCCTTGCTTCCAAGCGGAAGGTGCATTAATGAGTTCAACACCTGGTGGAATAACCTTTGTGTCTTTTAATACTGTTTGAATGGTATAAGGGATCAGACCTACTTTACTCATTGTGATTCCTCCTCCAAAAAAGTATAAGGCGACATAATTCCACTTATCCCTTAGTACCAATAATAAAATTTTGCATTTTTTTAATTTTTTACTCATTTTTTGTTAAGTTTTGTATTATAATTTATTCGTAAGCACTTTGTATTGACGTTTCCTCTATGGGAAGCGTCTTTTCTTTTTTGTTTTTCTTTTTAAGTCATCGATATTTTTTAACCCAAGTGTGATGGAAGAGAAAAGCGTGGCAGCAGCAACTAACAATTTGATGAGAAGCTCTAACCACTCCAACACAATTACCACCTCCTTTTTACAAAAATAGCCCTACACAGTAATCAGATGACTGGTAAGGCTAGTTTAATTTATGAAGCACAAAAATCCTTTGGGTACTATAAGGATAATTATGGAATATATGTCATTACCATTGTAACATGTCCTATTCACTCCAGCATTAATATTATGAATTTTCCTACAATACTACTGTAAAATATGTTCTCATTGATTCGTGAAGCCATACTTAATCCCTAGGCAAGCTTTCCTTAGTCGGTAAATGGGGGGAGAAATGTAATAGGTATTGAATAATCTGAAGAAAACGCGAACAGTATTTAGTCTCGTAAAAAACTGTTTTAATTTTGGAAATTATGATCCTATATTGAGTTAACCTTTACCTGATTGAAAGCTTGGATATTGTGTCATACCGCCATCCGCAAATAGCGTCATTCCTGTTACATAACTAGCTTCTGATGAGGCAAGCCATGCAACACATGCGGCAATCTCTTCAGGTTTGCCTATGTATCCCATTGGTATTAAATCAAGTACTGCCTTTTTAGCCTCAGGGTCAGTAAATTTTTCAGCATTTATTGGTGTATCAATTGCACCAGGCGCAATATTATTTACTCGTATTCCATTTGGGGCATATTCAAGAGCAAGTGTTTCAGTTAATAGTTTAATGCCACCCTTACTTGCTGCATAGTGAGCAAAGTGAGGCCATGGAATTTCCTGATGCACTGAAGACATATTGATTACGGTTCCTTTAATTTTATGATCCAACATATATTTAATTGCTTCGCGGCTCCCTAAAAAACAACCTGTCAAGTTAGTAGAAATAACTTTATTCCAGCTTTCAAGGGAAAGCTCTTCTGTGGGGATTTCCGCTTGTATTCCTGCGTTATTAACCATAATATCTAAAGTTCCATATGTATCTATTGCAAAATCAATAATTTTTTTCACATCGTGTTCTTGAGAAACATCACCTTGAATTTTAGAAGCTTCTCCACCTTTGGCTTTAATCTCTTCAATCATTATTTCCGGTTTATCTTCTTCCGTTAAATAATTAACAACCACTTTTATACCTTCTTTTGCAAACCGCTGTGCGATTGCCTTTCCCAACCCTGATGATGCCCCTGTCACAACTGCTACTTTATTTTTCAAATCTGGATACATTGAGATCTCCTCCTATTGTTTTGAACTAAATTAGCCATCGTGAATAATCCTTTTCTTATAAAAAATTTGTGGAGAGATTACTCCGTCCCACCTCTAATTGAATATCTACTTCTCATTTTAAGTAGAGATAAAATCATATGCTTTTTGTATAACCTAAAATAACTCCACCTGCGATAATCAGAACACAGCCTATAACAACAAAAATGATTTGCTTTTTAGTTTTCTTTTCCCCTAACAGAAAAATTCCACCTAAAGTAGAGATGATGATCCCTGTTTGGGAGAGTGAAAAACTTGTGGCTACACCAACTCTAGGAATGGATAATAATAATCCTAGATTTCCAGCTGCCCACAAACACCCTGTCACAATGTTTTTCAGTGCATATTTATTAAAAGGCTTATGTCTTGTGGTTAATACAGACGCACCAATCACCATCCCTAGCGCTTGAGGTAAAATTGCTGACCATCCGTCAATTTCAAAATAACGAATAATAATGACGTATCCTATATAACCTAGTGATGAAATAAATAAGATAAACAATCCTTTTTTTAAGCTTTTTCCCGCATTCTTATCCTCTTTTTGTCCAGTTGATGTAAAAACAACACCTATTATTATCAGGATAATTGAAATAGAACCAAGAATAACGGTCAGTTTCGTTTCCCATTCCCGAAACAGGAGAACTCCAAAAAGCGTAGTGCCCACTAATTGCATACCTGTTGAAATCGGCACCGTCTTTGAAACTCCAATAAATTTAACACTTGCCAATTGATTTAATTGTCCAATTGTCCAGAATATACCTGAAACAAGTCCAATCGACCAAACAATCGGTGATAATTCTGGGTCCGCATAGAAAAACATAGCGATTGCAAATAACAAAGAACCAATTGTAATTCCTAATGTCTGACTATATGCATTTCCCCCTAATTTCACACTAACAAGGACTAAACTTCCCCATGTTAAAGCTGGTATTAAAGCCAGTAGTATACCAATCATGATGAATTCCTTTCTATATGCAATGGTTGTTTTCAATTTATACTTTTAATGTGTACAGAATGATGCCAAATAACACAATTTATCAATTATTTTACTAACATTGCCCTATATTAAATAAAGTTAAACTTTTCAACTAATAAAATTAACCATTGATAAATAAGCTTTTTCTGAAATACAAAGTGTTTTCTAAAGGGGAGTTACCCCCATAAAAAAGAAGACTTTTATCAATAGTTTATTAGATACATAAAACGAATCTCTATACATAAGAATTATTTAATTTAATCGCTACTTAGGAGGGGTAAAGTTGGAGTCTGTAGTTAAGGATGCTTTACTGGAATGGAAAGAAGAGATGCTAGCACAAAAAATAGAAATCGATGAAGAATACGAAAGGATCAAATGTGATCTTCAACTTTATTCATATAAATCTGGCATAACCAAGCAAGTCATTCAATCTACAATCAATGACGAAATAATTAATAGTATTAAAACAACTTATCAAATTCCTTTTGTAGAAAAATATGAAGAGCTTAAACAGTACATAAAGGAATTAGATGAAAAAAGAAAAGTATATCAAATGTTTGTTGATAAAATCGAGAAAGTTAGTGAGACTGGCGAAAATGATTCTTAAGTATGAGATAGTCGGTGTACGTATTCGTGCACTCGGCTATCTCATTTTTTGATTCTTCTCGGAAAAATTGTTACTATTATTACAAATAATTTCCAAAGATTGGAGGCGACATACTATGTATAAAGGAATAAAAACGCTTATGCTTTTGTTGTTCGTTACAGGATGTTCTTTTGGGGATAAAACACAAAATAGGAATGACTCTGAAAAACAAGTGAAACTAGAGGCTGAAGAAACCATTGCTTCTTCAGTAGAAGTTTTAGCAACCAACTTACACATACCTTGGACAATTACAAAAAAAGATGGAACATTTTTCATAAGTCAGCGCGAGGGGAAAATAATTGAAACTAACCTTGAAACAGGACTAATAAAAAAGGAAGAATTATCGGTTACAAAAGATATTCTCCATGAGGGTGAAGGAGGCTTGCTTGGTTTAGTGCTTGCTCCTGATTTTGAATCCTCTGGACAGGCCTTTGCCTATTATACATATAAAGAGGATCTGGTAACTAAAAATCGAGTGATTGCTCTTCAACAAGATGGAGAAAAGTGGACGGAAACAAAGGTCTTATTAGAAGGGATTCCGGGTGGTAGAATTCATAATGGGGGCAGAATGAGAATTGGACCAGATGGAATGCTTTATGTTACAACTGGAGATTCTGGGAATCCAGATTTGTCACAAGACAAAAAAAGTCTAGCAGGAAAAATCCTACGTATGAATCTAGATGGGACCATACCTAATGACAACCCTTTTGAAAATTCCTATGTTTATTCATACGGTCACCGAAATCCCCAAGGGTTAGCATGGGATGATGAAGGAATTCTATATAGTACTGAGCATGGACAGAGCGCACATGATGAAATCAATCTTATAAAGCCAGGACAAAACTATGGCTGGCCTGTTATACAAGGAGACGAAGAAGAACCTGGTATGGAAAAACCTATTTATCACACTGGCGAAAACACGTGGGCACCTTCAGGAATTGGCTATCATAATGGGAAGCTCTACATTGCTACACTGCGGGATTCAAAAATTCGAAGCTTTGATATATTAACAAAATCTGTGAATATCTTGCATGAAAATAGTGGTCGAATGCGTGATGTTTATATTGAACAATCACAATTATATACGATAACAAATAATCGAGATGGAAGAGGTACTCCGAAGAAAGATGATGATAAATTATTAAAGATCGGTCTTTAATAGTAAGTAACTGTTCTAATTTTGATTACTTTCTTGAAAGGTAAATCTTCTTATCTTATCTCATACAAGCGATATAAAAGGATGAACTGTAATTTTAGTTCATCCTTTTATGATTAAGAAAGTATAGGTATTTTATACTTAGATCGTAATTGGACTTAATAAGACATCTACTAAACGGTCCATTCCTAATTTAATTTTTTCAGGTGTGGAATGACTAAAGTTTAAGCGGAATGTATTGTACTTTGGTTTATCAACATAAAAAGGTGCTCCAGGAACAAAGGCAACACCTTTTTCTACCGCACTCTTAAGCAAAGTTGGTGTATTAAGATGCTCCTGTCCTTCAACCCACAAGAACATTCCACCCTTTGGCTCTTTCCAAGTAAACACCCCTGGCTCTAACTTATTTAAATAGTCTCTCATGATTGTCATTCGATGATAATATTCACTTCTCAAATGTTGAATATGTCCTTCAAGATTAAAGTCACGCAACAAAAAATAAAGTGCCTGTTGATCAATCGAACTTGAATGCAGATCAGCCATCTGCTTTGCCTGTGTCATCATTTTTATGATTGGTGAAGGCCCTGTTACCCAGCCTGTTCGTAATGCCGGAACAACTGACTTTGAGAAAGTGCTCGTATACACTACATGGCTTTGTCCGTGATCAAATGATGCGACTGTTGGATATTCTTCCTCGTCATGAAATTTAATATCACCATAAGGATCGTCTTCTAAGACCAGTACATCATATTTATAGCAAAGCTCTAAAAGTTGTTGACGACGTTCAATACTCCAAGCCTTACCTTCTGGATTTGAGAAAGTAGGGATAATATAAATGAATTTTGGCTGATAAGTCTTAACTTTTGCTTCTAAATCCGCAAACTCCATTCCGTGTTCGTCACTGTTGACCGCAACTACATTCGCCCCGTAGGATCTAAAAACCTGTAAAGCTGATAAATAAGTAGGATCTTCCGTTAATACAACATCACCAGTCGAGAGAATGACTCTTGAAAATAAATCAATTGCTTGTTGTGAACCTGTTGTAATTAGCATGTTTTCAAGAGGTGTTACCACCCCTTTTCCTTCCATTTTAGTTTTTATCGCTTCTCTTAATGGCTTATATCCTTCGGTTAGACCATATTGTAAAGACGATTTTCCTGATGAAAAGACTTTTTCATAGGCTATTTGAACTTCCCTCAAAGGAAATGATTCTTCAGAAGGTAATCCTCCTGCAAATGAAATAACATTACCTTGTTGAATAACAGCAAGAATATCTCTAACAGCAGATGATTTAAAGTTTTTTGTTTGTTCTGCAAATGAGTAATTCATAAAAAGTCCCTTCCTTTTTGTGAGTTGTAAAATTAAAAATATTCAAACAATTACTCTCGTACTGATGGGAGCTATCTTGTAAAAACAGTACCCATTTCGTATGTTATAATAATATTTCTATATCATATAACACACAATACCTACCTTTCAAGCCTTTAAACAAAATATTCAGAAAATGACTCTCGATAAAATATGTTATAATATATTTAATACCTCAATATAACATACATTTTTAGGAGTCTTCTATGGATAAAAACTTTCTATCTAATCAAATTGGTCAGCGATTACGTTTTTACCGTCAGCAACGCCAATTATCTTTGGATGATCTTGCAGAACTAACTGGTGTAAGTAAACCAATGCTCGGACAAATTGAACGTGGAAGTTCTAATCCAACCGTTGCAATCCTATGGAAAATAGCTTCTGGGTTACAGATACCGTTTGCTTCCTTTCTTATAAGAGATCCCTCTATAAAGATTATTAAGAAAGATGAACAACCATTCTTTAAAGAAGATAACGATTTATTTGAAACATATAATACGTTTGCTTCTCCTGGAATTCCATTAGAAATTTTTCGAATTCGATTATTGCCGGGATGTATGCATCACTCCGCCCCTTCAGGGATAGGAGTACTAAAATCGTTAACCGTCCATTCCGGCATTTTGTCCATTAAAATTGGGGAAGATAGTGCTATTACTTTAAATAAAGGTGACACGATGTCCTTCTCTTCTGATGTTTATCAGGTATATCAAAATCATACTGAAGATGTAAGTGAAATAAACATGGCTATTTATTATTCCAGCCCACATATCCAGTCTGGACCAGATATAAAATAAAGTGAGACTTCATTCCATATGGTCTTACTACCCGTTTAAGTATGAATTAAAATACTTTGTTTGAAAGGATGTTACTATTGGAACTCAATGTAGAAACGATCTACTATCTAGAAAATCCTGAGGCAGGCATCATTAAATTCGCGACTGGTTCACAACTGAAATACGGAGATATCGTAAAAGAGGTTTTTGGGGTTGCAGATATAAATGATTTATTAATGATGATTGAATATAATAAATCATTTCAAGATAGTGTTTGTAAGGCTAAGGGTATTAGAGAAGATGAGATAACGTTGGAAATGATTTTTCGTGTTGCTTCTAATCAAGATCTGGTGCAGCTGAAAGATTAAGTCATAGTGAGAAAAATGTTACGGAAAATAACTGCCATCACCCAACTATTTATTTTTTAAACATAAAGATCTTGTAGTTTGGAATCCAATATAAGGGGGTGGCTTTTTGTGTCATTTATTAAGATTTGCAGATCTTGTAAAGGAGAAGGACATATTCGTGATCATTTCTTCTCTATTATTAAAAAGAAGTGTCCTAATTGTAATGGTATAGGAAAAGTTCATGTAGGCTGGGATAAAGATCACGAGGAATTAAAAAATATAAATGAATTGAATAAGAATAATTAAAATATGACCAAAAATATTTTAAAAGTATGGTAGGGATCTATAACTCCTTAAATAAAGTATTTCTAATTCTTTCACCTTCTAAATTGCCATCTAAAAGAAATCATTTGATTGT
This sequence comes from Metabacillus sp. KUDC1714, assembly GCF_014217835.1. Taxonomy (NCBI): domain Bacteria; kingdom Bacillati; phylum Bacillota; class Bacilli; order Caryophanales; family Bacillaceae; genus Metabacillus; species Metabacillus elymi. The sequence goes on from NZ_CP055263.1 coordinate 738,470, forward strand.
ACCTCATTTTAAGCATTGACATATACCATTCATTATATGATCTTTTACATCAAACAAATATTCTTAACTGATAGAACAAAAAAGCAGCAGATGCTGCTTTTTTGTTCGTTGAAATATATTAATTTCTAGGATCAACATAATCAGGATAATCTGTAATAATCGCATCAACATCCATTTCTAAAAGGAAATCTGCCGCTTCTTGGCTTCGGACTGTCCAAGATGAAATTTTCATTCCAATTGAGTGGACTTGATCTACTAAATCTTTTGTTACAATACCATAGCTAGGATTAAAGTAATCTGCATACGTTGAGAACTCTTGTAATGCTTCTGGTGTTGTGTGTAATTTTGATGATGTAAGAACTCCGATTGGAACTTTTGGAAGTAATTCATTCATGATTTTCATAGATTCAAAGTTAAATGATTGGATAATAATTTTTTCATTTTGCGGCACATCTAGGTTTCTAGCTGTTAATTCCTGGGCAATACTTTCTTCAATGCCTGGATAAAGCTCTGGTGCTTTTAGTTCGATTAAAATCCCAACCTTACCATGATAACGATCAAGGATTTCAGCAAAGGTTGGTATTTTTTCTCCCTTAAATTGTTCACCTTTCCAGCTTCCTGCATCAAGGCTCCTAAGTTCAGTAAACGTTAAATCTCCAACTTTCCCAGTTCCGTCTGTTGTTCTGTTAACGCTTGTATCATGAATAATTACTAATTCTCCATCCTTGCTTCTTTGAACATCGATTTCGATGTAATCCGCTTTCATCTCGACTGCTTTATCAAACGCAGCTATTGTGTTTTCTGGTGCATATCCTGCTGCACCACGATGAGCTACATTATCAACCTTCCTTAGATCACCTATTGATTCTGCTGCAAATGTTTGATGCAGTGGACTAAATAGCAAGGTGAATGCAACACCTGCTCCTATTAATAATTTTTTGTTCATTTTAAGTCATCTCCTAACTAAAATATGAGTACTGAATTTATTTTAGATAAGAAATGTTTACCTAATATGTATTTATGATTACAACTAAATATTGATTGTGTGAAGAAAAATAGGCTAAATTTCTTAAATCTATTTACAACCCTACTACTTAAAATTACTTGAATACAATAATCTTCTCTATTTCTAGTGTGAATAATGATTTCTAAGCCCGAAGTAGACTCAGTGTTAGAAATCGCAATTAGTACGAAAGTTGGGTTATGTTTTTAAATTTAAGTCTTATCATCCTAATAATAAAGGCTTCATTTCTACTTTCTACTATAACTATTTAATCAGTTCTCCCTTAGTCCATTCCATACATATGACTAAATACCGTTTCACCAAATCTATCACATGTTTAAAAGTAGGATATTAAGAAAGGATAAAATTTCATTTAATGGATACCATAGTTTAAAATTAACAAAAATTGGCACTACTGGTCGTTTATGGTCAAGTTTGTAACCTTTCTATTACATAACTGTAACAACGTAAAGGAACTGTTAACTGCTTGACCTTTAATAGACTGTTTTTCATGTTAAGATAGGACTCATTGATTAGCACAAAGCAAGCTAACAAGGAGGAAATAACATGAAAAAAGGCATTTTATCAATCATAACAGCTACAGCTTTATCAGTAGGCTTCGCAGCGAACGCGTCTGCAGCAGTAGTTACGGTAGAAGAAGGCGACACTCTTTGGGATCTAGCCGATCAAAAAGATTTGTCAGTTGAAGATATAAAAGAATGGAATGACTTATCAGGTGATATCATTCATCCTGAAGATAAATTAAAGCTTCAAGAGCACTATGAAATTGTAGAAGGCGATTCTCTTTGGGATATTGCTAAAGAAAATAACGTTTCTATTAATGAGTTAAAAGAGTTGAATGATATTGACTCTCATATTATCCACCCCGGTGACGAGCTGATCATTGAAGATGTGAACTCCGAGGAAGTAGAACAAACAAAAGCTACACCAAAACAAAAAGTAGCGTCAAAAGTTGAAATTGATTCAAAAGAATCAACCGAACCTTCTGTTGAAGAAACGTTAACAGTAACGGCAACAGCTTATACAGCAAACTGTGAAGGTTGTTCTGGTACAACGAAAACAGGTATTGACTTAATAGCAAATCCAGATAAAAAGGTAATTGCTGTTGATCCAGATGTAATCCCATTAGGTTCTAAAGTGCATGTAGAAGGCTATGGTGAAGCCATTGCTGGGGATATTGGTGGGGCAATAACTGGTAACAGAATTGATGTATTTATTCCATCAGAATCAAAAGCAAAAAAATGGGGAAGACAAGAAGTTGAAGTTAAAATTTTAGATTAAATTTGACAAAACCCTTAGTTGCTTTTTTAGGAACTAAGGGTTCACTATTTAAATCCAAGCCTCAAAATTCTTTCGAAGAAAAAGGCAAGAAAAATTTCACGCCGCGCTTATTAAAAGGTAAAACCTTCATATCGGCAACTAAATGACTACAATATCCGATCAAACATGCAAGAAAGATCCCCTCGATTGAAAAAGCTTGTTCTAAATAATATGCAATGAAGGCAAAATAACCAATTCCTAATAGTGAGTGAGTATAGCTTCGGTGTGGAACAAAAGAAGCGATAATGATATAGACCCCAAGTAAGATTAACCAGAGTTCTTGTAATGAAACCCCTCCTGCGAGCACTCCAAGACCGGTAATTGTCAGCATATGCCGTTGCTTTATAAAGGATGAAATAACAATAATGGCGACTCCTGCACCAATCCCCATCCATTGCTCTGTACCAGTTCCTTCAAGTAAAATGTAGATGATCATCAAAATACCAATTAATTGTGCAACCGATCGAATTAATGTGTGTGATAACGTAATTTTGTTGCTTAATTTCCCATCAATGTCAATGTCTGGAATCAATCCTGATACTCCACCCATTCCTACTAGTAATAATGTTGTAGTTGGATCAGCATGAACTGTCTGGGAAACGATAAAACCAACTCCAGCCCCAATTGTTGCATGTGCAGTTCCGTTCAATTTCTCCACCTATTTCTATGTAATTTAGACTCAAAACACTAGTATACATGAAAATTAGTGGGAAATCGGACGTGTTTTCTTAATTTTTTTAACTTTTTGCTCTTTAAACTTGGTTGGAGATTTCCGTTGCAGGCGTTAAGCTCCAATAAACAAAGTGCCAAAACAAAGTAATTCTCCTACTATATATGATTTTCCCAATTACTCTGTCCTTAAAACCGTATTAATAGTATTATAAATTATTATCTTAATGAAAGAGGTAGATATCATGCTTTCTTTTACTGAAAGAGCAATCACTATCATCAAAAACATTCCAACAGGAAAAGTCATGACATATGGACAAATTGCAAGATTGGCAGGAAGTCCAAGAGGGGCACGGCAGGTTGTACGAATCCTTCATTCCATGAGCGCTAAACATCAACTTCCATGGCATCGAGTTATTAATGCAAAAGGGGAAATTGGTTTTAGAGATAATGATTCTTTTATTACTCAAAAACAATTTCTAGAGGATGAAGGAATTATTTTAAAGAATGATAATACGATTGATTTAAAAATATATCAATTTTATCCTGTTGATGTAGATGATACTTTGTTATAGTCTATAAAAAAAAAGAAAAAGCCCTCAGGTGAGGACTCGTTCATATACCTATTCATCTTTATTATTATTGTCACCCATATCTTCCGCATCTTCAATTGGATCTTCAGGGTCAGGATCCGCATCATTTTCGTCATCTTTATTCATCGTATCATTTTCATCTACACCAGGTACGTTTTCTTCACCTTCGATTATATCGTTAGCGTCATTGTTTGCACCATTTTCCTCAACACCGGTGTCATCTTCTGGAGGTGCTGGATCCGGATCCGCATTGTTACAGCCTACTGACACCATCGCAGCTAATAAAATACTTGTCATCATGAGATACCATTTTTTATTCATGGTCATTCCCCTTTCCTAATTAATATAAATCTTTGCTTATCATCCCCTGTATGGAAACTTTTATGCAGGACAAAATAAAAAACTTCTAACTGAAGTCAGAAGTTCTCAAAAGGTTCATTTGTTTATTTATTTTTCTCCCATTCGGCATACAAGCCAGTTCCATTACACAAATGGCAGTCAATTGTATTTCCTGTATAAGGACTTGTTATTGTAGAAAAACCATGCCCACGGCATACAGGACACTTTCCCTGTTCTTTCATTTTAGCAATGTGTTTCTCCTTATAAGCATGATACCAGTCAGTAAAAAACTTAACAATTTTCACCTGCATCACCCTGTTGTATTTTTCCTACAGTATATTCAAATGCAGAGGACAAGGTGATAACTTGATTGTCTAAATTTATTTATAACATTATGGTTATTAGCAAAGATAAAGGGAAACGTTAAGTAAGAGGTTTTAATTTTTAAATCAACCAGAATCACGTCGCAATAAATCTGATTATGCAAAACTCTTTTGATAAACTACTTATTTTTTAATTATTGGAATCCAAACTTCCGCGCGATAATCCTCTGAATTTGGATCACCTTCAGAATAACTTTCAAATTCAGGTCCATTGGCATGCTCATATCCAGTAGAAGGAAACCATTCAGAATATATATTTTTCCAGACCTGTTGTATAGTATCTGGCATTGGCCCTATGGATTCAAAAACTGCCCATGTCGCTGCAGGAATTTTTCTTAGTTCCCAATCAGGTAAAAAGTGTTCTGTTGTTTTCTCAGCGCCAATAAAATAAGTAAATTCATTTTCTTGATGATTAAAGTCTAAACAAACCCCCAATAAACCTAAATCACCAGCTTGCTTTGCAAGAGCTTCTGAAAATCCATTTTGATTAGATTCTTTCCAAAGTAATGGGATTTTCTTGTTATTTTCACCATTTTCCATTGAAACTCTAAAACCCTTTCCAATAATAACAAATGCTTCCTCTTGAATTATTTTATAATTCATTTCCTCATCTCCTTTTATTTTGAATTTGAAAGAATAAGATTTTAATATCTCCCCATTTATCATCTTAACACTAGTGAAAGAAACGAATGATAACCCAAACTATCTATATCTATTAAAAAAGTTTCGACAAATTTATTAAGAATCATGTTAATTTCTACAAGATTATCTAAAATAAAAACGTCGAAACGTAGTTATTCCCTCCCATTTGTCGAGACTGATCTAAATTAGGCGTAATATTTTGATTATTATAATACTTGAATTTTGTTATGATAAAACCTGTTGATTAGGACAACTTAGAGGAGGATTTCAATGGAAGAGTTCGTTTATTCAGTAAACCATGATGAGGAACATAAACAAGTTCCTATCGATGAGGAAGAGTTAGAATACTTTTATAAGTTGTGGGAAGAAGATCGCTTATAAAAGCTTAATATAAAATCAAGAAACTTTTTTCAGGAGGGACAATCTTTGAAGAAACAATGTATTGCAATGCTATTAGCTGGTGGAAGAGGAACAAGATTAAAAGACTTAACAGAAAACTTAGCAAAACCTGCCGTTCCCTTTGGCGGGAAATACCGAATCATTGATTTTACATTAAGCAATTGCAGAAATTCTGGCATCGATACAGTTGGAGTACTAACCCAGTATCACCCACATGTTCTTCAAAGTTATATTGGAGATGGAAAGGAATGGGACTTAAGCAAAAGAGAAGGTGGTTTAAGTGTACTCCCTCCGTACCAATGTGAAAATGGGGAGCGCTGGTATGAAGGCACTGCACATGCTATTTATCAAAATAAACATATCATCGAACAATATGACCCTGAACATGTACTCGTTATTTCTGGTGATCATATTTATAAAATGGATTACACCAAAATGCTTCAACAGCATGTGAAGTCTAAAGCAGATGCCACCATTTCGGTCATCGAAGTTCCGTGGAATGAAGCAAGTAGATTTGGAATCATGAAAACGGACGAAAATACAGGTCAAATCATAGATTTTGCTGAAAAACCAAAAAATCCTACCTCAAATTTAGCTTCCATGGGAATCTACATTTTTAATTGGAAGACATTAAAATATTATTTAGAACAAGAAGAACACAATCAATTCTCCACGAAAGATTTCGGGAAAGACATAATCCCTGCTATGCTTCAAAATAATCTTAAACTATTTGCCTATGAATTTAATGGCTACTGGAAAGATGTTGGAACAATCGATAGTTTTTGGGAAGCAAATATGGATTTACTTAAAAGGGAAACTAATATTCTTCTTAATGAAAAAGATTGGAAGGTATACACGGTTGAACAAACCCATCCTCCACAGTATCTTGATGTAGATGCAAGAGTGACACAGTCGCTTATCAGTGAGGGCTGCGAAATTTATGGATCTGTTGAAAATTCCGTACTTTTTAGTGGCGTAAAAGTAGGAAAAGGAGCAATTATTAAGGATTCTGTCATTTTACCGAATGCAGTAATAGGAGATAATGTACATATCGAAAAAGCCGTGGTTGGATCAGGAGTCTTGGTAGAAGACGATGTTGACCTTACCTCCAATGGCATTACTCTAGTTGGTGAAAATATTCATAAACAACAAAATAAGCGTGTTTTATCAAGTGTTATTTAATACATATTATATAAAAAATACCTATTCCCCACTCCGTCAAACTGGGTAATAGGTATTTTTTATTATTGATTCTCCGTGCTGTAAAAAGCACTTTACAGGTGGCAAGTACAACAGATGAACAACATAAACTGACAGAAGAGACATTTAAAGTAGTCAATGATTTAAGTAATCTAACGAGCGAATTAGATAAAGTGATAAATAGATTAAAAGAATAGATGCAACAAAAGCGCAAGAGCCCCATAATTTTCCGTCGTTATTTGTTAAAAAAACAATATTCTTCACCTTTCTTCATACAATCTGATGATAGATGTAGATAAATTTTATCTGCTACATGCAGGAAAAAGCGATCCTCACCGTAAAATATTAAAGAGGACAAAATATTAGTCTATCAAATTAAGGAAAGGTGGTAGTTGTTGTTGAGAGACGATATAACCTTACAACAAATCGCTGAAGGTCTTCCGAAGTCCGTTTTAAATGCATCCGATAAAGACTTGGAAGGATTTCAAAAAATTATAGAAGAAACAATTAAATTACGCGAAGGACATAGAAATTTACAAAAGATGATTAAAAGTTATTCTACTTCTGGAATCCAGCGTTCTTAATTTGTGGAAATGATTAACAGTAGTGTGTTCTTTTATTGGGAATCTTAATTATTTATCAATGTTTCAGGTAGGTCTTTGCTAATACTTCTTAGACAAGAGGAATTAAAAAAAGACCTACCCAAAGGCAAGTCGTAATAATTCACAATATAAATAAAAATATCAGCCTACATATTCAATGTATTACCACCAATTCCATTTATCCCAGCTATCACCTTTATTATTAGCCCATGCGTAATCATGTTTATGATCTTTATCTTCCTTGCCACAGTACCAATCTCTCCAAATATCGATAGACTCAATACAACGATTCTCATGTTTTAGACAGCCATCCCAATTCCCCAAGTCTTGATCATCCCGATCTTCTTTCCAATCGTCCCACTGGTTTTGGCCATAACTATTAACCCATTCATAATCAAACCAATCATTTCCATTCGAACTCTTATTTCCCCAATACTCCGCTCCATTGTCTTCGGAAAAAATAAAATCAAAAACAGTTTGAAAGAAATTTTGGTTTGAATATGTACTACCAGATGTTGCAAATGTAGAAGCTGGAATGGACAATGCACAAATAAGTAAACAACTAAACAAAAAACGTTTAACTATTCTCAAAGTTTCACCTCCTTCCATGCAATCATTTGGTTTTAGTGTTTTAGAACTACTCAAAATCCGTTCTTATTATAGTATAATACGCACCGTTATTAAGAACAATATGGTAATTCAATCATATTTTATGACTTTTTTCATGTTAATTTTTAGTAGAATTTTACCTATTTAGAATAATTCCGATATTATCTTTTGTTTCAAGGTCTAAAGACATACAATACTACTGTTCAAGTCACCAAAACGTTAAAAAACCAGCACGATAATACTTCGGACTGGTAGTCATTTTTAAAGAAAAAGGAAAGTTAATTTCCTTATTTCATTAGCTATTCACTTCTGTATTTAAGCTTGGCTTTCCTAATCCTAAGCTTTCAAACACTATTCCAAGCTTATCTTCACCTTGAGTGAAGGTTGTTTTTTGATCCTTTTATTAATTTTATAGAGGCAAACCCAAAGTCTTTATATAAAGAATTTTGAATTATCCTCCTCTACATTAATAGTTTTTTACTCTCTTTAATATTTATATTTTTGGATCACACTTTGCAATTCATCTGCCATAGTTGAGAGTGATTTGGCAGAGTACGTTATTTCTTCCATTGAAGCTAATTGTTCCTCAGTCGATGCTGCTACTTCCTCAGATGTTGCGGCATTGCTTTTTGCAACATCCGCTATTTCATTTGCTGTTGCTGCTACTTCTTGTACTCCTGCAGACATTTGTTGAGCGGTTGCTGATACAGATTCCATCTGAGGGGTTATTTCTTTCATACTTAATAATATTTCTTGGAACTTTTTTATGGCTTCATCTGAAACCGTTAAACCATCCTTAACATCATCTGTTACTTTAGACATTTTGTTTACAGCATTTTTAGTGTCTTGCTGAATCGCATGGATGAGTTGAACGATTTGTTGGGCGGAAACATGTGATTGCTCTGCTAGCTTTCTGACTTCATCCGCCACTACCGCAAAGCCTTTACCTGCTTCACCAGCTCTTGCCGCTTCAATCGCAGCATTTAATGCTAATAAGTTTGTTTGATCTGATATACCAGTAATCACTTCTACTATTGAACTGATTTCTTTAGACCGATCTGAAAGGGATTGAATCATTTCATTAGATTCTTTGACTGAATGAAAAATAGAGTTCATTTGGTCAACCGTTTTCTTAACAGATTTTCCTCCTTCTTCGGCTTTAAAGATCGTTTCTTTTGAAAGATCTGTTACATTCAAAGAGTTCTGAGCAATTATGTTTGCGCCCTGTGAGATTTCTTCAAGAGAATCAACATTTTTATCTATACCATAGGTTTGTTTTTCAGCACTACCAGCTACTTCTTGAATGGCAGTTGCAACTTGCTGTGTAGCAATACCTGTCTGTTCTGCACTAGCCGTAAGTTGCTCTGCAGCTGATGCAACCTGTACCGAATTATCTTCTACCGTTTTTAATAATGTACGAAGGCTAGACTGCATATCACTAAATGACTGTCCTAAATCACCAATCTCGTCTTTTGAGGTAATTTTGATATTTTCAGTTAGATCACCTTCACTTATTTTTTTTGCTTTTTGCTGCAAATCTTTTAGTCTGTTTGTTATGGATAACACAATAACTACTACTATTGCAGCACCAACAATGACCGATATCGCGATAATAAGCATTGTTGTATTTAATATTGGCTTTGCTGTATCATTTACCTCATTGGAAAACATTGTTCCTGCTACTTTCCAGCCTGTGAGTTCATTTGTGAGGAAGTACATTTCTTTTGCCAATCCGTTTAATTTATATTGAAATTGTCCTGACGGTTCTGTGTAGAGATTATTATAAAATGTTTCTTTTGCCTGTGAACCGGTTTCCGCTATTGGACTTACAATAAAGTTTTTTTGTGCATCTAAAAGGATCGCATATCCTTCTTTCCCAATTCTAACTTCTTCCGTTGTTGCTTTTAAATTTTTTATATTTAAGTCAATACCTATTACACCAGAACCATCATTTAATGTTCTAGTCATTGTTACTACCATATCACCCGAATCTACATCAATGTATGGACTAGTAACGATACTTTCTCCCTTTTTCTGTTCTGCTTCTTGATACCATGGTCGTTCTCTAGGATCAAAATCACTCGGTAACTCTATTTTAGGATACGTGATCATAAGTCCATCAGTTGTCCCGACGTAAATTGTCTGAACCTCTGGATGTAAATCGATGTACTGTTTTAATTTTGATATTACCTCTGAGTTTTCACTACCTTTGTCATAGAGTTGGGCACTAATTTCTTCTGAGAAAAAATCTGTATCGTGTATTTTAGGTGCAATCGTGTTATTAATATTCGAGTTTAGTAGCTTAACATTATCTTCAGCACCATCTAATAGTTCTTCTTTTAGCTGTTCTTTCGCACTATTATATGCTAAGAGACCCACTACTAAGGTTGGAACAATTAGCATAACTGCAAATGTTATATATAATTTTGCTTTCAAATTAAATTTTGTCCCTGATAACCGATATTGTTGTTTATTCACTTTTTTTTTACCTCTCTTTTTTGTATTTAGCATTAGATGTCCTATATGAATATATATCGGCATTTTTCTATATATTTTAACTATTTATTATTTCTCCATAATTTTCACTAAAAAAACGCCCATTTTTTTTATCTCCATGCATGTACCATTCAAAACAAGCTCCTTGTTCATAAGATGTATTATCACTTAATAAAGGTGGTGAACTATATGGGCTACAATGGAGGTAACAGTTTCGCTTTAATCGTTGTTTTGTTTATCCTATTAATTATTGTTGGTGCATCATTTTACAACTAATTAATCCTTGTAATATCCTCTTTTAACCCCCTTCTATTATTTACACTATCCACTCACTACTAGGAAGCGAGAATCTTCTCTCGCTTCTTTTTCAAGAACAAAAGCGCAAGCGCCTTGACCAGCCCCTCTAGGGGCTAGGCGCTTCAAGAATTTTATAATTTCCAAAACAATAAAAAATAGGAACCTATTTAAAGATTCCTAAAATTAATCATCAGTGATTTTTTTTAAGGACGAACATCATAATCGTAATCATACTAAATGCAATGAAAGCTAAAAATGGGATCGTGATAAATCCTAATGCATTTATATACTCGCCTGAGCAAGGGATACCACTTGTACACATCTCAAACTTTTGCAGTACTGGGATTTTTTGCAAAGAATAATGGTAGGCTGAAATGAGCATTCCTACAATTGATATCGGCAATACATATTTATAGACTTTACGATCCCCATAATAAAAAGCAATTCCTAGTAAAAGTGTTAGTGGATACATAAGAATCCGCTGATACCAGCAGAGAGTACATGGCGTATAATGTAAAAATTCACTAAAATACAGACTTCCTAATGTCGCAATGAGAGAAGTAATCCATGTGACTAGCAATGCTTTATTCATCGAGTAATTACTCCCCTTTTGCTGCGTTTTCAACCATTTCTTTGAAATCTTCATAGCTATTACCTTCAAATTTTTTACCGTTCACAAAAAGAGTTGGCGTTCCAGTTATTTCTAATTTGCTAGCTTCTTTCATATCATTATCCCAAGCTGACTCGGACTCTTTATTATGAAATGTTTTCACTACTTTTTGCGCTTCCTCTTCAGAAACAATTTCCTTTAGCGCATCTTCAAGAAATTCTTCTGTAAAAATATCCATTCTTTCATATTTTAAATCGTTAGGCTGTTTGTTAAATAGAAGTTCATGAAACTCCCAAAAGGTTTCATTCCCTAGCTCCTTATAAACAGCCTCTCCGAATTTCGCCGAACGAATTGAATCAACGTTAATAAACGAGTAATTCATAAAATAAAATCTAGCCTTCCCAGTATTAATAAAATCCTTTTGAATTTGAGGAAGAAATGACTCATTAAAATTCTTACAAATTGGGCATTTGTAATCACCGAACTCAACAATTTGAACGGGTGCTAACTCCTCACCAAGAAACGGTTGTTTATTGTAATCAATTGCCTCAACTTTTGATGTTGTATTTGATAAAAAAAGTAAACCTCCCATACAGATCGCAAGTAAACCTACGATCCAGAAAATGATCTTTGGAGATTGTCTTTTTGTTTTTTTTTTACTATTCTTTCCTTTCGACATGTGGACACCTTCTTTTATATTGTTCGTTCTAATTAGCTTAGGCCGCTTCTTTATTTGCTAGCTTTGCATCAAGAGATAGAGGTGACTTCCAATTTAGAAAGAGGAAGAGAGCAATCACTGCAAATGCTAAATCTAATTCATAGCCAGCACCTTGACCATTCCCCATAAATCCAGCAGATAATTTCACTTTTACTGTTGCAGCAATCATGATGACAAAAAGCAGCGCAGATATATAGCGAGTGCCTAAACCTATAATTAACATTAGCCCTCCAAGTAACTCAATCCCAGCAACTATGTACGCCATAAATCCCGGTATACCAATGCTATCAAACCAACCTGCTGTATTCCCAATCCCACCTTGAAACTTTGCTAAACCATGAATGACAAATGATAGACCTAAAAAAACTCGTAGAATAAATGTACCAACCTCATAAGACTTCATTTTATTTTTCTCCCTTCATATTTTAATAGAAACAACATCCAATACACTACACCACGTAGTGTAAGTGTGTAAAAAAAAGATGCTGTTGCTTATTTCATATATATACACTACACATTGTAGTGTATATATACATATTGGTCAAGACATAACACTTTATTATCAAGTAAACCACTAAGCTAAACACTCAAACAATAACCATTAAAACCATTAAGAGCAAGATCATGTTAATCGAGATAAAAACCGATTTTGTCTGTAACTTTACAGGGATTGACGACTCTGGCTCAATTAATTGTTTTATTCGAAAGTCTACAGTTCCATCTGCAAATGGGACAAGTACAGATGTTGCGTTCCCTTTTAGTCGTGTTTTTACAAGTTTAAGAAGTGCACTACCAAGTCCCAGTTCTGAACCCATTCGATTAACCGCATATTCATCAGCAGCAAGTTCTATCATAATTTTATAATTTTGATACGCCCATTTCGTCAGTGGAATATACCACATAACCTCAGAAATCATTTGGAGAACAAATACTTTGAGTGGATCAAAGTACCTTTGATGAGCGGATTCATGATAAATAACTGCTTCTAGCTCTGCATGATCTAACATCGCAATAAGTTCTGTAGAAAGAACAATGGTTGGTTTAAAAAACCCAAAGGTAAACGCAATATGCTCATGACAATTTATTACATGAATATCCATGTGCTTACGATAGTATTTTTTATTTATTTGTTCAGTCAACTGACTATTTTTTAGTAATGCAATTTTTTTCTTAACTCTATTTATATCAATTACTTGATGGACTACTTTTTTACAAAGAATGAAACAGGTATAGGCAATAAAAGTATTTACACCTAATAAAACAGAATGATAAACAACTGTATTTCCCCTAAATAAGCTTATACAAAGTTGAAAGATATTTAGATTGATCATTGTTCCTAACAAATGATTAAGTACATACATCCCCATTTGAACAAACAGCAAAATCGCAAAGAAAAGACCTAGACCTAAAACGACTAGTGATTTGTATCTCCACATTATTTACTTTTTCCTTTTTTTAATTGATCAATTTTTTGTTCTAGTCGATCGAGTAAACTTTGATCAACTTCTTTCAAAGAATCGAGCATATGATTGACAACTAGTCCGCCAAATTCATCTAGCAGATTTTCTGTTAGCTTTTTTGATTGCTCTTCAATGAATTCATCCTTCGTTTTTACAGGTTTAAAAAGCGATGATCTACCTTCTGCTCTTTTTTCTAGTATTTTCTTTTCAACTAGCCGATTCATTACGGTCATAACTGTATTAAAATTCGTCGCTTTTTCTTTTTCAAGCTGCTGTTGAACCTCTTTTATACTCTTTTCAGAGCCTTCCCAAAGAATGTCCATGATTTTTGCTTCTAAAGGACCAAAGAACCGATTTAAACCAACTTCATCATAGCGAAAATTGTTTATGTTCATTTTCATCACCTTCCATTACATATTGTAGTGTAAGGAGTTTTTTTTATCAATAGAAGAGAAAGGTAAAAAGAAGCCAAAATTGTTTTTAGCTTCTCTTTATATTTTAGTCTAATTTATCACCATTTGAAGCGATGACCCCTTGATACCAGTAAAAGCTTTGCTTACGGATTCGACGGAGGTCTTTTAAATCAAATTCATCGCGGTTAACATAAATAAAGCCATATCGCTTACTTGATCCTTGATGTGTGCTTACAAGATCAATTGCTGACCATGGGCAAAAGCCGAAAACTTCGACACCATCACTAATTGCTAATTGAAGTTGTTCAAGATGCTTTTTCAAGAAATCAATTCGATATGAATCATTGACAATATCATCTTCCTCTAATTGATCAAATGCACCTAAACCTAGTTCTGTCACAATTAATGGTAAGTGATAACGACTATAGATTTCACGAAGAGTTGTTCTAAATCCTACTGGGTCAATTTCCCAACCGAATTCATTTGTTTTTAAGTACTCATTTTTATGACCTTTATAAACACCTTGTTCGCCAATAGTGATATGCTGATCACCAGTATGATTGATATCACTAGGATCTCCAGTACTTTCTGCAACAGATTGAGATGTGTAATAGTTAAAGGCGATGAAGTCAGGATTTGCATTTGCCAGAATATCCATATCTCCTTCAACGATTGTTGGTGTATACCCGTTTTCTTCTAAATAGCTCCAAACAACGTTATTGTAACGGCCAAATACAGCCATATCTAAGTATAGCCAATTGCGGATCGCTGCAAAATTATCTGCAGCTAACACATCCTCAGGCTTAGCACTTGCAGGATAAATAGACACAATATTTGGTGCAGGCCCTATTTTAGCTTCAGGGAGCATTTGATGACACAATTTCATTGCTTTCGCTTGAGCAACTAGCATGTGATGGTTTTGTTGATACAATTCTTTTTTAGGATTTTCTAAATTTGGATCAATTGTACCTATTGCGTCACCATGTAGAATCATCATATTTTGCTCATTAATCGTTAACCAGTAATTTACTCGATCTCCAAAATTCGCAAACAAAGTTTTTGAGTATGTTTCAAATGCATCAATTGTTTCACGATTTGACCATCCTCCCTTTTGTTGAAGTGCATATGGTAAATCAAAATGATACATTGTCACAATTGGCTCGATGTTATTTTTAATAAGTTCGTTAATTAAGTTATTGTAAAATTCGATACCTTTTGGATTTACTTCTCCTGAACCATGTGGATATATTCTAGTCCAAGCTATAGAAAAACGATATGCTTTAAAGCCTAATTCTGCTAATAATGCTACATCTTCTTGATAGCGGTGATAATGATCACTCGCCACTTTAAAATCAGTTACACCTTCAACGTGATTTGCCATGTCAATAACTGAAGGTCCTTTTCCATCTTCATTCCAAGCACCTTCAATTTGATAAGCAGATGTTGAACCTCCCCAGAAAAATGCATCAGGGAATTTCTTTAAATTAGTATGCTTCATGTGCTATTCCTCCGTTTTCTTTCATATGTAGTCATCTATTATCTATTGAAAAGAAAGAAGATAAGATTTTTACTTATCTTCTCTTATTATCATGACTTATTATAATTCTTCTCCATTTGTTTTAATTACCTGTTTGTACCAATTAAAACTTTTCTTTTTAAAACGATTTAATGTTCCATTTCCTTCATTGTCTCGGTCAACATAGATAAAGCCATAACGCTTCTTCATTTCAGCTGTTGAAGCACTAACAAGGTCAATTGGACCCCATGCAGTATATCCCATTAGGTCAACACCATCTGCTATTGCTTCTTTCATTTCAGCAATATGCTCGCTTAAATAGTCAATTCTGTAGTCATCATTAATCGTTCCATCTTCTTCCACAACATCCACTGCACCTAATCCATTTTCAACAACGAACAATGGTTTTTGATAACGATCATATAATTGATTTAATGTTATTCTTAAGCCTTTAGGATCAATTTGCCATCCCCACTCAGAAGATTTCAAATATGGATTTTTCACTCCAGCTAATAAGTTCCCAGAAGCTTTTTCTAATTCTGCAGGATCTGCGGTTGCTACAAAAGACATATAATAACTAAAACCAATATAATCGACTGTGCCCTGTTTCAGAATTTCTTCATCACCTTCAGCCATTTCAATCGTAATATCATTTTCGATAAAATATCGCTTTAAGTAAGAAGGGTAATATCCTCTTGATTGGATATCTGAAAATAATAATGTTTTTCTATCCTGTTGCAAAGCAGCAAAAGCATCTTCAGGATTTGGTGTTACCGGATATGTTGTCATTGATGCGATCATACAGCCAATTTGTGCGTCTGGATTAATTTCATGACTTGCTTTTACTGCTAGAGCACTTGCAATAAATAGATGATGTGCTGCTTGATACATTGTATTTTGCTTATTTTCTCCTTCTTCAAAAACAAGTCCTCCACCTGTAAAAGGTGCATGTAAAACAACATTTATTTCGTTAAATGTCATCCAGTATTTCACTTTTCCTTTATATCTCTCTAATACAACTCTTGCATAACGTTCGTAAAATTCAATTACTTTACGATTTTTCCAGCCACCATAATTTTTAACAAGTCCTAATGGCATTTCATAATGTGAAATCGTTACCACAGGTTCGATATTGTGACTTAATAATTCATCAAAAAACTTATCGTAAAATGCTAAGCCTTCTTCATTTGGTGTCAGCTCGTCTCCATTTGGAAAAATTCTTGTCCAAGCTATTGAAGTACGGAAGCATTTAAAACCCATTTCAGCAAATAATGCAATGTCTTCTTTATATCTATGGTAGAAGTCGATTCCATCATGGTATAAGTTTAAATTTTTCATTGATTCATCAAACGGACTCATAATTCCATTTGGAGAAACATCTGCTGTTGAAAGCCCTTTTCCACCTTCTGTATATGCACCTTCAATTTGGTTTGCTGCTACAGCACCGCCCCAAAGAAAATTTTCAGGGAAATTTTTATTCATCTTAGTCATATTCCTTCACCTCGTCTAATATTTTGGCTGTTTAACAAACTTTGTTGCTTTTAAAATAGTATTGGATTGGTTGATTGCAGCGAGAGGATGCTCGCTTTCCGTGGGGCGGGCGATGAGCCTCCTCAGCGCGAAGCGCCTGCGGGGTCTCATCTGTCCCGCTACTCCCACAGGAGTCTCGCATATCCGTTCCAATCAACCTAATCAGTTTTGTTCAAAAACAACAATCTTTTAGAAAAGAGCCAATATTTTTAAGAGGCTGGCTTGAGATCAGCCTCATTCCTTACCTAATCTAAATTCAATAAATTATTTAGCTAATAAGGCCAAAAATGATTCTTTTGTGTTAACCTTTCCTTCTTTAACCGGCTTGATTTCTTCATAACGATCAGTATTGGTTATGATAATAGGAGTAATCAAATCATATCCTTCTGCTTGAATCGCATCCATATCAAATGAAACAAGTTGATCTCCTACATCTACGAAATCACCATCTTTTACATGTGCAATGAAGTGTTTTCCATCAAGTTTTACAGTGTCTAAACCGACATGGATTAATATTTCTGCTCCATTATCACTTGTAATTCCAATCGCATGTTTTGTTTTGAATATTGTCGTTACTTTTCCTGATACAGGGGAGACTACTAAACCTTTTTCAGGTTGGATTGCTAAACCTTGTCCCATGATTCCAGCAGAAAACGTTGGATCATTCACTTCACTTAATGGTTTTACCTCACCTTTAATTGGGCTGAAAAGTTCTTCAGCAGCTACGATAACAGCTGTTTTTGGTTCAATATTTTCATCTACAACGTTTGTAGTAGCAGGTTTATCCTGTTCTTTTTCACCTTCGACATCATCAAAACCAAGTATATAGGTAACTACTGTTCCTGCGATAAAAGAAATTCCTAAACCGATTAATGCATAGAAAAATGTAGGACCGATAAATGAAGTGATCCCTGGTAATCCGGCACTTCCTCCAAGAATGTAATATTTAACATCAAAGATGCTACAGAAAACACCACCAATTGCTCCACCAATTAAAGCACCAATAAATGGTTTTTTAAGACGCATATTAACCCCATACATTGCTGGTTCAGTGACACCCATTGAAGCAGTAAGACTTGTAGAAAATGCTAGTGATTTAAATGTTTTGTTCTTACTACGTAAGCCTACTGCAAATGCTGCACCAGATTGGGCTAAATTAGCCATTATCATTGTAACAAGCAAATAATCGAATCCATTTTGTGCAATAGAATTGAGTGCAATTGGAATTAAAGCATAATGCATACCTGTCATAATGATAAGTGACCATGTACCACCGAGTAGTAAGCCTGCAAATATGCCTCCATGTTCAAACAATGCACTAATTCCCACTGATAACCAGTTTCCAAGAATTGCACCCAGCGGGCCAACTGCAATTAAAGTAAGTGGCGCTACAATTAACAAAGTAAATGTTGGAACCAAGATTAATTTTAATGAACTTGGAATGATTCTATCAATCCATTTTTCTACATATGAAGCGATCCAAATTGCTAGAAGGATCGGGATAACTGTCGATGAATACGTAACAGCCGTTACAGGTAGACCGATAAAAGATATTTTTTCACCTGAACTTAAGAGTGTTGTAAGGTTCGGATATAAAATCGCTGTTCCGATCGCACCTGCAATATAAGGATTGCTTCCAAATTTTCTTGCTGCACTAAAAGCTAGTAATATTGGTAAGAAATAAAACGCTCCATCACCAATAGCATTTAATATAATATAAGTTTGGCTCGTATTAGTGATCCAACCAAACGTCAAAGCAATTGCTAGGATTCCTTTGATCATACCCGCACCAGCAATCGCTGGTAAGATTGGTGTGAACACACCAGAAATAACATCAAAAATGGCACTTATCACATTTTTCTTTCCACCAGATTTTTTCTCACTTGCTTGATCTGCATTAAGTTTACTGTTGGACAAAATCGCTTTATAAACTTTTGGTACATCATTTCCAATGATGATCTGAAATTGATCACCACTTACATTCGTTCCCATTACTCCAGAAACCTTTTCTAATTTACTACGATCTACTTTGCTGTTGTCATATAGATTAAAACGTAATCTTGTCATACAGTGAATAACACTTTGAACGTTTTCCTCACCACCTACAAGTTGCAAGATCTCTTTTGATGTTTTATTATAATCCATGTGTATATACCTCCTATTATTGGGGGAAATTAATTTGTTTGGACTGGGGTGGCAGCCCCGGTCCATTTAAATTATTAAAAGGCTTTTATACAAAATAAGTAAAAATAAGTTCGGATCATTCGTTTTCGTCACCTTCACCTCCATAAAGCTACCAATAAAAAAAACCTAAATTACAAATCAATGCTTTAAAGACATAAATAGCCTTCCATTGACAGTAACTTAGGTTTTGCCTGCTTAACCAGTAACAATCCTTTATAGTTATTCGTATTTAGTTTTTAACTTTTTCATAGAATTTAATTAAATAAAAAAACCTAAATCACGACAGAAGAAAAATACATTTTCCTACTCTGTTCGTCATTTAGGTTTTGCCTGCTTAATCAGTAACAATCCTATGATTGAAAGTATTTAATTAACTTATGAACATAATTTATCATGAAATAAAAAATGTGTCAACGCTTTCTTTTAAATAAAGAAAAATTGGGATTATCTCAAAAGGAACTTGTATTTGAATCCGATTAGCGATTGACAACTCTTTCGATATGAATTGTTAAATACAATTTTTCGTCACTCGTTAATTCATAATCAAATTCTTTTTTTATATAACCATTAATTTTTTCTGTACACTCGTACGCATCACTATGCTTATTTTTTACAGCTTCATATAAAAAATCATCTTCACTTTCCAAATATGTTTTACTAAAAAGTCTTTGGGCAAAAAACTTTAAGTGTGTAACAAAACGGTAGTAATTCAAAGAATCTTCATTAAAATCGATTTTAAAGTGATACTTTACAATGTTTAGGATATCTTGCATCACATTTGTAATGTTTACGATATTTGGCATTTCTTCATTAAGTTCAGCGTTTACAATATGCATCGCAATAAAGCCTGCTTCATCTTCTGGTAGAGAAACATGAAGTTTTTCTTCTATTAGGATTAGAGCTTCTTTTCCGATTGAGAATTCATCTTTATAAAGTCGTTTTATTTCCCACAGCAACGCATTTTTTATATCGAGACCTTTTTTATTTCTTTCAATTGCAAAATTAATATGATCGGTAAGAGAAACATAAATACTATCGTTTAAGTCCCTGCCAAGTTTTGCTTTTGCATTCATAATGATATCTTCCGTAACATCCATATATTCCATAGGCACTTCATATAAGAGTGTTTTAAATCGCTCAGATATATCCTTGTTTTTCAATGCAAATATTTTCTCGATTTTCGCTTCTTCAACGTCATCTCCCGGTCTCTTTTGAAAAGCAAGCCCTCTACCCATAACGACTAATTCTTCATTTTGATCGTTGAAAACACTTATGACATTGTTATTAATAATTTTTGCTATTTTCATCTTGATCACCTTTACGTTATTTCATGGTTTTAAGGTTTTGCCTGTGTGACCAGTAACAATCCTACTTATTATATGATTAAATGTTACCATCTCAAAAAATCATTAGCAACATATTTAGATGACCCTTATTCTTCCATCCCTTCGTTATCCTACTTCATATAATTGAGAAATTTCATGAAATCAAACTTTTTGAGAAAATAGCTAAGAAAAAAACAAAAATGCACCTGATAAATTGTTATCTGATGCATTTTGATAGTAAATAAATTTTATATGTATATATGTTTTTTAGCTTTGTATATGTCGTCTTAACGAATAAATAGTTGATTTTATTTTACACAATGAATGACTTATTATTTGATGCTATTTCTAAAATTATCGTAGTCAGTTTTAATATAATGAAATAATTTTGTGTTGCCGCCATGATCAGGATGAGTAAGTTTCAGTAATTCTTTATATGCTGATAACACTTCATTACTGCTCGCCTTTTTTGATAGACCGAATTTTTGCAAAAGATCATATTGGACAGTATTGTAAAGTTTGTCATTTTCGCTATTTTCACCTGTAAGCCTTTCTTCTTTTAATTTTATTAGTTCTTCTCGTAATTGAATATTTTCTTTTAATAAATCCATTGTTTCATTATGTAATTTTCTTTTTTCATTCTTTAATTGGATTATTTCGTTAGTTAACATATCTCTTTGGTGGGATAATACTTTTGTTGCTGTTTTATGTAGTTCTTCTACCCCTTCTATATATACATCTTTTTCTTTTATTTTTAATTTTAAATAGCGGATGATCTCATCTTTGTCTTTATCTTGATCAGTTCTTTCCTTAACTAGCGCTGAAGCTGCATTGTCAAAAACCGAAAAGGCTTCCGTATTCCTACTCCCTGTTCCATCATATTTAACCTTGCCTTCGTTTAACCAACGTCTTACTGTTTGAATGCTTCTACTATCCGATAATCCTGCTTCCTTTAACATGTAAAATGCTTGATCTGTGTTCACAATGTTCCCTCCCTTCTGTTTTTTTCTATTACATTACTTTGTTTTATATAGACACTTATTATATATATAAGCTACCTTGATTCTTTTTCTGTTCCGATTCTCAAAAATGAGTATTTATTCATAAGGAAATCATGTTGATTTCCTTATGAATAAAAGTTGTCACTTGTATATTTTTATCGATATTTTGTCATTCAAGAGTAATACTTAGTAGATTTCGAATGATAGAGTCTAAGAGAATGATAAACAGTGAAAAAGTAAGCTAAATCAATAATTCAAGTTGGATTATTAGTTCTTTTTCCCTCGATTAAGCGACTTTATAAGGCTAATTAATCAAAAATGAGAAATTTATTGCTTTTCATTTAAAAACCATCCACAATTTGGTATACATAAAGAGTAGGTCAGTTAAAATTTCAAATTCGGGAGGTAAACATGACTAAAACACCGTTACAAGTCAAATTGGTTCCTTATACGATTAATTCAATTGTCGAAAACACAAATGAAACTCCAGAGGGTGTTCGTTTAATACAAGCACCTATGATTTGGGAGAAAAGCAGCCATGGTGAAAACATTGTTATTGCAGTTATTGATACTGGTGTTGACAAGAATCATCCAGATCTAAAGGATCAAATTATCGGCGGAAGAAATTTTACAACTGATCATCATTCAAATCCAACTATTTTTAAAGATAATAATGGTCATGGTACACACGTAACAGGTACCATTGCTGCTAGTTTAAATAATAAAGGTGTTGTAGGGGTTGCACCAAAAGCAAAAATTTTAAGTTTAAAAGTTTTGACAGGAGAAGGCTCTGGAGATTATGAATGGATCATAAATGCTATTAACTATGCTGTTGACTGGCGTGGTCCACAAAACCAAAGAGTTCGTGTCATTTCAATGTCACTTGGTGGTCCACATGATGTTCCAGAGCTTCATAAAGCCATACAAAATGCGGTTAATCATAATATATCAGTCGTTGTTGCAGCAGGAAATGAAGGTGATGATAGAGAAGATACGTTTGAGTATTCTTATCCAGGTAGTTATAACGAAGTCATTCAAGTAGGTGCTGTGAGTAATGATTTAAACCTTGCACCGTTTACAAATACAAATGCAGAAGTAGATCTTGTCGCTCCTGGTGTTGAAATCGTATCAACATATCTAGATAATCAATATGCGTCACTATCTGGAACCTCAATGGCAACTCCACACGTAGCAGGTGCATTAGCTTTACTTATTAACTTAAGTGAAAAAGAGTTTGGTAGACCTCTTATTGAAACTGAAATCTATGCACAGCTAGTCAGAAGAACTTTACCTCTAGGAAATCGTAAAAGCTCTGAAGGTAATGGTTTTCTCTTACTCGACTTAGTAGACAAAGTACGTGAGATTATCAATGTTGCAAGAATTAATCTTATTGAAACAAAAAATTAATAGTTTGGTAGTAAAATTGAGTAAGACTAGAAACTCAACTTTTATTATCCACTTAGAATAATCTAGTACCTGTGGATGCCATTAAACTTAACGGATAGTGATTAGAATATCATTGTCCGTTTTGTTTACTGAAAGCCTGACTGTCAAACACCTATTTAATCAAATCACTAAGTGCAAGAAAGTTTCCATACCAGAAGGAGGAAGCATTTTGAATAATCGAGAGAGATTGGACGCTAGTGAAAACGTAGAATTAAAAAGAGCTTTAATTGAATTGGAGCAGAATAAAAAAAGAATTGTAAATGAAAACGAATATTACGAAGAAGAAAAGGATCAAACTTTAATCAATAGCTATTACCAAGAGATAAATTTTGTTGGAGCGGACAAGCAGGAACTGTTCAAGCAACTAAATCTATTAGTAACTAATACACATCTTAATCAGCTATCTTACAATGCAACAACAAGAAATTATCTTTATACTTGGGTAGACCTCCAATTAAATGGAAAATTAAAAAGCATCTATTCAGGAGGGGATAAGGAACCTGAACAAGTCATGAAAGAGGATTTCGAAGCAGACTTGAAAAGAAAAGAAGCATATCAAATTTTATTATCAAATGATTTAAAGGATCTGATGAAAGTCAAAGAGACGATTGCGTCAATTGAAAGTGATAATATGTATAATTGTGAACATGTTGTGCCTCAATCATGGTTTGAAAAGGAAAATCCAATGAGAGGAGATTTGCATCATCTTTTTACTTGTGAAATAAAATGTAATTCATCAAGATCCAATTTTCCTTACCATGATTTCAAAGACTATTCCCCGAAAATGAAAATAGAAGAAATCAGAGCAAATTGCGGTAAATACGAAGATAATAAGTTCGAACCAGAAAGAGGCAAAGGTGAGGTTGCAAGGGCAACATTGTATTTTTTATTAAGATATCCGGGTGAAGTCAGCCAATACAGTAATGAAGACATTGATTTGCTTATAAAGTGGCATAATGATTTTCGCGTCTCAACTTATGAAAAACATCGCAATATGGCTATTTACTCTATTCAAAAAAATAGAAATCCCCTGATTGATTTTCCTCAGTATGTTGAAAGTATTGATTTTTCATTAGGATTAGGAAAAAATTATTCAACTAACCAGAAATAATATGATTATGTACATGTCCTATTATAAATAAAAGACGGTCAAACCTCACGAAACACATGAGGCTGACCGTCTTTTTCTAGTTTAGTTTGATCCAGCTTTCAATAATACTGCTTCCTCTTGCTTATTTGCAGCTGCTTTCTTTTGAGCATATTTAGCAGTTAAAATAACACCTGCAACTACTAAAATTTCAAAACCATATTTCACAAAGCCATTTTCAAAAAATCCGCTTAAGAAATGTTCTCCTACGATCATTTTTGATGCTGTCCAAGCTAATACGGCTGCACCCAATGTAACAATAATTGGGTATCTATCAATCCATTTTAGGATAAGTGTACTTCCCCACATTACAACTGGAACAGAAATTAATAATCCAAGTACAACTAGAAGCATATTCCCATGAGAAGCACCTGCAACAGCTAAAACATTATCAAGACCCATTAATGCGTCAGCGATAATAACTGTACGAATTGCTGCCCAAAAGTTATCTCCAGCTTTCACATCACCGTGATCATTGTCATCTACTAACAATTTGTAAGCAATAATGACTAATAGAAGTCCACCAACTAAATGAAGACCAGGGATTTCTAATAACCAAACAACCGCTAAAGTTGCTACGATTCGAATTGCAATTGCTCCTACAGAGCCCCATAAAATAACCTTCTTTTGTTGGTGTTTTGGCAGATTTCTTGCCGCAAGACCAATCAAAATGGCATTATCTCCAGCTAAAACTAAATCAATCACTATAATAGACAAAAGTGCAGTGAGAAATTCCATTTCCATTTGTGTACCTCCTATAAAAATTATATTTTACTACTTTCAAATTCTAATAAATTCAAAAATAGTTATTCACCACAAAAATAAAGAGACCTTTGCCAAAGTGGCAAAGGTCTCGCTAAGCACAATAATATGCCAACAAAGCCGATGAACAAGGTTCATGTAATGACGACTTTGTTTCAGGATAATCCTGACGCTACTCCCCTTTACGGTGGAAGTTTCTTATGGTTCGTTCTTTTATTTAATTTCATTATACTGTAATAAATGGGCTTCTGTCTATATTTTTTCTTATTCTATACTTCAACATCCATAAAATTATCTTTCTTTTGCTTAATACCAGCGATGATACTAAGAGTTATTACAATAACAGAAAGAACAATTAAAGTACCTGAGATCGGCCTTGATAAGATCGCTAAAAGATTGCCATCAAAGAGATTTAATGATTGTAACAGTGATTCTTCCATTAATCCTCCTAATATAAAGACTAAAGCGATCGGAGCGACAGGGATATCTGCCTTTTTAAACAAATAACCGATTATGCCAAAAGCAAGGAACCCACCAACCTCCCAAAGACTATTACTAATAGAATATGTACCTACAATTGAGACACTTATGATGATTGGGAAGAGTAATTTAAACGGAATATTTGCAACTTTTGCCCACAATTTCGCCATCGGTAAATTCATAAATAACAACAAAGCATTTCCTATAAACATACTTGCGATAACTGCCCAGACAAACTCAGAATTTTGAACAAACATTGTTGGACCTGGAGTAAGACCATGTAAGATAAAGGCACCTAATAGCACTGCCATCGTAGCAGAACTAGGAATACCTAATAAGAATAATGGAATAAGTGCTCCTCCACAAAAAGAGTTGTTAGCTGTTTCAGGTCCGGCTACGCCTTCCACTGCTCCCTTACCAAATCGAGAAGGATCCTTCGCCAGCTTCTTTTCTAATGAATATGACATGAGGGCGGGAACAACTGAACTGGTACCAGGGATTAATCCGATGAAAAACCCTAATAGTGTACCTCTTCCCATTGACATAAGTGAGGGCTTCCATTCGTTTCGTTGAGGAAAAAGTCCACCCATCTTTGGAGGATCATCAGGCTTTTTAAGTTGCTGTTCAGCACTTAATAAGATTTCAGATAAACCAAACAGCCCCATCGCTATCGTAACAAAATCAAAACCATCTAAGAGATGTGTAGATCCAAAAGAGAAACGGACAATACCCGATCCAGGAGCAATACCTACCAAAGCTAATATTAGTCCTATTGTAACTGCAATAGCACCTTTAATTATTGATTTACCAGCTAACCCAATGACCATTGTCATCCCAAAGATAATTAAAGCGAAAAATTCAGGAGGGCCAAATGCCAATGCAAAATCCACTAATAACGGTGCTACAATTACTAAGCCAATGATAGACAAAGTTCCTCCGATAAAAGAGCCGATTGCTGATAAACCAAGAGCAACTCCAGCTCGTCCCTTCTTTGCCATTGGATAGCCATCCAGACTTGTAATAACAGATGCTGCCTCACCAGGTACATTCACTAAAACAGTTGTAATTGTACCACCATACATTGATCCATAAAAAATACCAGCCAACATAATAATTGCAGGAATTGGGTCCATTGCAAAGGTCATTGGAATTAAAAGCGCTGTCCCTGCACTAGGACCTAAACCTGGTAGGATCCCGACCAGCATCCCAACAGATACACCAATTAAACAATACAATAGATTTTGCCAAGTTAGAGCCGTTTCAAAACCAGCTAATAGATAACTAAATACCTCCATCCTTATCCCCTCCTTACCATCCCCATAAATTAACTGGTAATGGAATATTCAAAACTATTTTGAATCCGAAAAATAACACAAACGTAATTGCCGTAGAAATACCGAATGCTGAATACCATTTGTATTCTGGTGTAAGCAATATAAGCAAAACAATGATACTCGCTATGATAAACCCTGTATAAGGAGAAATGATAATGAAAAGAAAAATTGAACCAACAATCGTTAATAGCTTAACTAAAACCTTTCCTTTTGGAAGTAAATCGAATAGATTGACATGTTCTTCTTTTAAACTATTGATGATATAAAGAATAGATAGCCCCCCCAGTAAACCACTTAACCAAATCGGGAGTAATCCTGGCCCTGCACCATATTGCCCATAATACTCTAAGGATAGAGATTGCCAAAAAATAACAACAGAAAATATCAAGAGAAAAGCGCCTACCCAGACACCGATATTTTTCAAGTTAACCACTCCTTCCGACTTCCAAAATTGCATCAAAAAAATATATCTATCCTATAAACCCGGGCTTATTCATCGTTTCGGAAATTATAAAATTCTTTAACTTTGGATAAGCGCACGACATCCAGCTCCAGCGCCGAGCTCCTCTAGGGTCTAGCTAATTTAGAATTGAAGGCAAAGAACGCCTTCTATTCTAAATCATCTTATTGCCCGAGGCTGTTCAAGGCGCCCTGAGCTTTTGTTCTTTTACCAGCCTAATAAATCTTTTAAATCAGTAATATCCTTTATATCCTGTTCGAGCATACTTAGATAGTCATCACTATTTGCATAACTTACCTGTGTTCCTAACTTCTCCATTTTCTTAACATGTTCAGCATTGTTAATCGCCTTTTCTAAAGCATCCTGAAGGATTTTTACCTTTTCAGGATCAACACCTTTTGGAGCAGCCAATCCCCTTGTTGCTTGAGAATAAACCCCTTCATATCCCGCTTCCTCAAGAGTTGGAACTTCAGGTAAAAATGCTGATCTTTCTTTTGCTGCTACACCGATGACCTTTAATTGCCCACTATTATGTAGATTATAGGCTTCACCTGCACTCGTCACTAAAATATCAATATGACCACCTAAGAAAGCAGTTGAGCTATTTGCCGTTCCTTCAAACTGAACTGCATCAATCTTTGTCCCAAGCTTTTGATTCATTAATAAAGATACCAAATGTTCATCACTTGCAACTCCAGATCCATTTGCTTTTAGTTTATTTGTTTTCGCATATTCAATTAACTCTTCAATGTTTGTAAAACGATCCTCATCTGTACGAATTGCTATGACTCCTGGGTCTGCCACATGGTTTGCAAGCACTTCAAAACTGTCAAGAGTCACATCACGTTTAACAGAAGGATTTACAAGTCCACCTGCTATATTAGGAGAATTTAGATAGCCAATTGTATAACCGTCTGGCTTTGCAGTTGCTAGTGCCGTCCAGCCTACCCAACCACTTCCCCCCGGTTGATTTATGACATTTACAGGAACACCTAATTCTTTTTCAAGATACGGTGTTAACGTACGAGCAGTTGTATCTGTACCACCACCTGCATCGTACGAAACAATGACCGAGATCGGTTTAGTTGGGAAATCACTTTCTTTCGAACCTTCACTCTCATTTCCTGATGCATTTGAAGATGTTCCCTGATGAGCTGAGCATGCAGAAAGTAGTCCGATTACTAAAAGCATTGTTATAAAATACAATAAACGCTTCATTTTACATCCCCCTTTGATATCTTTAACTATTAAGTTGTAAACTCAAATTTGGATAACGCTTACATTTTTCTAATATCACCTATGTTAAATTTTAGAATTTATTGCATCAGCGAACTAAGCATGGACGTTTATTATCAAACTTCCAGCCCGGAATTAAATACTGCATCACAAGTGAATCATCACGTACACCTAACTTTTTATCTTTATAAAGTTTATTGGCCTTCTCAATTTGATCCATGTCAATTTCGATTCCTAAACCCGGCTTTTCAGGGACAGCTACCTTGCCGTTAACAATTTTTAACGGATCTTTCGTTAATCGTTGCCCATCTTGCCAGATCCAATGTGTATCAATCGCTGTTATTTTACCAGGTGCTGCTGCTGCAACATGGGTAAACATTGCTAATGATATATCAAAGTGATTATTCGAATGAGATCCCCATGTTAATCCCCAATCATTGCACATTTGTGCCACTCGGACTGATCCCTGCATTGTCCAAAAGTGTGGATCTGCTAGTGGAATATCAACCGAATTTAATTGGATCGAATGGCCCATCTCACGCCAGTCTGTGGCAATCATATTAGTAGCGGTCGGTAGTCCTGTTGCTCTTCTGAATTCAGCCATCACTTCACGAGCTGAATAGCCATTTTCTGCTCCACATGGATCTTCAGCGTAAGCTAAAATATGCTGTTTATTCGAACAAAGTCTAATTGCTTCCTCCAAAGACCATGCTCCATTTGGGTCTAACGTAATCCTAGCATTCGGAAATCTTTCAGCTAACGCAGTGACTGCTTCTATCTCTTCTTCTCCACGAAGAACGCCACCCTTTAATTTATAATCGTTAAATCCATAACGTTCATATGCTGCTTCAGCAAGTCGGACAATTGCTTCTGGGGTAAGTGCTGCTTCGTGACGTAGGCGAAGCCAATCATCTACAGCATCATAATCACTTAAATATGGTTGATCTGTTAAATTCCTATCTCCAATATAAAATAGATACCCTAGCATTTCGACTGTTTCTCTTTGTTGTCCTTCTCCAAGCAATGCAGCAACAGGTACACCTAGGAATTTACCAACTAAATCTAATAATGCAGCTTCTATCGCGGTTACTGCATGAATTGTGATGCGAAGATCAAATGTTTGCAGCCCCCGTCCAGCAGTGTCACGGTTAGCAAATTTCCTTCTTATATTGTTTAAAATATTGTTGTATTTACCGATAGACTCCCCGATAACCAATGACTTTGCATCTTCTAATGTTTGGCGAATTTTCTCTCCACCCGGTACCTCACCAACTCCTGTATTTCCTGCATTGTCTTTTAAAATAACCACATTACGAGTAAAAAAGGGGCTGTGGGCACCACTTAGATTAAGTAACATACTGTCATGACCAGCAACAGGAATAACAAGCATTTCAGTAATGACAGGAGTGCTAGAAGAGATGTAATCATTTATCTTTTGATTTTTCAGTTGTTGATTCATCGTAACACCACCTTGTTTTAGTAAAAAATATAATTACAATTTTAATAGATCGAGGAGAGAAACTTCTACCCTCCTCATAAACCATTACTTTACAAAAACAGTTTTAATAGCTGTGAAAAATTCCTTCGCGGCTTCTCCTTGCTCACGTGAATGTGAGCTTGACTGCTTCATTCCTCCAAATGGTGCTTGCAGTTCAACTCCAGCACTTTCTGCATTGACACGGACAAGCCCAGCATCCACCTCATCAATGAATGACAGCATATTCTGAATATTACTCGTGTAAATTGAGGCACTTAATCCAAATTTCACATCATTTGCAATTGTTATCGCTTCTTCTATTGAATCCACTTTGATTAACGCAATAAACGGACCAAATATTTCTTCTTGGGCAATACTCATGTCTGATTTTACCTTATCGAAAATTGTTGGTTCCACAAAATATCCATGATCATACGAAGCTCCGTTTAATCTGTTTCCACCTGCAAGAAGTGTTGCACCATCTTGTTTTCCTTTCTCTATGTAGGAGAGCACTGTATGAAGCTGATTTTCATTGGCCACTGGCCCCATCCAGATGCCTTCTTCTAGCCCATCACCAATCGTAATTTCTTTCACTTTTTTTAGTAGTTTTGTTTTGAATTGTTCATATACTTCACTAGCAATAATGACACGACTAGTCGCTGTACATTTTTGACCTGATGAACGAAATGCCCCACTAATTGTACCTTCCACTGCTAAATCTAAATCTGCATCAGCTGTCACAATAACAGGATTTTTTCCACCCATCTCAAGCTGATATTTTGCTCCCCTTGCTAAAGCACCTTGGCCCACTCGTTTCCCAACTTCATTTGAGCCAGTAAACGTAATTCCATTTACGTCCGGGTGATCGACCAACCCTTGGCCAATAACAGAGCCAGAACCTGTTACCATATTTAGAACACCAGCAGGTATCAAAGCGTCTGCAAAGCATTCAATCACCTTAGCACATGTAACAGCTGTTTCTTGTGCTGGCTTAATAACAACTGAATTACCGTAAATTAGTGCTGGTGCCATTTTCCAAATAGGAATAGCTACTGGAAAATTCCAAGGCGAAATAACTCCTACAACACCTAAAGGAACTCTACTTGTAAACATTATCGCTTTTGGATCTGTTGATGGTATAACATCTCCAACTTTACGCATCCCTTCACCTGCATAATAGCGAAGAATTGCAACTCCTCTTGCTGTTTCTCCTTTAGCCTCTGGTAATGTTTTCCCCATTTCACGTGTCATAGTTTTTGCAATTTCCTCTAGTCTGCTTTCTAAAATGTCAGCAGTTTTGTATAAATATGCCCCCCGCTCATTTCCAGTTAATGCTCGCCACTTTTTTTGTGCACTTTTAGCAGATAATACAGCTTGATCAAGTTCTTCTCTTGTAGAATTTTGCACGAAGCCTACGATATCGTTTGTATTTGCAGGATTATTACTTTCACCAATATTACCACTTGATGAAGCAACCCACTGACCATTAATATAATTTAAATATGTGTTTACCTTTGTTTCTACTGCCATTATAATCCTCCTACTCTATCAAAAATCCAATATATAAAACGCTTACAATTACTAAGATTAATGACTTACTTCCTTATTATCCACAGGATATTTATCAAAGGCTGATCTAATTATTTGCTCTAATGCCTTGTAATGCTCTTTCTCAACTTGACTGATTGGTGGTCTAACTGTATTTCCTACAGGGAGCCCTACAATTTCCATACCTGCTTTGATAAGTGATACAGCATAACCTTTTCTTGATTTACGAATACGATTAATTGGTAATAGGACATCAACATACAAATCTCTTACCAATTGATAATTACCTTCTAGTAATGATTTAAAATACAACCGAGAAATATGTGGGATATAGTTTGAAATCGCTGATGAATACGTGTTATAGCCTAAAGAAACATAGCTTGGCATTGTAATTTCCGCAAATGGCATTCCATTGATCCATTCTAAGCGATCTCCGATTGTTTGCGTTTGTTCTACAGTTAATTCCATATTTCCATGTCCTTCTTTAAACCCGACAACTTGAGGAAATTCTATTAATCTTTGAAGTGTTTCTACTTGTAAAATAGCCGTATCTCGTTGATAAACAATAGCATTTAAATCACTACTCTCAAGGATGGCCTTATAATAATTAAAAATGCCCTCTTGTTCACCTTCTATTAAGTATGGGGGAAGAATTAAGTATCCATCAGCACCTAAATCTTCAGATAGTTTTACTTGCTCTATAGCTTGAGAAATATTCCCACCAACTCCTGTATAGACTGGGACCTTGCCAGATACCACAGAGAGAGCTACTTCTATCATTGTCTGATATTCACCTTTATCTAATGCGTGAAATTCTCCAGATCCGCAAGCAATAAAAATAGATGATAGTTCTTCGTCTATCAGGAATTGCACATTTCTTTCAAGCGCCTTTTCATCTAGCTTCCCGCTATTATTAAAGGGTGCAACTGGAAATCCTAAAATACCTGTTGGAGCTTTTCTCTCAATCGTCATCATTGAAACCTACCTTTCACCTAATTAATATATTTTAAGATGAAGAATCATCTTGAAATCTACATGTCGTTTAAATTCATAAGAACTTTCTTTCTAACATAATCTAGGTGGCGATACATGGCTGTTGATGATTGAATAGGATCACGTTTTTTTAATGCCTCATAAATATCAATGTGCTGCTGGATTGTTGCTTTTGAATCCCTATGGCGATTGGGTATTTGCTCTAGGGTACGATCATACAGATTTAACAATGGAGTAATAACACCTTCTAACAAAGGATTACTTGCACTGTGTGCAATAATCTTATGGAACTCTTTATCAATTTCTGTATAATCACTTGTTGCAGAAGACATTGCATCAATTGTTTGCTTTAATTGATCAAGTTCCTTATCTGTTATTTTTTCTGCTGCTAATGTAACAAATCCCAACTCAAGTGATAGTCTAGTTTCAATTATTGAAGGTAAATTACCAGCAGAAAGCGCTAACATCATTGAGAATGGTTTACTGCCGATCTTTTCTGAGAAGAATGTACCATTACGAGTTTTACGGTTAACGATCCCCATTGATTCTAATGAAGTTAATGCTTCACGAATAACCGATCTACTTACGTCAAACATTTCCATAAGCTCTAACTCAGAGGGCAAACGATCACCGGATTTTAATTGACCGCTTAATAATAAATCGATAATTTCATCTAATACTTGTTTAGAAAGTGTTTTGCGATTGACTGATTTAATTTCCACGTTTATCACTTCTTTCATCCTATATACTCAGTACAGGCAGATAATCCTTTTGTTTATTTGTCATACAATTCATTTAACTTATTTTAATTGTATGACAAATGAAATTAACTGTCAATTCTAAAAAGTAAAAAAATAGTTACTAACCCAAAACTTTCAATTTTTGCTAACTATTAAAATATAAGTGTACTTTCAGCAAAGAAAAAACCCCATTTCTTTGAAAAAGGGTCATAAAACTATTTAACGTCTTCTATTCCTGGGCGTCTTAATTCCTGTCGATTCTGTCAAGACAACCTTAGCTTTTCTTAATTACTTGCAACTGGCAATTGCAGTGAAAAAATTGTCTGCTCCCCAATACTTTTCTTCAAATACATATCTCCGCCTTGAGCCTTTGCTAGAAGTAAACTAAACGGCAATCCTAAACCTAGTCCTCTTTCAACATGTTTTTTATTCTCACCACGATAAAACCGTTCAAAAATAAATGGTTGTTCTTGTTCTATGATTCCATAGCCATTGTCCTTTACGTCCATAGTAATAAATTGCCCATCCCGGAAAAGTTCTACAGAAATTTCCCCATGCTCTCTTCTTTTAACTGCGTGAAGACTATTGTTTAATAAGTTCACTAAGATTTGTTGGAGCCTAACATGGTCAGCTATTGCGAAAAGTTGATCCTCATGAGTAGTAAATTTAAGGTTTATATGTTCAACTTGCGGCTGGTAAACGATTTCCCATTGATAGATTATTTCTTTTACTACTCGGCATATATCCATTTTTTCTGGATTGACTTTAATCGATCCTGCACTAAAACTATTAAAGTCCAATAAGTCTTCAACCATTTTCTGTAATTTGTTTGATTCATTTAATGACATCTGTAAAAATTGTTGTTTCTTATCATCTGATACAACATTATCTTTTACTGCTTGAATCAATGCACTTACAGATGTAATGGGTGTTTTTAATTCATGTGTTACACCAGCTAATAATTCAGACCTTAACGCTTCAAGCTGCTTCAGTCGATTTGTCATTTCCTTAAAAGAGATTACAAGCTGATGCAGTTCCTTTTCTTGTACATCCTCATTTAGTTCAATCTCATAATTCCCTCTCATTAGCTCCCCAGCAGCATTTGCCACTTCTTCAACTGGCCTAGCTAATTTTCTTGATAAAGAATAGATGACGAACCAGCCTAATACAGCTAACCCGATAAGCAGTAAAGCTAATAACTGATATTCCTCTGTGTTTATATTTGTTAAATCTGCAATGGGTTGAATGATAATAACAGCCCCAATGATCTCTTCATCATAAACAATTGGTGAAAGAACAGCATAAGCCGTGCGGTATTGGTTTGAAGAGATTTTTTCAACCGTTAATTCCTCAGGTATTTCCATTAACTCAACTAGATCCTTATGTTGGTCTTCTTTTGTTTTTTCAGGTCCCATACCTCTTGAACCTGGTGACAGGAGATTGCCATCGATTGTTTTAATATAGAAATGTAATGGCTCACGATTATTAAGAAATTTCTCTCGATCCTCTAAAATAAATGGAAGCTTCGGACTTACCATAATACTTCCTGTCTCATCTACTGCACGATCTGATAGCTCTTGAGCAACTAATTTAGTTAATTCTAGTTTACTCTCAATCGTGTTATGTCTAATCCAAAGTATCGATACAACCGCGATAATGATGAGTCCAATCACAAGTGTAACTAAATAACGTCTTGTCCAATAATATAATAATGGCGTTTTTGACTTATTTCTATTTAACATAGAATTGGTAACCCAAGCCTCGAAGCGTTTTAATCTCTCCATCTGATGTATCCCACCCACTTAATAATTTGCGTATCCGTTTAATTGCAAGATCTACCGCCCGATCACTTCCTTCATAATCATAGCCCCATACACTTTCGATTAGCTGCTCTCTTGTGAATGTTTGGTTTGGATGCTCTGCTAAAAAAAGAAATAAAGATAGATCTCTTGGAGTAAATTGGATTTCAACTCCATTTAGGAAAACCTGATGTGCAAGAAAATTAATTTTTAGTGGCCCATATAATTTTACTTTATCTGCTTCTTCAAGCTGTGGTGATCTTCTTAAAACGGCACTTACTCTGGCAAGTACCTCTTCAGCGATAAATGGTTTTGTGATGTAATCATCTGCACCACCGTCAAAACCTTGTAATTTTTGATTCATATCTGACAATGCCGTAATCATGATCACTGGACAAGAGCTTTTCTCGCGAATTTTTTCTAATACCCCCCAGCCATCGAGTTGTGGCATCATAACATCTAATAAGATAAGCGCGGGCTTTACTTCCTCAGCCTTTTGTAATGCTTCGATACCATTGTAGGCATAATGCACAACATATCTGTCTTTCTCTAGATATGCACCAAGCACCATTGAAATCGCAATTTCATCTTCTACAACTAAAATTGTTTTCATAGTCATTTATCCTTTTTCCTTTAGATTATACTTAACTTTTCACAAAACTCCTATCGGTTATCACCACAAGGTGTGATCGAGCATTCATTTAGAAATTATTAAACAGTAAGAGAATTTACATCCCTTTACCTATTATAGAAAAAAGGAGTTTGACAACCTAGCATGTCAAACTCCAATCAAAGGAAGCTATTAATGTCTTAATGCCGCTAATGGACTTAAGCTTGCTGCTTTGTTTGCTGGGAAAATTCCAAAGGCAACTCCAATTATAATTGAGAAACTCACGGCAACTCCAACAGCTAGCCAAGAGATTGATACGGCCATGTCTAAAGCTTGAGCAAGCACTTCTGCACTACCAATGCCGATTAGGACACCTAATAATCCACCGAGACTACTTAAAACTGTTGCCTCAATTAAAAATTGTGTTAATATATCCTTCTTTTTCGCACCAATAGCTTTACGAATTCCGATTTCTCTCGTTCTTTCAGTTACAGATACTAGCATAATATTCATAATTCCAATTCCACCGACAATAAGTGAAATACTAGCAATCCCCGCGAGTAATAATGTCATTGTATCTGTTACAGATGTTAAAGCATCTGCGACATCTGATTGATTGCGAACATTGTAGCTTGTTTCATCCCCACTAAATTGGTTGTAAAGGAAACGTTCAATTTTTGCCATTCCAAGTTCTACAGTATCTTCAGAAGTCATCTTTACATCAATTGAGTTAATAACTATTTGGCCTAAAAAACGTTGTGCTGTTGGAAAAGGGATAAGCACCATGTCATCGACAGAGCCTTGTAATTCTTCACCTTGTTCCGCAAGGACTCCAACTACTTTATACGTTGTCCCATCTATTTTGACATTATTTCCAACAGGACTCGTAAAACCAAATAACTCTGTCGCCACATTGGAACCTAACAAGGCTATTTTGTTACGATTTTCTTGATCGATCTCTAAAATAAATCGCCCTGAACTAACCGTCGTATCTTGGACATTTTCATAGGTTGGTGTTACCCCGCTAATTGAAACACTATCCATACTTGTTGTACCGTTTTTAACTGTACCGGTTCCAGAAACAGTTGGTGATACTGCTTCTACCTCAGAATATTCCTCAAATGCCATTACTTCGTCATAATCTACGACTTCTTCACTTGTTGAGTTTCCTTGAATATTGACAGATACCATTGTCGTACCTAATGATGAAACATCTTCCGATACAGATTGCGAGGCCCCCTGTCCTAGTGATACCAGAGCGATTACAGCTGAAACTCCTATGATAATTCCGAGCATTGTTAAAAAAGCTCTAAGTTTATTCGTAACGATATTCTTATATGCGATTTTTATAGCTTGACCTAATTTCAATGGACCAACGCCTCCCTTCGCTCAGAAATTTTCCCATCTTGAATCCGAATGACACGTTTTGCTTGTTTGGCAATTTCTAAATCATGTGTAATTAAAATGATCGTGTGCCCTTGGTTGTTTAAATCTTTTATTAGATTCATAACTTCTATCCCTGTTTTACTATCTAATGCTCCTGTGGGTTCATCAGCAAGCAAGATCGGGGGATTTCCAGCAAGTGCGCGGGCAATCGCCACACGCTGCTGCTGTCCTCCAGATAATTCAGTTGGCCGGTGTCCAGCACGATCAGCCAAACCAACCTTTTCTAATGCACTCATAGCAACTTCTTTTCGACTATTACCATTTAAACCTCGGTAAATAAGCGGAAGTTCAACATTTTCATAGGCGGATTGCTTCGATAATAGATTAAACGATTGAAAGATAAACCCGATTTTCTGATTCCGTACATCTGCTAATTGCCTTTGCTTAAGTGAAAAAACATTTTTCCCGTCTAGGTGGTATTCGCCTGAGTCAGGAACATCGAGGCAGCCTATCATGTTCATGAGTGTCGATTTACCAGAACCTGATGGACCGATAATCGCGATGAAATCCCCTTTATTGACAGAAAAAGTAACATCATCTAACGCTTTTACCGTTTCACCGCCAAGTGTATAATACTTGCTTACATTTCGGATTTCGACTATTCGTTGTTCTTCAATCATTGATTGTTGCCTCCTCTATTACCGCCGCCTTGTCCCATGCCGCCTTGAGGCATATCACCACCAGGAAAGCCTTTCATCATATTCATATCTTGCATACCACTTTCAGAATCATCACTTGATTGAAGTGTTGGCAGAACAACTTCTTCCCCTTCACTTAATCCACTAATAATTTCAGCCACTTCTTCATTTTTCAGACCAACCTCAACTGTTTTTTGAGTTGCTTGTGTTTGAGTACTTGCTTCTTCACTCGTACTAGAATCAGAACTTGATTGTACTTGTTCCTTTGTTTGTTCTGTTGTACTTACTACATCAGATGACTGTACACGCACATAATATTGATCATCTTGTGTTTGAACAGCTTCAATTGGAACAGTTAAGACATTTGTTTTACTTTCTGTTGTAATCACGGCCTCTGCTGTCATTCCAACTTTAATACCAGTTGGTTTATTGATTTTTACATTTACTGCATATTGTGCAACACTGCTGCTTTCTGATTCATTAGCTTCTTTCGACACGCTTGTAACTGTCCCAGTGAACTCTGAGTCCGTAAGTGCACTAACATCGATTTGTGCGGTTTGTCCCACTTTCACCTTAGCGATATCTAGTTCATCCACGTTTACAACCATTTGTAGATTGCTATAATCAGTTACTTCTATCATTTCCGTACCCATCGAAAGTGTATCTTCTGCTTCCACATTTAACGTCGTGATTTCTCCAGAGAATGGAGCTTCAATTGGATCTAGATCATCATCTTCAAACGTGATTAAGTCATCACCCTCTTCAACTGTATCACCAACTGTAACTAATACCTCTTCAACAACAGCGTTATTTTCTTCCGCCGTGATGATCTCTTCATTTATTGTTGAAATACTTCCAGTACCACTAACTTTCACCTCAACATTTCCTAATTCAGCCACTGCAGTTTGTGTTTCCGTCACAGGTACACTTGCTGCTTCTTTTTTACTATTGAAAATTCCATATGCTGTTGCCCCGCCACCAATTACTAATACAACCACTACGATGCTTATTATCCATTTTTTCATTATTTTCTTCCTTCCTTTTTTTAAAATATGTTTAGTAGATTATTGATCTTATTAAACCTTCTATTAACGTGCCTCCTTCTATTATTAGTAGTATTTATTTGTTTGTTAGTAACTTATGTTGTTTACAGTTACTAGAATAAGCTTGGAATGTGTCAGGCAAATGTCAGGATAATATTTATTTGTTATGGATTTTATGAGGCATATAAATAGCTTTTTTTCGAAGTTAGGAAACGTATATAATATAGAAGAAACTGATATTTGAAATAAAAAAAGACCCCGAATCGTCGGAGTCATACCTTTATATATATGGTAATTATTTCAGCAGATCTTCACGAATAGGTGTAAAGGTATCGAGGAGGGTTGATTCTTCTAGTGCAGTGACACCATGTTTTGCATTACTTGGGATATAAATGGTTTCTCCTTCGGAAATAATTGTTTCTTTCCCGGCAATCCGAAAGGCGATTTTCCCTTTTATACAATAACTCATTTGTTCATGAATATGGCTATGCTCATAGCCTTCTGCACCTTTCTCAAATTGTACCTCCATCATCATTAAGCCAGTCCCTGGTTGGAAAACCTTACGCCTCACACCAGGCTCGGCATATTCCCATTGTCCAATTTTACTCATATGTAGAACCACTCCAATTTGTTCTATTTTTCTGTATGATCGTGTCACTTTTCTCTTAAAAATGATTTAACTTTTCCATCTCCATGCATGCAAGAATAAACGCTCCAGCACCATGTAAATCATTTTCACTGCGTTCACGATTCACATAATAATCATAAACTCCAATTGATGTTCCAATACAAATATCTTTGATCACGACTGAATCACTTGTTTCTTCAATTTTATTCTCTACTAGACCTTTGAATCCCAGGCTTGCGACCTCTGCATAATCTGGACCTACATACTTGTTTGTAACAGCTTTCGCAATAGTATAAATAAATAAACTCGAAGCTGATGATTCAAGCCAATTACCCTCCATACCCCCTTTATCAACAACTTGATACCATAGTCCTGTTTGTTCATCCTGATATTTTGTTAGACCTGCAACTAAATCTTGAATGACCCCAATCCATTCTAATCGTTTCGGATGACCCTCTGGTAATAGATCAATCATGTCGATAACAGCTAAACCATACCATCCTAATGCTCTTCCCCATATTTCCGGAGCAGCATATGTCGCATGATTTACCCATTGCATTTCACCTTTTTCATCCCAGCCATGAAAATACAATCCTGTCTTCGTATCCCTCGTATGCTTTCTCATTAGCTCTTCCTGGTGAATCACCATGTTAATTAACTCAGGTTCAGCAAATTCCTTTGCATATTGCAATGCAAATGGTCCGCCCATATATAAACCATCCAACCACATTTGATATGGATATTTATCTTTATGCCAGAAGCCTCCTTCACTTGTTTTATTTAATGTATGGTATAAGCTTCTAAGCTTTTTAGCAGCTATTTTATATTTTTCATTTCCTGTTTCTTTATAAAGTGAGAACAAAAGTAAACCAGCTTGAATGGAATCTAATTCATCTCTTCTAAAATAGAAATTCCCATTTTCATCAACTAAATGATCCACATATTGTTTATAGTACTGGTAATATTTTTCATTTTTTTGTTTTTGTCCAGATATTCATCATTCCGCATAAAAAAACCCCCTGATGATAGTGCCATCTACTTGCTGGTGGTAGTTGTTCTGGAGTGTATGTTTTCATTATCGTATCAGTTAATTTTTCTGCCCAGTAAAGAGGTGTTTTCACTTTAATATTTTCTTTCATTTTTATGTCTCCCTTCTCTTCACCAATGTGATGGGTTTAACATATCTAAAAAATGGTGTGACATCTATAATCATCAGGAAGATATAAGAACTTTAACTCAAATAAGTGATGTAATGAATATGATATAACATAATGATTATACCTAGTATCCTAATCTTCATATATAATCAGATTTATATTATGAAAGATTAATAAAAACAATCTGAGTATATAGGAGGTTATAGCATGACATATTTATTATGGCCAGAAGGTGCACCATTTTTAAAGGCAGAGGAACAGGAATACTCCCCGACAATTACTCCCTACTTAGTTAATCGCGAAAACAAGCATGGTGCAATTATTATTTGTCCAGGTGGTGGCTATCAACATCGTGCCAATCATGAAGGAGAACCTGTTGCAAAATGGCTAAATGATCTTGGCATATCTGCTTTTGTGTTAAACTATCGCGTCTCACCCTTTAGACATCCTGTTCCATTGCTAGATGCCAAGCGTGCAATTCGCTATGTGCGTCACTATGCAGAAGAATGGAATCTTGATAAACAAAAAATTGGAATACTAGGTTTTTCAGCAGGTGGACACCTAGCAGCAA
Source organism: Metabacillus sp. KUDC1714 (assembly GCF_014217835.1). Lineage (NCBI taxonomy): Bacteria > Bacillati > Bacillota > Bacilli > Caryophanales > Bacillaceae > Metabacillus > Metabacillus elymi. The sequence goes on from NZ_CP055263.1 coordinate 779,315, forward strand.
CTGTTTCTACCAATAATAGTGAAGAGAACACTGAAACAAGTGATACAATAGACCAAGAAAGCTGCCGACCTGATTTAGCGATCCTTTGTTATCCAGTTATCTCATTTACTCAGCATTTTCATGAAGGCTCAATGACTAACTTATTAGGAGAAAATTCGACTGAACAGCTACGTGCTTTCTTGTCTAATGAACAAAATGTTTCGACTTCTACACCGCCCACATTTTTATGGCATACAGCTGATGATGCAGCGGTTCCTGTTGAAAACAGTCTTCTTTATGCACAAGCTTTAAGTAAATCTAAGATTCCTTATGAGCTGCATATCTTCCCTAATGGACGTCACGGCTTAGGACTTGCTGAGGATGATTTAATTGTTGGGAAATGGACTGACTTATGTCAAAGCTGGCTCTCTAAGCAAGGCTTATAGAAAACTGACCATAACCTTAGCTTTTGGCTAAGGTTATGGCTTCTTACGAGCTATATAAAGGTTAGAGCAGAATATATGGGTAATATCCTATTCATTAAAGTACAGCTTAAAAAAGTCTAACGATTCTTTTAATGGAACAATGGGGATTCCTACCATTTTGTAAAGCTGCTGACGAATCAATGTTGTTTGTGTGCTAGCATTCATATCACCCTCATATAACCCCTTGCTTAAAACAACAGGCTCAGGCATATCTGGATATACCTCTCCTGCTTTTATTTGAGCTACATTTGGAGCTGGTGGTGATGTTTCAATTTCCCGAGAAAACCCACCGTCTGGTCGTTTTAATTTCCTCATATTTTTAATCGTAATATCAATAATTTCCTTTAATTCACCATGTGGAATTTGTAGATTTGCATAAGAAAGAAGATCAATAGGATTACGAATATAACACATATCCCCAGCCTCTTCAGTACGCAAACAGTGCAAAATACTTTGATAGATTCGATCAGTTTTTGGCATTGGAATTTGAAAACTGCTATAAAAGGTATGGAGCTTAAATGTACCTGATATTCTTACATATAAGCTGCCTTCTCCCCATAAACCCGTTTTTGGATCTTGAATACTTTCTAGGAAACTTACTGCTTCCTTTAAAAATGGTATTCTTTCATTTTCTTCCATTTGTCCAATGTATACACATGAGGTTGCTAGCAAATCACAACCTCTCCAACTATTTCGTAAATCAATGCTTTTCCATTTTCCCAAGTAGGTTTCGGGTGATTTTATATAATCAGGTGCTGCCATTGCCTCCACAGGAAGTGCATAAAGTGGCTCACTTCCTAAATATTGAAGTGCACTCGTACAATAATTAAGTGCTCTGTGCACCATCACTTCATCTTTTTTCATCGCCGGATGATCATCGAAAAAATAACCTGTAGCCGGATCCTGTTTCCCCTTGAAAAAACTGATCATTGCTAGTTTCATTTTTTCTGGCATGTCCTTAAGCAAATTATTTCGAATGATTATATTCAAGGCTTGTGCAGTCGATTCAATATCTGGAGCAAATTGTCTATTGGTAGATGAACTCTTAGCATAGTAAAATCCTCCTGACGTTGGATCATACTGACCTGCTAACCAGTGAAAAAAGTCTCTGTATACATCTTCCAATTTATCCAAGTGGTCTACCAATTCTTTTTTCTTTCTGTCCATCCCTGTACTCCTTACATTGCTTATCATTTTTTAGGATTCCAGCCTTTTAGCACATTTTCAATTGTATACATTTTTGCCTCTTCATCCGTCAGCTGCGGACGAGATGAATTAGCTCCTGGTCCTTCATTTTGATATTCATAAAATCGTGCATCCTTAGCACTGAAGCCAGACATATCTGTCCATCCTGCCTCATGGATATGAGCCCCTAATTCAGAATTTTTAAATACAACACTAGCAATTGCACTTGGATCACCACCAGGATGCCATGGCCTTCCTAAGTACACAGTTCCATCTGCTGCTTCACTTTTCAATCGACTATTTAAAAAGAGGTAGCCATATGGTTCATTAATATTAGTGCTTGCTGCTGTAATATATCCATTATTTGTCGTGGACCCTCTATCGACAGAAATGATATCACAGTCATCAAATACCGCTCTTCCACCTCCGAAAATAAAGTCAACATCTCCTTCAATATAACACTGACTAAAATATTGAGTTCCTGCGTTTACATAAAGGGTATCCTGATTCCCGATAAAGCGAACATTATGAAATGACATTCTATCACCTCGAGTATAAACGGCAACGGCTTGGGATCCCCCTTCTACTAAGCTTTCGTCAAAGGAATTTTCCATTGTTAAATTTTTTGCGACAAAATCACTAGCATAAAGGTACACACTTGCACTTCCACTTGTTCCATAAGTACCACCTTCTGGTTTCGGTTTTTTCGCATAGTTATCATACGTTAAAATTGTTTTTTCAGCACTTTCTCCGATTAATGTGATAAATGGTTTATTTGCAGGTATTTTCACCACTTCTTTATACACACCATTGTGAATGAAAATCTCAACAGGCTCTGTATTATTTGCTGGGACTGCATCAATTGCTTCTTGAACTGTTTGATAGTCTCCACTACCATCCATTGCAACAACTAGCTTGCTAGAAATAGCGCTTAATTCTTCTGTAGCATCTTCCACTCTCTTTAATTCTCCTTTAACCAGTTTTCTACCAAACTGATCCACTTCATCATTTTGTAAAACTTCAACAAATACATGATTCTCAAAATATCCGGTTGTTTTCGCAATTTCTAACAGCTGTTTTGCATAGCTGCCTCCCCATGAATAGCCATCACGGCGTTCCTGCTCAATTTCCTGGATTGTATGTTTGATCACACCATCTCTACCAGAGAAAATTGGTTTATTTGTTCCTATCTCATAAAATCTATACCAAGTAACAGCTTGCTGATCTTCAACAAAATACACACCATTCGGATCTCCGCTTACGTAGCGAATTCCTTCTAACTTCACATCATCAAACCATTGAAGCGCACCATTGACAGCTCTTTGAATAGCTGGCGTTTGATTAGGACGTGACATTAGAAATTTAACAATCCCAACAGATTCACTTCCTGAAATGGATGGATGCTCATATGCACGAGCGTGCTGTGGTTCATATGTAACAGGATCATGTTGAGCACACCATGCTGTTAGCTTTCCATCAACCTCAATTTGTGATTTTAGGATATAATCAATGCCTTTATCCACTGCCATTTCTAACTTCTCATCATATTGATCATTTATCAGACTTTTATCAAACGGATATGCCTCATTTCTCAAATCATCAAAAAGCTCTAAGACATTAATCATCGCATTATCATTAAATGTAACAAAATTTGAATAATACACTGAGTCTTCTGGCGACTCACCACGCATTGGGTATACCTGTGGCCACCCACCACTGTCATACTGCATGGTTAACAGAAAATTAATTCCCTTAAGCACACTTTCCTTCAGCTTTTCGTCCTTTGTTTCACGATAAACTTCAGAAATAAACCGAATTTGGTTAATTGTTGCATTATTATCGATGGTACCTAATTCTTCTCCATTTGGTCCAAATTGTTTAGACCGTTTCTCCTGACCATCCCAAGGACGGCTGTACTCATTTTCCATACTTTTCGTCCAACCACCATGCTCCATTTGCCATGAAACTAAATTGTCTGCTTGTTTTTTCAGCTCTTCTATATCTCCAGAGAATTTATTTTCTTCTTTCCTAACTAGTTTCCCTTCTTGTAATGATTCTTGTAATTCATAAATAATGACTGTATCACCAAATTTATTTTCTCCTACCGCTGCTCGAGTTGGATACATATTTTGTAAAGACGGATTTAATCCTTTAAAGCTACCGGTTGCAGCCTTTACTGCAAATGATTTCACATCAAAATCGGCAAATCGGCCGTTTACCATCACAGCCACTAAATTAGATGCAACGGCTTGGGCACTTACGACATGAACTTGCTTTGATTGATGATCTACAGAAGTTGCTATTTTTCCAAAAATGATCTCTGCTTCTTCGAATGTTAATCGGTCATTCTTGCCAAATCCCGGTTTACTAGTCATATAACCATTTGAAACAACCGCACCCACTGCAGCTTCTCCATTCCCTTGGGAATCCTGTTTACCTTTTCCTGGTTTTAAGTCTAATACTTCAACAATGATTTTTGCTGCATCTCTACGGGTAATGCCTTCATTTGGATAGATATTACCATCTTGATCAGCAGATACATATCCCTCTTGTTTAGCAGTTTCTACAACATAACTCCACCACTTGTCTTTAGGCACTTCCCAAACATTATGCTCAAGATCAATATTTTTATAGATATCCTGAGGATAGTAGCCTAAGATTTTATTGATATTAGCAAAAAACTCAACTCTGGTTATCTCTTTATCTTTATTTACCTTGTTGGATGAGACGATTCCTTCTGTTTTTAGTTTCTTTAAGGTGATTCCCTCAACCAATTCTTCCATAGATACTTCTTCTACCTCTACTGGTTGTGGTCCATCAGTGTTTGAATCAGATTCTGAATTATGAATGCGTAAATGGTCAATATTTGCTCCACCGCTTGCTCCTTTACCTGTCGCAACGATCACATTTTCTCCTGCTTGAAGGGTAGCCTTTGTAATAACCGTTTTCCAAGTTGTCCATTCACCCGTCGAATCAAATGCAAGCTCAGCTTCAACAACTTGGTCATTTACCTTTATCTCCGCTGGTCGATTTTCTGCTGCACCATTTGCATAACGAAATTCAAGTGTGTATTCCCCAGTTAACGGAACATCTGAAGCAGTCCAAGTAATCGTTCCACCAGGAGCATTTGGTTTATAATCAACAAAACCTGTTCCAGTGTATCCTGGATGCTGAGAATCAATGATTGCATCAGTGATAACTGCATCTTCTGCTTCATAAATAGAAGCATATTCTTGAACAACCTCTTCCGCGTAAGCCCTTTCATTTTGAAAAACACTAAATCCTGGTGTCATAGCTAGCAAAAACATGATCGTAATGAGTAGACCTTTTCGGAAACCTCTCCATCTCTTTCTCAATAGCCTTCATCCCTTCCATTGATATTTTCTTGCAAGTATGATTATATACTCGGAATAATAATAATAAATATAATCAATTTCTTCAGGATAAGGATAAGGTCCTATAAAATACTAATAAAGGATGCTAGTGAGTATATAAGTTAAAAATGATTATGAACTTTTAACTAGTTCTAAAAGCACTAAATCAAGGTATCTATTACTAATCTGGCTATTTCTATACAAGCATATATTGTTATATTTTCTTTTTAAAAGCGTATGATTATAGTTAATAAGTAAACTATCTGTTAGGGGTGAATTCCTTTTGTGTGTAAAGATGTGCAATCTAACAGCAAATCTAAATAAATTAACCTATTCCCTTTTGTTAGCTGGCTATAAAACTTGTCCTCCAGAATGGCGTAGACAAGGGACACAGCCTAAGCATCATTCTCTGTGGTTTGTCACAAAAGGAAAAGGAGAAGTAATTTTAAACGGTAAAAAACATAAGTTATGTCCTGGTAAACTAGTAGTTTTCACACCTGAGATGGTTTGTGATAAAAAGACTTCTAGAAATCATCCTCTAGAATTTTATTTTGTTCGTTTTTCATATGCAATGGCATTTGAGGAAAAAGAAACGTGGCATTTTAAACAATCTAGGGATGTTTCATTTCCTCTTCATGGTGTCTATACAATTAATAATAACTCAGCAATCGTTGTACTATTAGAACAGCTCAATGCTTTATCAAAAAGACGAGGAGAAACGGTTTCTTTTCAGCAGAAGGTTCTATTTCAAGAACTTTTACTAACCATCATCCAAGACTTCCGCTCCCAAATGATTACCGGTGATAGTAAAAAAGCAATTGAAGGAACGATCGAATATATGGTTGATCACTACAATCATCCAATAACCTTGTCTGACTTAGCAAATATAGCAGGGTTAAGTGTAAGTCACTACTCAAGACTATTCAAAAAATATATTGGATTAAGTCCGATTGATTACTTAACACATCTACGAATTGATCGCGCTAAAGAACTGCTCGTCCTTTCTGATGTACGTATCAAAGAGGTTAGCCAAAATGTTGGGTATATCGATGAACTTTATTTCAGTAGAATATTTAAGAGAATTGTCGGTGTATCCCCTTCACAATTCTGTGATGATCAAAAATTAGTACCGGATTCAAACTAAGTTTGAAAGCGTTTTATATACATAAATTAAATTATATACGGCATTAATTTTTCTATCTAAAAGCGAATTAAAAATGAGCCAAAAGAACGGAACAATATTTTTGCTTACTATTATAAGCGTAAAATATTGTTCCGTTCCCGTTTTAAAACATCTATACTTTCAGTTTTGTTCGTTGTGATTTGCTCTTATTTTGACTTCTGCATAATTGATAGTAAGCCTGCTTCTTCCTCAATAACTCCTGATGATTTCCCATTTCTATCACTTTACCTTTCTTTAAGACAATTATCTTATCTGCATGCTGGATTGTTGAAAGACGATGAGCAATGATAATCGTGGTTCGATTTTTAGAAATGGCTTTCAATGTTTGTTGAACAACTGCTTCTGTTTCTGTATCAATATTAGCTGTTGCTTCATCAAGAATTAATACGTCAGGGTCTGCGATGATTGCTCTTAGAAATGAGAGCAATTGATTTTGCCCTGTTGACAATACAGTACCTTGCTCACCAAGCATTGTTTCATATTGTTGTGGTAATGAACGAAAAAAAGTATCAATATTAACTGATTTCGCAACTTTAATAATTTCCTCGTTACTTATATTCAGATTGTTAAGGCGAATATTATCAAAAACATTTCCAGAAAACACAAAGCCGTCCTGCTGAATAATGCCGATATGCCTTCTGAGCTCTGATATTTGTACCTCTTTAATATTTACATTATCAAGAGTAATCCGTCCCTTTTGGATATCGTAGAATCTGTTAATAAGCTGAATAATCGAGCTTTTTCCAGCACCTGTTTCTCCAACAATACCAATCGTTTCACCTGGTTTTATAGAAAAATCGATGTCATTCAGTACCCATTCCTCATCTTTATAAGCAAACGAGACATGCTGAAACTCAATTTTACCGCGGACTTTATTTTCAAACTTTTTAGGATTACTTGGATTTACGATTGTTGGTTTCGTATCCAAGGTTTCAAATATTCTTTCAGCTGAGGCAAGAGCAGCTTGAATCTGGTTAAACTGATCAGCCAATCCTCTTAATGGCTCAAAAAATTGCCTTACGTAATGGGTAAAAGCATAGACAACTCCAAACGTAATCGCACCTTCCAATACATTACTTCCACCATACCAAACGAGCAAGGCCAGTGAAATATTCCCGAAAAGACCAATAGAAGGGTTGAAAATAGAGTTGAGTATAGTTTGACGCATTCCTGCACGGTAATGCTGTTTATTAAGTTCATTAAATCTCTCCAATTGTTTTTCTTCACGTGCAAAAAGTTGAATGACAGTCATTCCTGAGAGATTTTCGGCAAGAAAGGAATTAAGTCTAGAAAGAATAAGCCGAATATACCTTTGAGCTTTTCTCATAACCGTCTTAAAATAAAATGTCGTAAGTGCTACAGCTGGAATCATAATCAAACTTATAAGTGTTAATTTTAAACTCATGTGTAGCATAATGATAACAATCCCAATCAGGATAAGCACTTCTTTTACTAGATTTACAATAACTTGAGAGTATAATTGATTAAGTGCCTCTACATCATGAGTGATCCTTGTTACTAATCTCCCAATCGGATTTTTATCATAAAACGAAATCGGCATTTTTGAAAGGTGGTTAAATATTGTTTGTCTTATATCGTAAATAATCGATTGCCCAGTAAATTGGAGTATATTATGTTGATGGTACATGAATATGGATGATCCGATAATTAATAAGAAATATAAGATCCCTAATAAAATTAGCCCTTCGTAATCATTGTTTCTAAAAAGATCAACATCTTTTGAACTTAATTGTGTAACAGGATACATCTTTCCATCAATTCTAATTTCATTTGCTGACTTTTGTAGCTGATAGTTTTCTGAGCCCGAGAGACCTACATTCCACCCGTAAACAAGGTAATGGACGTTCTTAATTGAAACAATTGCAGCTTTTTCAGTATCACTTACTAGCTCATCTGTAGGTAGGGGATCCTTGATTCGAAAATAGACCTCTTTTTGAAACGATGCAGATTTCTCATAGGTAAGCTTTTGTTGTTCCAATTCCTCTTCTAGTTCATTCCCTCTAGATTCTTCAACTGAGATCATTGGTGAGTAGATTCCGTTTATATACGAATCGATTGCTACCTTAATTATGTACGGTTGTGCTAACGTTGCGATGACAATTAAACCTGTTAGTAAAATCGATAATAGTATCCGCCTCCAATATGGTTTGGCGAAGGAAAGCATTTTGTGCAATAACTGGCTATCACTTAGATTCACACTTTTTTTATCTGCTTGGTTACGTATATTTAACCCCTCCTCTTTTTAATCCGAACCGTTCTTTCACTATAGGACGAGGGAATTGAATCCTCTAATGTAAACTCATTGGATTGTTGCACGAACATTTTTTTATATGTTCCATTTCTTTCAAGAAGAGATTCGTGTGTACCTTGTTCTACGATCTTGCCCTCGTCTAACACAATAATTTGATCTGCCTTACGTATTGTCGAGATACGATGACTAATAATGACTGATGTTCTCCCTTTCATTTCTGTTTGTAATGTTTTTAGAATCAGCTCTTCTGTTTTTGCATCAACAGCGCTAAGACTATCGTCAAAAATCATAATTGGCGATTTTTTTATCATTGCACGGGCAATACTTACACGCTGTCGTTGTCCCCCTGATAATGAAAGCCCTCTCTCACCTAAAGGTGTATCAAACCCTTCAGGAAAATCGATGATATCTTCATAAACATGTGCTTGTTTTGCTGCTTTATAAATATCCTTGTCTTGATAAATAGATGGATCAAATGCAATATTTTCTTTGATGGTTGAAGAAAATAAAAAGTTCGTTTGTGGTACATATCCTATTGAGGTTCGAAGTGTTTTTAATGGGAGATCATGAATATCATAATTGTTTATAAAGATAGATTTTTTAGGGGGATTGTATACACGCAAAAGTAAATTTACAAGTGTTGATTTCCCACTACCAATCTTCCCTACAATTCCTATGCTAGTTCCCTTTTTGATGGTTAGATTAATATTTCGTAAAGCATATCCCTTACTATTTTTATATTGAAAAGATAAATTCTGGATCCTAATATCCCCTTCAAATTTGTTCAAGCGAAAAATTCCTTCTTCATCTTTGATATCTGGAGTGGTTGCAAGAACATCGCTAAGTCTCATATCTGCTGCTTTTCCCTGCTGAAATAGGTTAATAACTTTACCTAAGTTTTCAATTGGTGCGACTAAAAAAGATAAATACGTATTAAATGCAACAAACTCACCAAGCGTTATTGTCCCTTTCATAACTAAAATAGAACCAAACACGACAGAGAGTAAATAACTAAGACCAACGATTCCTTGACTAAGTGAGGTAAATAGTGAGTTGGAACGAATTAATCGTTTATTTGCTTTAACATTTTCAACGTTTTCTTTAGTAAACTTTTTCATTTCTTCCTGTTCTTGTACATAGGTCTTAATAATTCTAATTCCTGTGCAAAATTCTTGTACTCTACTTGTCAGTGTACCAATTGCTTCTTGAACCTTGCTCGAATGCATCCGGATATTGGTTCGGAATCGATATGCTAAATAGGTTAAACCAGGTAGAGGGATCAAAACAAGTAAGGTTAAATACAAGTCAATGGTTCCCGCCATCATGGAAATAGTGATCGAGATTAAGACCATTGCCTCAACTGTTTGGAATACACCTTGCATGCCAATTTGCCGAAGAATGTTCACATCATTGACAGCATGTGCCATTAAATTTCCAATTCGCTCTTGTTGATAGTAATCAGCCGGCAATGTCTCCCAATGTGAGAACAATTTTGTACGTAAATCTCTTTCAAGCATTCGTGATAAACGAAAAATATAGATGCGACCTGATGAACGAAATAAGAAAATTCCAATACCCAAGACAATAAACCAAACTGCCAAGTTCCAGAGATCTGAGACTTGAATGGATAAATGCTGAATGCCATCTGTAAAATCTTCTAATAAAAGCGGGACACCTAATTGGAGGACAAGTGAGATCGTTAATAACCCTGATCCTAGTAAATAACCCCATTTATGCTGAAAAAGATGTTGATGAAATATTGGCCGTGTTTTCAAAAAACCCCTCCTTCTTCCTTAATGAGTAGTGTTAGATTACAGCACCCACCCTCAATAAACAATGGATTTCCCTATCATGTTATATGGATTATTTTGCTTAGTACAAAAGCGCAAGCGTTCGATGTTGACTTAGCGTATAAGGAGTGTGAAGTTCATTAGGCGCTGGATGTCAAAGCACTTATCCACAGTACACAGGTTTCTTAGACAATAAAAAAAGCAACCCTCTATGTGTTAAAGGGCGCCATTAGTAAGGAGTATCCTATTCTATTCTCAATCAGGCTATAATAAATCCATGGCATTTTTCTTCGATACAAAACCTAATTCTTGCCTAGCATTTTCTGTTGACCAAGGTTTTCCTGGATTGTCAGAAACACCGTAGTATGAACCATACTCAACCATCGATTGTAGCGCTAAATCAAAGAGCTGTACTGTATCTTGATGAGTTAATAAAGTATGTTGTAATCGTTTCTTTTCTCTCACTGCCTTATGCTCGTCTTCCTGAACACTCCCAATTCGTAAATTTATGACCGAAAGATTATGACCTTTTTCTCTTGCTAAAATATGTCCAATATTTTCCGATGCTAGCTTTAACACGCCGTAAAGCCCTCGTTGAAACGGATAATCACTCGTTGTGATTTCTCTACCTAAGGAAGAGATACCATCTTTTTCATAATAATCTGTTGTATGATTGCTGCTCGCATATACAACCTTTGGGATTCCTAGTGTAATCGCTGCATGTAGTATATAGAAGGAGGAAGTAAAGTGGATATCCGTCATTTTTTGAAACTGATCGATATTTTTCAAGTCATTCTCTGTTTTGATCGTAAGTAAATTTATTAAAGCATGTGAATCTTTAGGAATGTTTTTTAATAACTGTTCAAAATTTGTTGCATCTATCTGTTTGTAGTTCTCAGTTTGAGCGGGGATGTTTTTATCAAGAACGAAAAATTCGTATTTTTCACTTAGTCCCTTCATTAATATACTGCCAATTGTTCCGGCTCCACCTATGATAGTTACTTTCTTCTTCATTATGCTCCTCCATTATGTAAGGATAATGTATAGACTACTTCTTTTTGCTTTACTTCATACATGAATTCTAGACAAAATATGCAAAGTAAAAACCCTTCTGATTGAAAAATCTCGTAATCAGAAGGGTTTTTTACTAGATGTATTTGTCTAAAAATTAACAACTATTACTTTTTATGCACTGTATCGTTCTTGTTCAATTTGTTTTAATGATTTCCCTCGTGTTTCAGGTGCCATGACATAGCCAATGACTGCTGCGATTAAAAGGAACCCAATCATGATTAGCCCTGAAAGTTTAAATCCAAGAAGTGTAATCATAGTTGGTACGATCAATGAAATCAGACCAACAGCTACACGAGCAATACAGAATAAGAAGCCTTGTGCTTTAGCACGATATTTTGTATGAAATAACTCACTAGCCCAAAGACCATAAAATGCTTGTGCACCAAAACCAGCTGCAATTCCCCAAAAGATAACAAAGATAAATAATTCTGTTAATCCCATATTACCTAATGATAGGACAGCCCAAGCAATGATTCCCATTACAGCACCGACAGTATATAATACTTTTCTACTTACCTTATCTCCTAGTTTAATAAAGACAAAGTATGTTGAAGCAACTGTTAACACCCATAAAAATGCTTGTAATAAATTTGCTTGTGCAGAAGAAAGTCCACCGACTGTTTCATAAATATATGGCATGAAATAGCCCATTACCCCAGCTACTAGATTCCAGAACACATAAATTCCTAACAATAAAGTGATTGCACGGCGATTTGCTTTTATTGTAAAAAGTTCCTTTATAGGATTCTCCGTTTTTTGCCCTGATGCCTTTAACTTTGCTTCTTTTTGTTTTTCTTCTTCCCAAATTGTCGATTCACTAATTTGTTGTTGCAAAATCCATGTTACTAAAGCGATTACAAACAATTGTGCAAAGATAATTCTACTGCCTAGTAGACCTAATGGAGCCAATGCTACAGATAGTAATAATGAAACAGCTGGACCTATTGACCAAGCTAATTGTCCATATCCTACGCGCGCAGCCCGCTCGTTATCTGGTGCCTCTTCTGCGATATACGTCCATGCTGCAGGAATGGCAGCACCTACTGCGATACCTGTAATAATATATCCGATTAATAACATTGGAAAATTAAATGAAAACACGATCAATAATACACCAAGCATATAAACTAATAGATCATATTTATAAATTAATTTACGTCCATACTTATCAACTAAGATTCCACCGATTAATGCCCCTACTGCTGCACCAAATCCATTTGCACTTAATGCACCTAACAAGCCTAGTTTAAAATCATCTAAATTTAAATATTCCATCCATAGTGTTAATCCACCAGCACCTGCAACGATCGAACCGGCTTCTAAATAGTTCGACATCGCAACAGTGATAGTAGACTTCATTCCTTTTTTTCCAGCCATTTGCTAAAACTCCCTTCCAAGCAAAATCAATGTCTATGCTAAGTAAAATACGTTCGTTAATTCTTTCGTAACTGGACTATTATCTGGGTTTGTTTCCATCAATGGTTCCATATAAGCCCACCACTTTTTGCAAATATCAGTTTCAGCCATTTTTCCCCATCTTTCTTCGTCCTCTATCTCTAAATACGCAAATAACTGTCCTGTTTCCTTATCTAAGAAGATTGAATAATTGTGCACTCCATGTGCTTTTAATTCCTTTTCCATCTCTGGCCAAAGTTCATCATGGCGACGCTTGTATTCGTCAAACTGATCTTTATAAACAAACATAATGCTAGATTTTCTAATCAACTTTGTTCCCCCTATCAAATTTTCATTTTATAGCGCAAATTAGTATTAAACGATTAGGAATACCCTTACATTTATTGTAAGCGATTGCTGATTGCGCTTTCTAATTGGGTTACTCTTACTATATAAAACTTCTATTATCAATGGTAGGAGACAAAACTAAGGTATGGGGGAGGATATTAAGAAGTTTGAAAAGGGTTACATCGTAATACTAAAATGTTCAAACTATGTTTATCTTCGATTTTGGATATTTATCAACGATTTTCGGAATTTATCTTCGATTTTCAGAATTTATCTTCGATTTTACAAATTTATCGACGATTTTACAAATTTATCGACAATTCGACAATTCTCACATAAAAAAAGCTTGCGGCACTCCACAAGCTTTTTTACGATGATTTAAAATGAAGTTCACGATACTGGGATGGTGATTGTCCATACCACTGCTTAAAAAGACGGCTAAAATATTTTGTATCTTGATAGCCAAGCTGTGTTGAAATATCATATATCTTCAAATCAGTTGTTCCTAATAGGTCCTTTGCTTTTTCGAGACGACATTTGGTCACATAATCTAAAATCGTCTCACCCGTTTGCGCTTTAAAAAAGTTACTAAAATACGTTGGACTCATAAAAACATGTTCTGCGATTTTTTTTATCGTTATGTTTTCCCCAAGATTTTGATGAATCCATTCTTTTGCACGTTGAATGGGGTCTGACGAGGTCTGCTTCTTCCTAATATCTAGTTTCTCCTTCTGCTGCAATACCCAATGTTTAATACTATCTTTAAGCTGATGAAAATTTGCTGCACGTTTTGTTAACTGAAGAACCTCTGGTAATAGATCTGGTGTTTCTTTAAATATATCGAACTCCATCCATCTATTTACAATCTGAAGGCATAAATAATGGACTGCTTCCTCTATTAATGTTGGTGATTTTAATGTCTCTAGTTCTTGAAAAAATACTTGTAAAGCTTTGATAGTCTCAGCTTCATTTTTTCCCTCTGATGCAGAAATAATTTGTTGCACATGTTTATAAATAGAAGACGTAACATTTTTTGATTGTTGATCAGTAAGATTTTTAAGTAGATCAATCCGAAAAACTTTATTTCCACCATGGATGATTCGGTACTGTTTTAGTGACAGAAGCTGATCCTTTATACTCGTTAATAAAGTTAAGTCTTCAAACATATCTCCTAATGAAATCGAAACAGTATAAGGAGTAGACCGTTGGATCAAATCTTTACAGTCGTAAATGCATTGAATCGTTTTTTTATCAAAATTAGGATCATAGCTTTCCTTATTAAAAAGCAATAACCAATAATGAAGCTTTCCACTTCTCCACCACCAATACATGATATCTGAATCTCCACATTCATTTTCAATGTGTTGTTGAAAAAGAGCTTTAATTTCACGATCCCAGTTTTCAGAAGCATCTAGTTCATTGGCTGAAATGGCAAGTTGATCAACGCTTATATAAACTAATTTATATGTTCCTTTAGGAAACTGCTGGGTCCAATCAAGAAGTGATAAGTCTAATTCATCATTCCAGGTTACTTCACTTAATAATTGAATTTGTTTGGCATATTCTAATTGGGAAGCCTTTTCTTGTACTTCAGTCCACTCGTGTTCTTCTGCCCATTTTTGATAAATTTTATTTTTGACTTCTTCCATTTGTTCAATAAATTGCTTTTTGTCGACAGGCTTGAGAAGATAATTTATTGCTCCTTCACGCATCGCAGTCTGTAAATAGGAAAAGTCATCATACCCGCTAACAATGATGGACGTAAAGGAATTCGTTTTTTTTAATTGGTTAACTAGCTTTAATCCATCCATTTCAGGCATTTGCACATCTGTAATAAGAAGATCAAATATGATCGACTCATTCGTAATGGCGTCAAAGGCCTCTTGTCCATCTGAATACATACCAATGATCTGCCACTCTTCACCACAGGATTGAACTAGCCGTTCCATTCTACGACGAATTCTGTTTTCATCGTCTACAATAATTGTTTTAATCGAAGACATTATTCATCACCATTTCTTACTTGTTTTTTTAAAAGCTGAGGAATTCTGATCATCACCTCTGTACCTTTATCTACCGCACTGTTAATGGTCAATCCATATTGATCACCAAACATCATCACGATTCGTGCATGAACATTTATGATCCCAAATCCTGAATCTCGATTAATCATTGGGTCCTTTTGTAAAAACTCATTCAAATTCTTCAGCTCTTCTTCATTAATACCGGGACCATTATCTCTAACAATCATAATAATATGAGGATCTTTTATTTCGCTTTTTTCATGGATAAAATCGATTTCTATCTTTAGTGCTTTTCTTTTCTGCATACCATATTTAACCGAGTTTTCAACAATTGGCTGCAAAATAAATTTTGGAGTAAAATATACATCATGCTCATAATCATTTTGAATGTTGAATGAAATCCTCTCTTCAAATCGAAACTTTTGCAAGGTTAAATAATCTTCAATATGAAGAACCTCTAGTGAGATCGGAACAATTTTATCTTTATTGCTTAATGAAAAGCGCAGCATTCTGCCTAAAATCGCAACCATATCAACGACTAGCTCTGATTCCCCATCCTCTATTGATGCACCGATTGTTTCTAATGTGTTGTACATAAAATGAGGATTGATTTGTGATTGTAATGCATATAATTCTGCTTCCTTTTGTCGTATTTCAATATGATCATTCTTTTTAATTAAGTCTCTAATTTTACTTATCATTGACTGAAAGCTTGAAGCTAGTACGCCAACCTCATCTTTTGAATCAATCGGGATCTTCACATAAAGATTGCCATTTTCAACATCCTTCATAATCCTACCTAGTAAATTAATTGGTTTTGTTACACTCCAGGCAACAATAATAGAAATCAAGGTTGTAATAACAACGAGGATAAGGAAAATTATGATTGCCACCGTTTTTACGACATCTGTTCCCTCTGTTAAGTAGGTAATTGGAATACTATGAACAAGAACCCATTGTTGTTTTGCAGATTGATTAATGCTAATTAATGTTCGATCTTTCTCAATTGTTGTACGAAAGCTTCCATTTAATATTGGATAGTCATCTATTTCTTCAAAATATGTACCAATTTTCTTCTGAAGTGGATGATAGATGATTTGTCCTTGGTCATCCATTACCCACATCGTTGCTCTTTCTTCTTCATCTAGATCTTGAAGAATCTCTTCAATAAACGTTAACTTAACCGCTAAAAACAACGTACCGAGATTTTCCCGGTTATCAAGGTCAACTATCTCTTTTACTACTAGCATATAAGATGGATCTCCCTCAAACGTCAAGTTGACTTCATTTGGAAGTAAGATCTTAGTGTCCCCCCCTAAATCGTGGGCCTCTCCATACGGTAAAAGGGTATTGTTAAAATCAAATCCTTCATAGGCTACTCTAGTACTTATAAATGAACCATTAGTAGATAATAAAAATGCCCCTAAAATGTTCGTGTTATTACTACCAAGGTATGTCCGAGAAAGAAAGCTTTCTACAGTGAATTGATCTTGAAGCATTGACGATTGATCCTTATATGGATTTGCTCGTAAAACAGCCATCACATCACTAGAGTTGTAAATTAAATTTGGTAAATTCCCTATTTCATTGATTTCATTTTCAATGTTTTTATTTGCCTGATTTAAGAGCCTAGGAACATATTCTCCTACCTGTTCTTCGATTGCCTTTGTATTTTGATAGTAGGTGATATAGCCCAATACAGCCATTGGAATGACAGTGAGAAGAATGTAGGTAATGATTAATTTTGTTTTTAGCTGGAAGTTCTTTAATCTTAACGCTTCCATTAATTTAGAAATCATACTGATCAATATTCTCCTTCGTAAAATCAATGGGTTGTCCCATTATGACTGTGTCTTCTTTTACTCTAACATTCCCTATATTTGAAATATATTGGTTATCACTAATCTCTTGCCCATCTAGTAGTTCCTTTGCAATACTAACTGTTAAATAACCAAGTTTTTTAGGGCTCCATAGTGTGACAACCTGTGCAGAGCCATCTTTTATATATTCCCTCATTAGATTAGGCGTTGATAACCCTACCACTGTAATCTCACCCGATTTGTTAATATCTTTCACAGCTTGAGCAGCTGCTGGTGGACCAACAGATGAACTTCCAATAATCCCATTAATTTCCGGATGCTTATTTAATAGATTCTTTGAAGCGCTATAAGCCTTTTTAGGATCATCATCTGTTTCTACAATATCAACAAGCTTCATATTTGGATAATATTCCTTTTGCTGAACTTTCATCCAATTAATCCACTCATTCAAATTCGCTGCATCGCTAGAGCCAGTTATGATTGCAAAACTTCCCTTTTCATTCACTCTTGATGATAATGTATCCATGATATGACGCCCGA
The DNA here is from genome assembly GCF_014217835.1 of Metabacillus sp. KUDC1714. NCBI lineage: Bacteria > Bacillati > Bacillota > Bacilli > Caryophanales > Bacillaceae > Metabacillus > Metabacillus elymi. Next base: position 796,784 of record NZ_CP055263.1, read on the forward strand.
CCATTTCTGGATCTACCATATTTATGAACAGCTCTCGAAAGTGAGAATTTGTATCTGAGTCCCAAGTAATCACTCTTATTCCCTGTTTTCTAGCCTCTTTTAAAACTGTTCCTAGCTTCTCAGGATCATTGGCAGAAATAGCTATTAAATCTACCTTTTGCTCAATATACCCATTGATAATAGCTTCTTGTTGCTTCCAATCGGCAATTAATGAGCCTGAGTAAAGAACATTTATTCCTAAATCTTTCCCAGCTTCTTTGACTCCTTCTTCAACTGCATTGAAGTAAGGAATCCCACTTACCTTAGGAATAACAGCAATCGTGTAGTTTTTATGATTTTGAGTTGACTCCGCTTGCTTTTGTTCGTTATGTCCATTATAGATGACTTCATACTCCGTTATTTTAGGTCCAATATTGCACCCGCTTACAATTAAAAGTAAGAAAATACAAAATACAATTCGAAAAAACATGGAATTCTCTCCTAGTTATCAAAAAATTAATATTAATTTATATTATATCAGTTAACAATAAATGTAGGAAAAGTGATTGAAACTTGTTAAATACCTGATATCTTTTTCTATAAAAAGGTATTCTTATCCTTAGCTAATGGACTCTTTACTAATCCTTCCATATTAGATATGACATTTGTCATACCTTGTACATGACACCTATGTCTGCAAAAGTATTGATTATAAGATTATAATTTAATTAACAACTGAGGAAGGGAATTAAAAAAATGTCTAAACAACTACAAAAAAATTTAAGGAAGCAAGTTGCTCCCTATGAAAAAGCAAATATAAAGGACAGTATCCGACAGCTTATTAATACGATAGGACCATTTCTTATTTTGTGGATCCTAGCTTATCAAAGCTTATCAATTTCTTATTTTCTATCATTTGGATTTATCATTGTTGCTGCAGGATTTTTGGTCCGAATTTTCATTATTTTTCATGATTGTTGTCATTTTGCCTTCTTTAAAAATCGGACTGCAAATAAGGTGCTCGGAACAATAACAGGGGTTTTAACCTTATTTCCATATAGTCAGTGGCAGCATGATCATTCAATTCATCACGCAACAAGCAGTAACTTAGACAAACGTGGAACAGGGGATATTTGGGTGCTAACGGTAGATGAATATTTAGCAGAGCCACTTGTTCGTAGAATTGCTTATCGCATTTATCGAAATCCACTTGTTATGTTTGGCATAGGACCAATTTACGAATTTCTAATTAAAAATCGTTTTAACAAAAAAGGTGCAAGAAGAAATGAACGCATTAACACGTATATTACAAATCTTTCAATCGTTGCTTTGGTTACATTTTTTTGTTGGACACTTGGAACACAGTCGTTCCTTTTAATACAAGGACCTATCTTTCTTATTTCAGGTTCTCTTGGTATCTGGCTCTTTTATGTACAACACACATTTGAGGATTCTTATTTTGAGGAAAATAAAGATTGGGACTATGTGAAAGCAGCCGTAGAAGGAAGTTCTTTCTATAAGCTTCCGAAGCTTCTACAATGGCTTACAGGAAATATCGGCTACCATCATGTTCATCATTTAAGTCCAAGGGTACCAAACTATAAACTTGAAGAAGTTCACAATAATACGCAACCATTACAAAATGTTCCTACGATCACTTTAGCAACAAGCTTGAAATCACTAACATTCCGTTTATGGGACACACAAAACAAAAGATTTGTCGGATTCAATTATTTATCTAAAGTTACTAAGTAAATGAGATCTTAGTAAGACACTGAATAAACCCATCATCATGGGCGTTTAATCATTATTTAGATAAAATATGATAAAATGACACTTAAGTTTATGTATCCTAAATAAAGTGGGTTTGATCATGAAAAAAAGATATGCAATTCTTCAAAAAAGCAATGGAATTTCTCCTTATATTTGGGCGTTTCTTAGCATATTGCCGTTTTATTTTATTTTTCAATCTTCATCTACAATTGAAATAATTGTCGGGATAGTTTTGACAATTTTATTTTTCATCACATTTCGATATGCCTTTATTGCAAAAGGATGGCATGTTTACTTTTTAACATGCGTCCTTATTGGTATTTCGTTTACATCGACATATCTTTTCAACTATTTTTATTTTTCTTTTTATATCGCCTATTTTATCGGCAATATGAAGGATCGGTTTCCTTTTATTACTTTGTATATCGTTCACTTAGTCAGCACTGCTGTTTCGATAAACTTCAGCATCGTGCTGCACGAAGAATTACTCTTAAAACAATTGCCATTTGTAATCATTAGTTGTCTTAGTGTGATCTTTCTACCATTCAGTATTTTTAATCGCAAAGAACGTGGCCAACTCCAAGAAAAACTTGAAGATGCAAACAAACGAATTTCTGAGCTCGTAAAAATCGAGGAACGCCAGCGTATCGCCCGTGACCTTCATGATACATTGGGTCAAAAGCTTTCTATGATTGGGTTAAAGAGTGATTTGGCGAGAAAATTAATATACAAGGACCCTGAACAAGCACGAAATGAAATGAAAGACGTTCAACAGACTGCTAGAACTGCATTGAATGAAGTAAGAAAGATGGTTTCACAAATGAGGGGCATCAGATTAGTAGAGGAAATGATCCATATAAAACAGATACTCAAAGCCGCTCAAATTAACTTAGTGACTGATGATAATTTCACCTTAACGAATGTTCCATTGTTAACTGAGAATATTCTTAGTATGTGCTTAAAGGAAGCTGTTAACAATGTAGTGCGTCATAGTGGGGCCTCTACTTGTTATGTCTCCATCGAACAATCGCAAAATGAGACAGTAATTACCGTACGTGATGACGGAATTGGCATTGGAACAAACGAAAATTTCACTAAAGGCAATGGACTTGCTGGAATGAAGGAACGTCTAGAATTTGTCAATGGAACCTTGGACATTCTTTCTCAAGAAGGCACTACTCTATTAATAAAAGTACCAAATGTCGTTAAGCAAACTGATTAGGAGGAGCATTTATGATTCGAATTGTCATTGCTGAAGATCAGCAAATGCTTTTGGGTGCTTTAGGTTCACTACTTAATTTAGAAGATGATATGGAAGTCGTAGGAAAAGCAAGTAATGGCGAAGAAGCCCTCACACTTGTTCAGCAGCATCAACCAAATATATGCATCATGGATATTGAAATGCCTGGAATGACTGGACTTGAAGCAGCTGAAAAGCTAAAAGGTAAAGGTTGTAAAGTTATTATCCTAACAACGTTCTCCCGCTCAGGCTATTTTCAACGGGCTTTAAAGGCCGGTGTCAGCGGCTATTTATTGAAGGACAGTCCTAGTGAAGAGCTAGCTAGCTCGATCCGCAGCATTATGTCAGGAAGAAGAATATATGCTCCAGAACTAATGGATGATGTCTATAGTGAAGAAAATCCCCTTACTGAACGTGAAAGGGAAGTTTTAGAGCTTGTGGCAGATGGCATGAATACAAAAGAAATCGCTGATCAGCTTAGTATTAAAACTGGAACTGTGCGAAATTATATTTCTACGATATTAGAAAAGCTTGATGTAAAGAATAGGATTGAGGCGATTACTCAATCAAAGGAAAAGGGTTGGTTTAAGTAAGGATCGTAAATCCCTAACAATTTAATTAGTTCCCAAAAAAGTTGCTCTCCTCTATTACTAAATGTGGAGAGCAACTTTTTATTTACTTCCGTCTATTTTTTCATAAAGAAATCTATTAAATTTGATAATCTACTACAATGACATTGTCTATAATTCCAGACAATGAAGAAACAAAGTCTTGATGAACTGGATGTGGCTGGTAATCATCAAGCGCTTGCTTATTTTCAAAGGTTACTCGTAACCCCAAAGAATATCCTTGTTTTTGTTCAATTTCTTCTGTTACATTAAATCCTGCCGAGAGCTCTACGATCCCAGGAATTTCCCCTTTAAATGCTAGAAGTTGATTAAGTAGATCTTGTTCTTTTTCAGGCGTGATGTTTTCATTAAATTTAAAAATTACGAGGTGTTCGTACATTTTATCTCTCTCCTTTTCTTTAGTACTTCTCCTTCTACAATACCATAATTATTTGCCCGATAATTGTTAAGGCTATTTTTTAAAAAAAGCTATCAACCTTTAACATGCTAAAGTTCAACTAATTCATGTGCAGTATGTCTTGCTGCTGCAATCCCAACTGTTGTTGGAGCGATGATCGCTTTTAGATGTGTTTTAATTAAAAAACAACACATGTTTATACCATTTTGAAAATTCTAAATTGTTCTTATAGTTTAATACCTTTTATTGAAAATTCAAATTTATCAAAATTCGGTAAATGTACAATTACTTTGTCGCTTTCAATTTCCACACAAGGTGGATTGTTCCATTTATCTTCACTTATCCCTGGCTCGCCAAAAACAGCACTAACTAACCAACTAGTTCCAGGGTCTATTCTTGTTTTTATTGTTGGGATAACAGTACGAGAATTTAGTAGATTGGTATTTGCATTTGGATAGATTAGCTCAGCTTTTCCCTCAGTGCGAAGACTTTTAATTCCGCTTGCACCCCATGAATATCTAACTAAGCATTCATTCTCGTTCTGGACTTTATCAAAATCTGCACGATCTGCATTCTTATTTTCAATCCCTAATGCAAAGCCACCGTCAGCAGCATCCAATAGCCTACTTGTTTTTATACAGTGTATTCGTAAATGCCAAGGAGTACCAGGTATGATCCAGGTTTTTACTTCTACATCATTCCAAGGCTTCCAATACGTGTAGATATAGTTATCTTCTATCAAGTATTCCTCGCAATGTCTTTTGACTCGATAGATATTATCACCTTCACTTAGGGCTAACATTGAATCATAAGCACCTTGCGAAAGCCCCCACTCTGCCCTCGGTACACTAAATCCAAAGAAATTAGAGTAAACAAACTTTTCATATTTGGCAGAAGTGTGTGTATGCTCGTTTGAAGACAGATGCCCCGAGTTAAAAGCTAGAATATGATTTCTCTCATCATCTCTACAAATCACCATGTGTGGCTGCTTTTGAATCACAGTGCTACTTAACTCTGGAAGTGGCTCTTCCTCAGCCTGCCAAAATGGATGTTCAGCATGTAATGCAAGTGGTAAAAACGTTTTCAATGACCAATAAGGCGAACCAGGAGAATTATAGTTTTCAGCCATCACTAGATTCGGATACGTGTAACCTATTGTTAAGATACCAGCATCATTAAAAATAGGTTGGTTAAACCACCAGCGCAAGTTTCTAAGGAGTAGACCTTTCATGACACCTAATGAAAAAGGTTCAATTTCTGCAAAAACAGCAGCACTCCAAAATGCTGACTGGGCAAATCTATATGCTAGACTTCTGCCATACGGTAATGATGAGCCATCTTTTGAAAACCAATAGATAAAATCCTTTGCAAAAGCTTCCGCTCTCATTTTATATCGCTGTGAACGAACGGGATCTTCCACTTCCATCACCTTTGCATAAATGAGACCATAATAATGGATGGCAAACGGGACGTAGTAATCACTGTGCCCGTTTATTCCGTCTGAATACCAGCCATTAGATAAATAGAATTGATCGATTCTATCTAAATTTTTCTCAATTCCTTCTTGATCATATGGAAGCCCGACATTTCTGAGACCCAAATTAACAAGAACCGGAAAGAAGAGCCAATTGCAATCCCAGACTTTACATTGATTTATTTGCTTCAGCCAATTACTTAGATTTCGTTTCTCTTGTTCATTAAGAGGCTCCCAAATCTTCTCAGGTATTAATAGTAGTGCTAAACCAAACACCGCCATTTCTACGATTTTCTGATCATAATCATGGATATCGCCCCAATATTCCTCATGATGAGGATCTGTGCCATTTTTTATTCCTTGGAGGTGACTTTCCCATAATTCATATTCCTTACTTTCTCCGGCTAGAAGAGGAACAAGGCCCCATAACACGCGTGAAAAACCTTCCATTTGAGCAGTCGAATCCGTATAAGCTGCACCAGAACTTCCTAAACTCAAGCCTGCATACCCTTTACTATAATAAGGTTTTAAGGGATCACATATTTGTTTTAATACTTCACTAAGGTCTTCTCTAGTTTTTATTTCATGCTTTGAAAAGGTAGTATGTAAGGTAGGCATTTACTAAATTCACTCCTAATCATTTGTGGATTTTTTCTATTCTTCCATCTAACAAGATTACCAAAATAGCTTTCTATCACCTTTTAAGATAGCAAGTCCTTCTACAAAATAGTAATCACCATATATAAGTGGGACATCAATATTTTTTCCTTCTGGATAATGGCTTGTGCCATGGAGGATTAGCCCATCCTGCTCTGGATTTTCCCAATCACCATAGTTTTTATATAAGGATTTAAGGATTTTCACTCCAGCATCTTTATAGATTTTCTCTTCGGTTGCTGGGACATGCTTAGCAAGTAGTAACAGTCCACATGATGCGATTGCGCCAGCTGAAGAATCACGGTATTTCGTTACCTCCTCTGGAAGCCTAAAATCCCAATGCGGGACATAATCTTCTGGTAAATTGGCGATAAAAAAGTGGGAAACATTTTTTGCCGCTTGTAGATACTTATCCTCTTTTGTATGGTGGAACAATAATGTTAATCCATAGACTGCCCAAGATGCTCCTCTAGACCATGCAGAATCAGGGGCGAATCCTTGCCCACCTAACGCCTCCACTCTTTCACCTGTAACTGGATCAAATCGAATAATATGATGAACAGAGCCATCTTCACGGATAAAGTTTTTGAGTACTGTCTCTCCATGTTTTTTAGCTACTGCACTAAATCTTGGATCACCGGTTTCCTCTGTGGCCCAGAATAATAGCGGCAAATTCATTAAGCAATCAATAATTGCCCATCCTGAATTATCTTCCCCTTCCTGCCATGGATTCCATGCTCGAATATAATTTCCTGATGTATTGAATCTTCCTGCAAGTAAATTAGCGACCAATAGTGCACGTCTTTTTGAATCTTCTTCTCCTAAAAGCTTAAATCTCGCAACACTTGTTAACGTCCACATAAACCCCATGTCATGGTCAAGCCTATAATAATCTGTAATCACACTGTCAAGTCTGTCCTCACATTGTTCAGCTAATTGCTTTATCGACTCATCCTTACTTTCACGATATACTAACCATAGTAAGCCTGGCCAAAATCCTGCAGTCCACCAATGAGGTTCCTCTAATTGGTACGTTCCATTGACACTTGCATGAGGGAAATTGGCTCCAATTTTTTTACTCGTTCTGTCAATCTTTGCTTGAACTTTTTGCCACGCCTCATCTACCCATTCCAAATTGTTCGTCATACCTATCACCTTTCTTCTTTTGTTTTTTGGACTCATACTATTCAATAAATAACATCATTAGAAAAACTTTAATTTTTCTTACGCTCCAATGATAACGGTTTCATTTTATTGTAAGGTTTAGCATTTAATTTAAGAAAGGATAAGAAGCTGTTAATCCATTTTATTAGATACTACTTAATAGTCATATCTATAACACTATTTTTGTTAAATATAAGACTCTATTTTTTTCTTAAAAGAGAACCTTCTGCCTTCTTAAACTGTAGCAGAGAGGCCCAATTAAGTAAAAAATAAATAACTCTCATTTATCCTTTTTAAAAAACTTATAATAAAATCTTCTTCCCCGTTTTTGCACTTTCCACTGCACCAAAAACCATCTCCATGCTTTTTATGTTATCACTACAATCGGTTTCGGCTAGACGATTTTCTTCAAGAGAGGCAAACATTTCATCTAGACAGCCCCAATGTCCTTCTTGTCCCTCCCAATTGCTCTGTACTTCTTCGGTTTTAATCGGGTCTATGAAATCAGTTGGTTGAGAATGATCAATCACTTCATAGACTGGTAAACGATTACCATCCCAGCGTGCACTACCCTTGCTCCCTGTAACACGCCAATCAGCTTCCCATGAAGTTTGCATTCCTATTGCACACCAAGAGCCACGATAGGTAAATACAGAGCCATCATTCATTTCAAAAATACAGATAGCTGATGCGTTACCGTTGTACCAAGATCCAGGTGGATTATATTCATGACAGTAAACCGATATTGCATCAGCACCAGTAATAAATCTGGCCTGATCAAATGTATGAATAGCCATATCGACGATAAGGGGATTGTCCATCACATCTCGAAATCCTCCAAAGTGTGGGCCGAGGAAAAAGTCTGCGTGGATCGAGCCCACTTTACCTATTACTTCACTTGACAATAAGTGTTGAAATGCACGAATTTGTTTTAAATATCTACGGTTTTGCATGACAGAATACTTTTTTCCTGTTTTTTGAGACATATGTAATACTGCTTTAGCATCTTCTAGAGATTCTGCCATCGGTTTTTCACCAAACACATTGCACCCTGCTTCAAATGCTGTCGTTACTATGTGTTTATGGGCAGCAGGAATAGTTACATCAAATACAAGATTGGCATTTGTTTCCTTAATCGCTTGTGATAAATCAGAGAAAGCAGGGACATCTAAGCTTCGACGCTCTGCCATACCTCTCGCAGCATCAATATTCACATCAACTAATCCTACAATTTCAGCATTTTTACGGCTTTCAGCGTAATCCAACCATGTGTTTGACATACCACCACAACCTGCCACCACTATTTTATGTTCTATCATGTTACTACCACCTTAATGATTTAAGTTTTAATCGCTTAGTACGATTCCATTTCATCCTAAAGCAACTGAAATACAAATTCTACACAACATGTATTATCCGGCTTTTTCACAGAAAAATCCAAAATAAGTAGATCTTCTCTTTCACCAAAATGATTTAAAAATTCATTCTCACTTATCACTAAATTTAATTGCTTGCGGTTAAATTTTAATTTCACTTTTTGATTTCCTTCCAGAATGACTCCTTCCTGGTCTTCAGTAATTTGAAGTACAGGTGTGATAAATCTTTCAACTATTGATTCTGGATTTTCAGTGAACTGAAAAGTGTCTGTCAAAATTAGCTCTGGTTTCTTATTTTTTATCAACGTAAATCTTCGCGTTAACGTTTCTAATAATGCAATGTTATATGCGTTTGTCATATTCATTTCCACTATATCTATATCCTGCTCTATTGCTACCTCTGTAATTGTTGCGTTGTGAGAAATTCCCTCAGCCTGAAATTGATTATTTATGATTGGAACAGAGTGCCCCTGTGAGCCATTACAAAAAATAGTATAGCGGTCTTCACCAAAGTATGCATCACTGTATAACCCACTACCTAAATCTTTAAAGAATGTTTCACCATTTTTTTGTAAGATAAAATGACCAATATCATTATGATTATGCGGCTCATCATTGTGACCACCTTTACAAGCAAAAACATAGGGATCATTTCTAGAAATAAACCATTGTGAGTCACTAAGAAAATATGTTTTATCGTGCCAAGGCCTCCCCTCAATTTGTTCATTAAACCAGAGTAAATTTCTGAACGCTGGCGCCCATCGACTACAATGATCTTCAGTATATGGAGCACGGAGTCCTTTTTCAGGGACTTCAATGTCATGAAAAATCTTTTTTAAATAATGACTAATACCTAAAAATACTGTTGCCTGTTGATTAGAATCAGAAAAATTAACAACTTGATTTTTATGGATAAAGCATTTTTGTTGGAAAAGGGCAATTTGATGTACTTTTTCTGAATCAAACAAATCAATTTCGCCTGCTGTTTTTTTCTTCAATAAATCAGCAAAATAAACATAAAAACCAAAACCATATTGCCAATATCCATACCCTTCCATGCATGCACCATCATCGTTAAACCCTTTTAAATAATATCCCATGCTACTAAGAACACGTTCTAAAATGACTGAAAGGATTTCTTCATCTTCAATTAAATGTATTGCAGCTGAACCAATCGATCCTGCACAAACAGATGCCCAGTTATGTGTTGAAGTTTCCCAACCAAATTGTGGTTGATTAATAAATGGAAATAATACTCTTCGATAGACTTCCTCTTGGATTCGTTTTTGTATTAAAGGATCAAGAATGTTCTTTGTTAAAGTTAACATTTCACTTAGTGTAAATGCTGTTTCAGCAGCAAATAAATCGATTGAATAACTAGACTGTTGTATCGATTGAATCGAAACATCCATATCAGTTGCCATTTCAGGACTATTCTTTAAATGAGCAGGTAAACACCATGTATATTCATTACATATTGACCAAATCGTATTTTCTAACTGTTCTAAGTAATTTGGATGATTTGGTTCAAGCAAAGCCATAAGGGCAAATGTATTTAACCGTCTTCTTTTTGCAAAATAAACCTTTTCGTACTCAAGACGGGAACCTATTTCTCTAAAAATAGTAAAGTTTGAAAATGTTAATTCTTTATCAGGTTCAAAGAGTAGTCTTTCCGCCTCAGCCCTAATCTCTTCAAGTAAGGGCTGATATGAAGTTTTATCCTTAATTGAATGAAACCAAATGTCCTGCTCCTTTTGGTTTGAAAATAAAAGAGAAACATTCTTTCCATAAATTAATTTTTTTATTTGGTCAGACTTTATATACAAGTTCAAATCCACCTCATTCGTATTCAAAAGTATAGTTAATTTCACTAGAAAAAAAGTCGAAGAAATGAAGGACGTTTCAAAGGTGAAACTACTCCTTACATTCTTTCGACGATTCTCGTATGATGAAATGTGTATCTATTAACTTGCCTTTTTTATTCGTTTTTCCCCATTATATTATCAATGGTCTTAATTCTAATTCAATTTCACGGTCCCCTCTTTTGAAACCGGTTGCAATTAAACTATAAACCTTCTAGAAATTCTTGTCAAATGATCTTCTCAGCATTGAGATTTTTAAAGCCTCATACTTAATAATGCAGTTTCATTTTACATATTGACAAAACGACTAAAAAAAAGTATATTGAAACCGGTTGCAGTTATTTGAAAATTCTAAAATAACCAACCTCCCCCTCTTTTGAAAAATAGTATCACTAAAGTAATAACTTCTCACCTCAAGAATGACACACCAAACATCTGCTTCTTGTTGAATCTATTTACATAAATCTTCCTTCTCACTACAAGAAGCATAGTAAATTTCAAATCTATCAATATCAAAAACAATAAGGAGGTATGCACTTGTCTAAGGTAGTAAAAGTTATTTCACTATTACTGACAGTATTAATTCTCGTATCGTCTACTTATTCAATCACACCAGCATTTGCAGCAAGCGCAAAAGGGAATACAACAGGATTTTCTGATCAAGAACTTAAGGATAATAATTATATCCTCTACTTTGTGAATGCAGGTGATCCAACTCCTGCTACTGCTGAAGGAACCGATAAAATAGGTCTCTATGCCAGCAAAACGGAGCAGATGTATGACGCTGACCCTGTTACAGGAAAAAAATGGGGACTGGTTACCACGACAAGCAATACAACTGTCAATAATCCAGCCGACAAAAATGGATCTTTAAGATATTATAACGGCCCTCAAATACGTGAAAAGGCATTAAAATACAAGTTTGAATTACCTGATGGTGAGTATGACCTTACTTTAGGTTTCAAGAATCCGTGGAGTGGTCGAAGTATTAATATTATTGGCGAGGGACAAAATCTATCAAATGGAGATTATGATATTGGAAGCTATTCCGCTGAAAAAGAGGTTACCTATCAACAGGTTTCAGTAACGGACGGAGAATTGGATGTTAACATTCAAGGACCAGCAACAGCTAGTTTAACAAACTATAATGACCCTTTAGTTAATTACATCATTGTCCGAAAGTATATAGTCATACCACTCTCTGATTTAGAGGGCGAAATTAATACCGCAAAAATTGAAGCTGAGAAGACAGATACTTATACTAAGGTTAGCTTAGATGCACTTAATACCACGATCGAACAAGCTGAGGCATTGGTTAAAGAAATCAATGACAATAACTTGGATATAAACAAAAAAGAAATACAGACGGAAATTCGTGCAGCAATAAAGAACTTGGAAACAGCAATAACAGGACTCGCACTAAACATTCCAAATGAATCCTTTAAACCAGGGCAAGTATGGAGAGATACGAACGGTGCCGACATCCAAGCCCATGGCGGTGGGATCATGTACGATGAAGAAACTCAAAAATACTACTGGTATGGTGAAGATAAAACAAACGGTTATCTTCCAGCAAGAGGTGTTAGAGTTTATTCCTCTACAGATCTTTATAATTGGCAGGATGAGGGTCTTGCATTAACCGCAATTGAATCAATGGCACAATTTGAAACAGATCCATTGATTTCGAAACTTTATGAAGGAAGAACAGATAAAGCAGATATCTTAAATGATATTGGCACAGACCGAGTCATTGAAAGGCCTAAAGTCATTTATAACGAAAAAACGAAGAAATATGTCATGTGGATGCACACAGATGGTCCTTCAGAAACATCAACTGCAATGTATGCAAAAGCTGAAGCTGGTTATGCATTAAGTGACTCACCAACAGGTCCTTTCATCTACCAAGAAAGCAACCGAATGGATCGTGCCCCTGAAGATGCAGAATATAATGGCCAGCCTAATCAACCCGGAATGGCGCGTGATATGAACCTATTCAAGGATGATGATGGTACAGCTTACCTAATCTATTCTAGTGAAGAAAACATGACGATCTATATTTCAAAACTAAATGAAAGTTATACAGATGTAGTTGGTTGGCATAGAGATGGAAATGTTGAACGTGATTCGACTTATAAAGCAGTATATGGTGAGGATTACGTAAGGGTATTTCCTGGCGCACAACGTGAGGCACCTGCAATGTTCAAATATAATGGTAAGTATTATATGATCACATCAGGCGCAACAGGATGGTCACCTAACCCAGCAAGATATACAGTTGCCGATGAAATCTTTGAAGAATGGAAGCCATTACGTGATCCAGCTGTTGGGGAGAAATCATCCACAACATTTGATTCACAAAGCACGAATGTCATCCCTGTCGACCCAGAAAAGGGGAAATTTATTTTTATGGGTGACAGATGGAATTCAAGCAATTTAAAGGATTCTCGTTATGTATGGCTTCCTATTGAGTTTGGTCAAGATGATGAAATTATTTTACAATGGTATGACGAGTGGAAGGTGGATATTTTAGACAGAATGGGAAAAGTAACAATCAACACTGAATTACCCGAAAAGGTAGCTGTAGACCAAGTGCCTAAACTACCGAATGTTATTCAGGTTACAAATTCAGAAGGAAATCAATTGGAAACGCCGGTATCATGGGGAATCAATGCTGAAGATTTTTCAAAACCTGGCACTGTTGTAGTTGAAGGTACACTTTCTGAATTAGCCAATAAGGTTATTAGGACAAAAATACTTGTCATTCCTGATCATGTAAGATATTTTGTCCATGCTGGTGGTGCTGAAACCAGTGATTATAAGATATGGTCTTCTTATATGCAAGAAACACTTCTCAACAAAGAGATCATCGATCAAAAGTATAACCCAGAGAATGGGCAATCATGGGGATTTGTAGGAGATCGTACGAAACCAGCCGGCAGTGAAGGTGGAGATCTATTTTCTGCACTAAGATACCTACTAAGCGGCTCTGGAGATGACCTTTCTTATAAATTTGATTTAGAAAATGGAAAATACACAGTTTATACAGGGCTTTATGACCCTTGGTATACTTCCACGAGAGGAAGTAGAAAAGCGGATATTTTACTGAATGGTGAAACCAAAACAAAAGGATACGTCTTTACAGATTCATATGACGTCCTTGGCTACAAAAATGTAAACATTACGGATGGAAAGCTTGACCTTACTGTTCGTAGAGTACAAGGTTCTCCTGATCCTCAAATCAGTTGGATCATGATTGTTGAGGAGGATACAACAGCACCTACTGGAGATTTTACAATTAACTCTGGAGCAGAATTCACAAATGACCAAAATGTTACTCTATCCTTTAATGCTGAAGATGATTTAAGCGGAGTGAATCAATCTCGCTTTTCCACTGACTCAGAGAATTGGACTGAATGGGATCAATTTGCTTCATCGAAAGATATTGTTTTACCTTCTGGTGATGGTGAGAAAACTGTATTTGTTCAATTTAAAGACAAAGCTGGAAACATAAGCACTGCCTATCAAAAACAAATTATATTAGATACAACAGCCCCGGTGATTGAGTTCTCAGGGAATAAGGAAACTTATGAAGTAGATTCAAAGGTCGCCATCTCCTGTCTTGCTGTTGATAAATTATCAGGAATCGCTACTGCGAAATGCCCAAGCATTGAAGGTTCGGCATATACTTTCACCATTGGTGAAAATAAAATTTCAGCTACAGCAACTGACAAAGCTGGAAACACGGTAGAAGTTGAAACGACTTTTACTGTTACTGTTGACTTTGACAGTTTAAGCAATTTAACAGAAAGTTTTGTAAATCAAAAGGACATCGCTCATTCTCTTAAAACAAAACTTTTATCTGCTAAAGATGCAGCTGAGCGAGGCAATACAGAAGCAATGGAAGGCAAAATCAAAGCTTACATTAACCAGGTATCTGCTCAAAGTGAAAAATCAATTTCAAATGAAAATGCTGATTTATTGATTTCTTTAGTAGATAAACTTAAATAATTCTATTTAGAGTAATTGAGAGGGGCTTTAGAGCCGAAACCCCTTTCACATTTTCTAAAAAAATATGAACCATAAAAAAAGCCATCAAGGTGCTGTAATTCTACTTTTAATCTATGTTTTCGATTAAAAGAGAAGTTATGGCACTGATGGCTTTTTCTGTATTAGCTTTAAAATATGAATTCCCATTAATTTAGGAGAACGATTCCACACTACAGGTTTCTCTTATCCCTTAACAGCTCCACTCGTCATCCCCTTCATAACAAGTTTATTTAAAAATAGATACAATAACAGGGTAGGAACAACTGCTAATGAAATTGACGCAAAGATTGGTCCCCATTGCTTTTGTCCATATTCTCCTGTAAAGGAATTTAAACCTGTTTGAATGGTTCTGAGTTCTGTGTCACTTATAAACGTCATGGCAAAGATTAAATCGTTCCAAACAAAGAAAAACTGAACTAATGCAACAGTTACAATTGCATTTGAGACGATAGGTATTGCTATCTTAAAAAAGATTTGATAAATGCTAGCACCATCCATAACTGCCGACTCAATGACCTCATTTGGAAGTGCTTTAAAGTAACTAGAGAACATTAAAATTGTTAATGGCAGACCAAATGTTGTATACACAAGAATAAGTGACCATAAACTATTTAGTAATCCTGTCTTAAAAAAGATTGTAAACAATGGAAGGAGCACAATTTGTACTGGAACCATTATCCCTGCTGTAAACAGTAGCATCACACCTTTACTCCATTTCCAGCGCATTTTTTCGATGGCAAATGCAGCACCTGCTCCCAAGAAAATTATTAAAAACAACGCTGGGAAAGTGGCGATAATACTATTTTTAAAATACATACCCATATTCCCTATGTTCCATGCATCCAGATAGTTTTGTAAATGAAAGCCTTCTGGCAATGCATACATTGGATTTGCACTGAATTCATCTGGTCCTTTTATTGAAGATAACAGCAACCATATAATAGGATAAACTTCCACTAATAGTAAGACGAATATGGCAAGTTTACCTAGTAACATACCGATACTATTTGTTTTTCCAGATAACTGATTCACTTTATTCCCCTCCTCGTGTTAAGCCGCATCATTTTTTGCAAATTTGAAAACTATTAAAGTTATAAGAAGAGATAATAGCAATAGAAATACCGCTATAGTACTTCCATATCCATATTGGTTATACGTAAATGCATTGTTATACATATAAATAGATAATGTAGTGGTACTATTTCCTGGTCCACCATTTGTTAACGCAACTGCTGATTCAAAGACTTTAATTGTTCCATTTAGACTAAATACAATTGCCGAAATTAAGACTGGCTTTAATAAAGGTAAGACAATAAATTGTGTCAATTTCCAGCCCTTTGCACCATCTAATTTTGCAGCTTCAAGAACGTCTTCTGGAATATCAACTAACCCGGTAAAAAGAATAACAGCGTAAAAACCTAATGACTTCCAAATATCCATTGTAACAAGTACCCAAAATGCCGTATCTCCTTGACCAAGCCAAGGCTGAACTAACGTTTCCAAGTTTAAAAAAGTAAGTAAACTGTTTACTAATCCCATCTGAGGAGCAATTTCGAAGAGTTTTGCGAACAATTGAGATACCGCTACAGCAGGAAGAACTACCGGAAAGAAAATGAGTGTTCGAATTAAAGTAGAGTAACGCTTAATATAAAATACAAATAATAGTGCAAGACATAAACCTAATATAACCTGTCCAGCAGAAACAAAGACCATATATTTAAGTGAAAGCCACAAACTTGAAAGGAAATCACTGTCTTTAAATAAATTTAAGTAATTGTCTAACCCAACAAATTCGAAACCACTAATTGGTGATCCTTCATAGAATGTATATATTGTAGACCACACTGTAGGGATTAGGAGAATAACAGTGTATATTAATAATGCTGGTCCAACTAATAAGAGAATTGCCTTGCGATCTCTTAAAATTTTATCCATACTCTTTCACTCCTAACTAGCTTTAAGGTAACAGGAAGGTTCGAAATCGAACCTTCCTAGTTCTTATTTTGACGCATTTTTTAATGATTCTTCTAATTTAGACATGTATTCTTCTGGAGTAGTTCCCTCATTAAGTAGGTTTTGAGCTCCATCTTCAGATACTGTTTTTGTTTTTGGATCAAAATATCCTTCGAACCAAAGTGCACCATTTTCAATTTCATTTACTTTTTCTAATGTCGTTTTTGTTAATTCACTAACATTTTCAGGCATATTCTCAACTTTGAAGCCGGAGATTAATCCACGTTCTGCTATTGCTTTATCACCGTAGTTTGAGAATACATGCTTCATCCATTCTCCAACTTCCTCGTTATATTTATCTTTCGAGAATGAAAGTGTTAGTCCCGCATTCATGGAATATTCATCTAATGTACCTTTACCACCTTCAACAAGTGGAATATTGAAAAACCCTACATTATCAACACCAATTTTATTTAAATTCTCATCATTAAATTCGTTAAGTGCCCAGCTTCCCATATAGTACATTGCTGCATTTCCTTGAAGGAATGTATTACTTGCTGTGTCATAATCAATCGTATTAACACCTTCACCGAAATATCCTTTAGCATTCATATCTTGTACAAGTGTAGCAGCTTCGATAAATCCTTCATCCGTAATACTTAGTTCACCTTTGCTAACTCGTTCCATAACATCCGCACCGTATAGACGCATAACATAACCATTAATCAAACGAGTAATTGGCCATTTTTCTTTACCAGCAACTGCAAATGGTTGAATTCCTTTTTCCATAAATACTTCACTAGCAGCGAGCATTTCATCCCATGTAGTCGGAACTTCTAAGTTGTTTTCTTCGAACAGTTTTTTGTTATACCAAAAGCCTTCTATATTTAATTCAACAGGTAACGTATAGAGACCACGGTCACCACTTAATGTTTTTAATAAATTAACTGCACCTGGATTTAATTTGTCATAAATGCCTAGATCGGTAAATGTTTTTTCTAGGTCAAGTAATTGATCATTATCAATTAGGTCTCCTAACTGATTAGATTCAAACTTGAATAATTCTGGTAAATCATTACTAGCAGTTAACAACTGAATCTTTTGCATTAAATTCGCTTGCAGGACAGTCTCAATTTCGATATTTGTTTTTCCATATTCTTCAGTAAGGCCCATAACAACGCTTGCATCCGACTCATCAGCAGTGTCTTCTGAGATAAATTTGAGTGTCTGAGTTCCCTCTTCTCCATCACCAGAAGAACTAGAATCATTATTTTGACTACTACAACCAACTATTGAAAAAAGTAATACAATAGATAATAAGATTGATAAAGCACTTTTCTTCATAATATTCGCCCCTTTAATTATGTTATTTTTCTTTTAGAACTTCTCTAAGCCCTTACCTAAATTCTATCTATTCTAAAGCTAAAATGTAAGCGCTTGATTTTTCAGGTAATGTCCGTATTTCTCAGATAATTCTTGAAAACTCGCTAATTAATACTGACATTTAGATCAGAGTATTTTTACAACTCTTTTGCGATATATGAAAAAAAATGAAATTCCCGTAACGGAATTTCATCAATAAATTAATAGTTAAAACTTTATTTATTTTCTTTAAATTGTCCTGGAGTCATGCCAGTATATTTTTTAAACACCTCAGAAAAGTGCCTATAAGTAAGATATCCTACCTTCTCACTAACCTCTGATATTTTTTGACCTTCTTTAAGCATTACCTTAGCTTTTTCCATTCTGCATTTTGTTAAATATTTAATGTAGGTAAGCCCCATCTCTTCCTTGAATAATAAACTGAAATAGTTTGGATTCATGCCGACAAGATCTGCTACTTCTTGTAGTGTTATATCTTGATGGTAATTCTTTTCCATGTATTCCTTGGCTTTTTCAACAGCTTTATGTTTATTTGATTTTTTTGAGGAATTTATTAATTCTATCATCATTTCCATTTGGCTGTATAACCAAGTAGTCATTTCTTCTCTTGTATTTAACTCACGAATATCCTTTTGAGGATAGTAACCTGTTTGCTGTGTTTCCTCACCTGTTTCTTTTACAACTTCCATACCAAGATATACTAGCTTTAAAAACTCACTTTCCATCATATCAGGGTTTAACTTTTGTGAATCGAGCCATTGAATATATTTGTCCAGCTGCCCAAGTAGCCCTTCTTTATTACCAGTCCGCATATAATACAAGATAGCTTCCTCTTGTGCTGATAGATCCTCTGGAATCTTATTGTTTTTCCCAACCTCTTCAAATCTTGTCCAACCCTTACTATCTAAAAATCGTCCGTACCTTAAAGCATGTAGAGCCTCCCGATAGCTTTTAGATATATCAGTAATATTCAAATATGTCTGCCCTGATCCAATTGTAACTTCTTCCTGTTCACTCCATTCTATTAAAAGTTCTGATAACTGCTCAGGGTTATTTTCAAAATGGAATAACACTAGTATTTGTGTTGTTCCATTCCAAACTGGAACAGCTTTAAAAGAAGCATTAAGTTGTAAGGAGGGCCTTTCACCCGAGATAGCGATGACAGTAATTCCGATTACTTGCTTTGCCTCATCTCCAAAAGATTCTCTCCATCTCGTTATAGCTTCTTTCCCTTCAAGCAATAAATCTAACGTGGCTTTTTGAAGCAATTCCTGGCGATTTCTATCCCATCTTAATCGAAGCTCAGACATTTCTTTTTCCTGATTGATTCGTAGAGTGATTTTTTGCAAGGCTTCTTCAATCATCGGAATCGTAATTGGTTTCTCTAAATAATCAATTACCCCTAATCTTATCGCTCTCCTTACATACTCAAATTCATTAAAGCCGCTAAAAACAATGCATTTTGTCTCAGGAGCCTCTGCCAAAACCTTTTCGATTAACTGTAGACCATCTATACCTGGCATTCTAATATCGGTAAAAATAATATCTGGATGCTCGGAATGAAAAAGAGATAAAGCTGAATTTCCATCCTTAGCTGTTCCAACAAGCTCCATTCCGTACTTCGACCAATCAATCATTTTTTTTAATCCTTCAATTACAATGAATTCATCATCAAATATTGCGACTTTCAGCATCTCTCATCCATCTCCCTTCTTTAGGATTGAAGCGAATTTCAATTTTAGTCCCTTTATTTACCTCGCTTTTAATTGTTAGTGAACTAGTTGGTCCGTAGTAAATCGTTAAACGTTCGCGAACATTTCCTAGACCATAGCCTTGCTCAATCATAGCCATGTCTTTTATCCCAACTCCATCATCTTCTACTGTAAAAAGAATGAAATCCGACTCTTTACTGCCTGTAACACGTATCATACCCTCTCCAACTTTTGGTTCTAACCCATGATAGATGGCATTTTCTACAAGCGGTTGAAGTAAAAGCTTTAATATTTCTTGATCCATTAATAAAGGGTCAACTTCTTGAATATAAGTGAATCGATCACCATACCGAATATTTTGTATCGTCATGTAATGCTCAATATGCTTAAGCTCCCTATAAAGTGGTATGATCTCTTTACCTTTATTTAAAATAATTTTAAAGCTTTCAGATAAAGAGACAGCCATTTTTCCAATATCTTCGTGATTATGAATCATCGCCATCCAATAGATTGAATCTAGTGTGTTATAAAGAAAATGTGGATTGATTTGAGCTTGTAAAACTCTTAGCTCAGTTTCTCTCTCTTTTAATTGAGAACGAATAAGACGTTCACTTAAGTCTTTATTTTCGGCTGTCATTCGTTTAAAGGTTTCACCAATAGCACCAACTTCATCGTCATGAAACGTTTCATTAAATTCACTAGAGCCCTTTGCCCATGCTACCATCATTTTCTTGATTCGGAGCAAGGGACGAGTTATCGTATCTGACAAAATTACTGAAAGTATGACAGCACTAATTGAAATTAATAATGCAATTAATATCGTAACTGCTCTAATTTGGTGTGGCTGTTTTAATAATTCCTGCTCTTTAATGAAATAAGCAAATGTCCAGCCAGTTGTTTCATTTGTATAGTGGCTAACAACATAATCTTCTTCCTGCTTCTTCTCAAAAATAAAAGGTAAATCTTTTCCAACTACCTCTTCATAGTAGGAGGGGGTAGATGCATAGACTGTTTTCATTTCATTTGTTGTGGCATCTAAAATTAAATATTCATTGTTATTTGTTTCGTTCATCATTTCTGAAAACAATGATTTATTGATATTCACTATTAATAATCCAATTGTTTCTTGTTGACTCGAAGTTGGATTTCGTAATAATTTAACCGAAGAAAATGTATTGTTCCAATTTAACTCCTCTAAAACATTATCAGAAAAGAAAAGTTCCTTCCCCTGTGCTTCTACTGCTTTATTGTACCAATCACTTTCTATTATTTCTGAACGCTTATTCTCTCTTTCATAACGTCCAGCATCATCAGAACGACCGTAACACACTGCTCGAAAGTAATTATCAAACAAACAAACGGAATCAATGTATTTTTGCTCGACTACATAATCGGACATGATTTGTTGCAAGCGGCTTGACATATTTAATTTTAGCGCTTCCTGTTCCATGTCTGAAATGGATCCGCTTTCAATTAGTTGTTGACGCAAATCTTTATTCGATAAAATATATCGTTCCATATTAATCACATTACGCAACAAAAAATCTGCCTTTTCACTTGTCGTTTTTAAATGAGTTTCATTCGCTTGTAAATGATTTTCTATTAACGTATCTTTAGACGTATTATAAGAAACAACACCTACTATGAAAATAGGTGGTACTGACAGAGCGATCATAACTGCAAGAAAACGATTTCTGATTTTTTTAATTCGAAAGAATAGAAAAAACTTGTGGAATTTATTTCTCATATACTGAACCTACCTTTTGCGAGTACTGCTGAATAGAATTACACTTCATATA
The DNA here is from genome assembly GCF_014217835.1 of Metabacillus sp. KUDC1714. Lineage (NCBI taxonomy): Bacteria > Bacillati > Bacillota > Bacilli > Caryophanales > Bacillaceae > Metabacillus > Metabacillus elymi. Next base: position 818,229 of record NZ_CP055263.1, read on the forward strand.
AAGTTAAATCAAAATACCTATTTTGTATAATGGAGATCATTTCATAAAGTTCCAAAATTTCACAAAACAAAAATATACAATCAAAAAACCAACTATCTAAAAACATTTATATATTATATGATATAAAACAAAAACAAAAAAGAAACAACAAATCTTTCAGATGATTTTTAATGACATAAAGGAGGGATGGTAGATTGGAGAAACGGAAAAGAAAATTTATTGGTAGTACTTATTTCTCAGAAGATCTATTAATTTATATAAATAGATGGCAAGAAGGCTTTGAAAACCCACACCATTATCATGACTTTATTGAAATTACGATTGTTGAAGAAGGCATGGGCTATCATTATAATGATGATCAGGTTCTCTCTGTTACGAAAGGTGACCTATTTATCATCCCAATAGATGTTTCTCATGTTTATCGACCTTCATCTACAAGATCGAAAGAAAAGCTTACTGTTTATAATGTCCTTTTTGATCCAAAAGTAATTCACCATTTGCTTTCCGAAAACAATCTTGTAGATTCTACATTTTTAGATTGGTGCCAACAACTTCTATCTACTAAATCAATTAACCATATGTACCTTGCCGATAAACATGAAAGCTGTCTAAGCCTAATTCGCTTAATGTATTATGAGTTTCAGCAAAAGCAAACTGGTTACTCTGTTGTGATACAAGCTAAACTTAGAGAGCTCCTTGTGAATTTGTATCGTATCGAGCAACGGATCGATTCTACTAATTCAAAAATAGCAGCCTATCCAATTGATGAAATCATTCCATACATTGATGAACATTTGCATGAAGCGCTAACATTAACAGATATGGCAAAATTAATGATCGTAAGTGAACGCCATTTCTTACGCTTATTTAAAAAATACACAAACCAAACGTTCACAGAGTATTTACAACATAAAAGGATTGAAAGAAGTTGTGATTTACTTCGTTCAACAGATTACACAATTAAAGAAATTAGTCATCTAGTAGGGTATTCTAATACGGATTACTTCCGATCACTTTTTGTAAAAAAGATAGGGATTCCACCTCAGAAATATCGAAAAAGCAGTTTTTAACCTATGATCGTTGGTAAAAACTGCTTTTTCTATTATTTTATTTTCAGCCTATTTTAGATACAAATTCATATTCGCCTGAGCCCACTTGATAGATTGTTACACTATTTGCATTCTCTACTAATTGAACATCTGTACGATCTTCATTTTGTCCCACACCAGGCATATATACTGTTGCCTCTGTATTAACCGGAATACTTACTTTTAATGTAAACTCATTTTTTTCAATTTTCCACTCTGACTTAATTTTCCCATGTACAGATTGGTATTCTCCTTTTGCATAAGTAAGGCCACCACCAGGTTTTGGTTGGATTTTTATTTTCTTATAACCAGGAATATCAGAATCGACATCAATGCCAGCTACATATCTAAACATCCATTCTCCAACTGAGCCTAACGAATAATGGTTAAACGAATTCATTTGTGCGCTTTGGAAGCCTTTATGATCTGTCCAGCCATCCCAACGTTCCCAGATTGTGGTAGCACCATGTTTTACTGAGTATAACCATGATGGGAAGGTATCTTTGTTTAATAGATCATATGCAACATCTGTATATCCGTTTTCGGTTAAAACAGGCAGAAGGTAACCTACACCTAAAAACCCTGTTGATAAATGGCCATCATTTTTCTTAATATTGTCAACTAAATGGCTAGCAACAAGTTGTTTCTGCTCTTTGAATACTAATCCCATATTGAGAGCTAATACATAAACTGTTTGTGTGTCTCCCTTAATTTTTCCATCAGATGTAATGTAAGCTTTATTAAAGGAGATCTTAATATTCTCAAACAGATTGCTGTACTTCTTCTCATCCTCTTTCTTATCTAGAGCATGTGCAATCTTAGCCATTAGCTTTACACTGTAGGCAAAATACGCTGTGGATAACACTTCTTTTGGTGTATCAGCACCGATTGATAACCAGTCACCATATACTGTGTCATTTGGTCGTAGAAAGTCTGTACTGTTAGCTTCTAGATAGGCAATCCATTTAGACATTGCCTCATAGTGTTTCACAAGTACGGTTTTATCCCCATACACTTGATACATCGTCCATGGAATAACAACACCTGCATCACCCCAGCCAGGATTTCCATCTGTTAACCAATTTTCAATTGGATGAAGCACATCTCTTAAGATTGTTTCCCCTTTATCATACTTTCTTCTTTTAAAATCAATCCAGCCACCATCTGGGACAACATCAGTAAAAGCACCACTATCAAGCTGTGCATCTACCATATCGTCTACATATTTTGTAAAAAACCTAGCAACGTCCATATTAAAGCTTGCTGTTCTAATGAAAATTTGTGCGTCACCAGTCCAGCCTAATCTCTCATCCCGTTGTGGACAATCTGTAGGTATACTTAAGAAATTCCCACGTTGCCCCCATGTTATATTGCTATATAGTTGATTAACCATTTCATTTGAAGTTTCAAAATATCCCGTTTCTGGTGTATCTGAATGGACGACTTTCCCTTCAATACTTAATGAAAGAATTGCCTCTGGCTTCTCACAAATGACCTCAACATAGCGAAATCCGTGATACGTGAAATGTGGCTCATATTGTTCAACACCATGACCACTCAATATATAGTAGTCTACCGGGTCCGCTCTTCTTAGGTTTTCAGTATATAAGCTTCCATCTCGTTCTAGCATTTCAGCGTATCTTAATGTAATTTTAGTTCCTTCTTCACCACTTACCGTTAATTTTGCCCAGCCAATCATGTTTTGGCCCATATCAAAAATAGTCGAACTAGAAGGTGATTTTGACACTTCAATTGGTGTCATATTTTTCGTCACTCGAACTGGTGGATCAAGTTGTGAAACAATTTCTCCATCATAGCTGTCTTTTATTAATGGTTGTTGCCAGTTTGAATCATTAAACCCTGGAGTAGACCAACCATCCAATTCTAAACGCGCATCATAGTACTCACCTTTAATAATATCTGAATATAAAATTGGACCAACAGACGTTTTCCAGGTCTGATCAGTCACGACCTGTTCAACAGAACCATCCTTATACGTAATGTTCATCTGAACTAATACATATGGCTGCTCCCCATAAACACATGTCCCTAGCATTCCTACATGTCCTGCATACCAACCTGTCCCAACGATTGTTCCTATCGTATTTTCCCCATCTTTTAATAGATTGGTTACATCATAAGTTTGATATTGAACTCTTTTGTTATAATCAGTCCAGCCGGGAGCAAAGTAGGCGTCTCCAACTTTTTGATTGTTAAGATGTAGTTCATAAAGTCCTAGTGCAGTAATATACATTGTTGCTGATTCAATTGATTTAGAAACAGAAAATTCCTTACGCAAAAAAGCGCTTGGCATTAATTCAGGATTCTCCCATTCCTTCTGATCAAGTGTTTCTTTTTTTGCGCCTATCCATTGCCCCTTCCATTCACGCTTATCTAACAAGCCCATAGACCAATAAGCCGTTTGACTCCAAGGCGTGGCCACTTTATGTTTATCCCACACTCTTACTTTCCAAAAATATGTTTTACTAGATTGCAATTCTTTCCCTTGATATACGATTTGAATCGATTGATCTGATTCAACTACACCACTAACCCACATATCAGCCTCATCATTAGCTAAATTTTCCTCATTTGAAGAAACGAGGATCTGATAGGAGGTCTGAACCTGTGAGCGTTCAGTAGAATCTAGTATCCAATCAAACTTTGGTGCTAATGTATCAATCCCTAACGGATTTTGAGTGTATTCAACTCTTAAGTCATAAATGTTTAGTCTCATCGTAATCCTCCTCACCAAGTCTAATATCTCTTTACTTGTAGTGATTATAAACTGATTTTCAGAAATAAATGCATGCTATTATTGACAAAAGACCATGGTAATTATGACATATTGTTCATTTAGAATACAAAACATCCTCCCAACCTGTAAAATGAGCAATTCTACCTGTAAAACCATCATTGTTTACGCATTCAGAAAACGTTTTAATATAAAGAAAGAATTTAATAATAATTTTAAATAAATTTAGTGAAAGTAATGGAGGAATTTATATGAATACTATAACTGGCGTATGGCGTCAAAGGTTGGGATATGGAGTCTCAGACTTCTCATGTAATTTAATTTGGCAAATGATAACGCTCTATTTAATGTTTTTCTATACTGATGTTATGGGATTAGCACTAGTTCAGGTAAGCGTACTCTTCCTAGTAACACGTATCGTCGATGGTATAACTGACATAATTATGGGTGTGATTATTGATAAAACGAATACTCGCTGGGGTAAATCTAGACCCTACTTCCTTTTGGGAGCGATACCATTCGGATTACTAGCGATCCTTGCATTTTACGTTCCAGATATTGGTCCAGTTGGGAAAATCGTTTACGCTTATCTTACCTATATTGGATTGTCAACTGCATACACCATGGTTAATGTCCCAATGGCATCGATCTTGCCAAGTTTAACAAGTGACGAACATGAGCGAACGAATCTTGCTACCGTTCGAATTATCTTCTCATTTATTGGTGCTACTGCAGTCAGTGCAATTACACTTCCATTGGTAAACGCATTAGGCAATGGGTCGCAAGCTCAAGGTTTTTTCTGGACTATGGTCATTTTCGCTATCATCGCAACATTATTTTTCTTTGTTACATTTAAGAACGTTGAAGAGAAAGTAAAACTTCGCCAAGAAAAGGTAACTGTAAAACAAGCATTTTCATCTTTAAAAGGTAATACACCTTGGTTGATTTTTGCGGTAAACATCGTCTTTATGTGGGGCTCCCATTTCTTTATGCAAGGTGCATTAATTTATTATTTCACCTACAATGTTGAGCGTCCAGAGTTAGCTTCTGTGGTAGCTAGTATCGGGGCTTTTGTACCAATTATAGGTACATTTGCCACACCTTTCATTTCAAAGAAGATGTATAAACGTACATGGTTTATGATTGCTAGTACAATTAATCTTATAGGTATCATTATCATGCTGATTGCAAATGTAAATATTGCAGGCCTGATTATGGGGGCAGTTATTGCCGCATTAGGCTTTGGTGCAAGGCAAAGTATTTATTTTTCAATGCAAGCAGACCCTGTGGATTATGGTGAATGGAAAACTGGAATTAGTGCAGCGGGCCTCATGATGGCATTAAATGGATTTATTGGGAAAGTTGCGTTAGCAGTTGCTGGAGCACTTTCTGGATTATTTTTAAGCTGGGGCAATTATGTTCCGAACCAAACTCAAACTTCTTCAGCTTTATTCGCAATAAAGATGAACTATTTGATTATTCCTGCTTGCATGGTAGTTATTTCAATGATAATCATGTGTTTTTATAACTTAGATAAAATTTACTCAAAAATCCGTGCTGAGATTAATGCACGTAACATTGAAAAAGAAGAAACAATTGAAAATTCGAAAATGGTAAAAAATGCGTAAATATAAACTAGCTTTTTTCAGGGGGAATCTTTAATGACAGGTATTCAAAAAACAGAAAATCAAGTGATCATTAGAAACGAAGAATTCATCACAAAAGCTGAACAATTAATGCCACAGTTTTTAAAAGAGACAGTAAGACCACAGAGTATCGTGAAAATCGAAAAAGACTCAACGAAAATCCATGGCTGGGGAACAGGGGTCATTGAGTCTGCAGATAAACTCTCTGCCTATGATTATGGCAAAGGTGATCAATTCACTCTTGATTTTGGTACACATCTAGTTGGTTACTTATCAATGAAGATCCGTCCAGTTGGGAGCCCACCTGATGCACCACTGCATCTTAAATTGACGTTTGGAGAAATGCCTGTTGAAATGGCTGAGCCATTCTCTGAATATAATGGTTGGATTAGTTCTTCATGGCTACAAGAGGAAACGTTACATGTTGATGTCATGCCCGGTGTTATCGAATTACCACGTCGTTACAGTTTTCGTTATTTAAAGATTGAGGTTTTGGATACATCGCGTAAGTATCGAGTAGCATTTGATGATGTCCAATGTCTTACAGTGACTTCGGGGGATTCATATCATGTGGAAGAATTGAATCATAAAGATTCAATGTTAAATGAAATTGACAAAGTGAGTATTAAAACGTTACAGGATTGTATGCAGGAAGTGTTTGAAGATGGTCCAAAGCGTGATCGTCGTTTATGGCTTGGGGATTTACGCTTACAGGCTCTAGCTAATTATGAGACATTCCAAACGAATGATTTAGTAAAACGATGCTTGTATTTATTTGCAGGTGTTCCAGATGATAAGGGGAGAATTGCCGCTAATTTGTTTATCGCTCCTTCACTTATTGCAGATGATACGTATTTATTTGATTATTCATTGTTGTTCACAACAACCTTATTCGATTATTTTGAGGCAACTAAAGACCTTGAGACGCTAACAGAGCTATGGCCTCTTGCCTATCGTCAAGTTGAACTTGCATTAGAGCGTTTGGATGATCAAGGAATTGTTACGGACGATGAGACTTGGTGGTCATTTATTGATTGGCAAGAAAAGCTGAATAAGCAAGCTCCTTCACAAGCAATTTTGATTCACACATTGCGTAGAGCCATTAAGTTGGCAGAAGTTCTCAAGAGTGATAAATTGACATTATTAGAACAAAAATTACAAGTGACTGTAGACGCAACAATCACACACCTTTGGGATCAAGATAGCGAATTTTTTGTGAGTGGATCAGAGCGTCAGATTTCTTGGGCTAGCCAAATTTGGATGGTCCATGCTCAAGTTTTAGACCCAGAAGATAACCGTAAGCTTATTAAACACTTGTTATCAACCAAGCCAGATATTGGTCTTACCACACCTTATATGTATCATTATCTCGTGGAAGCCCTCATATTAGTTGGTGAAAAAGAACAAGCTATCGCTCAACTTAAAGCATATTGGGGAGAAATGATTAATGACGGTGCTGACACGTTTTGGGAGTTATACGATCCAGAGAACAAAAGTTTTTCACCATATGGTAGCTATTTAATTAATAGTTATTGTCATGCCTGGAGTTGTACTCCTACTTATTTAATTCGAAAATATGATCTATAAGCAAAATAACCTCGTGCACTTCGTCTGCATGGGGTTATTTACTATTTTTCCGAAATCGACTTGGAGTTTCACCATAATGCTCCTTAAACTTACGATAAAAAAAACTTAGACTATCATAACCAACCTGATAGGCAATTTCATCGATACTTTTATCTGTATCATTCAATAATGATGCAGCTTCTATCATTCGCTGTGTTTGCACGAGTTCGAGAAACGTTTTCCCAGTTCTTTCTTTTAGCATATTCCCCAGGTAATTCGCGTTAAAACTAAACATTTCTGCCAAAGAGGTTAATGTACACTCTTTATAGTGCTGCTCAATATACTGTAAAATTTCAATAAGATTTGTTTTCCTTGATGTTTTAGAAAGCTCGAAGTTCTTGTCTAACTGGAAAACGCGCATGAGTTCAGTAAACAGGATTGGCATGTAATAGTTCACCATTTCCAGTGAGTAATCTTGCGGATCAAAATATTCACAAAGCATATTTCGAATAATAAATTGTAAATTTTCATTATCCTGAGAGTGAAATAAAAGGTAACGGTCATGACGTTGATTTTCAGACACTGCATCTACAAGAAAGCTCGAAACGATTCCCTTGTTGCTAAGTTGTCCCAAAAAGGCTGTCGAAAACGTTTCTTTTTTCATGATAATGTTAACTAAAATATCATTTTCATCAAGTGCAGGAAGACTGTGTGGTACATCCTTATCTAACAAACAAATCTGCCCCTGAGTCAGTTTAACTTCCCTTCCATTTAGGAATTGCTGACATTCTCCTGAATACACATAGTTCATTTCGATAAACGTGTGCATATGTAGGGGCATTTCAGCAAAACGGTGGTGTTTACTGATGTAGATTGGTCCTTTATCAAAGAAATATTTCTCTTGTAAACGGGGGATTGAACTATCACTTTCAACGATTAGTTCATTTCCATCATAATCATTTACATTTTCATGTGTGATGATTTGTATTTTTTCAATATCGTCGAGTTTACGCAGGTATTGATCTAATTGTTGATGATTCATTTGGACACTCCTGATTTGTTGAAAACTTATCTCGACTTTATTTTATTCTAATTTCAACTCTCTTTCAAAAAAAGTTAGCACTCTTGCAACTCTAGTACCTTGCATTCCATTTCAAAAAGCGTAACATAGGGGATTTTACTCCATTAAGTTACGCTCTTTTCTCCTAAAAAAATGCAGTTATTTAAAATTAAAGGAATTGGCTAATCAATAAATTAATTATCCCCATTTAATTTCCCCTCTGTCGAAATAGGCATAGTAATAACCTTTCCACCTATTTGGACATGAATTGTATCTTTAAAAATTGCTTTTACTATGCCTTTCAAAGAAATTGTTGAATCAACAGTGATTGGATGATTAGTTTCTGCTGCCATCTAATTTCACACCCTTTAACTATAATATTAGTTTTTAATAAGTTGATAGTTTTTGTGAGAAACTACTGTTAGTGGTGTTTCAACATTAATTCCTTCTGCATCAGATTTGCTAATTGTTACGATGACACTTGCCTCTCTAACTTTAAAAACTTCACCGATTATAACCAATCCGTTTCGTTCAAAGAGGACTTTATCTCCTTCTTTAGCTAGTTGATTAGTTGTCATTTTTACTTTACACTCCATTTTTATATTAATTAAAAACAGTTTAATAACGAATGGAATTTCAGCGAAGGAATTAGAGAAAATACTAGTCTAGTAATATTAAACACGCAACTCCATTTTTCCTCCATTTTAAAATATTTCATATCATTTTTTTCGCCATTATTGAATTATAGTTCAAGTATTACATCTCGATATTGCTGCGTCAATAAATATGAACCCGAGTTCACGTTTTGTTTTTTTATGTTATGATAATGTTGAGGTGATACTATGTCTGAGCATGAAGATGAACAACTAGTTGGGGAATATCCTTCTTTACCAAAACAAAAACGTTCCCAGCAAAAAAGAGATGCGTTGCTTGAAAGTGGACGTGCCTTGTTTATTGAGAAAGGATACGAACAAACCAATGCAAAAGAGATTGCATCACATGCCGGGGTTGCAACAGGAACCTTTTATAGATATTTCACAGATAAACGGCAGCTTATGATGTCACTTTTGGAGGATCAATTGGAAAAGCTTCTTCCCCCTGAACCAAACTGGACTAATGTTGATCCAGAATCATTTTTTGCTACACTTTTAGAACAACATTACAAACGACTTAATCGACTAGGATTGCATCGAGTATTACCTGAATTGTTGCTAAAGGATCCTCAATTAGCCGAAGTTGTAGCTGAGGCTAGAAAAAAAATACATGCTAGGATTCTTGTGAGTTTAAAGAATGCTAGAGAACAAGGAATTGTATGGGCTGATTTAGATTTGGATACAGTATCCTGGTCTATTATGGTGTTATCAGATAAAATCCCAGAAAAGCTTACAGAATGTGGTAACCAAGCGGACTACTCCAAACTAGCTAAAGTGATATGCCGTTTGGTGTTTCCTCCAGATGTCTTAAAACAGTTAAAATTGAACAAAAAATAGACAAGCATATTTTGAAAGGACTACGAGCTATTGAATACAGAGCATATCGATCTTAATGAGATAAAGAAAATGAAAGTTGAAATGACTAGGTTCATGATGGCCTATAAGTTTGCTTTAGATGAGATGAATACGAAAATTAATATTTTGAAGGATGAGTTTAATTATATTCACGATTATAATCCAATAGAACATGTAAAATCCCGATTAAAATCACCGGAAAGTATTTTCAAAAAGGTTGTTAAAAAGGAATGTTCTTTATCCTTTAACTCAATTAAAGAAACAATAAGAGATATTGCAGGAATTAGAATTTCTGTATCATTTATTTCGGATATATATGAGTTGAGTAAAATGCTTGAAAGCCAAAAGGATATTAGGGTAATTGAACGGAAGGACTATATTAAGAATCCTAAACCTAATGGATATCAAAGCCTTCACCTCATCTTAGAAATTCCAATCTTTATGTCTGACCGTGAGGAATTGGTTTACGTTGAAGTTCAAATTCGGACAATTGCAATGGACTTTTGGGCAAGCTTAGAACATAAAATCTACTACAAATACAATAAGGAAGTACCAAATAGACTTGTACAAGAACTAAAAGAAGCTGCTATAACTGCCACTGCATTAGATAAGAAGATGGAACAACTAAATAAAGAAATCACAGCTTATAAAGAAACAACAGCAGTTATCGAAAATGAGGAGATGCTGTTAAAAATAAATAAAGATCAGTTTCATCTTCCAATGAACTTAATTAAAACGTTTATTGAAAATAATAAATAATGTTGAATGCAAAAAAGCGTAAAGCCAGGCGATCCCTCGCTTTACGCTTTTTACTTTTAAAATTGGCTGGTACTATTTAATCGCGTCATCGTTTATTTGTAGATGGTCAAAATATTTCGAACGATAATTTTTACCCCATTCATACATAGCTTCAAGAATTGGCATTAACGTTTGCCCTTGTTCTGTTAAAGAATACTCTACCTTTGGTGGAACAACAGGATAAACTTCACGATGTACGATAAAATCTTCCTCAAGCTCTCGTAATTGATTGACTAGCATTCTTTGGGTTATACCAGGGATTAACGCTTTTAATTCACTAAAACGAAGTGTACCATCTTTCCCCAAATGCCACATAATTAACATTTTCCATTTACCGCCAATGACATTTAAAGTTAATTCTTTTTCACAATTAAATATTTTTTCATCGAAACGACTCATAACCATCACCTCATCCCTTATTATATCTCATAGTATACTTTTAGACACTATATGTATTTAAAGTGCGTACTATTATTTCTAATCATTTTAAATGATAATTGTAGCTAAGCACGAACTAAAACACTTTAGGAGGAATTATTATTATGGAACTACAATTAGCATTGGATCTAGTAAATATTGAAGAAGCAAAACAAGTGGTAAGCGAGGTTCAGGAACATATAGATATCGTGGAAATCGGTACTCCTGTTGTGATTAATGAAGGTCTGAGAGCGGTAAAAGAAATCAAAGAAGCTTTTCCTTCGTTAACAGTTTTAGCAGATTTAAAAGTGATGGATGCTGGTGGATATGAAGTGATGAAAGCCTCTGAAGCAGGTGCAGAGATCGTTACTATTCTTGGTGCAACAGATGATGCAACGATTAAAGGTGCTGTTGAAGAAGGTAAGAAACAAGGAACAAAAATACTTGTCGATATGATCAATGTAAAAGATATTGAACAACGTGCCAAAGAAGTTGATGAACTAGGTGTAGACTATATTTGCGTTCATACTGGCTATGACCTTCAAGCAGCAGGTGAAAATTCATTTGAACAGCTAAGAAAGATTAAACGTGTTGTAAAACATGCAAAAACAGCTGTTGCTGGTGGAATCAAATTAGAAACTCTTCCAGAAGTGATTTCTGCTCAGCCTGACTTAGTTATCGTAGGCGGTGGAATTACTGGTCAGGAAGATAAAAAGAGCGTTGCTGCACAGATGCAGAAATTAGTGAAGCAAAAAGCACTTGTTTAAGGTTAGGTTGTAAATTCATGGAAACATCTTACTATTTATCAAAAGTGATAGACGAGTTATCTTATTCAATCAATCAAATTTCAGATGCTGAGGCTGAAAGCTTAGTCAATATGATGACAACTTCATCAAAAGTCTTTGTTGCAGGTGCTGGAAGGTCAGGCCTTATAGCAAAATCCTTTGCTATGCGAATGATGCACATGGGGATCAACTCATATGTCATAGGAGAAACGGTAACCCCAAATGTTGAACAAAATGATTTGCTTATCATTAGTTCAGGTTCTGGAGAAACGAAAAGTTTAGTTTCAATGGCTGAAAAAGCAAAGAGTCTTGAAGCCAAATTAGCGATCGTTACAATTTTACCTGAATCAACAATTGGCAAACTAGCAGATATAACTGTGAAACTACCAGGTTCACCTAAAGATAAAGAAACAAGTAAATACATGACAATTCAGCCGATGGCATCTTTATTCGAACAAACATTGTTAGTATTCTATGATGCCCTAATCTTAAGATATATGGAGAAAAATTCATTATACTCTGACTCAATGTTTAGTAGGCATGCGAATTTAGAATAATTTTATTGATATCTTCAAAATCTCGAGTAAAAGAGATTTTTGGAGATTTTTTCTTTTTAAGAGTAGCGTTCAAAACAAATAACAAGCGTAATATGTTTCTTTTAAAGTTAGGCTTTACCATATGAAACTCTTGAATATGATCTTACGTCTAATATAGTAATACGGAAAACAACTCATAATCCTGCTATCTAAGGTAACACTTACTCCTTCCGTGTAAATTCACAAAAATATTGGAGGATTATTATGAAGAACAATAAGTTTAAGCTGTTGAAAATTGCAGTTTTAACATTAGGTTTAGCTACTACAGCTACTTTTGGACATACTCAAGCAGATGCCTCAACTATCCATGAAATTAAAAAGGGTGATACGATATATAGTCTTGCTAAAGCAAGTCATCTCTCAGTTTCACAATTCATGCAAGTAAATAATCTTACTTCTACAACCATTACGATTGGCGAAAAGCTTATCATTCCAACTACGATTACAATTAAAAAAGGCGACACGTTATACAGCATTGCAAAGAAATACGATACAACTGTCTCACAACTAAAACATATAAATCAGCTTACTTCTAATACGATCTACACTGGTGAAAAACTAATCATTCCTACAAATGTTATTGTTAAAAAAGGGGATACACTTTATCGCATTGCAAAGAATTACGGACTAACTGTTAGTGAGTTAAAGGCAATAAACAGTTTAACCTCAAATACTATTTTGATCGGCCAAAAACTGATCGTGGCTAAGAATGGAAAAACGGAGTCTGTTGATGAAAATTATGATGCTTCAAAAGTAAACGTAGAAGTAACAGTTAAAAATGACTTTACTTTTGACGCTGAAGAACCAAGAAGATTCATTGTCCAATACACAAAAAATGATTCCTATTTTTCAAGAATTGAAGTATTAGATTCAAAAGCGAACATGGTTGATGTTAAGGAAAATTCAATTGCCTATTTAAAAGGAAACAAGATAACTGAATACTCAACTAAACGGATTAGTCACCCATTTTATCAAAATGCCGAATTTTTTCTCCATGGAACTAATAGCAAAACACAAACAAATATTGTCGTAAAAGAGATCGATGGAAAATTAATCAGGTTTACGATCCATTATCTAAATGAGGAAGCTTCTGAAGGAATTACTCCGCATATGATTGATATTTTGAATACAACAAAGGTAAAGTAAGTTCATTTGCTGACAACTAAAATTGGTAACTTACTCCTATCTTCCCCTTAGAGAAATCACAGAATATGGATATTATCCAAATTATAGAGCCTAAGCCTTTTCAAATCAGGCTTAGGCTCATTATTATGATTCGTCTAATTTAAAACCTTATTATTCTAGATTCGTATGATAAACTTCCATTGCTTCTTCTGAGACTGAAAGTTTCTCTTTTAATTTTACGACAATTAACTCAAATAGCAGTAGCTGCGCCTGCTCAAATAAAGCCCCCATCGGTTGAGGTGATGTCCGTTTATGAATATCATCTTTCATAGTTTGTGCTTCAATGTGAACAAGCTGATCTACATATTGCAATAAAGGTGATTCGTTAGATGCTGTCATAAAAACGACTCTTGCATTCTCTGCCTTTACGATTTTCAAAAGGGCTTCAACAGTTGATAAATAACCCGTTCCAGAACTTGAAATAAACAAATCTCCAGTTTGGATTCTTTGTGTTGTGACATCCCCAACAACGTGTACATCTAATCCTAAATGCATCAACCGCATCGCAAATGCTTGTAGCATCAATCTTTCTCTTCCAAGTCCATATAAAAATATTTTACGAGCCTGAGAAATTTCGGCAATAAACCCTTGAATATCTTCATCTTTAATCGATGAAAATGCAGTCTTTAATTCTTCTAGCATCAAAGATTTAAGTTGTTCCATTATAAGTCCCTCCTTATATATATACTTTATTGCTCAAAGCTGTTTTCCAATAATCTACGCTATCTTTCATTTCTTTTAAAACAAGCTTATCATCTTGTTCGAAAGGATGACCAATTTCTAGCAGGAGAATAACTTCATCTTTTTTAGTCTTTTCAAGGGAATCAAATAATTTAGTTGGATTAATAGTACCAATCTTATTATTTTGTTCTGTAAATGCCCAATGGCGGTCTAAGCGACCATCGGTTTGTTGCAGGTGAATAATTGGAATATGATCATATAGTGATTCGATCCATTGATATGGATTTCTATCATCTTTGCTAAGAATAGGGTTTGTCGTATGCCCAACGTCAAAACAAAGGGAAAATGTTGCTGCCTCCTCTCCTGCTAGATCATTTATTTTTTCAATAAAATCTTTAGTATCTTTGATTGTGATCGATCCTTCACGTTCTACTGGTGTTGCTTCCCAGTAAAAATCCATCACACCATATTTTTTTGCCTTTTTTAGTAAATTGATTAATGATTCTTCCGCATTAGCTTGTATGATGCTATTCTCATTGTTTTTATTTAAGAAAGTAGCAATATCCATTCCACCAAATGGCCCTCCAGTTGCGTTACACCCTAATCTTTGTGTAACAGCAAATGCCTTTTCAAACCAATCGATGCCGTCTAACCTTCCTTCCAGTAATGGATGGTATAGAAGATTGTGTGAATAAATTGATAGTCCTGTAAATGTTGAATGAAGAGTTACATTATTTTTATCACATTCATAGCGTACAAGATCACAATATTTAGTAATAAATTCGTTTGTTGATCTCGGATCTATTTGATCAAAAGAAAATTGAATAATATCTAAACCTAGTTCCTCTTTTACTAATCGAACCCAGTCTGCTGGATGAGCCCAACGTTTAATTGTAAATCCTGTTGAAATCCCCAATTTTACGTTCATTTTTCACCGCCTATTTATTATTAGTAAACTTTTCTGCTGCTTTTAATTTTTCAACAACTTGATCATACTCTTGAAAGTTAGTAAAAGATTGAAGAGAGTAGTAGATTTTACCTGGAGCAGCTTCTTGCACTTTTTTCAAAAATGCTTGATGACAAATAATTAAATCAACGTTAGAGTCAATATCCTGAAGCGATGTATTATTTACATCAATTTCTAAACTAGCGAGTTTTAGCTTTTTTCTTAGCATTGCAGCCCCCATTGAACTTGATCCCATACCTGCTTCACAAACAAATAAAACCCTTTTTATTTGTTTGTGAGAATCAATTGCTTCAATCTCATTTATTTTCAATTCCGATTTTTTAATCTCGATTGTATGTTTGACTTTCGAAAAATGGTCGATATTTTGTAATGTATTTATCGTGGCCATTTGTGTTTCAAACTCTTGATCTATTGAACTAAGCGAAGAACGACCTAAAATAGCATATGATAACAGAAATGATACAATAGCCGAAATGAATATTCCAATGATTATACCTGGTATATCAGCTCTCGGGCTCATCCCAATAAGTGTAACAATACTGCCTGGAGAAGGAATGGATACTAATCCAACATTAAACTTTTGGAATACCAAATTTCCTGATATTCCACCTCCAATTACAGCAAAAAGCAATTTCCAATTTTGTAATACATATGGAAAATAGATTTCATGAATTCCACCTAATGATTGTATTGCAATCGAAAGCTTAATTGACTTTCTTTTCCCACGAACTGCCCTAAAAAAATACGCTAATAAAACGCCAAAACCAGGGCCTGGATTTGACTCCAATAGGAAAAAAATAGACTTTCCTAGCTCCTTTGCTTGCTGGATTCCTAGTGGAGTTAAAACCCCATAATTAATGACATTGTTAAAGAAAAACACTTTTGCTGGCTCTATAATCACTGCAGTTAACGGTAACCATCCCGAATAAATAACCGATTGTACCATGCTATTTATAAATTTTATTCCTGCTGATAATGTTTGCCCTACATATAAAAAGCAGATGATTGTTAAAAAAACACCGACAATCCCAGTTATCACATTTGAAATTAATAACTCGAAACCAATTGGTATTCTATCTTTTAATTGTCGTTCAATTCTATTTACGACAAAACCAGTAAATGGACCAATTATCATGGCACCGATAATAATTGGTACTGAACTCGCTAATGTTAATCCATAAACAACTAAAGCAGCAACCACTGCACCACGCCCACCTCCTATTAACCTTCCTCCTGAATAGGCTAATAGAATAGGTAATAGTGTCTCATAAATTGGGTTAACAAGAAGTAGGATTCTGTCATTATAAAAATACCCATAAATTCCGAATAACTCGTGAATAACCCCAACTGCAATAATGACTGCAATGTTTTGATAAATGATTGCACTGAGTAATTGTCCAAATTTCCTCATTTAGTGCTAGACTCCTTTATTAAGGCCTTTACTTTTGTGAAAAAAGCATTTGATAAAAGAGATTCCACTTCAATTTTTATTTCTTTTTCTGATCCTTTCAAAAGTACATGAAGGAATGACTCTTCTATTAAATTAGCACTTATTACACTAATCATTTCTATATGTTCTTTCGTAGCATCAACAGGTGCAGCTAACAATAACAAAGTTTGAATTTCAAATCCATCCCAAATGGTTGAACCATTAAAATGGAAAACCCCAAGAAGTAGTTCACTCACACCTGATGTTTTTGAGTGGACCATCGCTAAATTATCTAAGACAAATGTCCCCTGCTTTTCTCTCCTTTCTAAATCCAGCAAGACTTGTTTTGGATTTACTACGATTGAAGTATTACTTAATAGTTCTGTTACGTTTTTTAAGTTTCCTGAACTCGCTGGTAATTCGAAAACAGAGAGATTCCTCAAGATTTGGACCATTCCTTCTCCATACCTTGCCGATCCTACCATCGATAACGTATTCGGTGGTTCTATATTATCCTTCGATACTGCTTCATTTTTCATTGTAAGCGATCCTAATTTGTTATAAATTAGTTTGATCTCATCGTCACTCAAGAATGGAGAGACTAGTATATAATGATCAGGATGTAAAAATGGTAATGAAACAGTCGAAATAATGATCTGATCAATTTTGAGATTGTTGAGCTTATCCTTAAGTTCAGTTAATGATAAAATAGAGTCAATTTGGAGATTAGCTATCTCCTTTTCCACTTTAGATGCTAAATAAGTAGATGTTCCCATTCCACTTGCGCAAACAATTACTGCTTTATAAATATGTTTTGTATGTTCTTTCATCCTAATGGCTGATGCACCAATGTGAACAGCTAAATAACCAATTTCATCTTCTGGTATATCTTTTCCTATCTTAGTAGATATCGTAACCCCTGCTTTTTGGCACGCTGAAAAAATATCAGGATAGCGTTCTTTAATATCTTTCAACATTGGATTATGAATTTGCAAGCCTAATCTTAATCGATTTACAGAGGGAACTAGGTGTGCCAGCAATCCTTCAAAAAGAGATAAATCTTCTTTAAGTGAAATTGAAAGCTCTTTTTCAGCAGCATGAATAAAACTTTGCGTTAAATCATACCATTCGATATCGTTATCACTGTTAAAGGTTGAAGAATTATATTGTTGAGAAAAATTAGCCCCAAACAAATGGAGTGTAATATAACTAATTTCACTTTTAGGAATCGAAATATTTAAGATACTCTCTAATTTTTGGACAATTTGTATTGCGACAATATACTCTTCCATTGTTTCAATCTCAGGCAATATACTTTCGTCTTCACAAGCATAATTGGCCTGATGATTAATTCTTTCTATCGCTAATATAAGATGTACAATTAAATTGACATAACTTCGATCAGACAACTCAATAACAGTTTGAGAGTCAAGAACTTCTTTTACAGCATGTTCTACCTTTAAAATATTAGAAGTTTCTACAAATTTTCGTAATCGCTTACAAACTGATTGATTAAGTTGACTGCTTTCAATTGTTTTTCCCTCCTGTTCTGAAAGTTGAAATAACTCAAACCACTCTTCAAAGGTTATATCTTTATGAAGAAGTTTAGATAACGCAGATCTTTTGTCATTTTCTAGTCCATAAATCAAAACACCAAATCCTGCTTTTCGAATTATCGTTAAATTATTTCTCTTACATGTAGATTCTAGCTTATCTAAATCGTTACTAATTGTGGCTTCAGTAACTCCATATTTATTACTCAACAAAAAATACTTAATGGGTTCAGTGGCAATAAGTAAGTCAAATAACATACCTTCTTGTCTTTCCTCAGGGGAATAAATTTGAAATGTATTTGCCTTTAACATTGTTTTATCAAGCAAAGCTTTGTCTTCAAGATTACCATCAATCATAATACCAGAGCCCATCTTACTTACAACTTTCAAATTAAACTCTTCTAAGATTGATTTTAAAGCGGAAACTTCCCTCTGGATCGTTCTTGTACTTAATTTTAACTGGGAAGATATTTGTTTATAGGAAACAGGTTTAGTTGTAAATAATAGTGTCCGTAGTAATGATTCCTGTCTTGAGCTAAGTAATTGAATTTTACTCATTCTATCTCCCCTTTTCATAGAATTTTAAGTTTTTAGAATATTATTTATGCCCTATTATATATTAAACTTAAAATCTATGAAAACAGGAATATTAATAGATTAATTAAATAGATAGACTAACACTTTACACTCACTAGTACTTTTTGGTTGTGATAACCCCACCTATTAATCCTTTATATCTAGAACTCTACGATTCTTTCCATGCATTTGACTTTACTCTTCAATAATCCCATTTGGATAAACGATTACTTTTAGACTTGCTTTTTTATTTAATCGTGCTCTTTCCATGGCCGCCTTTGTTTCTTCTAAGGAATAACGATCTGTAATCAAGCTTTTTAAATCAGTCGATTTTGATTGTAAGAACTCAATTCCTTGAGGATATGTGTTTGAATAGCGGAAAACACCAAAAATATCAAGCTCATTGTCTGCTATTAATGGAACATTAAGACCGATTTCATCTTGTGGCGGGAGTCCGATAATAGCCATTTTCCCACCACGTTTGACAGCTTGAAGAGCAGATTTTAACGCCTTAGGATTTCCAGCGGTTTCAAAAGCAACGTCAACACCTTTACCGTTTGTAATGTTAAAAATCTCTTCATTTGGATCGTTTTCTAATACATTGATTACATGAGTTGCACCTAACTTTTTTGCAGCTTCTAGACGATTAGCTTCTAAATCTGTGACAATGATTTTTGCAGCTCCAAAGGCTTTAACTGCAGCAATTGCAGTCAAACCAACAGGTCCCATCCCCATAATTGCTACAGTTGAACCAGGTTGAAGCTTAGAACGTTTGGCCGCATGTATACCTACTGAAAATGGTTCAACCAATGAAGCCTCTTCAAACGAAAGATCATCTGGAATAGGAAATAAAAAATCTTCACGATGTTTAATATACTGCACAAATGCTCCATCTACTGGGGGAGTTGCTAAAAATTGAACATCTGGACAAAGATTATATCTTCCCTCTTTACAATAATCGCATCTGCCACAAGTAATTCCTGGTTCAATAGCCACACGATCTCCGACTTTAACTTTTGTAACATTCTCACCGACCTCTGCTACAATTCCTGCGCATTCATGACCAAGAATAATTGGCTTTTCTACAACGTAACGACCAATTTTCCCATGTTCATAATAATGAATGTCCGAACCGCAAACACCAACAGCCATTACCTTAACTAATACTTCCTCACCCAGAACCTTTGGAACTGCGACCTCTTGTAATTCAATATCAAATGGCTTATTCATTACTGCTGCTTTCATTACATTTGGTACTTCGATTTTTTCTATCGGTCTTTCTTTATTTTGAATACTCATATCCATTCTCCTTTAGATTATTCTATTTGACAGCTCCCATTGACAGTCCTTGAACAAGGTATTTTCTGACTGCTAGACCTGCAATAACCATTGGTGTAATAATAACTGTTCCTGTTGCCATTGCTTGCCCCCACGCAATACCATTTTGTGTGATTAATAGAGAAGCTGCTACAGGCACTGTTTGTGTGTCATGTCCTGAAAACACAGAAGCAAACATAAAGTCATTCCATGAAAACATTAAGCATAAAATACCTGTTGCAACCAAACCTGGTGCTACTGGTGGAAGGGCAATTCTCCAAAATGCTTGGAAACGGCTGCACCCGTCAATCATTGCAGCCTCTTCTAATGCTTGAGGAACTTCTTTAAAGAAGACCATCATCATCCATAAAGCAAATGGTAGATTAAAAGTAGTATAGGCAAAAAGAAGACCTGGCATTGTACCAATTAAACCTAGATTTGAAAACATTAAGTAGAGCGGTAAAATAACAGCTGGAATTGGTGCCATACGGGTACTAATGATCCAGAAAGACAAGGCCTTTTCATTTTTAAAATTCCCTCTTGCTAAGGCAAACCCACCTAAAGTACCTAATACTAAAGAAATAATGGTTGAGAGTACTGATGCAATGACACTATTACTTAAAAAGCTAAAAAAGTTCCCTTCTTCTGAAAACATGAATTTAAATGTTTCAAAATTTGGCTTAAAGAAAAACTTAGGAGGCATCGAAAACATTCCCGCTTCGGTTTTTACTGATGACATGACCATCCAGACAATTGGGAGGAGCGCCCAAACTAATGCTAGTGTTACAATTGTATAAAGAAATGTATTCTTAACAGTTTTTTTCACATGATTTGGTACAGCCATGTTACTCGTCTCCTTTCGTCATGAAATTTACGAATTGTTTTCCTAAGAATATGGTCGCAAACAACATCGTTAATCCTAATGCAGCTGCTGCACCAAAATCCTGGAATTTAAAAGCCACTTCCATTAAATAGAAACCTATTACTTTGGTAGAATCAGCAGGACCACCTTCTGTTGTGATTTTAATTGTATCGACAAAGCGGAGAATATCCATTGAACGGATTAGTAATGCAACTAAAATTGTTCTTGAAACAAGCGGGAACACGACTTTAATTAAACGTTGCATATAATTTGCACCATCAACTTGAGCAGCTTCTAGTGGTTCTTTTGGTAAGGATTGAAGCCCTGCTAATACAATCATGGTAATCAACGGAGTCCATTCCCAAACATCCATTAATATTACAGCCGCTAATGCTGTTTTTACGTCTCCCAAGATTTGGACATCAATACCTACAAGACTCAATAACCAAGCATAAAGTCCATATGTTGAATTCAAAAGGAAACGTCCTAGTAAACCTGCTACAATCGGGGCAACAAAGATTGGAATCATCCACAATGTAACAACTAGATTCCTTCCTTTTGGTAACTCATAGATTGCTAAAGCAATTCCTACGCCAATCATAACTTCTAGTAATAATCCGACAACAGCGAAAATAAGTGTACGTCCCCATGATGCCCAGAACGTGTCATTTATTAGTACCTTCTTCCAGTTGGTAATCCCATTAAATGTAGGCTGATCTGATGAGATCATAAAGTCCATGAAACTGGCATAAATCAAATAAAGGAAAGGAAAAATACTGATAATAGCTAAAATAATTATCGATGGGAGAATCATCCAATGCTCTGTTTTGTATTTTTTTATGTTTAATAGATTAAGAAAAGAAGTTGACTTTTCCTTTTTATAGTTAGTTTGGTTGCTATCTTTTAATTTTGAATATTCCGCATTTGTTCTCAAAGCATTTTCACTTCCTTTCTTTTAAGGAAAGATAGGAGAAATCCTCCTATCTTTCAGACATACATTAATTTCCTGTTGCTTGATCACTTTGTTTAGCAATTTCTTCAACTGTTTCCTCTGGAGTTTGTTGATCTGCTAACATTTTCGATAATTCAGTGAAAATAAATGTATCTATTTGTGGCCATTGAGGAACTTTAGGTCTCATGTACACATTTTCTTCTTTCCAAGCCTCTAACGTAACTTTCATTGGTAATAAGTTTGGCATTTGTTTTGATTCTTCAGTACCTGCTTGCATACCTTTTTGTACCTCTTCAATATCATAAACAGAATGACGTGTTGGCGTTGAACCACCCACTTCTGATTTTAAGATCATATATTGTGCTTGAGGCGAGGTTGCCCAAACAAGGAATAACCATGCTGCTTTCTTTTCTTCATCAGTTCCATATTTGTTAATACCTATACCTGTTCCACCGTATGAATGTGCTTGACGAACATCACCTTTTGGTAATGATGCCCATGATACTTTTCCCACAACTTTGGATGAATCTGGGTTTTCGAACATAGATGAGAACTCATGCCATTCTGGAGCCATCGCAATATCACCAGCTGCAAAACCTTCTCCTAATCCAGACCAATCCCAAGAAGTACTTCCTGGTGCTGAAACATCAATGATTTTTTTATAAAGTTCAGCAGACTTTTTTGCAGCATCTGAAGTCATTGCAGATTTTCCTGGATTTGATTTACCTACTGCCCCTAATTCTGTATCTTCGAAATAATCTCCACCATATCCAGCGAGGATATTACTATAGTCATTCATTAAGGAGTCATGTTGCTTTGCTTGGTGTCCTGCACCATATTTTACTTCAGTGATTTCACCAGCAGCTGCTTTTTCTGTTATCCACTTAGCAGCTTCATAATATTGTTCCCAAGTTAAATTAGGTCCTGGTGTCCAATCAAATCCTTTATCAGCCATAAATTCGTCTTTATATTTTTCAAATACGTCTTTACGATATGCTAAAACCATTGTTGGGTTATCATATGGTAATGCGTAAAGTGCTTCCGTATCCCCCATGTATCCATTAACTTCTAATTGACTCGGGATGAAATCTTCTAAGCCGCCAGGGATAGCAGGCATTGTTTTCTCATCAATAAATGCATTTAAGTCTACAAAATGTTGTGAATGCTTTGCTAAGATTTGATATGGATCCGCATAGATTACATGATATTTCGCTGATTTTGCATTAAAATCCAGGCTTGTTTTTTCAACTACTGTTCCTAAATCACTTTGTTCAATATTCACTTTAATTCCTGTTACATCTTCAAATAAATTGATGTTTGCAGCAAGTGCGGATGAGGGTGGAGTGTTTTCAGTGATAACATTTAACTCCACTCCTTCAAACTGCTTCCAATCAAAACCTTCTGGAGCTGTAATTTTAGGTAAACCTTCAACCCATCCATCAAACGGTGCATCAACTTGTACTTCAGTGTTAATGTTTTCTGCATTTTTCGCCTTTGTATCAGATGGCTTTTGAGAATTAGTTGAAGATGTTGATGAACAAGCTGTCAAAACCATTGAAATGATTGCCAAAAATACAATAATTTTAAATAAAATATCCCTTTTCATTCCATATCCCCCTTAGAAATTTTTATGTATTTTGAATACGTTTTCATTATATGGTGATGAAAACAAACATTAAAGACTAAGATGTCATAGTTTTGTCACAATCAGAAAATGCCATTATTTTGTCATAACAACTTTTTAGTTAAATATTATTAAAACACATTATTTTTACGATATAAATCATCATTTTAAGTATATTTATATATTTAAAATTCATGTAATAATTGCAGGGTGTTTCATTTGTTTTCTATGAAAAGTTAATAAAAAGCTTTTCTTATCATCAAAAAAAGGCTTAAACCGTATAAGTGGTTTAAGCCCTTTTGCAATTTATCTATTAGATAAAACTTCCTTTTCATACTTCTTCACATCTTCTAACCAAGTTTCTTTTACTGGAACACCCATTTGCTCACAGTAGTAATCCCAAATTGCTCCGAAAGGATATGTTTTGAACTCCTCAATTAGTGCTAATCTTTCAGTGAAGTTTCCTTCTTCTTGTAATTGTTTTAAATGATCATTCGGTACAAGCATTGCATTCAGTAAGGATTTAATCATGTTACGTGTTCCAATCGTCCATGCTGCAACACGGTTAATACTTGCGTCAAAGAAGTCTAGACCAATCATGACTTTTTCTAATGCATCATTACGAACGATTTCTAGAGCAATTTCCTTTAACTCATCATCTAGTGTAACAACATGATCACTGTCCCAACGTACTGGTCTTGATACATGTAGTGCTAGTTTGTCACTGTATAGAAGCATCGCAGAAATTTTATTTGATACCATTTCTGTTGGATGATAATGTCCAGTATCTAGTAGACATAGTTTGTTATTTTTTAAGGCATAGCCTAAATAAAATTCGTGTGAGCCGACAACATATGATTCAGAACCGATACCGAATAACTTACTTTCTACTGCATCGATATTATATTGTTCATCAATTTCTTCTTCAAAGATTTTATCTAAAGATTCTTTTAAACGTACTCTTGGTGTAAGACGATCACTAGGTACATCTTTATAGCCATCTGGAATCCAAATGTTTGTTAAAGTCGGTGATCCTAATTCTTTCCCGAAGTATTCAGCAATTTTACGGCTTGCAATACAATGGTTAATCCAGAATTCTCTAATCTCTTGATCTGGATGTGATAAAGTTAGGCCATCAGCAGACTTTTCATGTGAAAATAACGTTGGGTTAAAATCAAGACCTAATCCGTTTTCCTTAGCCCAGTTTACCCAGTTTTCAAAGTGCTTAGGTTCAAGCTTGTCTCTTTCTACTACTTCACCGTTTGTTTCAGCATAGATCGCATGCAAGTTCACACGGTGCTTCCCCGGAATAAGCGTAAGAGCTTTTTCTAAATCACTTCTCAACTCTTCTGGTGTTCTTGCTTTACCAGGATAGTTTCCTGTTACATCAATTCCACCAGATAATTCACCTTTGTTTACTTCAAAACCGCTAACATCATCACCTTGCCAGCAATGAATTGAAATTGGTACTTGTTTTAACTTTTCTAAAGCTTCATCAACGTTGATGCCCCATTTTTCGTATTCTTTCTTTGCTAATTCATAACTTTGTTTAATTGACATATTTCTCATCCTCTCACTAATGATTGTTTGTAGGTTTTAACCTCAAATGAATTTTTAATAATCGTTCTAGCTTGTGAAATATCCTTAATTTCCCCAAGAGCCATAAGCTGAGCAACAATATTGCCGATTGCAGTTGCTTCTATCGGCCCTGCAACAACCTCTTTATTAGTCACATCAGCGATGATTTGGTTTAACATTTCATTCTGACAGCCTCCGCCAATGACATTTACCTTAGGGAATGTCTTTTCGAAAATTTCTTCTATTTCATTGATAGCATGTTTATAGCTGTCTACCAAACTTTCATACACACATTTTGCAATTTGCCCAGGAGATTGGGGCACTTGTTGATTTGTTTCTTTACAGTAGTTTTGAATTTCTTCAATCATATTTTCTGGTTTCAAGAAACGATCATCATCAACATTCACAATTGAGTTGAATTCTTTCTCTGAGCGAGCTAGGTCAACTAATTCAGCAAATGTGTATTTGTCGTTGTAATTCCTTTTTACTTCCTGGATCATCCAAAGTCCCATGATATTCTTTAGAAAACGGAAACGATAGTCGATTCCACCTTCATTAGTAAAGTTGTATTCGAGAGCTTTAGGGACACAAATTGGGAAGCGATTTTCAACGCCAATTAATGACCATGTACCAGAGCTTATATAAATCGTATCCTCTAATTCAGGGACAGATATTACAGCTGATCCTGTATCATGTGTAGCAGGAAGAACAACCTTCATATCAAAGCCAAATTCGGATACAAGTTCTTCAGAAAGGGTTCCTAACACCGTTTTTGGTGTTTTAATATCCTGGAACATCTCTTTATTTATCCCCAATTTGTCCAATAATTCATGATCCCACTTTTTCGTAAATGCATTCACTAGTTGTGTCGATGTTGCATTCGTGTATTCGTTTGCTTTTTTACCAGTTAGTAAAAAGTTAAAATACTCTGGAATCATAAGAAACGCTTTCGCTTTTTTTAGAACCTCTGGAGACTTCTGTTTTAGCGCATATAATTGATAAATCGTGTTGAATTTTTGGAATTGAATACCTGTTTCAAGGTAAAGCTTTTCCTTTGGAATCACCTTGAAAACCTCTTCCATTATTCCATCTGTTCTAGGATCGCGATATGCTACCGCATCTGTTAATGGCTTATTATTTTCATCTAATAAGACAAAGTCAACAGCCCAAGTATCGATGCCAATACTTTCTGGCTTAACATCTAAATCCTTGCATTTATTTATTCCAGCTTTTATTTCATTGAATAATTTGTCTACATCCCAACAATAATGCTCACCCTTCTGAACAATATTGTTTTCAAATCGATGAATTTCGTTTAATTGCAGCTTTCCATTTTCAAGATGCCCAAGAATTAATCTCCCACTTGATGCACCAATATCAACTGCTAAGCTATATTTGCTCATTATCTTCACCCTCTTCATTGAAAACGTTTGCCTATTTACATAATAGAACAAATAAATAGAAGATCCAATAACGTAATTCAACTATTTCATTGTCCTTATTTGCACTTCTCTCCTCTAAGGATATAAAAGCTATATTTCCTCTATAAACTTGAAAGATAGGAACTTTCCATCATAATTATTTAAGCATTTTCTCTCTAAACTGCTTAGGTGTATATCCGTATTTGCCTTTAAACACACGATAAAAATAGCTAATATTTTCATACCCTACCTGCTCGATAATTGCAGTAATAGAGAGCGAGGTATTTTCTAATAATTCCTTTGCGACACTTAGTTTTTTCTCTTGAAGTAGTTCTTTAAATGTAAAATTAGTCGCCTTTTTAATTTGCTTACTTAACGTATAGTGTGGCTGATTTAGTTTATCAGCCAATTGATATAATGTAGCATGATTAAATTGCTCTTCTATATATTTTAAGGACTCTACAATTGTTCGATGTTTATGTGAATCCTCCTTATATTTCACCTTGTCAGAATGCTTAATGAGTTCTACCATTAAAAGGCCCATGTATAGTTTGATCGTCGATTCAGACATAATAGAGGGATTCATAATTTCCAGAATTATTTTCCCAATCAACTCTTGAATACTTACTACTTCTGATACAGCAAAATAAAGGTATTGACCATTTTGAGTTCGGTTAAATAAACTATTAATTAGGAAATTACTTATTAAGTTTTCTGTTGTTAAATAGGAAAAGATAAACGAAAAGAATTCGGGCCTGATAATAAAATTAATGATGATATCCTCTTCACCACATGCCTCTAGCTCGTGCTCAATATGTTGATTTAAAAAGAGTAGATCCCCTTTTTTTAAGGTAAACCGTTCATTTCCAACTGTTTGCTTAAGCATTCCATTAAAAACATAATTTACTTCAATATAATTGTGTTTATGTTTTGGAAAATCAACAAATCTCGTATGCTTACGTACCATAATCATTGTATTTTGCTTTAGGAATTTCTCACTTTCAACGACAAAATGATCCTGACTTGTGTATAGTTCCTTTTTTACTTCATTTTGTTGTTGAAGCATCAGTTTTTCCTCACTATTTAATTGAAGTAATTCTTGTAAAAGGTCAGAATTCATGATCATGCCTCACGATTTTCTTTGTTGATTTTTTTAGAAAAAGAGGCTGACTAATTTAGGTCCGCCCTCTCTTTTAACACTATTTTAATCAGGTTGGGGAAGCTTCCTCTTCACCTGAGTCCTCCGCTTTTACGGACTAACCCCAACAGTTTGGATCTTTACACCTTTTTCTTCTAATGCCCTACTATAGGCTTCATCGAGATTTGAATCTGTAAGTACACAACTAACTTGCCCGATCTCAGTAATATGAGCAAAGGTTCGCACGCCAAACTTAGTAGAATCAGCCATTAGAATGGTTTGATCAGATATTAACATCATTTGTCTTTTCAGTAACGCCTGCCATTCATTTGAATCACTTAATCCACCTTCAATGTGCACTCCTTTACAGGAAATAAACGCCTTGTTCACATGATACATGTTAAGTGACCTTTCAGCTAAAGGGCCAACATATGATAATGATTTTGGTAGAAGCATACCTCCAGTTGAGATTACTTTTACCTGCTCTTTTTTACTGAGTTCCACTGCCACTTTTATTGAGTTAGTGATAACAGTTAATGGAACATCTGGCATTTCCTTTGCCATATACCATGCAGTTGTACTTGCATCTAAAACAATTTGCTCACCAGGTTTAATAAGTTTTACCGCTTCTATTGCAATAGATTTCTTTTCCAGTGAGTTTGTTATTTCTCTTTCTGTATAAGAAACCTCTGATTGCTCATCTTGAATACTAACTGCACCACCATGGCTTCGGCGCAGTAAATTTTCTTTTTCTAATTTCTCGAGATCACGTCTAATTGTTTCTTCGGTTACTTTAAATGCCTTACTTAACTCAGTTACTCTTACACTTAGTTTTTCATTTACAACTTCAACAATTTTACGATGTCTTTCTGCTACAAGCATCTGTATTCATACCCTCCCAGTTACTCACAATGAGGAAATAATATTATGAGATTTGAGCTTACGTGCTAAAAGTTATTCTTCCGCTTGTAGGCTCTAAATAAATATTATCACATAGTAAACAATTAACGCATAGTCCCTTGTCAACGTCGTAAGTAAAGCGTTTTCATATTATTGGTTATATTTATTTTCATCTCTTAATTATAGATCAAGGTGTAATAGCATTTTAACCTATTACACCTTGATGTTAATTAATTACTTACTAGGAATTTATTAATTTCTAGACATGTGAATTTAGCGCTTTGACATCCAGCCCCAGCTCCCAGCGACTAGTGAACTTCACACTCCTTATACGCTAAGTCAACATCGAATCGCTTACGCTCTTCGTGTTTCCTTTGCCGCACCTTAACGGTCAGTAAATAATAACTGCCAGTAAAGATCCGATAAGTCTCGCTATCCATCAGAAAACCACTGATGGAAGTCTCGCTTTATCTCATACGGAGTGCTCTTGTTTCTCGTCGCTAAACGGTCGCTTGCGCTTTTGTTAATTATCTAGTAAACGCTGCTGGTACTCCGCCGTCAACTGTTAGCATACATCCTGTAGTTCGATCTGATTTTGAAGAAGCAAAGAATAAAATCGATTGAGCGATATCTTTTGGATAGATGTTCACTAATAAAGTTGTACGTTTACGATAGTGTTCTTCTAATTGGTCTGGGTGAATCCCGTACGCTGCAGCACGTTCTTCTCTCCAGTTTGATCCCCAGATTGCTGATCCTTGAAGGACTGCGTCTGGAAGTACAGAGTTTACGCGAATTCCGAATTCTCCGCCTTCTGCTGCGATACATCTTGCAAGGTGAGTCTCCATCGCTTTAACAGAGCTGTAAGCTGCTGCATTTTTACCAGCATATACAGAGTTTTTAGAGCCAATGAATACCATGTTTCCGCCAACGCCTTGTGATTTCATTTGTTTAAACGCTTCACGAGCAACTAAGAAATATCCTGTTCCAAGTACGTTCATGTTAAGGTTCCACTCTTTTAAAGACGTTTCATCAAATGGACTTGATGTTGCTAGACCTGCGTTGTTTACGATAACGTCAACACCGCCATAAGTTAATGCAGTCTGTTCAAATGCTGCTTGAACCGCTTCCTCGCTTGTTACATCCATTTTCACAGCAAATGCACGGCCCTCGCCATATTGCTCATTAATTTCAGCTGCTACCTTTTCTGCCCCTTCAAGGTTAAGGTCAGCGATCACTACATGTGCACCTTCGGCAACAAATTGACGGCAAGTTTCGCTTCCGATTCCACCTGCACCACCAGTTACAAATGCTACTTGTCTTGAAAATTCAGCTTCAGCAGGAGCTAATGATAGTTTGTAAAGCTCAAGTGGCCAATATTCAACATTAAAAGATTCATTTTCGTTCAGAGAAACGAAGCTGCCTAGAGTAGTAGACCCTTTCATAACTGCAATTGCACGGTGGTATAATGCTCCGCTCACGTTTGCATTCGCAACATTCTTCCCAGTGTTAACCATCCCGATTCCTGGGATTAAAATAACTCGAGGAGCTGCTTCAGAAATTTGGTCACCTTCATTTTTATTTCTTTCAAAATATGCTTTGTACTCTTCTTTAAAGCTTTCAATTCCAGCTTTTACTTTTTCTACTAAGCTAGCAACATCTTCTGTTTGTGGATTCCACTCAATGTATAATGGTGTCATTTTTGTATGAACTAAATGGTCAGGGCATGCAGCTCCAACTTGTGATAGTTCTGGTGCATTGTTACTGTTTACAAATTGCAGGACATCATCAGCATCGTCATATGTTAATAGCATTTTCTTTTCATCACTAACAGCACCACGGATAACTGGCATTACTTGCGCTAAAACATTTTTGCGGTCTTCTTCTGAAAGTGCTTCGTATTTTTGTCCGCCAAATACGTTTTCCTCTACAACTCTAGCTTGAATATATTGTTCTGCTTCATTGATAATTGAAATTGTTTTTTCATAGCTTTCTTCTGCTGTTTCTCCCCAAACAACTAGACCATGTTTTTCCATTAGAACTAGCTCTGCATTTGGATTATTTTTCACACCTTCAGCGATCATTTTTGATAATGTAAATCCTGGGCGTACATATGGTACCCATACGAAGCGGTCTCCGTAAATTTCTTCTGCAATTTGTCGACCGTTATCTGCACAGCAAACACTGATGATTGCATCTGGATGTGTGTGGTCAACATGTTTGAATGGTAAAAATGCATGTAAAAGTGTTTCGATTGATGCACGCGGGTGCTTGCTATCGATCATGCAATGCGCAAGATAAGCAACCATTTCTTCATCAGGCATTTCGTCTTTTTCAATTAAAGGACGGATGTCTTCCATTTTTAAGCCTGTAAAGTTATGAGTTTTCATCGTTGCTAAATCTGATCCGCTTCCTTTTACCCACATAACTTCAACATCACGGCCACGGAAATCCTTTTCAATTGTTTTCATTGACGTATTTCCGCCACCCCAGTTACAAACTGAGCGATCTGATCCGATTAGATTGGAACGATATACTAATTCCTCTACCCCTTGAGGTAATACTGAAGCTTGCTCTTTATTCCATAAACTTTGTACCATTTTGTTTCCTCCTCTATATTGTTTGTTTCTGTTTTTTCATTTGATTATCTGTTTTTTATTATACAATATGTTTGTTTATTTTTGAATATGTTTTTTGTTTATTTTTGAAATTCTTTTTATTTATCGTTCACCAGGATATAAGTTGCTTTAATCGGACCATGCACTCCAACAATTAAGTTCAGTTCAATGTCCGCACTATTACTCGGCCCTGTAATGAAGTCAATACAAGATGAGATTTTTTCTCCAGCTTGTACTTGTTTACTAATAATTGATGTAGCTTGTGTCATTCTCGGAACTAACGTACTTTTTGGCACAATTGCAATATAGGTTTTCGGTAATAAACTCACAGATCTACCCTTATTTTCGTTACTGAACAACACAACCGTACCTGATTCTGCTAAGGTAATATCACTGAAGGTGATTCCAACATCTGCTTTTTCAGCGGCTTGTATATTCTTTTCCTTTAATGCAGGATCCCAAATATGAACGCTGGTACCTTCGTTTGGTAATTGTGTGAGTAATCCTTCATCTAATCCAAATTCTCTATGGCGCTCGTCTTTCCAAGTCACGATACTACCAACCTCGTACTGTTCAAATACATTACGTATTGTTTGTGTAAGCTTTTCTAGATTTGTCTCAATAAACTGTGTATGAATGACTTCACAGTGTTTTTTCAGTACATCCACTAATTCATCTTGTGATGCATCTTTTAGTACCTCGAATTGTGGGGTAGTTGTCCAAACAGGCTTAGAGACATTTGTTTTTCGCTCACGACCAAGCTTAGCAACAACCGTATTTAGGAATGATTCTCGATTGTAAACTTGTCCTTTTCCCATTCCTATTCCTCACCTTTCTCTCTCTTTTTATACCAATCTCTAAATCTTTCTTTATTAGGTGCAGGAAAATCTCGAACATCTGTCCATGGTTTCATTGGACCAGGACCTTTTTGAATGCTGTTTGATTGTGTAAAAGGTGCCATAACGGTAGAAGCTGATTTTGTCCCCGCCTTATATAGACTTGGTGAACTGGCTGCTAACTGATATCCCTTCATTGCAAGTTTTTCTGCAAAAGGAGATTTTTTCTCATCCTCTACAATTTTTCTACGATGTTTAATCAGCAATTCGTGAAGTGGTATTTTCACAGGACATGCATCTGTACATGCAGCACATAGAGATGATGCATAGGGAAGCTCTTTATAATCCTCATAACCACCTAATAGCGGTGTTAAGACAGCACCGATTGGGCCTGCATAAATTGAACCATATGAATGACCACCAATATGGCGATAAACAGGACATACATTGACACATGCTGCACAACGAATGCAATTAAGAGCACTTTGGAACTCAGTACCTAATATATTTGATCGTCCATTATCAACAATGACAAGATGGAATTCCTCTGGACCGTCAACATCACCTTCATCCTTAGGGCCAGTTAAACCGGTAATATAACTTGTTAATTTTTGTCCTACAGAGCTTCGACAAAGTAAACTAACAAGTATATCTAGCTCTTCCCACGTAGGAACAATTCGCTCCATTCCCATTACTGTAATTTGCGTCTTCGGTAAAGCGGTTACAAGACCTGCATTTCCTTCATTTGTCACAAGACTAATTGAACCTGATTCTGCGACAGCGAAATTACAGCCTGTTATTCCTAAATCTGCGCTTAGAAATTCTTGACGGAGCTGTTCCCTTGCAAAAAGTGCAAGTTCTTCAGGAATTTCTGATTTATCATAGCCTCGTTTTTCTTTAAACGTGTCACGAATTTGTTCTTTATTTTTATGCAGTGCAGGTACAACAATATGTGATGGAGGATCATGATCATCAAGCTGGAGGATATATTCTCCTAAATCTGTTTCAATCACCTCACAGCCTGCTTTTTCTAAAGCTGCATTTAAATTAATTTCCTCTGTTACCATTGACTTTGACTTTACGACTTTCTTTGCTCGCTTTTCTTTTGCTACCTTCGAGATATACTCATTTGCTTCTTCCTTTGTTGAAGCAAAGAATACGTGACCGCCACGCTTTGTTACATTTTCACTAAGTTGTTCTAAATAATAATCAATATTTTCAAGCGTGTGAGTTCTGATTTCCTCACCAAGCTTACGCCATTCTTCCCAATTACCTAGCTCTTCTACAGCTGCTAAGCGTTTGCCTTGCATCCGCTCCTGAGCAGAGACGACAGCATTACGCATAAATGTATTTTGAACCCCTTTATCTACTCGTTCAAAGAACTTATCTTCACCAATTTTCATTGCCATGGTTATTTCACCTCACTATTCAGTACTTCAGCAATATGCATAACCTTGATTGGTTTTCCTTTTCGGTTAATTCTTCCACCGATATTCATTAAACAACCACAATCAGCACCAATTAAAATGTCTGCTCCAGTTTCCTCAACATGCTGTACTTTTTCATCTACCATCTGTTCAGATATTGGCACCATTTTCACAGAAAACGTTCCACCAAATCCACAACAATCTTGGCTATTCGGAAGTGGTTTAACCTCCAAGCCTTCTACATGATCTAGAAGCTTTCCAGGAGCATCCTTCACCCCGAGCAGCCGTGTCATGTGACAAGATTTATGATAGGTAGCACATGCTGGTAAACTCGCATTCACGTTTTCTACCTTTAATACTTCAACAATAAACTGTGTTAATTCAAATGATTTACTTGCTAATTTTTCTGCTTTTTCTTTCCAAGCAGGTTCATTTTCAAATAAATGACCATACTCACGTAGCATTGCTACACATGAACCAGATGGTCCAACCACATAATCTGAATCCTCAAACGTTCGAATCATATGTTTTGCAACTTCCTTTGTTTCCTTATGATAACCACTATTATAAGCAGGCTGACCACAGCATGTTTGTTGTTCAGGAAAATCTACTTCACAGCCAAGTTTCTCTAAAAGCTCTACTGTATGCTTCCCAACGTTCGAATAAAAAACATCTGCTAAGCAAGTAATAAAAAGAGAGACCTTCATCTATTAACCTCCATTCAAAATGAACCAATTTCTTCTAAGCTATCTTTTTAATGATTATACTACTTTTCCTTTTGTTTTGATACCCGTTTTTGTTTGTTTTTATTGGAAATATATTTGTTTACTTTGACTTTTGTTTATCCTTATACTTCTCTAAGAGGAAGATGGTAATTAGACAACGCTTTCAATTAACCATATTAGGGAAGTTCCCTAATGATTGTGGCTGAATTTTGTCAGCCCTTCGATTGATAGGTATTTATTCTTGTCACTCTATAACCTTCTCCCAATTTATCATTTTTTCTAAACAGACGGACAGTAGTACACCCATAATAAATCCGTTCCCGATTAATGGTTGGAGGTAAATCGGCAAGCTAGTAAATATCTTGCTGTCTAATGTCATAATACAAACTCCTACTAATACCGGTATAGCAAGCCTATATATTGTTTTAGATGTAAAGGTATAGCCATTTAAGCTTTTTATAGAAGTTCCGAATAATTGAATATAAGCAACAAACAAAACCGCATTCCCAACAGTAATTGGAAGTGTAGCCAGTAGAGAACCTAGAGCAGGAATAATTCCTAGAAGAACCATTAGTGCCCCCCCGATTAGAAAGGGTTTCTTTTTAAGCATTTTTGTACTCTCCAAAAAGCCAATTGATGAAGCATATGGTGAATAGGAAATAAGCCCGAATAGCGGAGCAAGGGCTGCGTATAATCCTGTTAATAAATAAGAGCTTCTGTACCTCTGTTCAGTTGGTAGTTCATGATCTTGATAGAGTTTCGCTGTTGCTTCAACAGAGGTTGTTGTATTACTTAAGTTAACCAAGCAGCCCAAAAAGGTAATCGCGATAATACCTATTTCTAGGTTCGGCTGACCAAGTGGAAATAATGTAAGTGAAACACCCCTACTTATATTCTGTACTTCTGTAGAAAATAATAATGAATATCCTAACCAGCCTACTATCATTCCTATTAAAATAGAAAAATTCCCGATCCCTTTATTTCCTACTATATTTAGCATACTCACAAAGATGACGATTCCTATTGAAAATAGTGTAATAGGTAAATCGAGTTTTCCATCTTCATTTATTTTTAACATCCCCATAAAAAATATCATGATAAGTTGAAAGGTAAGTAAAAATAAATAAACACTCATAACCATATGTGTAATGAGCTTATGTAAAATCCAATATAAACGAAAGACAGAAATGATGATAGTAAAAATACCTGCTACAATCATCCCTGTTGCAATTCCTCCACCAATTGTTTGCAAGCTCATTCCAAGTGATGATGCGGAAAAACTCAAATTAAGAACTAGTGCCCAAATGACTCCTGAAGGTCCCTCCATAATTGGAAAACGATGCCCGATTAATCCTTGGAGCATACAAGCAACACCAGTAAAAATAAAAGAGCTTCGTTGGATTGTCGCCACTTCATATGAAGGTAATTCAAATGCAACACCAATTGAGATTGGGACTACAACAACATTTGCAAAAATAAAAAACAACCACTGCAATGACCCAAACGTAGTTGTTAAGGACGTTTTAAGCATTTTTCTTCTTTTCCTCCTGAATCTTTTATCTCTTATAATATGAAAATGTCATTTCCCTTTAGATAGGAAATATTATGTTACACTCTGAAAACAACTATAAAAAGCTATATTCATTCCTATATAAATAATAATGTCTTCTTTTCTAATATTATCTTAAAAAAATCTTTTTCACAAAGCTATGAATAGATTATTAACTTTAACATTTGTTTAGGCTATCATACAGATCAGAAGATCAATTAACAAAATTGTCACATTTTTCCTGGATAATCCGCTAATTATCTGTTGACGCTTTATTAAAAATACCTTATGATTAACTCAAATAATTAAATCGTATCTCCTAAAGGGGAGTAGCTTTAACAACAAAGTCGTCATTACGGAGTTTTCCCACTCTCGGCTTTGTTGGCAACGTAATGTTGTTAGCAAGACCTTTACTTATCGGTAAAGGTCTTTATTTGTTTCTAAAACCTTTACCAATGATGGTAAAGGTTTTTTTATATCCCTTTTCCTACTCGGGGAACGACAAAAGGAGCTTTCAAAATGAAAAAAGTGTCATTCATGGAGTTAATGAAAAGAAACAAAGAAGAACTTCTCAAAGATAAAAATCAACTTGAAAAAATCGAAAAACGAATAGACCAAAAATATATTAAACAAAGTAAATAAAATGAGGAGGAATTTGAATGTTACTGAGAAAATATATGTCTCTATTAGGAGTAGGTTCAGCGATCATTGATCTTATTTTACCAAGGGAATCATATCGTAGAGGTGAACTAATTAACGGACATTTTTATATAAAAGGTGGAACAATTGAACAACAACTAAAAAGAATTGAATGTGATTTAGTCATGCTTGATCAATCAACTGAGCAGGAAAAGGTCATTGATACAGCAACCGTTTTGTCTTCTAAACTGATTAACTCTGAAGAAGACAATCAAGTTTCATTTACTTTTAAGTTACCTGAAACGATTCCAACTTCATCAGAAAGAATATCTTACCGCTTTAAAACGAGATTAACTTTTAATCAAGGTATCGAAAGTAAAGATCAGGATATCATTCAAGTAATCTAAGGAAATTGCAATTGAAACGAATAACCCTCCTAGATTTCATAATAGTATAGTGTCAACCATTCAAAGCTATTCGATCCGATCATAAAAGAGGTGATTCGTTTGTTTAAATATTTTAAAAGAATTAAATTTATCATTAAGTTTT
This sequence comes from Metabacillus sp. KUDC1714, assembly GCF_014217835.1. NCBI lineage: Bacteria > Bacillati > Bacillota > Bacilli > Caryophanales > Bacillaceae > Metabacillus > Metabacillus elymi. The sequence goes on from NZ_CP055263.1 coordinate 854,971, forward strand.
GGAAGTTTATCCCCTTCTTAAAAGATTTTTTTATATCAAAAGAGGTTGAGGTACACAAAAAAGCAATTGGCGTGTTATTAATACTAACATATGCGTTTTTTCCATTTGATTTAATACCAGACTTTTTATCACTTATCGGGGTTGTCGATGATATCGTGATTGCTACATTTGTTTTAGAAAGAATGATTAAGATGGCTCCGGAGTCTCTTAAGGATAAATATGAGATACGGTAATTAAAATAAATGACATTGAACAAGGTGGCTATCCGCCCTAAGGGGGAACCACCTTGTTTTAGTTTACTTAAGTCTTATGTATATAGTCTACAGAGGTAACCACTTCAACACATCTTGTATTTTATCATCCCAATACTGCCAATCATGAGCACCTGGTCCAAAATCTGTTGTTAAACAATAGCTCGTTTGTTCACATTTTTCTTTAAACGTTACATTGCTTTCAAATAAAAAATCCTCTGTCCCACAGCATTGATAGATCGCTGGTTTTTGCAATTCTGGAGATTTGTCTCCTTTTTCCAAAAGCCATAAAAGGTCATTCTCTGTATTTTTTATATCCTCATCACCATAAATGAGTTCGAACACATTGTCTAAATGTCCATCTTGTTTGATCCAATTCGCCATATCAACGGCACCAGAAAGACTTGCTGCTGCGGCAAAGTTTTCAGGATGGCGAAGCGCCCATTTTAATGCGCCATAACCTCCCATTGATAAACCAGCAACAAAATTGTCTTCTCTTTTTGCAGATAATGGGAAGAAAGAACGTGCGATATGTGGTAATTCCTCGGTTAGAAATGTCCAATAGCGATTACCATATTTCATATCCGTATAAAAGCTTTGATGAACCTGTGGCATTACAACTGCCAATCCAAGTGGGGCGACGTATCGTTCGATTGAGGTACGACGAGTCCAGATTGTATCATCATCACTAAAACCATGGAGAAGAAAGAGTGTTTTATGCTTATCACCAATTTGCTTATTTTGCATCCCGATTTGTGATGTAGTTTGTTGAGGTAAGATCACTGTCATCGATGTGCTTAATGATAAAACGTCAGAATAAAATTGACATTGAATTAACGCCATTCCCATTTCCCCTTTATGTTCGAAATTATTGAATCTATGATTCTATTTTAATATGTATTGTTTATTTTTGTAAGTGTTTTCATTTAATATACTTCGTTTTGATAGGACTTATTCTGCTATGAATATGTCACTTATGATCTTGTTGCGTTTTTTACTGGCGGTGTCGCGTTTAATGGTAGTTCTTGTTGAAATAAAGCCCCGTTAATTAAATATAATTATTGAAACTTTCTTCACCTTATAATTAAATCAAAAAAGCCACATCCAATTTAAAGATGGACTGTGGCTTTTTAATCTTATTTCGTAAATGCTTCTGTTAACACGGGAACAATTTGTTTTTTACGTGAAACAACACCTTTAAGTGTAGCTTGGTTGTTGTCTAGTTTCACATTGAATGCTTGCTCTACTTTATTCGTTTCGTTACCAATTGCTAAGGCAACTGAATCATTTGTTAAGATATCAGTAACAACGAATAAGAATAAGTCTAATCCTTTGTCAGCAATAACGCTTGATAGTGCTGCTTCTATTTCCGCTTTATGAACAAGTACATCGTTTGTATCAACTGCGTTCACTTGAGCAATTTCTACTTTGCTTGAGCCCATTTGGAATTCTTTTGCATCAAGTGAGATTAATTGCGCAACAGATTTATCGCTTAAATCTGCACCAGCTTTAAGCATATCTAAGCCGTATGTATTCGCATCAACACCAGCAATTTCAGCTAATTCTTTTGCTGCATCTACATCTTCTTGTGTGCAAGTTGGAGATTTGAATAAAAGAGAGTCAGAAATGATCGCAGATAACATTAATCCAGCTGTTTCCTTCTCAATTTGAACACCTTTTTCTTTATACAATTTGTTAAGAATTGTAGCTGTACAACCAACGGGCTCAGCACGGTAGTAAACTGGATCACTTGTTTCAAAGTTAGCGATCCGGTGATGATCGATTACTTCAAGTACACGAACTTCCGTAATATCATCTGCACTTTGTTGACGCTCATTATGATCAACCAAAATAACTTCTTTTGCTTCACCAGCAACCTTTTCAACAAGACGAGGTGCATCTTTTTTGAAGAAATCAAGTGCATATTGTGTTTCACCGTTTACTTCACCTAAGCGAACAGGCTCAGCATTTTGTCCGGTTTTATTTTTCAACTCAGCATACGCAATGGCAGAACAGATTGTATCTGTATCCGGATTTTTATGACCAAAAACAAGTACTTTTTCCATAATTAGCTCCTTTACACAATCAAAATATACTCTATCATAACATAAATTCTACTATTAAATTAACCATCAATTATGAAAAATATCAAATATTATCGAAAATTTGATAGGAATACTTGGCTTAACGATCCTTTAAGCCAGTAAAAGAGTCTGTTATTGTTTATTTAAGGTCTTCAATACTTCTTCCATTTCGTATAGCACTTCACGTATGATCACTTCAGCTGGTTTATCTTCCTTTAATAACCTAGTTGCCTGCCCTGACCATAAAGACATAAAGTTTATCTCATTTTGTACAGCAGCAGCTTTTCGGATATCTGCTGTTAATGTGTTTTGACTAGGAAATGGTAAAGGAGGAATACCTGACTGTTCAAAATGAGTAATAAATTCATTTTTAATACCCCGAGCTGGACGTCCTGAAAAGCTTTTCGTAATGACTGTACTTTCTTCTGTACTTTGATATAAGGCCGCTTTATATAAGTGGTGAATACCAGACTCCTTGCACGTAAGGAATTGTGTTCCCATTTGTATCCCTTGTGCACCTAGAGCCATTGCCGCAAGCATTCCTCTACCATCCATGATACCTCCTGCTGCAACTACTGGTACATTCACATTGTCGACAACTTGAGGGATTAATGAAAATGTTCCGATATTTGCACCATTTGGGTGTTCTTTAATATCAAATGTACTTCTATGGCCACCTGCATCGCTCCCTTGAGCAACAATAATATCCGCTCCTGCCTGTTCAGCGATCTTTGCTTCCCGAACAGTTGTAACCATTGTGATTACCCTTACACCTCTACTTTTAGCTATTTGGACTTTTTCAGGAGAAAGGATGCCAAATGCTGTACTAATAACAGGTACATTTTCTTCCATTAATACTTGAAATTGTTCCTCAAAATCATCTATTGTTTTTACATTGTCCTCATCTACTCGCACTCCTAGCTTTTCTCGAAACGTATTTAGCACAGACTGCACCTCTGTCATTCCTGAAAAGTCATCCTTCATAGATGTACAAAATAAATTAACAGCAAAGGGACGATTTGTCTGTTCTTTTATCATTTTTATTGTTGTTCTTATGCCCACAGGCCTCATATATGCTGCTCCTAATGTACCTAAGGCACCTGTCTCAGATACTTTTGCAACTAACTCAGCTGTTGTTGCCCCACCCGCCATTCCAGCTTGGATAATTGGGTAATCGATTCCAAGGATTTTACATAGGTTTGATTGCTTATTATTTTGCAAATTTTCTCCCTCCTTATATTCAAGAATTCTGCATCAGAAAGTTGTTACCTTCTTTTAATAGTATAAAGATAGGCTGACTCAGGTAGAGTCAGCCTATTTAGTCTATCTATTTGCTACCACACCTACAGATGTTTCAATACTAGAAGAGCTTGTTTCAGGTTCTGCTTCTACCTCAACATAGCCTTCTGGATCAAATTCATCTTCCATTTTAGAAATAACCACTGTAGCTACACCATTGCCAATTAGGTTTGTGATTGCACGTGCTTCTGACATAAAACGATCAACACCTAGAATAAGTGCCATTCCTTCTACTGGTATCATTGGGAATGCTGCTAATGTAGCAGCTAACGTAATAAATCCAGAACCTGTAACACCTGCAGCCCCTTTAGATGTCAGCATTAATACACCTAATAATGTTGCCATCTGCCAGATTGATAGATCGACACCATATGCTTGAGCAATAAACATTGCTGCCATTGAGAGATAGATAGAGGTTCCATCTAAGTTAAATGAGTAGCCTGTTGGTACAACAAGACCTACTACTGACTTTGAACAACCATATCTCTCAAGCTTTTGCATCAGTTTAGGTAGGGCAGATTCAGAGGAAGATGTACCTAACACAAGTAATATTTCTTCTTTAATATATTTAATAAAGCTAAAAACACTAAATTTATAGTATTTCGCAATGCCACCAAGAATAAGGACGATAAACAAAAACATTGTGATATACACCGAGCCCATTAATTTACCTAATGAAACGAGAGAGCCTATTCCGAAGTTACCTATTGTGTATGCCATTGCCCCAAATGCAGCAATTGGTGATATTTTCATAATCATGTTTACAATTGAGAAGAAAATCTCAGTTAATTTTTCAAATAAAGAGATGACAGGTGCAGCTTTCTCACCAACTGAAGCTGTTGCTAGTCCGAATAATACGGCAAAGAATAAGATTGGCAGCAATTCTCCACCTGCTAAAGCTGCAACCGCATTTTCAGGAACGATTCCCATCAAAAAGTCCATAAACCCATGACTTGATTCTTCAGCTTGTTTCGTAAATTCAGAAACATCTGCCCCTTCTGCCCCACTTGTATTAAATCCATTACCTGGTTGAAGAATCGAAACGATTAATATTCCAATCGCTAATGCAAAGGTAGTCACGACTTCAAAATAAAGTAATGCCTTACCTCCAATTCTACCAACCTTTTTTAAATCTCCCATACTACCAATTCCAATGACAATAGTGAAGAAGATAATTGGTGCAATAACCATCTTAATTAACTTAATAAAGATGTCAGCCAACACCTTTAGCTGTGCTCCAAACTCTGGAAAAATAAATCCGATCGTAATACCGAGAAGAATACCGATGACCACTTGGACAGTTAAATTTTTGAAATTTATTTTCATTAACCATTCACCCCTTTTGTTAACGCTTTCAAATACTCCCTTTATGTTAACTGATAATTTAGAAAGTTTATATTTATGGTGATAATGGTCTTTTTGTTCTTTTTGGTCTTTTTATAAGTTATTTTCGCAAACTATGTTGCTATTTACCAAGTAATTCGGTGTGGTTGATTTCCTCTCCAGTTGCTCGCTTTCGCTATATATATAATCACTCAATGATTTTTTCCGAAACCTTAATAAAGTTTTTACAAAAACTTTACTTGACATCTCGCTGACACATTCAGCATATAAACTAGCAATTGTTGAGGCAATCAATTAGCCAACGTACATCCTAACAAAAAGAAGTTTATAGAGAAGGAGGAGAGATAATGCCAATTCAGACCTCATTTAATCCGAAAGGTCGTAATGAGTTTAAGCACGCTATTTCAGTAGCGGAATATCGCGTGTTACGTAGTAAACTTCTGCACTTTATGAGAAGAGATTCAAACGCAGGAGCAAATGGCAAATATTTAATTCGTTCAACTTACTTTGATAATTTTGATAATAAAATTTTGAACGAAAAAAAAGAAGGTTATTTAAATCGCGATAAATACCGTGTTCGTATATATGGGAAGAACGATGCGGTGGTTAATCTTGAACGCAAAAGTAAGCGGAATAATTTAACATTCAAATCAAAATGTAAAATGACGCGTGAGGAATTTGAAAAAATGCGCATTGGTGACATTCATTGGATGGAAAAAGACGAGAGAGCCCTTATGCGTGATTTATTATTTGAAATTCAAAATCACCAAATCAAACCGAAAACAGTGGTTGATTATGAACGTGAAGCCTTTATGTACCCCTATGGTAATGTTCGTGTCACTTTCGATATAAAGGTGCAATCCAGCTTACAAAACACAGATATGTTCAATAAACATTTACCGATGATAGATGTGTTAGAACCAAATTTAGTCATCTTAGAAGTTAAATATGATGAATACCTGCCAGATGTTATTAAATATTTACTTCAGCTAACAGACACAAGGCAAGAAGCGTATTCAAAATATCAGTTAAGTCGCATGTATGGATAATGGATAAAAACATAATAGGAGAGTAAAAAATGAATACTACTAATTTTTCAGATATTTTCAAATCAAGCTTTTTAGAAACAACCTCTTCATTTTCATTAATTGATTCACTACTTGGACTAGGTGTAGCGTTTTTAGTCGGGCTGTGTATTTATGCAGTATATAAGAAAACATTTAACGGTGTTATTTACTCACATTCGTTCAATATTTCATTAATTATTATGACAATGGCAACAGCTCTAGTCATTATGGGAATTAGTCAAAACGTATTATTATCACTTGGTATGGTTGGAGCATTATCTATCGTTCGTTTCCGTACGCCAATAAAAGATCCAATGGATTTAGTTTACTTATTCTGGTCAGTCATTGCTGGTATTTTAAGTGGTGCAGGATTTATTTTATTAGCTATCATCGGTTCGGTCCTAATTGGTCTTGTTATTATTTTATTTGCAAACAAAATTAAAGTGGACAACCCGTATCTATTAGTTGTGAAATTTGATAAAAACTCTGTCGGAGAACAAATTGAACAGATTATGAGTGAAAAAACGAAAAAATTCTCATTAAAATCTAAATCTATTATTCAAGATTATGAGATTGAAGTGACATATGAAATTCGTGTAAAAGAAAACGATGCGGAAATTGCATCAGAAATATCTACTATTCAAGGCGTGCGTTCCGCAGTCATGCTAAGCTATGATGGCAACTTTACAGCCTAAGTAAATGATCCTAAGTAGATCTTTAGCATTTTAGATCTACTTTATTTCATAATAAAACGTATCGAGTAAACAAACAGCTTACGATACTTAAATAAGGATGATTAAGAGGATGATTAAAAAAGTTAATAGGTTCATTCCATTATTGTTTGGTATTGCTTTAATCATCAGTGGTTGTAGTAGCGATACGAAGACAAGTAGTACACAGGCCTCTGAACTAGTAAATAATCTAGTTACTTATGCCAGTGATGATTTATATACTGATTGGCAAGAAGATAATGTGACATTTATTAAGTTGAGTGAAACAACAGCAACTGTGGCTGAGAATGATGGTGTCATTGTTGAAGATAATCAAATATTGATTCGAACAACCGGAACTTATGTTGTAGAAGGAACTTTAAAGGATGGACAAATTGTTGTAGATGCAGAAGATGCAGGTACCGTTCGCATCATATTAAATGGAGCAACGATTAACTCTTCAACAAGTGCACCCATTTATGTAAAGCAAGCAGATAAAACGGTGATATCTCTTGAGAAAAACACAAAAAATATCCTATCTGATGCAACAGAATATGTTTATGAAGATGAAGAAGCAGATGAACCAGAAGCAGCAGATGAACCAGAAGCAGCAATTTTTAGTAAAGATGATTTGACGATCAACGGTTCTGGATCGTTAAACGTATCAGGAAATTTTAAAGATGGTATTACAAGTCGCGATAACTTAAAAATTACAGGTGGTAACCTAGAAGTTACTTCTGTAGATGATGGGATTGTTGGTCGAGATTTATTAGCCATGAAAAATGCCACTATTTCAGTAGTAGCAACTGGTGATGGTGTGAAAGCTTCAAACGATGAAGACGAGAAAAAAGGTAACATTATTTTGGAAAGTGGTTCTTTAACTGTTCAAGCAAAAGGTGATGGCGTTCAAGCTGAGAAGGCAGTAACTGTAATAGACGGTGAATATTCCATTGTAGCAGGTGGCGGTAGCCCAGAAACAATCGAGAGCGCTTCTGAAATTGGTGGTGCTTTCGGTAATCGAGAATTTAATAACGATGGTACAAATGAGGTAAGAACAAACTCAGCAGAAATGCCAAGCGGTGGCACACCTCCTGAGGAAATGACAGGTGAACCACCACAAAGACCAACTGATGAAGCTACGGAAGAAGCAGATTCAGAGGATACAATCAGTACAAAAGGTATAAAAGCAGGTACTGAAATTATTATTGCTGGTGGAACATTTACAATTGACTCCCTTGAGGATGCACTTCATAGTGATCAAGATGTCTCTATTTCTGATGGCAAGGTCCTTATTTCTACCGGAGATGACGGTATTCATGGCGATGCAAATGTAGCGATTAACGGTGGAGAAATTAATATTGATAAAAGCAAAGAAGGTATCGAAGGAATGAATATTACGATTGCTGACGGTACCATTCACGTTAATGCAGCAGATGATGGAGTCAATAATAATGGAGGTAGTAGTGAATTCGGTATGCCTGGTATGGCGATGAACGTATCTGGAGCTTCCGAAGAAACAGAAACAGCTGAAGAAGAGACAGCCGCAGAAGAAACGTCTGAAGAAGGTAAATTATTAATTGAGGGTGGCTACTTATATGTAAATGCGAATGGTGACGGACTTGATTCAAATACAGCAATAAAAATGACCGGTGGAACGGTTCTTGTATATGGACCTTCTTCATCTGGGAATGGGTCTCTAGATTACGATCAGTCCTTCATTATTGAGGGTGGTACTTTAGTTGCTGCTGGTAGTAGTGGTATGGCACAAGGTATTTCAGAAGACTCCAATCAAAATGCCATCATGATGACATTCACTGAATTCCAAGAAGCAGGAACAACAATGTATGTCGAGGATAGCAATGGTGAACAAGTATTTGCAATTGCTCCTGAAAAACAATATCAAACCATTTTAATTAGCACACCAGAGCTACAAAATGAACAAACGTATACGCTCAGCTCAGGTGGTGTTTTAACGGGTGAAAATAGAGACGGAGTGTATAATACTGCAGAATATAAAGCAGGTTCACAATCTGTAGAATATACATTATCTGGTGTGATGACGTACTTAGACGAATCCGGTGTAACAGAAGCACCGGCAAATGGAAGATTTGGCGGTAACGGCGGTGGTCGTAGCGGTATGGAAGAAAGAAATCCATTTAACGCAGATCAAAACACACAGACAGAAGCAGGACAAGATCAATAAAGTGAGACCAAGAATAGTAGCACAAACTGATACAAAGTTTGTGTTACTATTTTTTGAATTATCGAATTACCAATCAAAATGTTTTGAATAGTATGAAAATGGATAGTATAATAGAAAAAAGGTCAAGGAGTGATTCTTCATGGAAAAGAATTTGCTTAATTCACCACAACCCGAGGTAAATGTCATAGACTCTTTATTTGCTGAAATGGTGTTAGACAATGCTTTGCTTAATTTCCGAAAAGAGAAAATCCACGAGAAAATTGACCAGTCCTTACGAGACCGAAACAAAAGCGAATTCCTACGATATACAGAAGAATTAAAGAACATTTCTTAATTATTCTATAGGGTAGGAATAAGTTTGAGAGTAAAAGAAATATGCTTAGCTTAATAATAATCAAGAAGCCCAACCTAAAACATTTAGATTGGGCTTCTTTTGTTTATATGTGTTGGTGACTACCAGGAATTAGATTCATTCCCCATCTCACTTATCCTCTTCATTTTGACCGTCACTATTATGATTTTCTCCCTCAATAAATTTTTTAATAGCTTCCTTATTTTGTTGAAAATCCACCTCTAATACTTCTCCAATATCCTCATAACGTATATTTTGAAAACTGCCATTTTCAGGGATACGGAGAGTCTCTAAATCTCCTTTATTATTTGTCACAAAGTCTTTTCCGATCGTAAATAGTGTAGTAGTTTCAATATTTGTATCCACATATGAATTCAAGACACCCAATAGCTTAGGGAGTTTCGCTACATTACGAAGACTTACAGAATCCTCCACAATTTTTGAAACAACTTCTTGCTGTCTTTGTACTCTTCCAAAATCACTCAAACGATCTTGGCGATAACGGACATAGCCCAACAGCTCTTTCCCATGAAGGGTTTGCTTACCTTTTTCTATCTCCATTCCGATTCCAGAAGTCATTAAATGTGGTACATCCACTTGAATGCCATTTGGAACGAGAATATCTACAGCCTCTTCGAATCCTTTAAAATCTACAATCGCGTAATAATTAATATCTAGACTAAAATTTTCTTTAATGGTTTTCCTCAGTAATTCTGGACCTCCATATGCATAAGCAGCATTTAATTTTTGCTTCCCATGTCCTGGAATTGATACATACATATCACGCATAAACGAAATAAGTTTAACCGAATGAGTACGTTGATCATAGTGTGCTACCATAATCGTATCCGTTCTAGCTTGTTTTTCCCCTCTAGAATCACTACCTAATAAAAGAACGTTTACATCACCTATTTCATTTTTCTTCCCTTGAAAAGCATGGTTTCCTTGATCATTTTTAAAAGTTTTATTGTTACCTTCTAATGTCCCTTGTATGTACTGATAAACACTATATACTCCAATAATGAAGACAAAAAGAATAAGAAGCGCTCCAAATACTCTTCCCCATCTTAGTCTTACTCTCTTTCTTTTCTTTTTCAGCTCTCCCATAACTTACACCACCTAAACGTAATAACACATTACGAGCCCTCGTTTCTTTTATCGTAAAAGGACTACTGCTAATTATTTAAGGTTAACGACAAAATACTAAAATACCTATCTTGTTAATAACTTATATATAGTAAAATCAACTCATGAAGTAATCATTCTCCCATAACAAGTTTTCATTTGTTCGTAATTATGATTACATTTGTTTAAAATTTAGGTTACATTTTTCTCGTCTTTGACATCGCTACAGATTTTAGAGTATCTAAAAAAGGCTAGGACGTGATTTCATCCTGGCCTTTTAGCAGCAATAGCACTATTTCTTTATATTAAATCTTTTCTTTTTGCTTTCGTTTAGCCTTATGCTTTTCAAAATCCCACTTCGATAAAAATTCCTTAGCGGAAGTATAACCTGAATGATAGAGAAATTCGATTTCATCCTTATTTAGTTCAAAATCAGTTGTGGTGATACCGCCAGTCGGAATTTTAATCGTACGTTCATTCGTTTCTTCGTTGAGATGTCGCAAATCATGTGCTTGAAGCATCGTTTTAAAAATATTTTTAAAAAGGTGTAACGGGGTTGGTATAACAGCCCCAATATCAACTTCATCTTTTACAAAACGGAAGCCGAACGTTGGGAAACGGGGGTTATCAGTATCATATAACCATATTGGAAAATTACTAAGTAATCCCCCATCTAAAATATAGGATTTGTTGTTGTCTTTAGATTTCCAAATAACCGGACGGAAGAAAAATGGTATTGAAGCACTCATCATAATCGCGGTTGAAACTTTTAAATCAGCAGGAGTCATCCCATAGCGATCCAAATCATCTGGCAAAATAAGCATTTGTCCATTTGAAACATCTGAAGCGATAATTTTTAATTTCCCATCTGGTAGATCTGCAAATGTCCTAATGCCTTTTTCTGAAAGAATAGCATCCATCCATGTTTCAAGATAATCATTTTTATAAATTCCAAGATGGACCATTAGCTCCAAAAAGCTGCCGATAAGGGGAATTCGATTCAGGATTGTCAACCCTCGAAATTTAGAATAATCCATTTCTTTAAACCTATCTCTAATTTCATAGCTTTTAAAACCGCTTGCTAACAGAGCAGCTATTACGGCACCTGCTGATGTTCCTGCTAGTCTTTCCCATTCTACGTTTTCCTCTTCCATGGCTTGAATCGCTCCAATAAAAGCAATTCCCCTCACCCCACCACCTTCAAAAACCGCATCTATCTTCAATTTTTGCCTCCTTTCTATTAGAGTTAATATATTATATAGATTTACGATATTATTTGTGTATATAGAGGCGTACAAACCTTTTACAACATGAAGAAAGGTACAATACTACTGCTTCTCCATATCCTTAACTCTTTCCTCTACAAATTCTTTTACAAAATCCTCAGTCACATGCTGAAGAAACGATTGATATACCGGCTGAAGATTATCAAGCCATTTCCCCTGTTCTTCTTCGGTTAAATAATGAATGTCAATTGAGGATTCTCTCTCTATCACACCTAATTGAGCTTTGTTCATTTTCATCGACTCTTCTAACATCCAGGTAGTTGTCTCATCCATTGCATCTGTCAAACTAGATTGAACATCTTCAGGGAGATGATCCCAAAACTCTTTATTCATTAACACAGCATAGCCTAAAAAACCGTGGTTACTTATTGTCATATAATTTTGAAGCTCATATAGACGTCTAGAATATATATTAGAAATTGTATTTTCCTGTCCTTCAAACTTTTCCTCTTCTAATGACATATAGACTTGATCAAAAGGCATAACGATCGGCTCAGCTCCTAGGCGTTCAAACTGTTCTTCAATCATAGCGCTTGGCATAATCCGAAAACGTTGACCCTTAAAATCTTCAGGCTTTTTCAATGAACTTTCACTGCTTGTCATTTGTTTAAAGCCATTGCTCCATAATGCCATCCCTGTTATGTTTTCATCTTCATGGAGCCGTAAAAAGCTGTTTCCAATTTCACTAGAAAAGACAGACGTGATATCCTCGTTTTTTTGAAACAAAAAGGGTAGATCAAATAGTCCCCATTCAGGTGCTAGTTTTGTCATTTTTGATAAGGACGGTGCAATCATTTGAACATCGTTATTCATTAACGCATCTAACTCTTGTTCATCAGTATATAGAGTACCATTTGGGATCACCTCTACTTTAACTAAACCATCTGTTTTTTCATCAGCTAATTCAGCAAATTTCTGCGCAGCTAAACCTTTGGGCGTATTTTCAGCAACAACGTGGCTAAATCGAATAATGATTTGATCTGACAATCCCTCTTGTTCATCGTCAAAACTAATTTCTTCCTGTTTAAATCGATCAAAAGGATAAAAAAAGATAGCTAAGATCATGATCATCACAAAGAAACTCGAGCCTATTAAATACTTCATCTCTCTAACTACCCCCATATTTATGTAATAGTAATTGTAACACGCGTCATTTTCCATGGTAAAATAAAGTTCAACTTCCTTCAGGGAGAAGTCTTTTCATTCTCACTGAAGGTTAGTTGACCTTATCGGACATTTACTGGCAGTTTCACTCATATCGTGCTTCTATCTATTCTTTCATGTAAAGAATAGGTCAGTATACTGCCAGTTAATGTGGGATAAAGTTCAACTTCCTTCAGGGAGAAGTCTTTTCATTCTCACTGAAGGTTAGTTGACCTTATCGGACATTTACTGGCAGTTTCACTCATATCGTGCTTCTATCTATTCTTTCATGTAAAGAATAGGTCAGTATACTGCCAGTTAATGTGGGATAAAGTTCAACTTCCTTCAGGGAGAAGTCTTTTCATTCTCACTGAAGGTTAGTTGACCTTATCGGACATTTACTGGCAGTTTCACTCATATCGTGCTTCTATCTATTCTTTCATGTAAAGAATAGGTCAGTATACTGCCAGTTAATGTGGGATAAAGTTCAACTTCCTTCAGGGAGAAGTCTTTTCATTCTCACTGAAGGTTAGTTGACCTTATCGGACATTTACTGGCAGTTTCACTCATATCGTGCTTCTATCTATTCTTTCATGTAAAGAATAGGTCAGTATACTGCCAGTTAATGTGGGATAAAGTTCAACTTCCTTCAGGGAGAAGTCTTTTCATTCTCACTGAAGGTTAGTTGACCTTATCGGACATTTACTGGCAGTTTCACTCATATCGTGCTTCTATCTATTCTTTCATGTAAAGAATAGGTCAGTATACTGCCAGTTAATGTGGGATAAAGTTCAACTTCCTTCAGGGAGAAGTCTTTTCATTCTCACTGAAGGTTAGTTGACCTTATCGGACATTTACTGGCAGTTTCACCCGTATCGAGCTTCTATCTATTCTTTCATGTAATGAATAGGTCAGTATACTGCCAGTTAATGTGGGATAAAGTTCAACTTCCTTCAGGGAGAAGTCTTTTCATTCTCACTGAAGGTTAGTTGACCTTATCGGACATTTACTGCCAGTTTCACTCATATCGAGCTTCTATCTATTCTCTTATGTAAAGAATAGTAGAATACTGCCAGTTAATGTGGGGTAAAGTTCAACTTCCTTTAGGAAGAAGTCTTAGAAAGAGCCTAAAAAAAGAAAGGAACTCTTTATGCAGCGTTTATCCATACAAACAAAAATAATGGGTTTAATCTTTTTTATTGTGGGATTTTCCCTTTTTCTCGCTGGCATCGTTATTATAAGCAATTTTATTGATTCTGGAGAAGATGACTTAAAGCAACGAGCACTTCTAACTGCTAGAACTGTTGCAGAGGTTCCAGATATCAGTGCGATGATTACCGGTAGTACAAAAGAACGAAGCAAGATTAATGATCGTGTTGAAACAATGAGAATGATTCATCATGCTGATTATATTGTGGTGATGGACATGAATCATATTCGCTTATCACATCCTGTCCCTCATCTAATTGGTCAAAAGTCACAAGGCACTGATGAGGATCCTGCCTTTGCAGAACTTACATATACGACAAAGGCTAAAGGTGAAGCAGGAACTGTCATTCGTGGATTCGTTCCGATTATTAATAAAGAGCATCACCAGGTTGGCGTCGTATTAGTTGGGTATATGTTACCTACGTTTTTTGAAATCATCTGGAATTTACGAATGGAAATCCTGTTAACTGGTGCGATTTCATTATTATTTGGTGGCTGGGGTGCATGGTTACTGGCTTCGCGTATAAAAAAAGAGATGTTTAATCTAGAGCCACATGAAATAGCGAGATTGGTGGTAGAACGAACAGAGACCTTTAATGCAATGCATGAAGGAATCATTGCAATTGATACAGATGAAAAAATAACTGTTTTTAACGATAAAGCGAAAGCAATGATGGGAATAGTAGGTGAGGTAATCGGTAAAAAAATCCATGAGATTATTCCTGATACAAGACTTCCAGAGATCCTACAGTTGCAAAAGCCGTTTTACAATAGAGAGTTAACTGTTCGTAATTTAAATATTGTTAGTAATCGAATTCCTATTAAAGTAAACGAAAAGACAGTCGGCGCAGTTGCGATATTCCAAGACCGTACAGAAGTAAAAAAACTAGCAGAAGAACTTACTGGAGTAAAAGCTTTTGTAAGCGCTCTGAGAGTTCAAAATCACGAGCATATGAACAAGCTGCATACGATAGCAGGATTACTACAACTCGATCATAAAAATAGAGCGCTAGAGTATGTCTTTCAAATTACTGAGGAGCATGAAGAGTTAACTCGGTTTCTATCAAAAAATATCAAGAGTGAAAGTTTGTCTGGTCTCCTGCTAAGTAAGGTAAGTCGTGGGAAGGAGCTAGGAATCACCGTTCATATTGATCGCCATAGCCGATTAGAGTCATTTCCACCTTCACTAGACGTTCATGATTTTGTAATCATTTTTGGAAACTTAATCGAAAACGCGTTTGACGCCTTTAAAGATAGTAATGAAATAGAAAAAGAGATCTATGTGAGCATTGAACAGCAAAAAGAGCTTTTATCCATCCTGATTGAGGATAATGGATCTGGTATTTCAAAGGAAGTAGAAACCCAAGTTTTTCAAGAAGGATTCACTACAAAGGAAGGCTCTAACCGAGGAATTGGCTTATTTCTAATAAAAGAAATTGTCGCAAAAGCAAATGGTACCATTCATATAGAGTCATATCCTGAACGAGGTACCTCCTTTATGATTACCTTTTATATGTAAGACGATTGTATGGAGGAATGTTAGATGAAAGCTTCAAATATTCGCGTTTTACTTATTGAAGATGACCCAATGGTTCAAGAAATTAATAAACAATTTGTTGAGGAAGTTGATGGATTTACTGTTATTGGCACTTCATCTAATGGCAAAGAAGGCATCGATTTTATTAAAACAGAAAAACCTGATTTAGCTCTAATCGATATTTTCATGCCTAATCAGGATGGTATCACAACGATAAAACAAATTCGTTTAGAGGGTTTAGAAACTGATGTAATTGCCATTACGGCTGCTAGTGATATTGAAACAGTTCGGCAGGTATTGCAATTAGGAGCTATTGATTACATCATGAAGCCTTTTAAATTCGATCGAATCAAACAGGCACTTACAAACTATCTTAACTATTATTGTAAGCTACAAGAAAAGGAATCGATCACCCAACAAGAATTGGATCGTCTCCTCTTTCAACCAAAAAAGTTAGAAAATAAACAATTACCTAAAGGACTCAATGCTCTGACCCTTGAGAAAATAATCAATCATTTACAAGAACAAAATCAAGCTATTTCTGCTGAAGAAGTTGCGGAAGGCATTGGAATAGCCCGTGTGACCGCTAGACGCTACCTTGAATATATGGAACAATCTGGCACTGTAAAGATTCATATTGAGTATGGTGGAATTGGACGTCCTATTAATAGGTATTTGATTATTACCTAAGAAAAGCGTAAGCGCCTTGATCAGACCCGAGGTTCTAGGCGCTTACGCTAGCCACCAAAACTCAGTAAGAAAATTTATAAATTCTGATACTATAAATAGAATAGGATTGTTAAAGGAACAGATCCTTTAACAATCCTCACTTTTATTGCTTAGAAAAATGAATCGTTACCCACTCATTCGTCTGTGCTTTTTCATGAATTGAAAAACCACCTGCTTGGAAATCCGCTATCAGCTGGTCAATATGCCATTCCACTAAACCAGAGATGATAAAATTATTGCTGTTTTTTAATAGATCATGTTTTTTCAAGATACTCATTGTCTCATTTGCACCAATATTGATTAAAATTAGATCATATACATCCTCAATAGTGTAGTCCCCTGTAATTAAATCAGCTTGTACTACCTTAAGGTCATTGTTTAGATTATTCAGTTCGGCATTATGATAAAGCTCTCTTGCAACTTCTTCATAATCAACAGCAATAACCTTTTTTGCACCTTTCAGAGATGCTGCTATTGTAAGCATACCAGAACCAGTTCCTAAGTCCAGAACGCTTTTCCCTGTAAGGTCTTTATCTAAGATCATTCGTAAACAACCTTGGGTTGTTTCATGGAGTCCAGTTCCAAATGCAGCTAATGGGTCAAATTTAAGAACGTTTCTATCATGATATTGTTCTTTGGAATTGGGATACGAAATAACCCACCCATTTCCTAAATCTACGTCTTCAAATTCATATGATTGCTCCCAATTGGCTTCTTCATGTGAGGAATAGCTTATATCTTTCCTTGATATAGAAAGAGTCGTTTCTAGTAAGGAATAATACGCTTCTGGTAGATTCTTCACTTCCATATCACTTGCGTAAATTTTCAAATCAACTTGCTGGTCTTCCCTTTCTTCATATCCGTATCCATTTTGGACTTTGATGATTTCAATCGGGGATTCATAGTACAAGTTATAAATTCCTGTTGCATTTAACGTGTCTGTGTATTGGTCAATTTCTTTATAAGGTATATTTATTGTAAATTCGTGTAACATGGATCGATTCCTCTCTTTTTGTGTGAACTACATAATTGGCTACATTTTGTCCTATCACAGTTTAATATAGATTGAATTAGGATAGCAAATTGTTTTTCATTTCTAAGTAAGATAAATTGGATTTAATAGCTTCTCTAGATAGGGTGTTTTTCTACAATTTATATCTTAGGAGCCATCTATCCCAATATTTCACTCTTTTCCTCCTATTTTTTTCAATAAAAAGAGGGTAATTCAATTGATCTACACCAATTGAATTACCCTCAAAATAAACTTAATTCTTAACCTTCACATATTCTCTCCAACTATGCATAGGTTGCCAATTTAATAGCTTCTTTGCCTTTTCATTAGAAAATAATGTTTCGTATGCTTCCAATTTCTTACGAATTTCAGTAGTTGGATAGATTGTCTCTACTAGGTGCTTACTTTCAATATCCATGCTTGTGTCATCTGCTGCGATATTTAGTGCAACAGAGCCAAGACCATCCGTTTCAACTGCTAGTCGATAGGCCACTGCGGCATCTCTTGTATCAATATAGCTCCACATGATCACTTTCCGCTGTTCAGGGTCATTTATAAATCCTGGAAAATTTCCATACATATTTGGGGCAATCACATTTCCTAATCTCATGGATACAACCTGCATTCCAGTTCGTCGATGAATCATATCTGCTGTTTGTTCATTGACGATTTTAGATAACCCATAGCTATCCTCTGGTAATTGTGGGTGCTCTTCGTCGAGTGGAGCATATTGCGGAGACAGCTCATTAACCGCAAATACTATTCCATATGAAGACTCACTTGACGATATGACTGCTTTTTTAATACCAAGTGTTCCCGCAGCTTCTAATATATTGTATGTAGACATGACATTATTTTTAAAGGTAACTTCATTTGGATGTGAATACGCAACTGGAATGGCAGCAAGATGTACGACCGCATCTGCTCCAGCAAGCACCCCGTAAACTTCACCTAAGTTTTGTAAATCGGTTATAATAGTTTTACAAAGTGGAGCAATTGGATGCTTCACATCTGCATTAACTACTTCATATCCACTATCAAGAAATTCCTTAATTACCCAGTGACCAAGAAGGCCACTTCCGCCAGTAACGACTATTTTTTTCAAATAATTCTCTCCCTTACTGTAAAATTTCTTCTACTTGTGAAATGACATCGCTCGTTAATGTCACACCCACACCTTTAACATTTTCAATTATTTGTTCAGGTTTTGTCGCACCAACTAATGTACTTGCCACACCAGGTTGACGCAAAATCCAAGCAATGGCTAATTGAGATAAACTAATATCAAGTTCATTCGCAATTCCACTTAATTTTTCAACCTTTAACAGGATTTCATCATTTAAGAATTGACCCATATGCATGTTCGCTTTCGGATCTGTTGCACGACTTCCTTCTGGCGCACGATTGCTTACGCTATATTTCCCAGTTAACACTCCTTGTGCTAATGGTGAAAAGACAATTTGACTTATTCCATGCTGCTCACTTACTGGTAGTACTTCTTTTTCAATATAACGATGAAACATATTATAGTTTGATTGATTAACAATTATCCTATCTAATAGATACTTATCTGATGTACCGATTGCTTCTTGAATTTGTTGTGCCGACCATTCACTTACCCCAGCATATAAAATCTTACCTTGACGGATCAGATCATCAATTGTTCTTAAGGTTTCATCAACTGGTGTTTCTGGATCATAGCGATGACAGTAATAAATATCTACATAATCAGTTTTCAACCGTTTTAAACTAGCATGAAGCTGTTCAAAAACATGTTTTCTCGAAAGGCCTCGATCATTTGGTCCATCTCCCATTTGTCCAAACACTTTTGTTGCTAGCACATAAGAATCGCGATTATATTTGCTAAGAGCTTCACCGACTACTTTTTCTGATTCACCTCTTGCATATACATTTGCTGTATCAAATGAATTCACCCCAAGGTCGTAAGCGGTTTCAATTGTTTGAATCGCTTTATCCTTTTCAGTAGAAGCTCCAAATGTTAACCAACTCCCTAAGCTTACCTCACTGACCTTTAACCCTGATCCTCCTACACGTCTGTATTTCATGTTCCCATCTCCCCTTTCTAAAGAAAAAGCTATAACAATTGGTGTTTCCTTATCGATAACGGTTACACTTTTTTGTTTCTACCTACGGATAAATCTTTCTTCACTAGAATTATAAATTTTTTGAATAGTGTATACAAGTACTGAAATATTATTGATATAATAAAAATTATGTAATCTACTATAAAATTTATAGTTACTACAAGGAGGATACTATGGAGAAATTGGATGGCATACTAATTGAATGCTCAATCGAAAAAGCACTTGATATTATTGGTGGGAAATGGTCTTTTCTTGTGATTAAAGAACTCTTTGATGGGACAAGACGTTTCGGAGAATTACAGCGTTCAATTCCCAAAATAAGTCCAAAAGCGCTAACCGATACTCTCCGTCATTTAGAAAGTCATGGAGTATTAACTCGCGAAACCTTTGCAACAGTCCCAGTTACAGTTGAATATACATTAACTGAAAAGGGGCACTCACTTAATAAGTTGTTGAAGGAAATGAAAAAATGGGGTGCTCAGTGGGGATGAGTTAGCATTCTCTTCTTGCATTGTATCATTTGAAACTATCTTGAGTGAACTTCAATTTCTTTTTGAAGTTCACTCAATTCTAAGCCTTTATTTACCACCTTGATTAGGTATCGGTACTCTTTCAATTTCTTCTCTATCTTTCACATCATTTCGATCCTCAGTTCTCAAATTTTGGTTCATTCCCTCTGGATATGCCCCGACAACTTTATAATCACTTGATGAAAAAAGTCGTTTATGCCCTGTTCCTGCAGGTAAAATCCCCACATCTCC
This sequence comes from Metabacillus sp. KUDC1714, assembly GCF_014217835.1. Lineage (NCBI taxonomy): Bacteria > Bacillati > Bacillota > Bacilli > Caryophanales > Bacillaceae > Metabacillus > Metabacillus elymi. The sequence continues at coordinate 875,188 of NZ_CP055263.1, forward strand.
TTATTGAGTTTCCTTCCCTTTCTCTAGTTATTTTCTCACACTCGACAAATCCAACAAAATCCGGATTGTTCACTCCTAAAATGTGTGACTTATATCACATCTAAAATAATACAAAACCATTAATCTAACATTAAAGCTAAGCTGAGGGGGATTTTCATGAGCAAAAAAATCAAACATGAAGACAATAACGAATTAAAAGGAACGTTGATAAGCGTTTTTTCCATTGGACTAATCATAATGGTGATGTGGTTTAGTGTTTATTTCTTTTACCTTTCACGTTAATTTAGGGGGTTTGACTTATGCATATTCATAAATATGAGAAGATTTGGCTTGGATTTGGAATTTTTTCATTGGTTTTATTTTTAAGCATTATTGGTGTAACAGCCTTTGCATTTAATCACCATCCAGCAGGTGGCATGGAGACAATTGATCCAGAAAAGCTAGAGCAAACTGCACCATTTGATCATCCTGGTGTCCATCAAATCGATGAGGACACGTATGAAGTGGTGATTGTTGCCAAAACATTCGGCTATGATCCTCCAGAAATAAAGGTTCCAGCTGGAAAAAAGATTATTTTTAAGGTTGCTAGTGCTGATGTAAGTCATAGCTTTTCGATTGTCAATACAAATGTAAACATGATGGTGATTCCTGGTCAGATTAATACAAAAGAATATACTTTTGATAAGCCCGGGCAATATTTAGTGATTTGTAATGAGTATTGTGGAACAGGGCATCACTTTATGAAAACGTCAATCGAGGTGATTGAGTAATGAAACAAATTAGTATTGGTGATCGAAAATTAGCTTTGACCAACATTGTTTTTGCGTATATTGCATTTTTAATAGGAACGTTTTGTGGATTGCTTCAAGTATTTATTCGAAATGATGCTCTTACTCTACCATCTTGGCTAGATTATTATCAAGTTTTAACAGCACACGGGGTCTTACTAGCACTTATCTTTACAACATATTTTATTTTTGGATTTTTGATTTCTGGTATGAGTCATTCATTAGGAGCTTTCGGACCAAAAGTTCGACTATTTTCTTGGATTGGTTTTATCATTACAACTGCTGGTACATTGCTTGCAATAGTTGAAATTTTAGCAGGAAGAGCTTCTGTTCTCTACACGTTTTATGCACCATTGCAAGCAAGTGGCTGGTACTACGTAGGTTTAGCTCTATTTGTAGTCGGAACATGGATTTATAGCTTCGCACTAATTGGGCACTATGTTAAGTGGAAAAAACAACATAAAAAGCAGTTAAGTCCCTTGTTTGCGTTTATGACAATTTCCACACTTATTCTTTGGTTAATTGCCTGTTTAGGAGTAGTAGCTACCGTCTTATTTCAATTTATTCCTTGGGCATTTGGCTGGGTAGATACAATAAATGTTGAATTAAGCCGTTCACTATTCTGGTACTTCGGTCACCCACTTGTTTATTTTTGGCTGCTTCCAGCCTACATGGCTTGGTACGTTATTGTTCCGAAAATTATTGGTGGTAGAGTGTTTAGTGATTCCTTAGCACGTTTATCTTTTGTCTTGTTTATTCTTTTTTCAATTCCAGTCGGCTTTCACCATCAGCTTACAGAGCCTGGTATATCAAGTTTTTGGAAGTTCCTTCAAACGGTCTTAACGTTTATGGTTATTATCCCATCATTGATGACTGCCTTCTCGATGTTCGGAACGTTTGAGAAAACAGGTAGACAAAAAGGAGCAACAGGATTATTTGGCTGGTTCTTTAAATTACCATGGAAGGATGTTCGCTTTACTTCACTTTTTATTGCGATGTTCTTTTTCATACCTGGTGGTGCAGGAGGGATTATTAACGCAAGCTTCCAGCTAAATGAGGTTATTCATAATACATTGTGGGTAGTTGGACATTTTCATATTACGGTCGGAACTCCGGTTGCCATGACCTTTATGGGTCTTACATTTTGGTTAATTCCTTATTTAACTGGAAGAAGATTAACAAAATCAATTCAAAAACTCGCCTTTATCCAGGTTATTTCCTGGTCAACCGGAATGCTACTTATGAGTACATCTCAGCATATTTTGGGTTTACTAGGAGCACCTAGACGAACATCTTATGCTGGTTATATGAAGGATCCAACTGCTTTAGAATGGTTCAATGGTATCCTTTCAAACCATGTGACAATGGCTATTGGTGGTACGATTCTCTTTTTATCTGCTATGCTCTTAATCTATATTGTCTTTAATACGTTGTTCTTCGCACCCAAGGCTACAACAGAAAAGGAGCAGGTTGAATTCCCGATGGCAGAAAGCGATCTGGAACAAACACCTAAATATCTAGAAAATTGGTGGATATGGATTTGCATTGCCTTTGCCTTAATCGCGTTTGCTTACACGATTCCTTTAAGCGAGATGATTCATCATGCTCCACCTGGATCATCTGGATATAAAACATGGTAGGAGATGATAAACATGTTTTCAATAACCTTTGCTTTACTTGTTGTTACAACGATTCTTACAGCTATCATTGTAGATCTTACGACAAAAGAAGAGGACTTTTAATATAAATACAAATAGAGCAAAGCATAATCAGCTTTGCTCTTTCTATACTTTTGGCTCCGTTAAACTTGGTTGTTGATTTCAGCCGCAGCAGACGTTCTCTTCCGTTCCAATCAACAAAGTGCGAAAATCAACAGCGAAACTTAACAGGGCATTATTTTTTATAAGCTTTATAGTCTGCAAACTTGCAAAGGACAATCATCACAGCGACATATTTGACGAAGGCTATTAAGATTATAGACTGTTAAATAGCCTTTTTCATATTGTATAATCCCATCTTTTTTTAATTGATTAAGCATTCTCGTTACCGTTTCTCTTGGTGTACCAATAAATGAGGATATTTCGTCATGTGTGAATTTTTTTGTAATTCTCCACATGTCACCCTCTTGTATTCCATATGTGTTTGTCATACGGATAAGGACAGATGCTAACGCGCCATTCTTTCCAAAAAACATTAGGTCACGGAGCTTTGTTTGTGTAAGCTGTTGAGAAAAGCTAACCCATTTTGTGAATTCCATGGAAAAATTACGATTTTCCCAAAGAAGTATTTCAATATCATGTTTATCAATCACACCAACAACCGAATCCTCGATGGCCATTGCATTCTCCATTGAACCTCGCTTGCTACTCGACGTACAATCGCCAAACATATCATCCGCTTCAAAATAATTTAACGTTAGAATTTTTCCATCCTCTGTACTTTTATATAGATTGATTGAACCAACTAAAATGTAATAAATCTTATCTATTGAATCACCTTCATAATACAAATAATCTCCACTTCTAACGTGTATTGTACTCATTTTTTGCTTTAAAATATTAATACTATCTTTCGAAAATATATGTGTATTAACAACTTTTTCATTTGTCATTTTTAAAACTGTAGCTGTCATTTTCCTCGCCGCCCCATCACTTCGTTTTTCTTATCTTCATTGTAAAGAAATATTGGAGTGAATGTTATCAGGGAATTCCCTTATTTACATTCTATAATTCCCCTATTCATAAAGCAATGCGCTATCCTATAACAAAAAAAGAGCACCAAGCTATAACTAGCTGATGCCCTGATCGTTTTTAAGAAAAGGAACCTTCACGGTAATCATTGTTCCTTTGTTTCTAATTGAATTGATTTTAAACTGAGCATTAATGGATCGAGCCCTTTCTTCCATACTAAATAAACCAACTCCATTTTGCTTTGTTTGTGTATCAAAACCAACCCCGTGATCAGTAATGACCACCTCTAAATAATCCTCTTTTTCAATGATTGATAAAAATATCTCCTGTGTATTCGCATATTTCCGGGCATTAGTGATTGCTTCTTGGACAATTCGATAAATACTTGTTTCAACTTCTGAATGAAGCCTTCTTTGTAATTCATATGTAAAACAGGTTTTTAAACCGTAATGTTCTGAAAATTTATTAATAAATGAACGGATTGCAGGAACTAGTCCAAGGTCATCTAATATAGAAGGTCGTAATTGCCAGGAAATTTGTCTTATTTCTTCAATAATGTTCGAAATTTCAGTTTCCATTTGATCAACTAAAAGAGGATCCGTCTTTGTTCGATTAATCATGATGAGTAAACTATAAAGATTCTGACCAATTCCATCATGTAGTTCTCTAGAAATATTTTTTCTCTCTTCTTCCTGTAAACCAATCAGCTTTCTCATCATTCGTTGAAGCTCTTCTTCAGCTCGTTTCCTTGCTGTAACTTCATTTCTGATCGCTAAATATTGATAAGGCTTCCCCTGTATATTTAAAAATGGAACGATTGTTGTATCTACCCAATAATAGGTTCCATCCTTTGCTTGGTTTTTAATTTCACCCTTCCAGACCTTTCCAGCACCAATTGTTCTCCAAAGCTCACCGAAAAATGACTTTGGATGATATCCTGAGTTAATAATCTTATGACTGTTCCCAATTAACTCTTCCCTATTATACTTTGATACCTTACAAAATGTATCGTTTACATACGTAATAATTCCCTTTTGATCTGTAATGGCTACGATTGAAGATTCATCTAATGCCAACTTTAAATCATATAACTCTGATAACGTCTCTTTTAACTCTTCTTCAGCACGTTTTCTTGAAGTTACCTCATTTCTGATCGCAAGATATTGATATGGTTTTCCTTGTCTCGTTAAAAATGGAACAATCGTTGTATCTACCCAATAATAGGCTCCATCCTTTGCTTGGTTTTTAATTTCACCCTTCCAGACCTTACCAGATCCAATTGTCCGCCAAAGCTCACTGAAAAATGACTTTGGATGATATCCTGAATTAATAACTTTATGGCTCTTACCAATTAATTCTTCTCGATTATATTTGGAAACCTTGCAAAATGTATCATTAACATATGTGATAATCCCCTTTTGATCTGTTATCGCAACAATCGAGGATTCATCTAAAGCAAACTTAAAATCAACCAATTCTGATAATGAAGCATCTAATTCATCTTCCATCGCTTGCATATGCACATTGTTTTTAATCGTTAAGACACAAAACGGGTGATTAAGAAGCTCAACAACTTCGCAAGAAATCTTCATTGAATAGTATGTTTGATCTTGGAGACGTGCCACTGATTCACAAAATAACGAGGTTTTTTGAAATAAAATATGACTATTTATATCTGGAAATAGCAAAGAAATACGCTTATCCTTCACTTCATTCATATGATAGCCAAATAACTGCTCAGCAGCCTGATTAAAGGATTCTATCATTCCTTCTTTGCTTACTATAATCATTGCTTCCTTTTGTTCTTGGGCCATTTGTAAATGATATTCCTTTCTAAGAGGATTTCTAGGCTACCTTTATATACCATATCCTAATAATCCCTTTTTTAAAGCATATTCTACAAGTTCAGGTCTCGTTTTCAGTTTTAACTTTTCCATAATATTTGACTTGTGATTCTCTACAGTTTTTACACTAATGACTAGCTTTTCCGCAATTTCCTTATTAGAAAAGCCTTTAGCGATTAACGTAAGAACCTCTTTTTCACGGGCGGACAAAAGAGAATATGTATCACCATCTCCACCATTTCGTAGACGATCAAGATAATCCTCCATTAGTTTTTTAGTAGCAGTAGGATACAAATACGCTGAACCATCTGCAACAATGGATATCGCTTGAACAAGTTCGTTATGAAGGGCACTTTTTAAGATGCATCCTGAAGCACCTGCTTGTATGACACGAAATAAATATTCCTCATCATCATGCATCGTTAAGATTAGAATTTGTACATTAGGCCATCTTTTTTTAATCTCTACTGTTGCTGATAAACCGTCTCTGCCGTGTGGCATACTAAGATCCATTAAGACAACGTTAGGTTGCAGCTCCTCAACCTTTTTAATTGCTTCATCCCCTTCAGATGCTTCCCCTACCACTTCCATATTATCAATTTCATTTAATAACATTTTGAGACCTGTTCGTACTACTGCGTGATCATCAACTAATAATATTGACGTTGTCACTCCATTCACCTCACATTCATTTTTATAAGTAAATTCACTACTTTAGTTGGATCAAAGGGACTCGTTACATTAAATGCTCCTCCTACTAACTTAAGTTTTTTTTCAAATCCAAGAATATCGAGTAAGAACTTTTCATGTTGAAAAGTCGTTTGGTTGTCCCAAGTTAATTCCACATCTATCTCTACTGCCTCTCCCCAAAATGATGTCACTTTAATACGTAGTGGAGGTGAATGTAAAGCAACCATAGTGAGGAGGTCCTTAAACGTTCGGTACACGATTAACTCTGATAATAGTGGTAAACGTTGTTTTTCACCGATTCCTTGATAATGTATAGAGATATTATGTTTTTTACTAAAGCTATTTAATAGCGTCGTTAAGGCACCATCAATTCCTTTATGAGAAAAGGGATGGATATCATTTGAAAGAACTCGAACATCTTCTATCGTTCTTTTCATTAATATTACCATGTCATCGATTGTTGATCTATCATCCTTATCGACAATATGCTGTTGCAAATATTGCAAATGATTAAACACAGCATACAGGTTCTGTGCGATTCCTTCATGTAAAAAGATAGAGATCCCCTTTAATTCATTCTCATAATTTTCTATAATATGAGCGTCTATCACTTCTTGTTTGATGTTGATGTTCATGTTATCCACCTTTGTTCATTTTCATTACAATTTGGAAATTATCTTGAGTAAAGTGAAGGATATTTTGAAGTAAGCTTTTGTGTTAACAAATAAGGTATAAATAAGGCAATTCCTTACTGTAATCTTAATTGGTTTATGCAGGGAATGATGTGACAAACATCACAAGAATTCCTATGCACTAAAGGGATTGCAGAGCATTAAAACGAAGATTGGCCTGTTTGACGCAAAAGAACAAAAGCGCAGGCGCTAGGAAGGAGTGGATGTCAAAGCGCTTATCCAGAGTACTTGAATTTTATAATTTTCTGGACGCAAAAAAGGATAACATATGTTACCCCCTTGTCATACAATTCTATTCTTGAAGCATTTTATAAACCTGCTCTACGTCTTTATCTCCTCTTCCAGAAAGATTGACAATAATTGAATCTTCACGATCAAGCTCTTTTGCTAGTTTCATAGCATGTGCAATTGCGTGTGAACTCTCTAGTGCTGGGATAATCCCTTCAACTTTAGAAAGAACCTGGAAGGCATCTAACGCTTCTTGCCCACTTACTGTTACATACTCTGCTCGATTGGTTGTTTTTAGATAGCTATGCTCTGGACCAATCCCAGGATAATCTAACCCTGCTGCAATCGAAAATGTCGGCTCTGGTTCACCATTTTCATCTAATAGCGTTAAGCATTTAAAGCCATGAATTATTGCAGGGGTACCTTTCGTTAATGTTGGTGCCTCAGTAGGTTCAACACCGATTAAACGGACAGATTCTTCGTTAATATAATGTGCAAAAGCACCGATTGCATTACTTCCACCACCGGCACAAGCAACAACTGCTTTCGGGAGCTTGCCTTCTTTTTCTAGGATTTGCTTTTTCGATTCTTCACTAATAATCGATTGAAAATGCTTTACCATCGTTGGGAATGGATGAGGTCCTACGGCTGAACCTAAAAGATAGAATGTATTTTCATAGTTTGCTACTAAATCATTTAACGCTTCATCAACAGCATCCTTTAGTCTTCCTTGTCCCTTCGCAACAGAAACAATCTTTGCACCTAATAATTCCATACGGAACACATTTAGTGCTTGTCTTTCTGTATCCAATTTCCCCATGTAAATCGTACAGTCCATTCCACCTACAATCGCACATGCTGTAGCCGTGGCAACTCCATGCTGTCCCGCCCCAGTCTCTGCAATGATCCGTGTTGCTCCCATACGTTTTGCTAATAAAATCTGTCCAATCGCATTATTAATTTTATGTGCTCCTGTATGGTTTAAATCCTCACGTTTTAAATAGATTTTCGCTCCACCAACTTGCTTTGTTAAGTTCTCTGCAAGAGTAAGTGGATTCTCTCGACCGATATATTCTTTCATATAATAATTAAATTCTTCAATAAATTCTGGATCACTTTTGTACTTTTCAAAGTTCTCATCTAAAACATCTAATACATTCTTTAAGGCCTCAGGTACAAAACTACCACCAAATTCCCCAAAATAACCTTTATCCATCGTACTTTTTTTCATATCTATTCTCCTCCCTATTAACTATAATAGTGAAAATTCAGAATTAATAATCTTTAATTATTATACCATTCTAGCCTAGGACAAGTGGGAAATTAGAAAAAAATTTTTACGTTTTAATTTCATATAAGCACCATAGTAGTAAGTCTAGGAGAACGACATTTGTCCATAGCAGTAAATGAATATATGAATTGTTTTTTTCATAGAAACTTCCACCTCTAAAGAATGACTTCTATAGTAAAGATGCAGTGAAGAAGAGAATATTTCAAAATTGTTTTATCTTACTGTGATTTGAATACGATAAAAAACGGACCCCATTAGGAGCCCGCTTTTATGTCTATTATTCTTCCTCATCTTCACTTAAATAATTTTTCACTTTATAATCTTCTTTTTTCTCTTCTAACCAGGTTGTATATTCTGTAGCCATTTTTTCATCGAATAAAATGTCTTTGATTTCTTCTTTACTATCATCAAAATTCGCTTCAGCTGCGTCCTGTTTGTCAGTTACTTTAATGATATGATAACCATGTTCTGTTTTAACTGGTTCACTTATTTCGTCAACTTCCAATGAAAATGCAGCTTCTTCAAATTCTGCTACCATACTACCTTCACCAAAGAATCCTAAGTCTCCACCAGATTCAGCTGATCCATCTGTTGAATATTCTTTTGCTAATTCCGCAAAGTCTTCGCCTGCATCCAGCTTTTCTTTTACTTCTTTAGCAGTTGCCTCGTCAGCTACTAATATATGACTTGCTTTTACCTGTTTTGTTTTGGCAAAAGAATCTTTATTTTCATCAAAGTATGTTTTCATTTCTTCATCTGTGATTTTAATACGTGATTCTAGTAATTTCTCAATTTGAAGGTTCGTTTTTACATCTTCCTCTACGTCCTCCATTGTTAAACCACTTGTTGCTAGTTGTTGGTTAAACGTTTCTTCGCCACCATATGATTCAATTAGCCCTTGAAGCTCTGCATCTATGTCTTTTTCAGATACTGAAACCTTTTCTTTTTCTACCTCTTGCTCAATTACGTTCTTGGTAATAAGAGTTTCTAAGGCTGCTTCACCATTTTGCTCGACGAAAAATGTATATAAGTTATCCTTTGTAATTGATTGTTTACCAACCTTTGCAACAACTTCACTTCGAGTTGAAAGAAAAATAAATACTGCAACTGCCACTACTACAAGAGCAGCGAGAATTGCTATTGTTTTTTTACTTGAAAATAATCTCTCTATCATTTTTTATGTCTCCTCAATCATATATAGTCTGTCTGATATCATTCTTCTATCTTAACGAATAAATATGAATAAACTATGAACAAAGCATTAAAAATTAGAAAAGTTTAATCATTCTTAATCGGAATCGTAATCGTAAACTTTGTTCCTTGATTTCGCTCACTAGTGAGTTCAATTTTTCCTTCATGCAGCTCTACTAAGCGCTTAACAATTGAAAGACCTAAACCAAATTCACCAAATTGATTACTTGTTCTCGATAGATCTGCCTTATAAAATCTCCGCCAAATTGATTCCACCTCTAATTTGTCCATACCTATTCCAGTATCCTCAATTTCAATGATCGTCTCTTCATTAGTTTGGTAACCACGCAACCAAACTGAACCTTGATTTGTAAATTGAATACTATTTTTTGTGATATTTATTAAGATTTGGATAAGTCGATCATAGTCAGCGAAAACCATACTTTGTTCATCTGCTTGAATAATTAAGTTAATATTTTTTTCTTCTGCTTGAAAAAGTAAGTGATCCTTTATCACTTCTAATACTTCTTTAAGCTGAATTCTTTCTTTAATAAGCTTAACTTGATTCGATCGAATTCGTTCATAATCTAGATTCTCGTTAACAAGTCGAATTAATCTTTTAGTTTCATGACTAACTAACTGAATCCCTTTTTCTTTTTCATCCTCTTCAATCATATTATTTTTGAGTCCTTCAATCACACCGCTTATTGTTGTTAGTGGTGTCCGAAGCTCGTGTGAAACATCGGCTATAAATTGTCTTCGCCGTTTTTCGAGACTATCAATTTCTTCGTTTGATGATTTTAATTGATCAATCATTTCGTTAAAATCATTTGCCATTTCAGCGATCTCATCAAAGTTAGATGCAGGAATATATGCATCATAATCACCTTGTGCAATTTTCGAAGTAGCTTTTCTTATTTTTTGAATACGATTCACATGTATCTTTGAGAGAATCCAGCTAAGCAAAAATGACACCGATAACGCGATGATTACAGTGTAGAGCAAATATTGATTCATTTCACTGATCATTTCCCGCGAACCACTAATAGGAGAAATGAGTAAAATCCCTCCAATTAGACCTCCTCTACCAATATAGGGTAATGCAACTAGTGAAACTTCCTGGTCAGCCCATTTGATGTTATGCTTTGTAACCACTTTCTCCCCATTGGTAAGCTTGTTCCAATCTTCTTCCGTTATTCTTGTTCTGGGTGAGGTCGTTGAAATCGGGTAAACAATTCGGCCTTGTTGATCAAAGATACTAAAAAATATATTTTGCGAGCTCAATACCTGGTTGTATTGTGCCAAAACGAACTCTTGTCCTGTCTGTTCAAATTCAGTTAAAATATTCTCACCATACACGGTTAATTCATTTACTTTGTTCTCGTACACCAAATTTTCGACATAGTGGGCGAACAAGAGGCTTAAAATAATAAACGCGATGATAAGAATACTAATATGACTAATAAATAGCTGATAAATGTATTTAATTCTCATTTACTTCAACTGCTTCATCAAATTTATAACCTACGCCCCAAACTGTATGAAAAAATGGGTGTGTCGGTGTTTCGATTTTTTTTCTTAATCGTTTAATATGAACATCTACTGTACGTTCATCACCATAAAATTGATAGCCCCAAACTCGTTCTAACAGCTGTTCTCGCGTAAACACTTGACGAGGATTTTTTACAAAGTAATAAAGGAGATCAAACTCTTTTGGTGTAAGGTTTGTTATCTTTCTATCTTGTAAATATACCTCTCTAGTTGATTTACTAATTTTAAAATTGTCAGTTTGCAATAGATCAGAAATATTAGACTGTTGATCAATTTCTGCTATCTGATAGCGACGAGTCACTGCTTTAATCCTTGCCATTAAGGCTAATGGACTAAATGGCTTTGTTACATAATCATCTGCTCCCATTTCTAGACCTAATACTTGATCAGACTCACTATCCTTTGCTGTCAGCATAATAATTGGAATTGAGCTTTTTTCTTCTCTAATCTTTCGACAAAGTGACACACCATCCATCCCAGGAAGCATCCAGTCGAGGATCATTAAATCCCACTCATTCCCTTTAAAACGCTCATACCCTTCCAAACCATTATGTACAAATTCACCCGTAATTCCTTCCTTCGAAAAAAACATCTCGAGCATAGAGCAAACACTTGGATTATCTTCAATAACAAGAACTTTCATTTTCCACCCACCAGTTGTGTAAAAGCTTTTTCTTTTTATCAATTTTAACGTTTTCTTATACAACACACAAATTAAACTGGTCTAATCAACTGTTTGGTCTAGAAATAACTTTCTTTCCAAATACTCCATTCCATTTGTAAACTATTTAAATACTAATTAACAAATAAAGAATAACATAAAAAAAGACCCCCAAAAGGGAGTCTTTTATAAGAGCTGCTTATGCAGCGTTATACTTATTTTTGTACGTTAGCAGCTTGTGGTCCACGAGCTCCTTGCTCAACTTCAAAAGTAACTGTTTGGCCTTCTTCTAAAGTTTTGAAACCTTCACCTTGGATTGCAGAGAAGTGTACGAATACATCGTCTTGTCCTTCTACTTCAATAAATCCGAAACCTTTTTCTGAATTAAACCATTTAACTTTACCTTCTAACATTGTTTTTCCTCCTGTGTGGAAAATCTAGTCCACTTTGTATTACTATTCTTGCTAGACAACGACCTTTCAAGAGGAATCTTTTAAAGCAATTTCCATCTTTCATCCTTATCCGAACAAAAATAATTAAAACCATTTTAGCACCTTTTTTCTTTAAAATCAAGTTAATTCTATTTTCTGACAATAATAGATTAATAGAATCATACCTATTTTATTGCTTTGTGTATATGAACAAAAGCTCAAAAAAAAGCAGCCAATTTCAACTAGAAATCAACTGCTTTGTTCATTATCAGTTTATACTCGCTTAAACGGCCACCAGTTTGCAGCACCAAAATTTTTCACCATGACTGGGACAAATAGTGGTAATACAATAAATGCGTATAACAACAATCCAGTCAGGATAATCGATGCTATTTGAATAAGTGATAGCATGCCTGAAGGAATCATTGCAGCAAATGTACCCCCTAGTATAACCACCGCTGAAATAATGACTGTTCCCATTTTTTTCATTGCTAAAAGCATCGCATCTTCTACTGATATGTCTTTATATTCATTAAAACGGTCCATTAAGAAAATACTATAATCTACACCTAGAGCAACAAGAATAACAAAACCAAAGAATGGAACTGCCCAGCTAATCCCGGTATACCCTAAAATATTCACAAATATGACTTCATTGATTCCAAGTGCTGTATAATACGTTAAAATCAATGATCCTATCAAATAAAGCGGCATAATAATTGATCTAAACAAAAATACAAGAATAATAGAAATACCGACAAGCATTAAAATAACTGTACGTGTATAGTCATTATTAGACATTGTATTTAAGTCAGCATTAATACTAGTAATTCCTCCAATGGCAACTTTGGCATTTTCAAGCTTTGTATCCTTTGTTGCACGTTCAATTGCAGCATTAATTTCATCAATTTGGTTAATTGCTTCGTTGGAATAAGGGTTAGCTCCAAAGATAACATCCAATGTCATTACTTTTCGGTCATTTGATAAATATGTGTCAAGTGCTTGCTCGAAGTCTTCACTTTCTAATACATCTTCTGGTAAGTAAAAGCCTGATGTCTCTGACGTTTTTGATAAATCAGCTAAGTAGTCTTGAGCAGAACCGAGTCCGTCTGATACTTGGTTTAACCCATCAACACTTTGACCTAAGCCATCTGTTAATTGATTCATTTGACCATCAAGGTCACCAAAACCATCTAATAGCTGTTTTTGACCATTGGTTACACCTGACAGACCATCAGATATTTTTGGTATATTACTTACAATTTGACCTTGACCGTTTGCTAATTGATCTAAGCCTGCTTGTTGTTGCTCAATTCCCTCTATAAGTAATGATAATCCTTCAGAGAACTGTCTTTGACCTTCAACAAGTTCAGTAAAATTACTATTCGCCAGGTTTACACCTTCGCTAACCTTGTTTAATTCAGTATTTAATCTGCTAATCCCGTTTGCTAATGTAGGTAACTGAGTTTTAGCTACTTCCTGTACAGTTCCTTTAATTTTCCCATAATTAGGATCTGCCTCAAGACCTGGATATGCGTTATTATTTTCAAGAGCTGTAAAGTCAGAGTCTAATTGAGTAAGAGCTCCTGAAAGTCCTATAATCCCTTGAATTACCTCCTGGTATTTATCATGCAGAGTCCCGATTCCACCCTCTGCTTCTTGATATCCAGCAAGCAATTGACTGCTACCGGCTTGAAGTTCTTCAGCTCCTGCCTTCGCTTCAGCTAAGCCTTTTTTAATTTCATCTGAACCTTGAGATCCTTGACGAATTCCATCCTCAATTTTTGCTAGATTTTCCTGAATTTCAGATATCCCTGAATATAATTCAGTTGTTCCAGAAATCAAATCATTAATACCGTCTGTCGCATCTTTAAGCTGTGGGGAGGATTTAGAAAGCTCACTTTCTGCTTCTGCTAACCCTTCACTAATTTGAGAGATCCCATCATTTCCTTCTCCAAGTCCCTCTTCAAGAGTTTTTGCTTGCTTTGCTACATAAAAGTCTTCGATCATTTCTCCTGTTGGTCGTGTGACAGAGCGAACTGAGTCTACCAACTCTACTGTTTCAAGCTCTTTACTAATTTTTTCAGCAAGACCGATATATTCTGTTGAATCCATTTTTTCATCATTTTTCAAGACAATTTGCGTGGACATCGATTCCCCTGGACCAAAGCTATCTGCAATGGCATTGAAAGCTTTAATTGAGTTTACATCATCGCTAATTTCCTCTAATGAATTATAGGATAATTCACCATCATAAAGTAACAAAAACGGGACAGATACCACTGCAACGATAACTAGTGCAATAAGTGGTCGTGCTAATGAAAAGCGACCAACTACACCCCATAGTTTACTATCCTTATGTTCAAGTGTCCCTTTTGAAGGCCAGAAAATTTTATTACCTAGTATTGCCATAAAAAATGGTACAACCGTAAATAATGCGATAAGTAATACAGCAACACCTACCGCTACTGCAGATGCAGATTGATAGAGCTTAAATTGGGAAAATCCGATTGCAGCAAAGCCGATCATGACAGCTAATCCACTAAAGAAAACCGTACGCCCTGCATTGCGATATGTTTCAACAATCGCATCTGTCACACTTTCACGATGTGCCAATTCCTCTTTAAACCGACTTAAAAGCAGGATACAGTAGTCTGTTCCTATTCCAAATAAAACAGCGACTAAGAAAATTTGTGTGAAATTTGAGATTGGAAAGTTCACTTTATCAACTAATATCGCAACAATTGATTGTGATGCTAAATAAGTAATTCCAACAGTAATGAGCGGAATAAGTGGAGCAATCGCTGATCTAAACACGAGTAAAAGAACAGCCAAAATGAAAACAACCGTAATTCCTTCTGTTTTCTTTAAGCCTTCCTCAGAGCTTGCCATGACATCTTCATCAATCATCCATCCACTTGTATAATAATGATCAACTTTTACATCTTTAATTTTTTCGTAAAGCAAGTCAGATACTTCCTTCGCTTCACGATCATTCCAGCTTACCGAAACAGACGCCAAAATTGTCTTACCATCCTCTGAAACCAATTGTTCCTTTAAGCTTTCCTCATTAAAATGAGTTAATATATCTGTAACACCAAGCTCTTTGCTGTCTTCGAGTAAGCGAATCGCTTTTTCAGCCTCTTTCACCTCTTCGTCTGTTAGCTTATTTTCATTATGAAAAACAAGAGCAACCTGTGTTTCATCTTCAACATTTTCTTGTTTTTGGACAGCATCAAGAATTTCACTAGCTAAAGATGAAGAATATCCGTCTGGTACACTGACCTGTCCTTTATCTCGTACAAGTTCTGCCATATTAGGTGCAGCTAAAAATAACCCTACGACTACAGCAACCCATGCAAGAATAACAAACCACTTTCCATTAATGATTTTGTTCACAACTTATTCCTCCATTTTACAATCTTTACGTTGATCTAATAAGGTATTTAGCTTTTCATATGTCTCAATAAATGACACAATTTCACTTTCTTCAAAGCTAGTAATGATCGATTCTACTAATTTTTTAATTTTATCTTCTGTTTTTAAGTATAAATCATTTCCTTTTTCAGTTAACGTTAAGTAAATGACACGGCGATCATTTTCATCACGAGTTCGTTTGATTAACTCCTTTTCAGTTAATCGATTTATGATCGCAGTAATCGCACTTTTCTTCACCTCAAAGGCTTCTGAAAGCTCAGTAGAAGTGCATGTACCTACAAGATGAATATATCGTAATGTATAATGCTGATCATTTGTAATATAGTCACCAATACTGTCTTTTATCATATTTTCACCTTTTTTTGTAACAGAAAAGGAAACTGAAATGTAACGATTAATCAATTCTTCTATTTGTTTTTCCTCCATGAAAGGAGCCACCTCTCTATTAGTTAAATGATTTAACTATTCACGTGTTTAACTATAAAACGATCATCTTTTCCTGTCAAGAAGTAAAGTTCAGTGTGACCGTTTAGTGACGTAGAAAAAAGAGCACACCGTAAAGATTACTTTTGCCTACTTTAAGAAATACTATCAGGGAATAAATTTACTTGGAGGTATATACGTGGAAAAAATGCCATTGACCTCAGTTACGAGCGGGATGGGAATTGAGCTTCTACCAGATCTCTTTTGTTTGTCTGTTCAAATTGTAAATGTTTGCTTTATTGGAAATCCACGAGAAACGAATGAATTTATTTTAATAGATGCTGGAATGCCAGGATCATATGAGTTCATTATGGAGGAAGCTGAAAAAAGATTTGGCGCAGATTGCAAGTTAAATAGCATTATCCTAACTCACGGTCACTTTGATCATGTGGGTGCTTTACATGAATTGATCAGTAAATGGGATGTACCTGTTTATGCCCATCCTTTAGAAGAACCCTATTTAACAGGAAAAAGTGATTATCCACCACCAAACCCTAAAGTTGATGGACTTGTTGCTAAAATGTCACCGATGTTCCCTAGGCACAGCATCGATATTAAACCTAACCTTAAACTATTAAGTGACGATGGATTAATTCCAAATTTACCCGAATGGCACTATATCCATACGCCCGGACATACACCTGGACATATTTCACTTTTTAGAGACCGAGACAGTGCTTTAATTGTTGGAGATGCTTTTACAACTGTTGAACAGGAATCTTTGTATGATGTGATCACACAGAAACAAGAGATGCATGGTCCACCAGCATACTTTACAACAGATTGGCAGGCTGCCAAGGATTCCGTCAAAAAACTAGATGCCTTAAAGCCCACGATAGCTATATCGGGTCACGGACTCCCGATGACTGATGATGAGTTAAGAATAGAACTTGAAAGACTTTCAGCTAATTTTGAAAATGAAATACCTGAAAATAGAAAAAAATGAGGAACAATAGCGCAAGCGCACGTTTAGCGACGTATATCTGGATGTGATGTGGTATTCAAGAGGATAAGAGTTTTTCAAATCGCATCTAAGATACCTTCAAATGTTTATTGATCTTTAGAATTTTCCTTAATGAAACTTTCATAAATATCTCTATCCTCCACCAAATGGCCATACACTTTATTATGACTAACACCAAAGGTGGGGGAATATGATCTTTATCGGTAACAACTTGGCTAGTGGCAATCAATTGAAATCAACCACATTAACTGCTGAGGAAAATGAAATCATTGATCGTATGAATCAATATCAGGAAAAATATTTTTTCTTAAATGAAGATCACTTTCAGTTTGTTCTTCATCTTCGTTCAGCCATTATTCATGCATCAAGAAGTTTATTTAACAGCAAGGCAAAATTTACTACCTTTGAAACTTCACATTGTAATGAGCGATATTGGCGATTAACAAATCAAGGTGGTTTTAAACTTAGAGAAGGCATTCGTCCGTCTGATGCCATAAATGATATATTTCAAAATGGGGTTTTGTATGGGTTTGAATGCGCGACAGCAATGGTAATTATTTATTATAAAGCTGTATTAGACTCAATCAATTTTGAGCAATTCAATCGTATTTATCTAGGCATGTATTTACGTGATTGGCAATCAGATGACGATCTTCCAATCTACACGAGAAGAGGAAATGATTATTTACCTGGTGATTGTCTGTATTTTAATAATCCACAGTTCAATCCCAAAACTCCTCAATGGCGGGGAGAAAATGCAATTGATTTAGGGAATAAGCTTTTCTTCGCACATGGAATAGGCATTAAACCAGCGGAAGGCATCCTTGAGGCTTTGAATAAGCGAAGAAATCCACACGCGACAGAGTCTGCCTATCTCTTATCACAAGTCACTCGATTAGACGACTACTATTTGTATCAGTTCGCTAGTGGAGCTCATAAACGGTACAAATGAGTTTTGTTTCGAAGTATATAATATTTTACAGCACAATAACATTATCACCCCGATTAACCCAAGTATTCCAAACTATCCCAACCTTTACTTGAAGAAAGTCCAATTCGTATGAGAATTGGACTCCTAATTAAGTGTGTTACTTAATGTTTAGTACTCGAAGACAGAACCCGTTATTTTTCAACTACGACTGTGTTTTATTTTCCTTCTTTTCTATTTGTAAAAAAGGCCATCATTAGAGTCAAAATTCCCGATAATAATGTATATACAATTACCCAAATAAAAAATGATTCATTAAAAAACAGAAGCATTAAGAATGAGGATAAAACAAAAATTAAAGCCGGCGTAACATAGCTTTTTTTAGTTAATACGTAACCAACCACTGACATTATTAACACAATTGCTGGAAAGATGAAAAGAATAAGCATAAATTCCATATGTCACCTCATACTACACTTCTAATTTACCTTATTTTACCACAAAAGTGACTTATTACGCTTAAATCGCCATATACAGTGGCTTCGCCAGACCCAAACATGTCCTTTGTCGAATCGATTCGGGTAGTTATCCTTCACTTATTCTCAAGACCTCAACCGAATCCTGAGATTAGGAGTTTCATGGATCGTTCTGAATGGGTTAAGGTCTAGGAATATTTCATGTAAAAGGTTCTTTGTCGTGGACCATCAAATTCACAAAAGTAAATACCTTGCCAAGTTCCTAAAAGCAATCGTCCGTTTGAAATGATAACTGTTTGTGATGCACCGACCGTGCTCGCTTTCATATGTGCTGCCGTGTTTCCTTCAGCATGCATGTCCTTTACTACATTCCATGGATAAATTTCATCAAAACGTCTCATCATATCACTTTTTACATCAGGATCAGCATTTTCATTGATTGTGATACCAGCTGTTGTATGGGGACAATAAATTAATACTGTTCCTTCTTGTATTCTGCTCTCATTTACAAATGCTTGGACAATCTTTGTTACATCAATCATTTCGTCACGCATACTAGTTTGGATTGTTTGTTGTTTAAGCATTTCTAGCAACACCCTTCTTTAAGAACATAATTATATTAAGTATATATTGATGGATGTTAGATGTTAAATGAAATTCGACCAGTAGGCTGTTCGTTGGACCTGAACCACACTTCAAGCTGCACCATTACATTTTTAACTAATTATAGTAAATATTTTTTATGAATATCTCCTAGTATTTGCTGATTTTATCTATATATTACTACTTTGTTTTCTTTGTGTAGTGATACTGAAGCACTAAAAATTGTCCTCTTTGGACTTCCTTTATAATAGTTTGATCGATTTCATTAATTCTACATCGTATTATTCCCCATTAAGTTTAGAGTTTTTTCGCAAGGTATTAAAGGAAGTGTACATACTAAATAGTGTATATTTCTTTCATGTAAAATTATATTTTATAGATCCAAGATGATAGTGTTAGTAGAAAGTGGTGATCAATTGAAGGTAAATGAAGAAGAAAAGAAGCTGCTTAGTGAAGCAATTGATAAAATGAATGAGGGGTTAGATGCTTTTATAGGATTTTACAATGATTCTGAAGAGGATAAGGCCTTAATTGAGTTCTCTGAAGAAACAATTGAAATAATTGAACATGCAATTGATACTTATGGAAAAGAAGAGGTCACAACGAAAATAAACACGATTATTAGAGAAGTTTTATCATTTCTACCTAATAAGAAGGGGTGATTGTGTATGGCTAAGTCAAATAAATCGATGATCCATTGGTTAAGATGGCCGATTCATTATCGAATTACAATATTCGTTCTTCTTATTATTCTTGTTTTTGGTGAACTAATTTCCTTAGTTGAGCCAAAGGAATTCCCGACAATCTTTGACGGGATATGGTGGGCTGTTGTTACAGTTTCAACTGTTGGATTTGGCGATTATGTTCCCAAAACCTATCTAGGTAAAGGAATTGCTATGATAATGATACTAGCAGGTGCGAGCTTTGTTACAGCTTATTTTGCTACTATTTCTGCTGCAGCGATTAAAAGACAAAATTCATATGCAGAAGGAGCTGTGCCGTTTAAAGGCAATAATCATGTTGTCTTAATTGGATGGAATGAAAAAGCCAATGAAATGATTGAATCCCTCCATTCGGTTAAGCCATATAAACAAATAGTCTTAATTGATGAAACTTTAAAGGAATCCCCTCTAATTGAAAATGTTCACTTTATAAAAGGTAATCCGTCTAATGATCAAACATTACTGAAGGCAAATATTTTAGAAGCTGATGCTGCGATCATAACAGCAGATCAACACAAAAATGAGCAGGAAGCTGACATGAATTCCATCATTGTTTTATTAACTTTAAAAGGAATGAATCCTAATCTATATTGTGTCATAGAGATTTTAACTGAGCTACAAACAAAAAATGCAGATAGAGCTGGAGCAGATGAAATTATTAAATCTTATAAGCTCACAAGTCATTTTATTATGAGCAGTTACTTAGCTAAAAATGGACTGTCAAAATTTTACTCAGAGCTTAATCCTGCTAGCGGAAATCTTTTTAAAGTTCTGCCTGTAACCGAAAACCTCATTGGAAAAACGTTCAAAGAAGCTAGTCATGAGCTCCTAGAAAAGGAATCAATATTAATTGGAATTAAAAGAGGAGAGGAAACGAAAGTGAATCCGCCCCTCTCCTATGAAATACGTCCGTTAGATACATTAATTATTTTTACTCATTAAGCAGGCTACCTTCTAATTCTTGTACAAGCTCCTTCCCGATCTCAATATATTTTTCTGGGAAGGTAGCATCCTTATCTTGTGGCTCCTGAAACTGATTAATTGAGGCACTAAAATTTCCAATCGTAGCATGATCATCTAATCCAATTTGATATTTATGAGATAAAAGAAACGGTGTACCAATTTGAACCATCGTATTCGGTGAATCAAGCTGCCCATCTGTTGCTTCAAAGGGAACTCTTAAATATTGATAGCCTACTTCTGAAGCAATTTTATAATCAAAATACCCATGGTCATACTCCCAATTTCCACCTATCGAGTATCCTAACGGTTTCAACTTTTGCTCAAGATCATATAATTCAACTGTTTGACCATCGATCTTTGACGGAATTTCAATCACTTGGAAAACCCCCTTTTTCTATAGATTTTCCTAATGAAGAAAAAACATTCTTACTAAGTACTTGGTTAAATTAAGTCCGATTTAAGAAATAATCAACTGAAAACACAAAGATATCCACATTCGGCTCACTTCATCTCTTATTTTCACTCTTACTACTAAGTCAATTTCCCATCAAAAAAGGACTGGCAAAATGCCAGTCCTTCTTATAGTACGTCTTTTATTTATCTAATCGCTTTTCAAGCTCTGCTTTTTTCTCTTCAAATCCTGGTTTACCAAGTAAAGCAAACATGTTTACTTTGTAAGCTTCAACACCTGGTTGGTCAAATGGGTTCACACCAAGTAAATAGCCACTCATTGCACATGCTTTTTCGAAGAAATACACTAAGTATCCAAACGTATACTCGTCCATTTCTGGAATTGTCACAACTAAGTTTGGAACTCCGCCATCTGTGTGAGCTAGCATTGTACCTTGAAATGCCTTTTTATTGACAAAATCAACTGATTTACCTGCTAAGTAATTTAATCCATCTAAATCACTTTCTTCTTCCTCAACAAGTAATTCATGACGTGAATTTTCTACGTTAATAACTGTTTCGAAAATGTCACGACGTCCTTCTTGAACATATTGTCCTAATGAATGCAAGTCAGTTGAGAAGTTTGCAGATGAAGGATAGATTCCTTTTTGATCTTTCCCTTCACTTTCGCCAAACAATTGCTTCCACCATTCAGAGAAGTATTGAAGGCCTGGCTCATAGTTAATAAGCATTTCAATTGTTTTCCCTTTGTTGTAAAGAACATTTCGTACAACTGCATATTGGTAAGCTGCGTTTTCTTCTAGCTCAGACTTGCTGAAGTCTTCACTTGCAGCTTGAGCACCCTTCATCATTGCCTCAATATCTACACCTGTTACCGCGATTGGCAATAAACCTACAGCAGTTAGAACAGAGAAACGACCTCCAACATCATCAGGAATAACAAAGGATTCATAACCTTCTTCTGTAGCTAGAGTTTTCAGAGCACCACGAGCTTTATCAGTTGTCGCATAAATACGTTGTTTCGCTTCAGCTTTGCCATATTTTTCTTCAAGAATTTTTCTGAAGATACGGAATGCTAAAGCAGGCTCAGTTGTCGTACCTGATTTAGAAATCACATTAATTGAGAAATCTTTTCCTTCAAGTAAATCTTGTAAATCTTTCATATATGTAGAGCTAATATTGTTTCCTACAAAAATCACTTGTGGAGTTTTTCTTTGTTCTTTTGAAAGAGCATTGTAGAAAGAGTGATTAAGCATTTCAATTGCTGCACGAGCTCCTAAGTATGAACCACCGATTCCAATAACAAGAAGGACTTCAGAATCAGATTTAATCTTTTCAGCACTTTTTTGAATACGAGAGAACTCTTCTTTATCATAGTTTGTTGGAAGATCGACCCAACCTAAAAAGTCACTTCCAGCCCCTGTTTGCTCATGAATAGAATGATGTGCAACTTTCACAAAGTCACGTAAGTATGTAATTTCATGTTCGTTAAAAAAAGTGAGTGCATTTGAATAATCAAAACGTACATGTGTCATAACATTTTCCTCCATTAATTCATCATTATTATTATAGCTACTATCACTTTATCTAAAGTATTGAAGTAAATCAAGCAAAGTTCAGAATGTAAGCGTATCCAACTTAACTTATTATGTCTTAACCTTTTATTCACGTAAAAAGCACGGAGTAACTAGTTCTGTAGCTCCGTGCTTTTTAAAAATTCCCATTATAAGGATGCAGTTAAAATTGCAGTTACATCCTCTTTATTAAGCTTTTTAAAGTTTCCAAATTCACCATTTATCATCGCTTTATCTGCCATTAGCTCGATATTTTCACCATCAATATTATAGTCTTGTAAACGACTTGGCGCACCGATACTACTCCAGAATTCTCGAAGTTTGCTAATTCCTTCTAACGCGATAGATCGATCATCTTTTCCACTAGGATCAACATCAAAAACATTGGTAGCTAACTGTACAAATCTAGCTATATTTTCATCGAGGTTGTGTTTCATCCAATTTGGAAATATTATTGCTAATCCACCAGCATGTGGAATGTCATAAACAGCTGACACAGCATGCTCTATGTTATGACTAGCCCAATCACCGCGGTAGCCCATTTGTAGTTGACCATTCAAAGCAATCGTCCCCGAATAAAGGATTGTTTCACGAAGCTCGTAATTATCAAGGTCTTCAATTAACTTAGGAGCAGTCTCAATTACCGTTTTTAGAAGTGATTCACAAAAGCGGTCCTGTAGTGGTGTATTTTTCGTATGATGGAAATATTGTTCAAAAACATGTGTCATCATATCGACCATACCATAAACTGTTTGATCTTTAGGGACAGTAAATGTGTTTACTGGGTCTAATATAGAAAATTTCGGGAAGGTTAAAGGGCTTCCCCATCCATACTTTTCTTTTGTTTCCCAATTTGTAATTACAGAACCTGAATTCATCTCAGAGCCTGTAGCAGCCAAGGTTAGCACAGTACCAAATGGTAATGCATCTGTAGGGAAGTGTTTTTTTGTAACAATATCCCATACATCTCCATCATATTTTGCTCCTACTGCAATAGCTTTTGTACAGTCGATTACACTACCGCCACCTACAGCTAAAATAAATTCAATGTTTTCTGCCTTACAAATCTCTATACCACGGTGCACAGTTGACAATCTAGGGTTGGGTTCGACTCCAGATAATTCATATATTTGGCTATCATTTTCCGCTAATACTTTTACAACTTCAGCATAGAGACCATTACGTTTAATACTTCCTCCACCATAAACAAGAAGAACTTTTTTGCCGTAATTCGGGACTTCCTTTTCTAGTTGAGCTACCTGTCCTTTACCGAAAATAAGCTTTGTTGGGTTGTAGTATGTAAAGTTTTCCATTTTATTATCGCCTCCGTAATTAGATTATGTACATTTCAAAATTTATTGTAAAGAAAACTGCCTTTACCATAATTTTTCACTGAATAGTTTTTCACTTTTTTCGCAATCTAATAATGTAGTCATTATATAAGGAGGTAACTAAGATGAGCGCAATTCAACGTATAGCATTGTTACTTACAATAATCGGGGCAATAAACTGGGGACTTATTGGATTTTTCGGATTCAATTTAGTAGCAGCAATTTTCGGCGATGATTCAGCATTAACAAGAATCATCTACGGTCTTGTTGGAATAGCAGGATTACTAAACCTTGGTTTACTCTTCAAGCCTTCAGCAGAAGTTGCAAGGGAACCACGTACTGAAATTCGATAAATGGTAGGATAAGAACTGGGCTGATTACTTGGCCCTTTTTTATTTATCAATGATTGCTAATAAGACCAATATAGAAAAAAGGATGAAACGTATCAACGTTTCATCCTTTTTAATCAGTGCTTATTTTTTTACTTCTTCTCGTTTTGATTGCTCGATCCACTCTTCAAGCTTATCTTTTAATGTATTAAAACCTTGTGGAGTTTCTGTTTCAGTTTTAACAGTAGCTTGGCGTTTTTTTGGTTTTTTAGGTGCTGCTTCTCTCTTTTCTTCAACAGGTGCTTCTTGAGTAGCACGAATTGATAAGCTAATTTTCCCTGAATTTTCGTCAACTGAAAGTACTTTCACTTGTACTTCATCATTTAATTTCAAATGTTCGTTAACATCTTTAACAAAACCATGAGTGATTTCTGAAATGTGAACTAAACCTTGAGTCTCTTCATCAAGTGCTACGAACGCACCGTATGGTTGAATTCCTGTAACTTTACCTGTATGCACACTACCTAATTCGTACTTTGTTGTCATGTATAACACTCCCAATTTCTTATATTTATATGTCCTTTTATACGCAATATAAAATTAT
Organism: Metabacillus sp. KUDC1714; assembly: GCF_014217835.1. NCBI lineage: Bacteria > Bacillati > Bacillota > Bacilli > Caryophanales > Bacillaceae > Metabacillus > Metabacillus elymi. Next base: position 900,071 of record NZ_CP055263.1, read on the forward strand.
ATCACATCTTTTAATTTTTTTCAAAAACAATTATATTTGTTCTCATTTTTATTATACCCAAAAAGGGCTGACTCAAAGCAAAGTGTCAGCCCTTAAGATACATAGCTATTGTATGTTAGGACTGACACTTTTGAGCAAACCTTATTATGAAAGAGGATTATATTCAACTTTTGGAAAACCATTTTCTTGTTTCATTCGAAAACTAACAGTATCTTCATTCTCTTTAATTAATATATGCTCAATATCTTCTCCGTTTTGTTCATAAATTGATCTGACCTTAATTACTTCATTTGAAAGAGCTTGATAATTAATTGGAGATTTTTGCATTTCCTTAATAAAAGCCTCTTTTTCTGGAAGCTTCGAATTCGCTCCATTATATGAGAGACGATAGGCTGTTTCAAAATCTCCTTTTTCAATGGCATACATATAGATTCTTGCAACTGTCAAATCAATCGAATTTAGACCTGCAAAACCATCATTAAAAATAGTCATATCGCCTTTATTTTTGAAATCCTCATATTTGGCTGCCATTTCTTTTGTTATTGGCAATAAGTTTTTTTCAATTGCATATTCTTCCGGATTTGGCTTTAACATTTTAGAAACTTCAATTTCTTGCTCTCTTAATTCATTTGTTAATGTAAATTGATTTTCCTTAAGCTTATTATAAAATCCCTTTACAATTTTAGCTGTTTCCGAATATTCATTTTCAGTAATTAAGGTTTCGAAATTTATTTTCACTTCGTCTTTTATTTTGCCATTATCAGATACAAGCAACGTGTTATTCGTTCCTTTTAAATAGAAATCAATATAAAGTCGGTACTGTACTTTAAATTCATCTACTTTAGGAGAAGATGGATTATTTAAAACAAAATCTTCAATTTCAAGTAATCGCTCACCTAACTCATCATGATTAATTGCTAACGCCCCATCTGATAAGGCTTTCTTCTCAGACTTGATTTTCAAATATACCTTAGCATCTTCTTTTAAAGATTTTTCTAATTGATTATGGATTTTTAAATAATTTGGAGCAAAATTAATAGTTCCCTCACCATCATTAAAGAAATAATAACCATAAGCTGTTAATGTTTTCGTAAGCTCTATATAATCTTGATTACCATTTTTTATATTCCCTGTGTTTAATTCTTCTAAATAGGATTCAATATCTGTCATTGTATACTGATTAGATTGATACATCTTTATCCATTGCTCATAAAATTGCTCATGAAGCATGTCTAATTTATCTATATACCCATATAATTGACTATCACTAATTGCTTCGCCATTATCTACTGCCTTCTTCATTAATTTATATTCTTCATGAGGCATTGAGACTCTAGAGGTTATAATCTCCTTAACCCTTTCCATATAGTTTGTAAGCTCGGCTTGTGATTCATAACTTTTTCGTTCTTCAAATTTTTCGACGACTATTTTTGCTTCCTGTACAAATCCATATTGTTCAACATCCTCGAAGCCTAATTTATCTATAAGCTCATCTACCCTACGTTCGTAATAACCTCGAGTTTCATTAATAGCCGTTTCGATATCTGCTTCAGTTATTGGTTGATTCTCTCTATTTTCAGTCGGCGTTTGTTCCCCACTATTTAAATTGATTTGTGAAAGTAATTGAATGGCCAAAAAACCACCGATAAGAAGAACACCAATAAAAGAGGCAACATATGGAAATTGTAATAACATCCGTTTTTTCACTGGCTTTTCTTGTTCCTTAAGTTGTTGCAATATCCTTTCAGAGGAAGATATTGTGGGAATATGCTCATATGATTTTTTTAACTTCTGCATTCGTTGCTCAAATAGTTTGTCATCCATTTATGTCACCTTCTTTTTTATTAAGCTCTTCCATCACTTTTTTCAGCATTGTCTTTCCTCGTAATATTCTAGTTTTTACAGTTGATAAGGTAATTGACATAATTTCAGCAATTTCTTCATATTTTTTTTCGTGAAAGTAATATAATACAATCGGCACTCGATATTTTTCATCAAGTTTTTGAATAGCTAAGTGTAGAATACGATCTTCTTCGTTCCTGATTACTGTTGATTCTATTTCAGGATAACCATCTTGTCGAAAGTCTTGTTGTATCTTAAAAACCTTTCGCAGGTTTGATTGGCGTTTTCTCGCAAAATCTCTCGTCACGTTTAACGTAATCTTATATAACCAGGTTGAAAATTTCGCCTTAGTAAATTGGTCAATAAACCGATAAACACGGATGAATACCTCCTGCGTGATATCTTCGATTTCATCTTGGCGATTTCCTAATTGGTAGGCGAACTTTTCAACGACAGGATAATGAAGTTCTACAAGTTGTCCGAATGCGTTCATGTTTCCTTGCTTTGCTTTTTTTATCAGTTCTTCTTCAGTCATTTCTACTACCCTCCTCTTACATTTATAAAACGAGACATTGCATAATTTTGTTTCATCAAGGCTAAATTTGGTTTTATTTGTAGGACTTACTAGAGGAAAAAACTATAAGTAAAAACTATAGAAATAGGTTTAAAGCGCACAAAAAGGGGGAATAATACAAGCATAAGGCTTTCTAGTATCCCCCCCTTTCGTTTCTCTATGTAGCTGACCAGAAATAATTGGTCAGCTTTTTTTGGTTTGTTTTTAAACTCGCTTCTGAACAAAGCGTTTCATTCTTTTTAAAGCCTCTTGAAGCTGATCTAATGAAGATGCATAGGAACAACGGATATAACCTTCTCCAGACTCACCAAATACATTCCCAGGAACAACTGCTACTTTTTCTTCTAGTAACAATTGTTCAGCAAATTCCTCTGAAGAAAGATTTGTTATTTGAATCGATGGAAACGCATAGAATGCTCCACCAGGTACATGACAAGTTAATCCGATATCATTTAACGCTCCAACAAACAAATTCCTACGCTGTCTATAACTCTTTTTCATATGAAGAACATCTTCTTTGCCGTTTTTCATCGCTTCTATTGCAGCGTATTGAGCCATTGTAGGAGCACACATCATTGAATATTGGTGAATTTTTAACATTGCACTTAAAAATTCGGAATTTGCTGCTACATATCCTAAACGCCAGCCTGTCATTGCAAAGCCCTTTGAAAATCCATTAACAAGAATCGTACGTTCTGCCATCCCATCAATTGAAACAAAGCTTGTATACACATCATCATATGTAAGCTCTGCATAGATTTCATCAGAAATGACAAGTAAATCATGTTTTTCAATGATTTCAGCAATTCGCTCTAGCTCTTCTTTAACAAGAGCTGTACCTGTTGGGTTATTTGGCGAACATAAGATAATCGCTTTTGTTTTTTCAGTGATTGCCTTTTCAAGCTCAGCAGGCTGCAGTTTAAATTCCATTTCCCCACTAGTTTGGATCGACACAGGAACACCGCCTGCTAATGAAACAAGTGATGCATAAGAAACAAAGCTAGGTTCAATGATGATTACCTCATCACCAGGGTTTACAATCGCTCTTAAAGCAACGTCAAGTGCTTGGCTTGCCCCAACAGTTACTAATATTTCATGTTTTGGGCTATAATCAATATTTGTTTTTTCTTTTAAATAATAGCTAATTTCATTTCTCAATTCGATTAAGCCAGCATTTGCTGTATAAGATGTATAACCTTGCTCAAGTGAAAGGATACATGCTTCTCTAACATTCCAAGGAGTTACAAAGTCTGGTTCACCAACACCTAAAGAAATAACACCTTCCATACCAGCAGCTAAATCAAAAAACTTTCGTATTCCAGATGGTTTTAAATCTTTTACCGTATTAGAAAGGTAATGCGAGGGTTCTATCATGGTGACACCACAATTCTCTTGTCCTCATCATCTTGTTCAAATATTGTTCCATCATGCTTATATTTTTTCAAGATAAAATGAGTTGTTGTTGATAGGACTGAATCTAATGTTGAAAGTTTTTCGGATACGAATTGAGCAATAGCTGACATTGATTTACCTTCGATAATGACAGATAAGTCATATGCACCAGACATTAAATAGACAGATTTCACTTCGTTAAAACGATAAATACGGCTCGCTATATCATCAAAGCCTACTCCACGCTTTGGCTGAACTTTTACATCGATCATAGCTTTAACACCTTCATGACCATCAACCTTACGCCAATTCACTTGGGCTGTATAGTCAACAATAATGCGTTGATCTTCTAAATTTTGAATCATTTCTTTCGTTTCAGCTTCGGTTAAATCAATCATTTTGGCGATTTGTTCTGCAGACAGGCGACAGTCATCCTCTAAGATCTCTAAAATCTCGACTTCCTTCTCTGTAAACTTCATTTTCACCACTCCCACTTTTTTCAAATCTTCAGACAATTATACCACTCTATTGCTTGTTTTTCATATGTTTCACCGAAAGATATACGGGTAGATTTTACATGTGTGTTTTAATTAAATTCGGTAAAAATATAAAAAATGTTTATAGCTGTTAATCGACATTTCATTTTATCATATCTTCAATAATTATTAATAGGAAAAACGGAGTGAATGCTTATGGAAAAGAGTCATTATTATTGTAGTACCATGAACATTCTTGGTGTAAACGTTCATTATGAGGTTTATGAGAAAAATCCTTCGAAGCCAACATTGGTGTTAATACATGGATTTCTATCATCTTCCTTTTGCTATCGTAAGATTATTCCACTTCTAGAGAACGAATTTAATCTTCTTGCCATTGATCTGCCTCCATTTGGGAAAACAGAAAAATCAACAAGATTTGTTCATTCCTATAAAAATATGGCAAAATTAGTGATTGAATTAGTTCAAGGGTTACAAATAAAAAAAGCATATATTGTTGGTCATTCAATGGGTGGACAAGTTTCGCTTATTGCAGCAAAGGAAAGACCAGATTTATTTGAAAAAATTGTGCTTCTCTGCAGTTCTGGTTATATGAAACGAGTTCATCCAACTTTAATATTCGGTTCTTACATGCCTTACTTTTATTTATGTATAAAGCATTGGCTAGCTAGTCAGGGGATATTGAAAAACTTATATAATGTCGTATACGATAGGTCTCTTATCGACCAAGAAATGATGGATGGATACATGGAGCCATTTTATGATGATCGAATTTTCATGGCGTTAACCAGAATGATTCGAGACCATGAAGGAGATCTTTCACCAGAGGAATTAAAACTAATTGAACAACCTAGTCTTCTGATTTGGGGAAATGAGGATAAAGTCGTTCCTATGCAAGTTGGGGAGAGGCTTAAAAACGACTTACCAAACTCAAGCTTTTTTTCATTCCAGAATACTGGTCATTTAGTACCCGAAGAAAGACCAGAGCACGTAACTGAAAAAATATTTGAATTCTGTCAGGCTAATTAGGTTTATTTAGAGGCTTAAGAGAGTACTTCTATAGCCCTTAGGCCTCTAAAATTTTATATTTCACAGCTAAAGTTATTTTTAATAAGGAGAAGTTGCTGAGAGAGGTTTTTACATTTTTGGAGAGGAATGATTTCCTCAAATGAAAACTCATAAATAGCTTGGATTTTTCTAGCTAGTAAAACTTCATTGTCATATAAATGAACGGCTTGAAGGACATCAACCACTTCTGTTTCATAACTTCCATCGCCATAACCTAAGGGATCCCATTGTAATAATAGTTCCATCAATTTAATATTTGTTTGCTGCGCTTCCATGTTTTCACCTTTTATGATCTTATTTTTTGCACTGTCATTGTATCACATTTATGATTATAGTTGAAAAGCTAAAGCTCCTTACTTAAGTCCGACAAGCATAGGCGATATATAGACGATCCTTTCAACTTAAATTCATGATAACTTATGACTCAAAGGAAAAAGCTCTGGAGCAACACCGATTGTCTAAAACATGGCTCTTTTCTAAAAGATTGTTGTTTTTGAACACAACTGATTAGGTTGATTGGTGCAGAAGGTGCGAGACTCCTTTGGGAGTAGCGGGACAGATGAGACCCCGCAGGCGCTTCGCGCTGAGGAGGCTCATCGCCCGCCCCACGGAAAGCGAGCATCCTGGAGCGCCAATCAACCAACCCAATACTATTTTAAAAGCAACAAAGTTTGCGAAAACAGCTAAAACATTAAAATGAGGTGAAGTAAGTGAGTCGATTTGATCAAGTCATTAATCGTAAGAATACGAATTCTGTAAAATGGGATACAAAGAAAATTTTCGGAATGGAAGATGTTTTGCCTATGTGGGTGGCTGACATGGACTTTCCTGCACCTGATGAAGTCATCGATGCATTACACTCACGTGCCGATCATGGTATATTTGGATATACAATGCCTGGTACCAACACGGAGATTGCGATACAAGGTTGGTTAAAAACTCGCCATAATTGGGAAATAGATAAGGATATCATTACATATAGTCCCGGTATTGTAACAGCCATTAGTATCGCGATCCAAGCTTATACTGGTTCTGAAGACAAGATTGTCGTTCAACCTCCTGTTTATTATCCATTTTTTGAAATGGCAAAAAAACATAAACGCGAGGTGCTTTACAATCAACTTATATTAAACAGTGATAATCGTTATGAAATTGATTTTGCAGATCTTGAAGAAAAGCTTTCAGACAATATGACGAAAATGTTTATTCTTTGTAATCCCCATAATCCTGGTGGCCGAGTATGGAGTAAAGAGGAACTAACAAAAATTGGTGAGCTTTGTATCAAACATGATGTACTAATTATTTCTGATGATATTCACTCTGATTTATTGTTATTTGACAGCCATTATACACCAATCGCATCAATTAATAAGGCGTTTGCCGAGCAAACGATAACTTGTATTGCTCCTAGTAAAACCTTTAACCTAGCTGGACTTCAAGCTTCTGCTGTGCTAATTACAAACGATACTCTTAAGCGAAAATATAACGCAGTTCTTCAGCTTTACGGTCTTATGACAGTAAATACATTTGGTTCAGATGCTATGGAGGCAGCATATAAACATGGAGGAAAATGGCTAAATGAACTTATTCATTATTTAGAGGGAAATGTTCGCTTCATCGAAAATTTCTTAAACGAGCACCTTCCAGATATAAAAGTAATGAGGCCAGAAGCAACCTATCTCGTTTGGCTGGATGCTCGTAATCTTAAGAAAACTGACGATGAATTAAAAAACCTTCTGTTAACTAAGGGAAAAATCGCATTAGAACCAGGTTCAAAGTTCGGTAAAAATGGAGCTGGATATTTACGAATGAATATAGCTTGTCCACGAGAAACGGTGAAAGATGGATTAGACCGACTAAAGAATGCATTAACATAAAATTAATCAAGTGCGGGTTTTACTTCTATCTTATATTGCCAACAATAAAAATGGGGATGACTTATAAATGTCACCCCCATTTTTTCATTCTTCTTCTTCTGGTTTTACCTCTTTTTTATCTTGTCTATCGGCTTCTTTTTCTGTAATTTCTCCACAAGCAATTCGTTGACCTGATTCACCGGCAGGCTGTGTCATTCCGTCATCTTTACCTTCAGTAATCACAATAGCTGTTCCCTCTTTACCAAGTAAAGAATTTTTTTGCTCACTTTTAAGTGTGAGTTGAGGCGCCATTAGTTCTGCATCAACTCTTCCGTCCTCTGAAATAATATTCGGTAAATCACCGGCATGTGCACCTTCAGGGTGTAATAAACCATGTTGTTTATCGTCTGGATTAAAGTGATTCCCGGCACTTTTAAAGTCTGGAGCATCACATTTCCCTGTTTCATGAATATGCAAACCATGTTCACCAGGTGGTAACCCTTCTAATAGTACTTCTAGCTTTACTCCTTCAGATTGTTCAGAAACCTTAATTGTTCCAAGAGAATCACCACTTTGATTAAACATTTCAACATCCATCTTTGTAATGGTTTTCTCCATACAACCAGATAAAATAAAAGGCAAAACAAATAACAAGGCCATTTTTCGTTTCATAATACCCTCCATTAAAATAAGTTGGCTAAAGGGTATTATTTGCCTTAGCTCTTATATTTATACGAATATGCTATTCTTTCCCCTTATTCTCAGGTGATTGTTTTAAGAGCTCGTCCACTTTTCCCTGTTCCTTTTTCGAGTGTTTTACTATAAAACGGAATGCAAAAAAAGCAGCGATCGTAAATACCACCATTGTAATAGCAGCTGGAATATATTCAGTTTTATCCTCTGGAAAATATAAAAACAAGCCTAAAACTACGCTTAATTGATTCATTTTTTCACGACCTTTCTTATCTATTTACTATAACAAGTTTTCACTTAATTCACTAGGCAACATTTTAAAGCCTCTTCAACGTAATGATTTAAAAGAAGAATAGACTGATCGTTTTATGAAACAAGCAAGAAGCGTTAAAGATTATTATTTTTCATTTTTCCGTGTTAAGATAAAGAAAGCCTTTTTACAGTTAATAATTGGGTAATGATGTATAAAAAATAATGGATTTTTAAAAAGGAATGAAGTAAATGGAAGATAAAAAAATAGGAGAAATTGTAACAGGTCTATACAAAACAGGTAAATATATTGGTGAAATAACAGACATACGTGAAATGCATTATTTAGTCAAAGTAAAGGCTGTGCTTAAGCATCCACAGCAGGGAGATTTACATAATCCAAAACAAGCAGACGTTCAGTTTTTTCATGAAAGACGAGCATTGGCGTTCAATGAACAAACAAATATTCCTAAACAAATGGTAAAGCCTTTTGCAGATCCTATTCCCGATTATAAGGAATCACTTAAACAAGCTTTGGACACATTAAAGGATGAATTATTGCAATTAGATACTTCATGGGCGCAAAAATCGCTTGAACTATTATCTACATTAGAAGCAGATTATTTTCTTAGTAGCAAATAAAAAGGATAAACATCACTCAATAACAATATCTACTTTTTCAAAAATCACAATGACAAATATTGTTATTGAGTAAGTCATATATGTTTTTCTCATAGCTTTGCTTTCGGTTAGGTTGCATATTTATTTAGTACCTTTGACAAATCAATTCTGTCACCAATTGTAGGAGGTGTTGGTTTTTGTAAGTATCGTTTGTCCTCTTCAACTAGCTTGAATAAATTATAGGTAGTTAAGGCATCATCTAAAGCACAATGATGCTTCCCAGTAGCTTTTTTCCCATATTCCTCAACAGCCTTCCAAAGTCCAGTTTGGTTTCGATCACCAAAAAACTTTTTATACTCCATTGAAAGGTCTCTTGACTTTCCTGAAAATGGAAACAATTCATTGTTCATTTGACAATTTTGACGTAAAACCTTCATATCCATGTTCCCCCAAGTTATGACTGTTGCAGGAGAATGTTCATTGTATTTATTCAAGGTAGTTAGTAATTCTGAAAAGGAAATTCCTTCATCAATTTTAGCTTGTGAAATCTGAAGAAAAGTTTTACAACGCTCACTTAATAAGGGGAATCGTACTGGTCTAACATATGAGGAAAATTGTTCTTCTACTTTATGGTTTCGAACAGAAACAATTCCAACTTCAATTATTTCTGGATAGAATCCTTTAGGATTTGCTTTTCCCTCGGGCATCGTAAATTCAAAATCAATAAATAATAATCGCTCTTGTCCCTCCAAACTATTTCACGCCTCCTTCCTTTAAAATCAACGTTCATTTCTATTATTATATCATCGCAGCTACTGATTTAACTTCAATTTTTCAAAAAATAATGAATTATCCCTTGTCTATTTTTTATGTATGAAGGATGAAATGGGGTGATTTCATAAGGACAAGCATTTAAGCATAAATTTGAAAGTTAAATCGCCCAAAACTAGGCTAATTTCTGACTCCTAAAAACCAATTTTTAGTGAAAGGTAAAAATTAGTCCGCCATTAAGAAATAATCGGTTACAATAAAGTGAGACTCCATTCAGGGGGGGGCATCCCCTCTGAATGGTAGCGAAACTTATCGGATCTTTACAGGCAGTTTTACCTTTATCTTTCTTCATTGCTTATATAGCTAGATACTTGAGGTGGAGGTCCTTACTGCCTGTTATGAATGGGATAAAGTGAGACTTCATTCAGGGGGGACATCCCCTCTGAATGGTAGCGAAACTTATCGGATCTTTACAGGCAGTTTTACCTTTATCTTTCTTCATTGCTTATATAGCTAGATACTTGAGGTGGAGGTCCTTACTGCCTGTTATGATTGGGATAAGATTAGAATGAATAATTAGAAAGAGTGTGACTTGACTTGAGAAGTATATTTGGATGGATTTGTGTAATAATAATGGTTCCAATCTTTCTTTTCAGTGGTTTCATAGCTGGTAAGGAATCAAAAGCTGTTAAAGGGTTAGGGACTGTTTTAGATGAGAAGATTCCAATCGAATCTGTTGAACTACCACAAAACAGCTTTATCTTTGATCATGATGGACAGCTTATTTCGGAAATATCCTCACAGCAGCAAAACCGGATGTATATAAAATACAGTGATATTCCCGAGGTTGTTAAAACCATATATATTGAGTCTGAGGATAAACGTTTTTTTGAACATATAGGATTTGATGCTGCTGGAATGCTGAGAGCAGTTTTTATTAATGCGAAATCTCAATCTATTGAGCAGGGTGGAAGTACGATTACGCAGCAGCTTGCTCGAAATATTTATTTATCTTTTGAACAAACTTATAATCGAAAGCTAAGTGAACTTCTCTATTCTTATCAACTTGAAAAAAACTTTACGAAAGAACAAATTTTTGAAGGCTACTTAAATGCGATTTACTTTGGTAATGGTACTTATGGGATTGGTACTGCGGCAACACACTACTTTAATAGGCAAATTCAAGAGCTTCATTTAGCTGAACTTGTGTTTATCAGTGCTATTCCAAATAATCCAACCTTGTATGATCCAATAAAAAACTTTGACAATACAAAGGATCGTCAGGAACGATTACTAAACTTGCTATATCAAAACGATACAATTACAAAACAGGAATTGGAGGATGCGCTCAAGTATCCCATTACTCTTTCTATAAAAGATCGAGTCGATACCCAAGCTGATTATGTTACGTACGTTCATCAAGAATTAAAACAATTAATTTCAGAAAGCGAAGGCTATACTCAAAAACTAGCTGATGCACAAAACAAAGAAGTAATTGAGAAACAACTCACAGAACGTGTAAACAAAGTTCTTAGTCAAGGGATCATCATCCATACAGCATTAGAATCTACCATACAAAAGAAACTTGTGAACGCTATTGATCAGCATCTTCCTTCTAATCAAGTGCAGGGAGCTGCTGCTGTCATCGACCATCATTCCCATAAAATCGTTGCATTATCTGGAGGAAAGGATTATGAAAAATACTCATTCAATCGAGCTTTTCAAGCATTTAGACAACCAGGTTCAGCGATTAAACCGCTTCTCGACTATGCTCCATATATTGATATAACTGGAGCAACAGCAAAATCGAAAATTGATGCAGGAGCTTTTTGTAAAAATGAATATTGTCCAGAAAATTATAGTGAGAAAAACTATGGGATGGTATCACTTGAAACAGCATTGAAATATTCGTATAACACTGCAGCAGTTCGAATGCTTGACGAGATTGGGTTAAATAAAGGGTTTTCTTATTTACAACCATTTGGTTTTTCGTCTATAACTAAAGATGATTATAATAACCTTGCCGTGGCAATCGGAGGATTTCAATATGGAGTTTCACCACTGGAATTGACTAGTGCGTATACCTCTTTCGGAAATAACGGGCTCTATTATGAAAACCATACAATTTTTAAAGTTACAGATTTAACTGGAAAAACACTTTATGAATGGAACGATACACCTGTACGGGTTTGGAAGGAATCTACTAACGAGGAAATGCGAAAGTTATTAGCTGCTGTCGTGAAGAGTGGAACTGGACAAAAAGCATCTGTTTCAAGCACATATGTTGGAGGCAAAACCGGGACTTCTAACGATTATAAGGATTTATGGTTTGTAGGATTAACAGATACGTACACAGCTGGTATTTGGGTAGGTAAGGATAAGGGTGGAAATGTAAGTAATATATATAATCAAGGTCCACAAATGCTTATATGGAGAGATGTCATGAAGTGATTCAATCATCTTCAATGAAAGAGGGATGCTCATGAAAACATTAGCTGACCCAATCTTGCTGTTCGATGGGGTATGTAGTTTTTGTAATCAATCTGTACAATTTGTCATTCGTCATGATAAACATGGAAAATTTAAATTTGCAGCTTTACAATCGTCAGTAGGACAAGAACTTTTAAAGAAGTATAACCTCCCAACAAATGACTATAGTAGCTTCGTCCTGGTAAAGGGGAATTCATGCTACACAAAATCAGCTGCAGTATTACAGGTTTGCTTAGGATTAGGTGGACTATGGCGAATTCTTTACTTATTTATTGTGACACCTAAGCCGCTTCGCGATGGAATTTACAATTTTGTTGCAAAAAATAGATACAAATGGTTCGGCAAGAATAAGCAATGTATGATTCCTACCCCCGAAGTTCGCAAACGATTTTTATCATAGTTTCTAACCAAAAGATGGAGTCGATATTTAATCGACTCCATCTTTCTTATACGGGCAAGCTAGCCATTATACTATTATAAAGTCTAAAACATAAATATAAAGTCCCTAAAATAAAAGTAAACCAAACTAACACATGAAATAATACTAAACCAATCAATGAAGCTGACGTAAGCGAACTGCTAATTTTATAAACAATATACACAAAGTAAAAGATTGTTGCTACGAGGAAAATCCCGATTATTGCTAATGGATATTGAATTGCAATTAAAGAAATAGCGCCACCGATTAAGTAAAATGCTGATCCGCCTCTTATTTGTGTAAGATTCTCACCAGCAACATCTTTTGAAAAAAATAAAAGTGAAAGCTCAGTAATTGTATTTGCAATTAATTTCAGTGCTGAAAAAACCATGAAGTACAGTAAGGCAAATACCGTAAATAATGCTAACCTGATCCCATTATTCGAAAAGAATTCCAACATTCCATCATAAATTCCTAACACTTGCAAATAATCAATGACGATCATGACAGTAGCTATCGATAATGATGTACTAAACAATAAGATTGTTATTAGTGGAAAGTAACTAGTAAAATATGTATTTCTCATTTTCAATCCCCAATTTCGTTAAATAACCTTCAACATTTTCAATAAATTTCTACATTATTATGTATCAGTCATCTCAATTTGACAAGCAAAATTGACAGATTATTGAAGATTCCCCCACAAATTATATAAGTGGATACATTCTCTCTGTAAATTTAGGTTTTTCACACCTGAAAATTAATTCCTAGATTCAATTCAATAAAAAAACAGAATGTCTAATTCTTTACATCCTGCTAACGAGCAACAACGCGAACATATTCACGTGATTTAAATTTTTCGAATACATCTGCTTCTTTTGTTAAAAAACCTATTGGTGTTTCTGTATTTGTTAGTTGAAATATTGACTCTTCAAATGTAGATGAATCAACATAATCTCTTTTTATTTTTTCATTCATATACCAAGCACTACCAAACATGGATGAAAATATGCACCCTGCAACAAATATATTCATTTTTTTCATGGAATCACCTCAATTTTTAGGATGCTCCATAATCTTAGGAATATACAAGTCAGCAGAAATTTGTTATCATTTTTATGTTCATATGAACTTGAAATGATGCATATTTCTCGATTATTTCATAGTAACCTAGTAACTGGAACATAATAAATCAGAAAAAGTAACACCAATTTTGTGTAAGCTCACTTGGGCCAATCTAATTTAAACTGATGCTGTTGCATAACCCAAATTTCCCGTCATTTTGCCGGGATGCAGTATTACGTCCCAATCGTTTTGTATGACAACTATTATTATTATTGCCCATTTTGTAAGGAGGTTAAAAGATGACATTACTACATGTGGCAATTTTATCACCTTTTATTTTTGCCATACTTGTTCCCTTTCTGTATAAACGTTTTCGTAACATTCATACAGGTTGGTTTGTTTTAGTTTTACCAATTCTGCTTTTTGTTTACTTTGTTCAATTCATTGATACGACAATGAACGGTGATACAATAAGCAATACGGCCAATTGGATTCCGTCTCTTGGCATTAACTTTACTGCATACATAGATGGTTTAGGATTACTATTTGCCTTACTCATCACTGGAATTGGTGCACTTGTAATTCTTTATTCGATTTATTATTTATCAAAAGAAAAAGAACAACTAAATACTTTTTATGTTTATTTGTTATTGTTTATGGGTGCTATGCTAGGTGTCGTATTATCGGATAACTTAATTGTCCTTTATACGTTTTGGGAATTTACATCACTTTCATCATTTCTTTTAATTGGTTATTGGTATAAACGTGAGAAATCGCGCTATGGAGCACAAAAATCAATGTTGATTACGATCTTTGGCGGACTGCTTATGCTCGGAGGATTTATCATGTTGTACATCATGACAAACTCCTTTAGCATAAGGGAAATTATTGAACAAGTTCCTGAGATTGCTCAGCATGACTTATTCGTTCCCGCATTAGTTCTTATCCTCTTTGGTGCATTTACGAAATCTGCTCAATTTCCATTTTATATTTGGTTACCAGATGCCATGGAGGCACCTACACCTGTAAGTGCTTATTTACACTCAGCAACAATGGTTAAAGCAGGGATTTATTTAGTTGCCAGATTTAGCCCAGTATTTTCAGGTGAGCCTGAATGGTTTTGGATTGTATCATCCTTTGGTATCTTTACAATGTTCTGGGGTTCCTTTAATGCTGTTAAACAAACAGATCTAAAAGGGATTTTGGCCTTCTCAACAGTCAGTCAATTAGGAATGATTATGTCAATGTTGGGTGTTGGGTCAGCTGCCCTTGCACTTGATGCAATCGATGATAGCTATTATACAGTTGCAACACTTGCAGCAGTCTTCCATTTAATCAACCATGCTACTTTTAAAGGAAGCTTATTTATGGTCGTGGGAATCATTGATCACGAAACAGGTACTCGTGATATCCGAAAACTTGGTGGACTTATGAGCTTCATGCCGATTACCTTTACGATTTCAATCATTGGGGCCTTCTCAATGGCAGGGTTACCGCCTTTTAACGGCTTTCTAAGTAAAGAAATGTTCTTTACAAGTATGATACGCGTACTTGATATGGATGTTTTCAACTTAGAAACACTTGGAATTTTGTTCCCTATTATTGCTTGGATCGGAAGTATCTTCACGTTTATTTACAGCATGGTTCTAGTATTTAAAACATTTACAGGAAAATATCAGCCTGAAAAACTTGAGAAAAAGCCACATGAGGCACCAATCGGTATGCTTATTTCACCGATTATCCTAGCGTCACTTGTGATTATTTTCTTTTTCTTCCCTAACTTGCTAGCTTACACAATTATTGAACCAGCAATGGCTTCAATTTTGCCGAGTCTACTAGGAGATGAGAATCATTTCCATGTTCACATCAGTCAATGGCATGGTCCTAATTTAGAGCTTTACATGACAATTGGTGTAATTCTGTTAGGAACACTTGGCTACTACTTACTAAGAAAATGGCGAGGTATTTATCGTATCGTACCTGAAAAACTAACGTTAAATAAAGGCTATGATGCAGCCTTGTATCAACTTGATAAATCGTCGTTTAAACTAACAAGGTTCTACATGACAGGTTTTATCCGTGATTATTTAGCATATATCTTCACATTCTTTATCGTTATTTTAGGGACTGCACTAGTTGTTAAGGATGGATTTTCATTTTCATTAGCTGGAACAGCACCAATTGGAATTTATGAAGCAGTTCTTGCTATTGTTATGGTGATAGGGACCATTACGGTCTTGTTTTCTAAATCACGTTTAACAGCAATCATCGCGCTTGGTTCAGTAGGTTATTCCTTATCGCTCTTTTTCGTACTATTTCGAGCACCTGATCTAGCACTTACACAATTATGTGTCGAAACCGTCTCTGTTGCTCTGTTTTTACTTTGTTTTTACCATTTACCTGAGTTTAAAAGGAAGGAAAAAAAGCTTCACTTTAAATTAACTAATTTGCTTATTTCGTTAGGTGTCGGAACAATCGTTACACTAATTGCATTATCAGCTAACAGTCAACGTGTTTCAGATACAATCTCTAAGTATTTCATTGAGAACAGCTACACGTTAGCAGGTGGTAAAAATATGGTCAATGTAATCCTTGTAGATTTTAGAGGATTTGATACCTTGTTTGAAATAACAGTGCTCGGAATTGCCTCATTAGGAATTTACGGCATGATTCGTCTGCATGTCAAAAAGGAGGAAGAAGGGTGAAAAAAACGAACATTAAAACAAACGATCTCATTTTTCAAACCGTAACAAAGGTTGTCGTGTTCATCATTATTATTTATTCGTTACACCTCTTCTTTTCGGGACACTATACCCCTGGTGGAGGCTTCATTGGCGGATTAATGACCGCTTCAGCTATTGTACTTTTACTATTAGCATTTGATATAAAAACCGTTGTGAATACTTTGCCAATTGACTATATTAAAATGACGGCAACTGGCTTACTTATTGCTTTATTAACTGGGATTGGCTCATTTTTCTTTGATGTTCCATTTTTAACACATACATTTAGCTATGTAGATCTCCCAGTCCTTGGAAAAACATCATTAGCAACAGCCGTCCTATTTGACCTCGGTGTTTATCTCGTTGTTATTGGTGTCACAATGACCATTATCCAAACGATTGGAGAGACGGAATAATGGAAGTATTAATGTCTATTGTTGTTGGAATTTTGTTTAGTGCTGCCGTATATTTAATGTTGTCTAAAAGCTTATTACGCATCATTATTGGCACTGGTTTGCTGAGCCATGGTGCACATCTATTAATATTAACAATGGGTGGACTAAAACAAGGAGCTGCTCCACTACTTGGTGAGCATGCTCAAAGTTATGTTGATCCACTTCCACAGGCTCTTATTTTAACGGCAATTGTTATTAGTTTCGGGGTTACATCGTTTTTCCTCGTTCTAGCGTATCGCTCCTATCAGGAGCTTGGAACAGATGATATGGATCAACTAAGGGGAAATGATCAATATGAGTAACTTAATAATCTTACCAATCGTCATACCGTTATTAACCGGGATTATCTTAATCTTTTTCAACAAAAACATTAAGATCCAGAAGTGGCTTAGTCTTATTGCCTCACTTGCTGGAGTCGTTGTTGCTGGTTCCATTGTTCAAACTGTTCACATAAACGGAATCCAGACGTTAGAGATAGGGAACTGGAAGCCACCCTACGGCATTGTATTTGTGGCAGATATGTATTCTAGCTTATTAGTGCTAACAACAAGTATTATTGCTTTTACATCATTGTTGTTTGCTTTTTCATCAATAAGTGCCGAAAGAGAAAAGTATTACTTTTATTCAGGTGTACAATTTCTTATTTTAGGTGTATCTGGCGCTTTTCTTACTGGTGACATTTTTAACCTGTTTGTTTTCTTCGAGGTTATGCTTATGTCATCCTATCTGTTAATTGTTCTAGGAAGTACGAAAATACAACTACGTGAATCAATCAAATACATCCTTGTCAATGTTATTTCTTCCGCGCTTTTCGTTATTGCTGTTGCATACCTTTATGCAGTAACTGGTACGTTAAACATGGCTGATTTAAGTGTGAGAATAGCTGAAATGGGACAATCGGGATTACTAACCGTTATCTCGATCTTATTTTTAATTGTATTTGGTCTTAAGGGAGCGCTTTTCCCACTTTATTTTTGGTTACCTGGTTCATACCAAGCACCACCGTCAGTCGTTACTGCTCTATTTGGGGCATTGTTAACTAAAGTAGGAATTTACTCGATTACACGCGTTTACACACTTATTTTTTATCACGATCCTTCTTTTACACATCAAATTTTAGCTTGGTTATCAGCTTTGACGATCATCTTTGGTGTCATCGGAGCTATTGCCTACTGGGATATTAAGAAAATTGTTATCTACAATATTATCACTGCAGTCGGAGTAATTCTGTTTGGAATAGCGGCTAACACACCAGAAGCTGTTGAAGGTTCTGTCTACTATTTAGTCCATGATATGATCATTAAAGGGGCATTGTTTTTCTTAGTTGGAGCAATTATCGCTGTAACTGGTACAAGTAATTTACGAAAGTTTAGTGGGCTGATCGCAAGTCACCCATTTCTAGGTTGGATGTTCTTTATTGCAGCATTGTCTTTAGCAGGAATTCCTCCGTTTAGCGGTTTCGTAGGAAAACTAAAAATCGTCCAAGGTGGATTTGAAGCAGGCGAATACACAATTGCATTTATCGTGCTGCTATCGAGCTTACTTGTACTATATTCGGTTATGAAAATCTTTATAAATGGCTTTTGGGGTGAACCGAAAGAAGAGATAATTACTCGGAAAGGATCGACAAAAGGTCTCCTATTACCAATTGTTATCCTAATTACTTTAACTGTTGCATATGGCTTTGGGGTAGAATGGCTTTCACCTTATATTTCTCAAGCTGCCGATACTTTGCTTGATCCAACACTCTATATACAAGCCGTATTGAAGGAGTAGTGAATATGGCATTTCAAATCTTACTTAACTTTTTTCTAGCGTTTATATGGATGTTTCTATCTAATGATTATTCATCGTTGGCATTTTTTAAAGGTTATTTTTTTGGCGGGCTCATAATGTTTGCACTTAGAAGGTTCTTTGATCATCGCTTCTATTTAATTAACGTGATTGCTGTCATCAAGCTTTTCTTCATTTTTTGTAGTGAGCTTATAAAAGCAAATATTGCGGTACTAAAAGTAATATTATCTCCAAGACTTTCGATGCGACCAGGTATTTTTGCATTAGAAACTGAACTTGAAAAGGATTGGGAAATCACAATTCTCTCTAATTTAATTACCTTAACGCCAGGTACTCTCGTATTAGAAGTATCTGAAGACAATAAAACACTTTATATCCATGCAATGGATATTGATGATGTTGAGCAAGCACGACTAGATATTAAGAATACATTTGAAAAAGCTATCAAGGAGGTAAGCCGTTAATGTTTAAAATTGTCATAGGCCTCTCATTGCTCATTGTTGCGATTTCAACCTTGCTATTTGTATATCGCCTTGTAAAGGGGCCTTCTACACCTGACAGAGTTATTGCACTTGATGCAATCGGAATAAACTTAATTGCAATAACGGCGATCATCTCTATTGCTATTAATTCCAATGCTTTTGTTGAGATTATTCTATTACTAGGAATTCTAGCCTTCATTGGGACGGTTGCCTTTTCTAAATGGCTGGAGAAAGGAGAAATCATCGAAAATGATAGAGATCAGTAAATTCATTGTAGGTTTTCTCATTCTCCTTGGTGCATTATTTAGTTTAATTGCAGCAATTGGTGTTGTAAGGTTACCTGATACATATACTCGTAACCATGCTGCATCTAAGAGTGCGACCTTAGGGGTTATAAGTATTCTTTTAGGATTATTTATGTATTATTTACTTATTGATCATCATGCTAATGCACGAATCCTTTTAGGTATCATATTCGTATTTTTAACCTCTCCTGTTGCTGGTCATCTCATTATGAGAGCAGCATATAATAGTGGAGTTCCTTTATGGGAAAAAAGTGTTCAAGATGATTTAAAAAAGGCCAGAAAAGTTGAAAAAAGTAGGTGAGCGCTTTGCTCATCTACTTTTTTCTTACTAGTATTTAGTAAAAGGAAATCAGACTTTGAGTTAATTCTTCTTTTTTAACACCGCCATCGTACAACGTGATATACAAATTAGTTCATTCTCTTCATCAACTATTTTAATTTCCCATACCATGGTTGTTTTTCCGCGATGCACAGGTTTAGCATGGGCAGTTACAGTTCCCGATTTTTTCCCGCGGATATGATTGGCGTTTATCTCCAAACCAACACATGTTTCTGTCTCATGATCAACCAAATAGTATGCACCTATGCTTGCAGCAGTTTCTGCTAATGCAACAGATGCCCCTCCATGCAATAACCCAAATGGCTGATGTGTCCGATGGTCCACAGGCATTGTCGCGACTACACCATCATTTGAAACTGATGTAACAGTAATACCTAAAGCCTCCATTAATGTATTTTTCACATTATAATCCATTTTATATCCCCTCATATCTTTCAAAATGAAATGATTTTTTATGTAGAACACATGGCGAGTATAGCATAAATAGACATATTTACGTTTAAACAATATCTTATCTTCTTAAGACCGCTACGGCGAAAACAAAATATACACATAAGAATAATAAAGTAGGTAAAACAGCCATAATGTCCATTATAACCTCCCATCAACTGTAAACGCTTTCTATATCGACAAGGATATAAATAACATCTTAAAGGATGAACATCATGGCTATGTTGAGACTATGTTTAGTTTTTGTAAATTAGTATAGTAAAATTAGATTCTATTGAGAGGTCATTTGTAACAAATCCTTACTTTCTTATCCTCTATTAAAACAAACGCTATCATGTTATTAGATAGCGCATCCTGATTTGAAAAGAAATGAAATGATATTTAATCATAATATCTAAGTTTCAGGGGATTCATTTTGTATCCCCTTTATGAATATTTGCTTTTCGAAAGCCCTGGTATGAGTCTATTGCTGCAAATAAAACGAATGTAAAAACAGCTACCCAAAAAATCCATTCTTTCACTTCATTTGTAGTAGTAAATAGGTCGTTCATATAAGCAATGAATGATACTTTAAATAAATCGGGATTGCTAAAGATGGTAATAAATACAACTGAAGATACGAAATGGAAGACGGTGTTAAGAAATGCTACTTTTTTTGTCCATTGTCCTGTTATCCATTTATAAATGCTTGAACCAAGTTCCAATCCAATAACAAGTACCACTAGTGGCCAATAAGAATGCAATATCGCTTGATTAAATGTTGGAGTTATAAACTCTAGACCTTCTTGACCTTTTTCATACACACCAATAAGATTAGCTGCGTTAAAATAAATAGTTGCCCAGATTGCTGTCCAAAGTAAGCCGCCAAAAACTTCAAACTTCGAAATAGCCTTTTCCATAGGGACATATGAAATATTCTTCAAGTCTTCTGGTGACCATTCTTTAAAACTAGATGTTAATGGAATTTGTTTTTTTGCATGATCTGTTCTTTCTAAAATTGAAAATAGCAATGTGAGCCAGAAAAAGACCTGAATAGCTGTACTCAAAATTCTCCAAATTCCTTCTCCGATTATGGAGAGAATAACATTTAATACCGCATTATCACTAGAATATGAGACTATATTATCAGCTATTAACGATATAAACGAAATTGCTAAAGCAATTGGCAAAATCATTTTCAATAAACTTATATATATATCATAATAACGCGGTCCAATTAGATGCATCGGTCGATCCCGGTAACCACTTGCAAGTATGGCAGGATTTCCAAGTTTTGAAAGGGCAGACTTAACATCTTGTTCCGTAAAATTATCTGGCAGCATATCCTCAATTGTTGAATGAAGCTCAAGTGCAATGTCCTCACGACCTTTTTCTGGGAGCCTCCGAGTTACTTCATGAATATAAAGCTCAATCAGATTCATTATTTTCCTCTCCTTTTAATAAAATGGAAAGCTCTTGGGACGTTTTTTCCCATTCTTTCTTCAATTGCTGAAATATTTCAATACCATATTCGCTTAACACATAATATCGACGCGGCCTGCTTTCAGTTGTATCCCAACTACTTGTTACTAACTCCTGTTTTTCCAAGCGGCGTAGCAAAGGATACAACGTGCTCTGTTCAATCGAAATTCCACATTGCTCTAATAATTGGACAAGCGAATATCCATATTGTGGTGTACGCAACTGACTTAAGACAGCTAATGTCAATGTCCCTCTTCGCAACTCCGTCGTTAGTGTATTTAGTAAATTACTCATTCATCCACCTCTTCTGTTTCATACTATGCGTCATACACTATATTTTATACTATGCATCATACACTATTATAGTTCCAATAACAATTATCGATTTGTATTATTATTTAATTTTCACTGTTAATTTACTAACTAATCTAAGAAAAAGAACGTAAAATTAGGCATTAATATACGTTTTAAATACTAATCGTAATTTCTATTTTATTTTCGCAAAAGAAAAAACCACCTGAGAATTCAAGTGGTTTCCTTCCAACATATTATAAGAAGTCGTCATAGTATCAACTGCTAAGCTTGTTATTCAATAATTCCTTCTGCCTTTGCAATTAAAACTGCCTCAGTACGTGTACTTACATTTAATTTATTAAAAATTGACGTCAGGCTATATTCAATTGATCTTTTACTTAAGTGAAGATTGTCAGCAATTTCCTGATTGGTTAAACCTTTTTCAACTTCTTGTAAAATCGCCTTTTCACGGTCATTAAAAACATTATTAATTGAATGTGTCTCCACAACCTTTGATTGTTTATGAAAAAGCATCTTCTTGAAATATTGGTATGGTACAATAATATCACCGTTTATTGAATGGCGTATAAATGATAACAGTCTTTCCTTAGACTCAGTCTTACTAATCGCACCATGGATGCCAATAGCAATGGCCTCCTCGAAATAATCCGCCACATCATATCCAGTGTAAAGAATAACTTTACATGAATGTTCCATATTTAAGATTGTTTTTGAAAGCTGTATCCCATTTATTTCCCCCAGGTTTAAATCCATAAGAATAGCATCAAATGGGGTAAAATCAATTTTTTCAAAAGCTTCCTCCGTATAAGGAGGATTTAAACAAGTTACTTGAACCCCTGGTTCTGCTTCAAGAATAGCTTTTGTACCTTCTCTTACTGCCGGATGATCATCGATGACTAAAATATTAACCTTTTCCTTCATTTTCTTCACCCTTTAAAAAGTCCTTAAAGATCTTCAATAGATTAATGGTCAATAGTTGGGTTTAAATGCCCATTAATAATGGGCTAAAAAGACTTGGCAATTGCCAAGTCCCATTCACTATATCTCAACATCTATTTTCAATCCATTGCCTTTTGAAGTTTCGATATTGATTGAGCCCTTTAAAGCTTTCACACGCTCACTTATTCCGGATAACCCCATACTTTCAGTTTTATCATACATATGATTATACTCAAAGCCTAATCCATTGTCTTCATAATGAAGTACAATTTTTTCCTTTATACATACAAGAATAATCAATACATGTGATGCTTTTGAGTGTTTATTTGCATTAGTTAATAATTCTTGAACAATGCGATAAAGATTTAGCTGAGTATCAATATCAAGGTTCAATGTAAAGTTGCCTGTATTTAACCTTATATCAAAATCAACAATCTCCTCGTATTGCATAACAAGCTTGTTTAGAGCCTTAACTAACCCTAAATCATATAACAATTGCGGGCGCAACTCTTGACAAGTTTCCCGTGTTGTTTTGATAATTTTTGTCATGTTGGTATTCATATCATGAAGTTTATTTATTAAATCAGTTGATTCAACATCTACTTCAGATAATGCAAGTTCACACTGTCTTTTTAAAGAAACTAAGTCCTGCAGAACTGAATCATGCAAATCCTTCGCAAGGTTTGAACGTTGCTTTTCTTCTATCGAAAACAACAGTTTTGTAAGCCATGCTGGGTTTTGCCCCTCTGTTTCAACCTTTTGAAGATGCTGCATTAACTCATCTATTTTCAAGAAGTTTTCTAAGGAAACATTTGTGTAGAACGATAGAGTTTTTAGCCAAGAGATTTCATCTCGAGTTAGTCTAGGTGTATTTAAAGTGGACAGACAAAGTAATATATAGTTTTTGCCTTCCGTTTCACCAATATTTATCACAAAGCCCCTATCAACTTCAATGATGTTTCCTATTTCGTATGAAACATCTTTTACTTCCTTAATATATGGACTATAGTCAGACTCTTTAGCATGTAAGTCAATAGAAGTAAGATGTTTTTCTCGATTAACTTCAATAAAATATGCTTTGCTTACGAGTAAAACATCCACAATAACTAACTTTAGTTCTGAAACTACTTGATCTAAGTTACTTGCTTTTCGAATACTTTGTGTATACTTAAAGATACTATCTTGGTAATTATATTTTTCTGAAAATCTTTTTAATCTAAATCTGAAATCAAAGATTTCTTTTCCGTAGAAAACTAAAAGTAAAGTTATATAAAATAATATTGATAATCTTATTGAATAGAATTTCATATTGCTGTCTTTTAGTAATATAGCAATACATACTAATGCAAAAGTAGGTAAAATAGCTAATAAGGCATAATATCTTATTCTACCTAAAATAAATTCAATGTCATAAATTTTTGTAGCTAAGAATTGATACACCAAAGAAAATGGTATTAGAAGTACAAATGCTGTTAGTACAGTTGGAGGAAATATTTGCACTCTAAAAATTACATATGGTAGTGCATATAATAATAAAAATGGTGCAAACGCAACTATGTTCGTGGTAATAATTACTTTAACTAAATATTCTTGCTCTGAGTACCTGACCCTTTTTAATCCAAATAATTTCAAAAGAAATGTTAAAATAAATAAGATTAGGAAAGAGCATAAATTTAGAGACTTGGCTATATTATAGGTCGAATTATATTGCTCTGAAGCCATTCTCATAAATTCAAAACAAACATTAAATATTACAAGCATATACCCAAAATAAACAAAGTATATTGAATAGAGTTTCTTTCCTAATTCCATAAAATATTGGTAAATGAAGTGCATATATAGAACAGGTACAGATAAAAACATTAATAGATTTATATATCGACTGTTTAAATCTCCGCGGGAAGAACCACCTGCACTAATGTAAGCTAGCGATATTGTTAACAGAAATAGATTTAATATATGTGCAGATGTTAACTTTAATCTTTTATTGGAATTATAGATAAAGAAACTACAAAATACACATAGTAAAAAAAGAGTATTAGGAATTACATTCAGAAAAAAGCTTTGATAATTTATTATCTCATCAGATACTGAATATTTGTATTCCTTGCTCCCCTTTATTACCTTTAATGAATTTATTTTTTCTAATGCCCCAAACTTTACTAACGGATCATGTTCCTGAGGGTCCTTGTCATTTATTTCAGTTATTATATCTCCAGGTTCTAATCCTGCTTTTTCAGCCCAGCCTTTAGGTTCCATTAAAGTAATTTCAAATTGCCCTTTACTATTTTCTTTCGCCATTGCACCTAAATATGGATATAGTATATTTATACAAGTCATATACACTACCAAAACTGAGCTAATAGCAATGACTAGGTAATAAAACCTGTTATTAATTTTAAACATAAAAACACCTTTCTAAGTTTAAGCTATAAATCAGTACCAATATAAATTTACTAGTTTTTCACTCGATAGAATACCCTCAATAACTCCTAAAACATCATCCAAATCCACACCTAATAAACTAGCTTGTCCATTTACAACCTTCTCTAATACGTCTGGATTTTCAATTAAAAAGTTTACGATTTCTTGCATGATTAGCTCTCCTTATTAGTTGGTTTTCTTATTTATGATCAAATGAGATTTTATATTCTCAATATGATATGAATCTATTTTTAATTCTTCTATTATTCTTGTTGCACGATTTATGGCAATTTGCTTAATAACATTTAAGTATTGAGCAACTCCAGAATCTATAAGTTTTTGCTTATAGTTTACAATATTGCCAAATTCCTCATTAAAATCCTTACCACTTGCAAAAAAACGCAACACATCAAGGGCATGTTCATTATAGCCTTTTTGTAAATAGATCATTGCTAGTGATCTTTTTTGTGTTGATATATCATTTTTCAGGGGATTGAATAAATCTCTGAAATCGTTATCAGACTGTGCGGCAATGCCAATTTGATACGAATATTCTTCAACTTCGGGAAAATCCGCATTGGCTAGCAGCATACCACTTACTGATGCTAATGCAATAAGAGAGCCAGATTTACGCTTCATCACATTTAAACATTCCTCTTCTGTGCTTATCAAGTTTTGCAAATCATCGTGTTGACCCTCCATTGCTTGAATGGAGTATTTAAAAAAAGCATGTAGAATTTGATGTTTAAACGGAGAGGATAGTGTTAAAACAGCTTGTTGACTTATTGTGTAAAGCGTTGTTGCAGCGTTTAAAGCAATAGAAGGATCTATTTGCATCCAAGGCTCCTTCACATTATCTAAGTCTTCAAGATCATCAAATATGTCAAATGATAAAATTAGAAGTTCGATTGCTGCTGCAAGTTGAAGAATTTCTAGGTCTTTTCCACTAAATGCTTCATGATGAACAATGGCTAATTGACCAAAATTCAAAATTTTTTTCCCATTTACAAAGGACAGTAATAATTTTTGTAGCTCTGTATTCTTGGTTTGTATGGCAATTGTCTGCATCATTTGCTTTTTCAAAGATTGAATGACTACTTCTTCTATCACAATCCCCCCTCTGGCTTTATCTTACTATACATCTGGGATTTTGAGTAGTAAAAATAGTATAAAATACCTCCTACCTCATTACATTTTTACCTATTTATTTAATAAATGTCAATATATAACACAAAAAAAACTTGGCACACTGCCAAGTTTTTAATGGATTACTTAATTAAGAGACGTTTAAAAATGCATATTTATCATACTTATCTATACTTTTATTTATACTGTGTAGTGATTCCTTTGTTTCCTTTATCTCTTGTTCCAATTTTAGTAACAATTTCGTCATTTCTTCAATTTTTTGCTGATCCATCGTTTCACGCTCCTTATATGTTGGTAAGCGAATGCGCATGGCCAACGTACATACACAAAATCATTTGCTTTCTCTACTTAAAATTCTAATCTAAATGAGTATTATTTTCACCGAAAATAATACGTAATACTCAAATGCGCGATACCGCAACATAAACGCAATAGTCCAAAATATATATTTTAAATACATCTTTATACCTGATTTACTTTGTATTTATATGTCTTACTGTTTTCTACTTTAATTTCCCTTTAGATTATACGATTACTTTTAGGAATAAAGTGGGGTATATACGCAAATTTATGTAAAAAAACAAATGGTTGACTACATTAGCTTTCAATTGGAAAGCAAGTAAGTCAACCATTTACCTTTTCTTATACAGTTAAAATATTATGTTCAAATATATTCTGCGCTCTTAGAATGGCTAATTCAATTAATTCCGCTTTTCTTTCATTTGGTCCCTGATACTCTAAGGTGTAGTCTTCAATTCCAGTTTTTGAAAACAAGCATTCCATCTTTACTTTGCAATTGTCTTTTATAACCGAAAAAACCGCAACCATCTTATCATCCAACACAAAAAACGTTGGTTGCCCTCCCATAGAGATAAAGACCTCCTTTTATTGCTCTTTTACATAAAAAAGAACAATTGAGTAGTATGTTGAGTACATTACTACTTTCGACAGAAGGGGTTTATTTCCTTTTTTATCTTTAGAATTATTAAAATTTCTCAAAATAATAAACCTGTACTTTTATTTCCTTTTATTGTGCACAAAAATCATATTCATAAACCATAACTTTGTGTTAAATCTTTACTTGGATATTTTTCATCATTCGATTAAAAATAGTACAAGTGGGGTGAAAAACATGGATCTATTTTCGATGGATTTTTTTACTGCACTTCTGTCAATCGTTGTCATTGACTTAGTTCTAGCTGGTGACAATGCAATTGTCATTGGGATGGCCGCCAGAAACCTTCCTAAAGATCAGCAAAAGAAAGTCATTCTTTTAGGGACGGTAGGGGCTATTGTCATTAGAGCACTCGCAACTATGATAGTAGTTTATTTATTAAAAATCCCTGGACTGCTTCTTATTGGAGGGATTATATTATTATGGATTGCGTATAAATTAATGACCGAAGAAGAAACACATGAGGTTAAATCTGGATATAGTTTCTGGGCAGCTATACGAACAATCATCATAGCTGATGCTGCGATGGGCCTTGACAATGTTTTAGCAGTAGCTGGTGCTGCACACGGTAGCTTTTTATTGGTTATTTTAGGCTTACTTATTTCCATTCCAATCGTTGTTTGGGGAAGTACAGTCATTCTGAAATTTATGGAGAAATACCCAATCATTATCTTAATTGGTGCAGCAGTAGTGGCTTGGACAGCAACGAAAATGATTGCGAAAGAACCCTTAGTGAAAAATATTTTTGCTGATGTGTGGGTACAGTATGCATTTGAGTTTATTGTCGTTGCTGTATTAATCAGTATTGGATATCTAAAAATAAAGCGTGGAAAAGAAACAAACCATGAAAAAGAAAAAAGTGCTAGTTAACCTTAAGGTTTAACTAGCCCCCCACTTTAAATATATTGACATAATAAAAGTTGACTTTTTAGAATCCTCACAAGAAGAAAGGAAACGATTAGTTGAAAGATATCAGCCACTTCAAATAGAATTACTTGCATGCTATTGATTGAGCAAAGATGTTAATGCAAGAAACTGATGTAAGTGCTTAAATATAATGTGAAAAGTAAAATAAGTGAAGGTAAAAGTGTATCCCTTATCCAATTTCTGTTTTCTTTATTTTAACAGAAATCGCATGAGTAATTAACTATTTTTTCTAATATATGAGGAAAAAGCGATTTATAAAAGACGGAAGTTGTGTGTTTGCTATAGGTATTTAGATCTATAAACGAAGATGTGATACATCCTAATATCTTTACAAATGTTTTATTAAATTAATTGTTAGTTTCATCCAACCAAAAAAAGATAACCATAATGGTACACTTAATAATGTTGCCCAAATCATTCCTTTA
The DNA here is from genome assembly GCF_014217835.1 of Metabacillus sp. KUDC1714. NCBI lineage: Bacteria > Bacillati > Bacillota > Bacilli > Caryophanales > Bacillaceae > Metabacillus > Metabacillus elymi. Next base: position 928,748 of record NZ_CP055263.1, read on the forward strand.
AAAAAGTTTTCTTCGTGCATACAACTCACACCTCTCAAAATTAGATCTTAACCTTTATTTTTTCCTCGGTGCAGGTATTTAAACATTTAGAAAGCGTTTACAACTATTTATTTCTTTTCCCTATTATCTTTATTCATTATTAAGAAGCTTAATTCCTTTGAAAAACGTTCATCAATTTCTTACATAGTTTTCATGAATGCACTTTCCTTCTTCATATGAAATTTCACCTTATCTGTTTAAAGCGCATATAGTGTTACAAATTAGTTGGTTAGGAGTGAAGAGAGTGCCTGCCATTAGTGGAAAAGAATACCTAGATCGTATGGATCAATTAAAGCCAAATGTGTGGATGAAAGGTAAACAAATACAAGGGAAATTATCAGAGCATCCAGCGTATAAAGGGGCTATGTTAACAAAGGCATCACTTTACGATACACAAGTTCATCCAGATTTTATCGAGAAAATGACGTATAGTTCCCCTAGAACTAATGAACGGGTAGGTATTTCCTTCCTACAACCTAAATCAAAGGAAGACCTAGAAGCTCGTAGACATATGATAAATATCTGGGCGACAAAAACTGCAGGAATGATGGGGCGAACCCCCGACTATTTGAATACTGTTTTAATGACTTTGGCTGCTTCAGCGAGTATTCTAGATGACCAAGATGAAGAATTTAGTAAAAATCTTACAAACCTTTATGAAACAGCACGAGATCATGATCTATCTTTTACCCATAGCTTTATTAATCCTCAAGTCGATCGTTCTTCAGACTATACCGAGTTGTCTACTCAACCAATTGCAACCAAAATTGTTGAGAAAAATTCAAATGGAATTGTTATAAAAGGAGCAAGACTTTTGGCAACTCAAGGTGGAATAACTGATGAAGTACTAGTCTTGCCATCTAGTTCAAAGGTTACAGATAATGAATATGCCTTTTCCTTTTCAATTCCTACGGATACTGATGGCCTTAAGTTTATTTGTCGTGAATCCTATTATCAAGGGTCTTCTTTTTTTAATTATCCACTCTCATCTCGTTTTCATGAGATGGATACAATGATTATTTTTGATAATGTTTTGGTTCCTTGGGACCGTGTGTTCTTTTATCATCGTCAAGATATTGCACATCAGCTTTTTTTAAGAAGTAGTTTTACACCACTTACACTACATCAAGTTATTATCAGACAAATAACAAAAACAGAGTTCATTCTTGGTCTGGCGCAGAAGATGGTGACAACTTTAAATCTATCAGAATACCAACATATTCAAGGAAAAATAAGTGAAATCATCATTGGATTAGAAACGATGAAAGCGTTGTTAGATCAAGCTGAACTGCATGCTAATGAAGATGAATGGGGTACAATGGTGCCGAATACCAATTCCTTATATATATCAGTAACAATGTTTTCAAAGCTCTATCCGCGCATGATTGAAATTTTACAACTAATTGGTGCAGGTGGATTAGTCGCCATACCGACAGAGGAAGATTTTCATTCTCCCTTAGTCAAAGATATAGAGAAGTATTGTCAAGGAGCTGCCTGTAATGCAGACACAAAGACGAAAATTTTTAGGCTTGCTTGGGATTTAACAATGAGTGCATTTGGAACCCGCCAAACGCAGTATGAACGTTACTTCTTTGGTGACCCTGTTAAACTAACGTCAAATTTATACAATGGCTATCCAAGACATGAGTATATGAATCTGGTTGAAGATTTTTTAGAGATAAATAAAGAGGCTCACTAATTTAGAGCCTCTTTATGAGGATTAAATTGAATTAAACTACTTTTACATTTCTCCAACCCAATGAATCATTTTGTCCGCCAATTCTTCCGCAGTTTCATTCTCGACTCTTTTTGACAACGAATCTAAAAGTCGAGCTTTAAGAACATCTCGTTCTTCCACATATTGAACTGTAGTAGACCACTCTACTTCAGGTATTGCGATCATACTAAACTCCAGCTTTTTATTTTCATATATATATACATTTGTTATAAGATTTTTACCATTATGTACATTTGCTTTTCTTATTTTCATTTAATCTCTTCCTCTCTGTTCTAACTGCTTTTATTATAGTAGAAGTATTGTTTTTTTTCAGTGATTCGTTTCTTAATAAGCGAAAAAACTGATTTTAGGGACAACTAGGAATTTTTATTAAAATCCTACTTTTACCTATTATCAGTCTTAAACTATTAGTTATTTATTTATAGTCATTGATTGATCAAATAGATCTAGATCACTAAAATTCGTTATATTAAATAAGTTATGTGTTTCGATAAAATCACCTGTGTTGGCTGCACCTGAACCAACCGATGTTTTATTTGCACTTTTTGGTGATAAACTAAATGTATCCCCCACTTTAAAGATTGCACTATCTCCAATCGAATTTAATTTAACTGGTCCGACAAACGCAGGCATATTCCTCCTCCTTTTCATTAGCTACCAAAGTAATGTCCAAACTAACTATCATTATTGAATGTTAAAAGGAACATACTGCTATTATATGGTTAAAAGGAGGAAGAGTTCTGCCTAGATATTAACTTTTTCTATCTTAAGCTCGGCTTTATATTTCTTCCTTAATTTAATAAGCCTTACAATATTTAACGTCACCGCTTTTAAAACTGCATATGTTGGTACAGCCAAGATCATGCCCAGGACCCCACCAAAACTACCTGCCCCAATTAATAGTAAAATGATCGTTAAAGGGTGTGTATTTAATCGTTTTCCGATGATTAGTGGGGACAAGAAATTCCCATCAATTTGTTGAACTACTGTAACAACAATTGCAGCTAGTAACGCCTTTGTGGGTGAATCAAGTAAAGCAATAATCACTGCAGGTGCAGCACCTATAAACGGTCCAATATAAGGAATGATATTCGCAACCGCTACAACGATTCCAAGAACTAATGCATATTCAAGTCCGATAATTGTATAACCTATGAAACAGCCTACCCCTACTGCTAGTGACACAATTAACTGACCTTGTATATATGCTGCAAGTGTTTCATACAAATCTTGAAATATCTTTAACGCTTCATTACGATATGAAGTAGGTACAAAATTCACTGCTGTTGAAGGTAGCTTGTGTCCGTCTTTTAACATATAGAATAAAATAAACGGCACTGTAATAATCGTTAATGTAATATTTGTCACTACGCCTAAAACTGTTGAAAAGCTTGAGGTAATGTTTTCAGGCAAGCTAGTTGCATAACCAGTTAGTGTTTCTTCTATTTGTTCAAATGATACATATTGTTGTTCCATCACCCATTTAAACCACGATGTTTGCGACATATTTAAGATAAATTCACTAAACTCATCCACATATCTTGGGAAATTTGTAATTAAGTCTGTTAGCTGTTCAGATAAAATTGGCCCGATAAAGGCAACAAGTGCCGAAATAACACCGATAAACACAAGATAGGGTATTAAAATAGCTAATGTTCTTGGTACCTTGCCTTTTTCAAGTAGCTTTACTAAAGGAGCGAAAATAAAAAATAAAATTCCCGCAATAAGAATCGGAAAAAATAAAGTTGAAGCAAATACAATGATTGGCTCAAATAAAAAGGAAACCTTTGTACCGACATAAACAATTAATAACAACAATAAAATCTGTAATGTCCAAAAATGGGTCTTCGTTTTAAACACAGTTCTTCCTCCTGTTTCGTAACAACCTCTTTTTCTATATCTCTTTTATGTAGTATAGACAGAATTACTCATATATAGGCTTTAAAGAGCTTATAATGGTTTTCCTCACCTTTGCTTATGTATACGGATGGTTAGTAGAAATGGTTTCAAATAGTAGAAAAATACTTATTATCTATTACAAATGTACAATATTTAACTACAGTTTTCCAATATGTTCTATCTTCTAAAGATAATTACTTTATCTATAATGAAAAAAACGCAAGGAATTGATTCCTTGCGTTTTTTTGTGTTCTATAAACATAAAGTTATTCAACTAATTTAATTAATCCTCATCACTTTGCATTCCAAAAAACATTAACACAAAACGTAGTAGCTCTGCTACTGCTACAACAGTCGCTGCGACATAGGTTAATGCTGCTGCATTTAAAACTTTTCTAGCTCCACCTTCTTCATCATTTCTGATTAAGCCAGAACCAACCATTGCATTTAATGCTCTTGAGCTAGCATTGAATTCAACTGGAAGTGTAACAACCTGAAACAGGACTGCAGCAGCCATTGCTATGATTCCAAGTAGCAATAAGTTTGCTGATGAAAGAATGATACCGATAAAAATTAAAATGAACGAAAAGTTAGAGCCAATATTGGCTACTGGTACTAAAGCATGTCTAATATTTAATGGTGCATAATTTTGAGAATGTTGTAAAGAGTGACCAACCTCATGAATCGCTACAGAAATCGAGGCAATTGAAGTACCATGATAGTTATCACTTGATAGCCTAACGACTTTCGATCTTGGATCATAGTGATCCGATAATCTTCCTCGCACTTCCTCAACCTTAACATTGTAAAGACCATTTTCATCTAAAATCTTGCGGGCTGCCTGAGCACCTGTTAAACCAGATGAAGCTCCTCTTTTCAGATATTTAGAATATGTCTTTTTTAAGTATACTTGAATTAATATCGGACCCACCATTATTAGGATGAAATAAAAAATAATCCCCATAAAACCAAACTCCTTTCGCTTATTCATTTATTTATATACTTTTAATTAGGCTGACTCGCCATACTTTGTTGCTATTTACCAAGTAGTGCAGCGTGGTTGATTTTCGCTCCAATCAAACATAAACAGTTTTCGTTTTAAAAGCAACAATCTCTTAGAAAAGAGACTTAAATAACAAATACATTTTCCTTTTAATAAAAAAATACAGCTGTTTCGTTATAATCTTAGCTTTTAAAAGCTGTACAGTCAAACGTTACAGTTTGAAATTCCTCGTCCATTATAAGTTTAGACATAAAATGTTCCAATATTGTTTTATTGTAAATCCATATTACGAAATAGGAAAAACAGGCTACTTCAATGTAAAATAGCCTGTTCCTTCTTAGATGTATAAGGTTATATATAAATACGATTTATGTAATAAAGGGAAGGGACATAAACCCGCTTAAACCAATTCTTATGTCTAGCTAAACACGTTCATAGACGGGCTTATTTATATTGTTAGTTTCTCCTACATTATCGTGTTGAGCTTGAAGTAAACTCAGGTGTCCTATAAATTAATACTAATAGTGGTGATTTGGCTTAGGGGGGTTCATTTCCTTTATTGCTTAGACTGTTTTACGATATTCAGTTATAAGGCGTTCAATTTCTTGATCCAGCCTCTCAATTTTCTTGATCGCATCTTCTCGGCTAATTTTGCGATAATGGTGTTTACCTAGAGGCTCTTCATCCATTTCGTCAGCCATACGGACGATTTGTTGAAGCGAGGTTTTCTTCATCGAGTTTTCTGGTAAATATGAATCTGTATGAAGCAATATAGCTAACGCAATTTCCTTTGCATATTGGCGATCCTCACCAAGGCGAATTAACAGTTTATGCGCACGCTCAGCGCCCTTAATCGCATGAATATCATTTTTCACATATTCCTCATAATCCCATTCCCCATTTGTATACCATTCGTAATGGCCTATATCATGAAGCAAACCTGCCTTAGCTGCTATGTCCGGATTTACATCATGCTTAATGGCGAGCTGCACAGCATATCCGGCAACTCTAATCGCATGTAAAACACCTGAACGATTTAAATACTTTTGTGCAATTGGATGGTTAAATACATCCATGATCATCACTCGTCGCATGGTAATCCTCCTTTGTTTTAAATATTCAGAATAATGTAACATATTTTGATAACCTCTTCAACCAAAAGGTTAGTTTTTCTTACAAATTTATTTATTTAATAAAAGTATCTTATTATATATATATGTGAAAAAGGAAAGATTGGAACAATTTTATTAAATAGAAAGGATTATTATGCTATTAGACTAACTTAGGTAACGAAAAAGGAAGCTACCATATGGTAGCTTCCTTCAAGATTTAACCGGTATTTTCACACTAAAGGTTGTGGTATTTTTATTGGAATGAACATTAATTGCTCCTCCATATCTGTCTACTACTTGTTTGACAATACTCAGTCCGTCACCTCTTGGAACCCCACGTCTTTCTTCCTTTGTTGAGAAACCGGCTTTGAAAATTTTGTCTACTATTTCTTTCGGAATCTTTGGTCCTATGTTTTCAACTTTAAACAAGTACATAGTAGAAACGGATTTTGCTTCAATGCTAATAAACCGCTCTGATTCTGGTAGCAGTAATGTTGCATCAAAAGCATTATCGATAAGATTTGATAAAATTTTAATTAAATCGATTGATTTTATTTTTTGAAAAGTATGGTCATCTACTAGTAAATGCATATCCACCTTATCATTTTGAGCTCGTACCCACTTAGATTGTAACAAAATATACAGAACTGGATTAGTTATTTTCAGTGGTAGTTCCATTGATTCTACTTCACTAGTTAAAGATTTCACATACTCATATGCACGGTCTTCTCGTTTAAGCTTTAATAATCCTTGAATGACTTGAATATGATTGATAAAATCATGGCGAATCGATCTCATTGTCTGTAGCATTGATTGAAATTCACCTTGATAGGTTTCTTCTGTATCTCCAACTTGTGTTGTAACTTCCCTACGTAACCACACTTGAAAAATCACAAAAATACTAAATGAAAAAAGAACAAACAACCCGCTGAAGATAAAAAACGGAAAGCTGTTTTTTAATACTTCATCTGTTATTTTATCCACGGTTGCAACACTTTCATTTATTACAAGTGATCCAATGCTTTCCCCTTTATTACCTACAATAGGCACACCAGATGACACGTATGTTCCAACTGAATCATCCTCAATCCTTGTAAAGAATGGTTGATTTTCTTTATATTCACTCTTAATTTCATTAGTAAGTATGCAGCAATCTCCACTAATGGTTACCGAATCATCTGTTGGAAATCCATCTACAATTATCCTTGGTTGATTTTTATCATCAGCCTTAAGAATATAAGCAAATGTTGCACCTGTATCCCTTATTGCTTTTCCAAGCTCATCTTCAAGCTTACGAAGCTTAGCAGTTGAATCTTGGTCTTGTAAATATGCTTCATATGTATTTATATCGAAATGATTCAATACAGCTTGAGCTGTTGATATTCCTTGATTTGCGATCGTTAATTCAATCGTCTTACGTGTATTAAAATAAGTAGCATACAAGTTTAATGAAGATAGTAAAGTGATGATCAAAATTGTCACGGAGATGATGACTGCAAACTTTTTTTGTTTTATTCTGTTAATATTCAGCCACCTCTAAACTATTTACTATATACAATGGAAAATGGCATGTTCCGTCAACTAAATTGTTTAAATTAAAATACAATGGTAATAATAAAAAATTAGTGTTCCTTGCCCATTTCCTTCATATATATTATTGCATCAGTTGACAATTTTTGCGAATCTTTTTTACAATTTTTTATAAATTTTATTAAATTTTGTATCTAAAAGACAACTTTATTTCCTTTACAAAAAGACTAAACAAACTCCTTTATATCATATACTCGACCATTTTCTAAAGAACTTGATAAAAGCTTTACGAGAATATTAGCAACAAAACTTGGTGCTCGTAACATTCCTTTTTGATGATACTCTCTAAACTGATCAATGGAGGAAAAATCTTTCTTTTCAGCAGCGCGTATCACCCCTTGCATTTCTGTATCCATAATGCCAGGGGAAAATGCTATCGCCATCACTTTATTCTCACGCTCACCTTGTTCTAAACCTATTGTATTTGTAAACATGTTTAAACCTGCTTTCGTACTACAATATGCACTCCACCCGGCAATAGGTCGATTTGCAGCACCAGATGTTATATTTACAATGACAACTTCACCGGCAAATTCCTTCGTTTCATTAATAAAATATTCGCTCATGATCATTGGAGCAAGCAAATTAAGCTTTACATTTAGGCTAAGTTCCTCTTCAATCGCATCACCTACATTTTTTATTGGATCTACGATTCCTGCGTTATTGATCAAAGTAATTTTCTTAGCCTTTAAAAGATCTATTTTTGAAAAAATACTTTTTATTTTTGCTTTTAATTGACTTACTTCAGAAAGATCACATTCTTCATAATAAATCGAAGCATGTTTGCCTCTAGCAAACCCTTCAAGAGTTAAATTATTTGTTCTTGATAAATAAAAGATCGTTTTATCCTTATCAAGCAATTCTGTTATAATCGCCTCTCCTAAACCTCGAGATCCACCAGTTATAATATAATAGTCCATTATTATTCCTCTCCTTTTTCACTTGTTCCGTTCAAGCTATATTCAATTGTCATTTTTATCATAGCCTATATTGAAAAGCAAGAATTAGAAACGATAAAATATAATGATAAGAGAACTCTAATTACACCTAGTGTTCTCGGACATAATCCACTTCTCACGTATTATTAAAAAAGTAGGGATATAATGAGTGAATTTTCAAATGATCCATTTAAATATTATCATTTTGAAAGATTAGAAGATGTTGCTGATCGAATAAGTGAAGTATTGCAATGTCCAATTACAATTGAAGATATTAATCATAGGTTACTAGCTTATAGTACGCATGATGAAAGTACAGATCCAGCTAGAATTTCGACGATTATCAGAAGACGCGTTCCTGAAAAAGTCATTAATAGCTTATGGAAGGATGGTACGATCCCAAAATTATTAAGCACAGATGAGCCAATAAGGGTAAGTCAGATTGATGAAGTTGGTTTAGGAAATCGGATTGCCATTTCAATTTGGAAAAATGATGAAGTACTAGGATTTATTTGGGCATTAGAAATAAATAAACACCTTAAAGAGGAAGAACTCATGCTCTTAAAAAAAGCTGCCCAAGCAGTGAAAAATAAACTGTTGAATTTGCAAATACGTAAGACAAAAAAGGCCGAACGAAATCAGGAGTTTTTTTGGAAGCTATTGACAGGCCATATTTCCACTGAAGTTGAAATTAATGAAGGGTTTCAAGAATTGAACTTACATCTGCCTATTCCTTTTTCTATCGTAGTGTTTAAATTCCCTCATAAGTTAAATGAAGCAGCAGAAAGAAAGCTTTCCTATTTATTACAAACAACACAGCAAGTAAATATTGTTCTATATACTGTTGATTTTGATGAACTAATTATCCTGTTATCAGCAAAAAGTGATGCACCTCTCACAGATATAAGACTGTTCACTCTGTTTACGATTCGTCAGCTAAACGAACGTTTTACCTTTACAAATGTAACTGCAAGTATCGGCGGGATATCTACACAACCTCTTTTTATTGAAAAAAGCTATAAGGAAGCATTAGCTGTACTAACAATTAAAAATCGGTTTCCGAGCGAAACACATGAATTACATAGTTTTTCAGAGATGGGTATTTATCAATATTTAGACATTTTATATGAACAACGAAAACAACAAGGATTAATGAACTATTCCTTACAAAAATTAATCGATTATGATAAGCATCACAAGACAAATTTAGTCCAAACACTTGAAATATTTTTAGACAATGACAGCCATGTTCATGATGCATCAAAAGCTTTAAATATTCATGTGAACACACTAAATTACCGCTTAAAAAGAATAACTGAAATATCTGAGCTGAACCTCAAAAGCTTAAATCAAAAAATGACAATCTACTTAGATATAAAGCTTGATCGCATGTCTTTGTGAAATTTCACAAAAGGAAGAAAAATCTTTCTCTTTTTTAAACAAAGATGTTTAGAAGCATTTTCAATATACTTGTTTTATATAAGAAAAGCGCAAGCGCCTTGGTCATCGCCGTACAAACTGGAGGAGCATCGACTGAGATAAAGCGAGACTTCCATTAGGGCCTCATCCTAATGGATAGCGAGACTTATCGGACTTTTACGGGCAGTTAAAGTGGGGCAAAGGAAACACGGTAAGCGAAGCGAACCTATGTTGACTTATCGTAGGGAGATGATCTGAAGTTTGATAGGCGATAGGCGCTGGAGCTAGACACTTAGAAAAGCGCAAGCGCCTTGATCAGCCCCCACAAGCATAAGACGCAAATGAATAGAAGACGTTCTTTGTCTTCGATTCATTTGTGGCTTATGCTCTCGAGGGGCTAGGCGCTGGAGCTGGACACCAAAACTAAGTACAAAAACTTTTACTTTCTAAACAATAACAAAAGCGCTAAAGCTGATGTCTAAGCGCTTATCAAAGTACTATTCATGCAACAAAATGCTTCTAGGGGGATGAGTTTTTATGATTATTGGGGTTCCTACAGAAATTAAAAACAATGAAAATCGTGTAGCATTAACACCTGGTGGCGTGACCCAGCTTGTTGCTTGTGGTCATCGTGTATTAATTGAAAAAGATGCTGGTATAGGAAGCGGCTTTGAAAATGAGGATTACGTCAAAGCAGGTGCAGAATTGGTTGAGGATCCAGCAAAGGTTTGGGCAAATGCTGAAATGGTCATGAAAGTAAAAGAGCCACTGCCATCAGAATACGGCTACTTTCGAAAAGGTCTCATTTTATTTACTTACTTGCATTTAGCTGCTGAACCAGAACTAGCTAAATGCTTAAAGGATAAAGCTGTGACGGCTATTGCTTATGAAACAGTAACAGTGAATCATACACTTCCATTGTTAACACCAATGAGTGAAGTTGCAGGTCGTATGGCTGCTCAAATCGGTGCTCAGTTCCTTGAAAAGCCAAAGGGTGGAAAAGGAATTTTACTTGCTGGTGTACCTGGTGTCAGCCGAGGAAAAGTGACAATTATTGGTGGTGGTGTCGTTGGGACAAATGCTGCAAAAATGGCAATTGGCCTAGGTGCAGATGTAACAATTATTGACTTAAGTGCAGAACGTCTTCGTCAATTAGATGATATTTTTGGAACGCAAATCAAAACATTAATGTCAAACCCAGTAAATATTGCAACAGCTGTGGCAGAAGCAGATTTACTTATTTGCGCAGTACTAATCCCAGGTGCCAAAGCACCAACCTTAGTAACAGAAGAAATGGTGCAGGCAATGAAGCCTGGTTCTGTCATCGTAGACGTTGCCATTGACCAAGGTGGAATTGTTGAAACAGTGGATCATATTACAACACATGACAACCCAACATATGAAAAACACAGAATAATACATTATGCTGTAGCAAATATGCCCGGGGCAGTACCACGGACATCTACAATTGCTCTCACAAACGTAACAGTACCATATGCTCTACAAATTGCCAACAAAGGCGTATATCGTGCAATTAATGACAATGCCGCTTTAAGAGCTGGCGTAAACGTAATCGCTGGACAAGTGACATATGAAGCAGTTGCCAGAGATCTTGGATATTTATACAAAAACTTAGAAGATGTATTAGAAAATGAACAGTTAATGAATTAGAATTGAATGTGACAGATGAGGTTTTAGTCTGTCTCCTTTTGTTTGCTGGAGAGGGACGAGATGCCTTAACTTATGAATACATAAAGGAGATTCTAATATGTATATTAAATTACCAAAAGAAACAAAGGATGGAATAAAAGAAGAAATAATCAGCTTTTTTTACGAAGAAAGAGATGAGGAAATCGGTGAGATTGCAGCAGAAGCATTTCTTGATTTTTGTTTAGAAAAGCTTGGACCTTATTTTTATAATGAGGGCGTACAGGATGCGATTAAAATTATCAATGAACGCAACATGAATGCTGAGGAAGATTTACATTCATTAAAACGAAACGTTTCTCGTTAATTGCTTTACTTTTAACTAACATAATCCGATAGAAGAATTAGGAGGGTGAACACTTTGGATATCGCAGCATTATCAATTAATCTAAACCAGGCTTCTCTCGGACAAAGCGTTGGCATCGCTTTAGCTAAGAAAACAATGGAGGCCGCACAGCAAAATAGTCAAGAAATGCTAAAGATGTTAGAAGCCCCACACCCATCTATAGGTAAATCAATTGATTTAAAAGGCTGATAAGAAGTGACTGTATTGAAAGCTATGTTACATATCCTATTTTCTAACATAGGAGGTGCTTATGCTATTGATTCAGTCTCTTTTTTTAGCATAACCATGTAAACCAACGCACATAATAACTCTCAAAAGGAAGGGTGATTTGTGTGCAACATATTAAGGCGCTTGCTATTAAGACAGTCGCTTCTTTAGTTCTAATATATGTCATTCTAGGAATAGGCTTTAACTACTCCTTTGGGAATATATTAGCTTTAACGTTTCTATTAGGAGTTATTTCTTATATCCTAGGTGATTTGCTATTACTTCCAAGAACGAGCAATCTAACCGCAACAATATCAGATTTTGCACTAGCCATGCTTTTAACATGGTTTTTTCTCTCAAATATAACCGCCAATACTAATAATGTGTTTATGGCTTCATTGTTAACTGCAATTGGTGTTGCCCTATTTGAAAGCTTCTTCCATAGATATATGAGAGCAAATGTTTTACGAGTTGAGGAATCTACTCAAAAAGTGAACAACTTGCGGTATCACACAGAAGCTTCAGAGGAACTAGCTCCTGATAAAAGGAGACTTGAAAGGGATAATGATTAAAGTTATTAATTGCTTCCCACTTCAAAAAACTTTTAGTATAACTTAGTAAGAAGGATTAACAGGTGCTCTTAAATATAGGATCACCTGTTATATTTAGTTAATCAAAACTATACCTCTGTTCCAACCACGGATCACCCTTCATATGATATCCATTCCGTTCCCAAAACCCAGGATGATCGTGTTCTGTAAACTGAATACCTCGAAGCCATTTTGCACTTTTCCAAAAATAAAGATGCGGAAATACCCCTCGAAGCGGGTAACCATGCTCTGGTGTTAACGGTTCATTGTTAAAGGAATGTGCAAGGAGACTTGTTTCTTTTAAAAAATCTTCTACCGGGAGATTGGTTGTCCATCCTTCCTCAGCATGTAAAATGACATAATGGGCATTCTCTTGTATCTTCACGTCCTTTACAATGTCCCTCACTCTTATTCCCTGCCAGCTTGCATCTAGCTTTGACCAACCTGTTACACAGTGAATATCATTGGAAAGGTCCACCTGTGGAAACAGTGTCAGAATATCTTCTAGTGAGTAAAGCTTCGGATGTTGGACTAAACCATATATTTGTAAATTCCATTTCGAAATATCATCATAATAAGGTACATTACCATTATGTAGAACAGGAAATGTTGTTGTAACATTTTGATTAGGTGGTACCCGATCTGATGTAGAGGTGTTTCTTTTTTTGCCAAAATACATAGTAATCATACCTTTCACCTTTTGTTAACTTATATAAAAATAAAGTTGACATAAACTGAGTCCTCGATTATTCTTTCAGTATGGAAATTGTCTTGATAAGGGGGATAATAATGAAAAGAAAGTTAAGTACATATGATCTAACCTTAGTTGGAATGTTTGCTGCTTTAATGGCAGTTGGTGCTAATATTACATCTTGGGCGCCATTTCTTCAAATCGCAAATGTTCCTTTGTCCATGCAGCCCTTTTTCTGTATATTAGCAGGGCTCCTTTTAGGCAGCAGACTTGGCGCATTATCAATGATCATCTATGCATTAATCGGGATTGCTGGAGCACCTGTATTCGCACAATTTAATGGTGGGATAGGTGTTATTTTCAGCAGTACTGGTGGCTTTATTATTTCTTATATTTTTACTGCTTATGCTGTAGGAAAAATCCTAGAATTAAGTAAAGAGAAAAAAAAATTCACATTCTTCACTGCTTCATTTGTTGGAATTATTCTTATCTACATTATCGGTACAACTTATATGTGGTTAGCATTAAACGTTTGGATAAATGCCCCAATGTCATACGGAACAGCCTGGGCTGTAATGGCATGGTTTATCGTAAAAGATGCTGCATTCACCATTTTAGGTGCGCTAATTGCCCCACGAATTTATTTCGCTGTCACAAGAGCAACAAACAAAAGAATTGCTGCCTAATGAGAATTGCGGAAGTTAGACAACTAAATTAAGTCTTATCTCTTAAAAAAGACAGCTATCAGCTGTCTTTTTTACTGGATACTCCCCTTATGATCTTCTAAATACTGCTTCTCTTCTTCAGTAGACAATACTCCTGTTGCCTTTCCTATTGTGCCACCTTGTAAATTCCAAATCGCATTATGATCTTTGTCAGCTTTTGAGAAATCTCCCTCAGCCCAGCGATTAAGTATATCTAAATAGAGATCGCTTTTTTCGTAACGATCACTTTCAACAACTCCAATTAAAAATTGAATTCGATCATTTGTCATTTCGTAATGAAGCCATTTCTCTTCGGCTTCAACCTTTTGGTGTGACATTCCATGCATATAATTTAGCACATCATCCTCTGTCAAAGACGAGCTATTACTACCAAAAGGGTTATCTGTAATCGTTTCTGATGCTGTTGATTCGCTTTTTTGATTGTTTTTAGATTTAGAGGTGCTATCTTCTTTTGAAGCAACAGGTGAGGAAGATACCGCTTTCTGATCAATCATATCAACTACAATAACACCTAAAAACCCTAAACAAATTACACAAACAAGTATACTAGTAAAAATTAGCTTATGTTCTTTTATCCAAGTCACTACATACTCCTCCTAAAAATAGGATAATTCAATGATACAACGAGCTAAACAATGAACACAAGAGTAAGGATTGTCGAAATCCCTCGCAATCATACTATTTTACTATTTTTTCATATTAAATGTATAATTAATACTAGTTTTGTCAATAAAATTAGTAGAGTCCATGAAGAGGGTGTGAAAGCGATGAAAACATTAGTGTTCAAAAAATATTTTTTAGACATAAACAAAAGAGAACAACTTGAGAAAGAAATCATAGAGAAGAATCCTGAATTAGTAGAAATCGTACTAGAATGGGATGATGAGGAGTTACTGGAGAGAATTAATCATAATCGTTAAGAACAAAAGCTCGTTCAGCCCCGACAAGCATAAGACGATTTAGAATAGAAGGCGTTCCTTGCTTTCAATTTTAAATCGGCTTATGTCCCGGAGGGTCTAGGCGCTGGAGCTAGACACCAAAACTAAGTACAAAACCGTTAGAACTGGATGTCGTGTGCTTATCGACAGTTCAAGAATTTTATAATTTCCAAATGATTAGGCAACCTTTTTTAAGAGTATAAGCACCATCTAAAGAGTCTTATAAAATAATTGCTGCAATCCATCCAAAGATAATTAATGGAATATTATAGTGGATAAAGGTTGGAACACAGGTATCCCAAATATGATTGTGATTCCCATCTGCTGATAAACCTGATGTAGGACCAAGTGTACTGTCAGACGCTGGTGAACCAGCATCACCCAGAGCAGATGCGGTCCCAACAATCGCAATTGTCGCCATAGGACTAAATCCTAATTCAAGGCATAATGGTACAAAGATTGTTGTGATGATTGGTATCGTTGAAAATGAAGAACCAATCCCCATTGTTACAAGTAAACCGACGATCAACATCAGCAATGCACCGATCGCTTGATTACCATTAATTAAGTTTGCTCCATCCTCTACTAATCGTTCAACATGACCTGTTTCCTGTAAGACACTTGCAAATCCAGATGCTGTAATCATAACAAATCCGATAAACGCCATCATTTTCATACCATTTGTAATAACGAAATCTGCTTCTTTCCGCTTTAAGACACCACTAATGTATAAAACGATTAATCCAGCTAGAGCGCCAAATATCATGCCTTCAACCCCAAGCTTTTGTGAAAGATAAAGCTGAACTGAAAGTGACAAAATGATTGAAATGATTGCAATACTTAGCGTTTTCTTAGTGTACGGATTATTCATTTCTTGTCCGACTACTTCACGTGTTTCATATTGTCTGTTTTTTCGATAAGTGAAAAACACAGCAACTAAAAGTCCAACTATCATTCCAAGCGCAGGAATGGCCATGGCTGTTGGAATATCCGCTAAAGAAACAATCAAACCACTTTCCTCCATGTTTTTTTGCATAATCTCATGGAAAATCGCTCCAAATCCAACTGGTAAAAACATGTAAGGTGTAATAAGCCCAAAAGTTAAAACAGTCGCAATTAAACGGCGGTCCACTTGAAGCTCATTCAACACTTTCAATAATGGTGGGATCAGGACTGGAATAAACGCTATATGAACAGGTATTACATTTTGAGAAAAAATCGCCATAATAAGGATCATAAAGATAATGAGTACTTTTGAAAGAGTTTTGCGTTTCGTCTCACCTTCACGACCTACTAGTTTGATCGCACCAGAAACCATTGCATCTGGTAGGCCTGTTTTTGATAAAGCAACAGCAAAAGCTCCCAACAGAGCATAGCTAAGCGCAACATTTGCATTTGCACCTAAACCATCTGTAAATGTTTGGATTGTCGTTGCTACATCCAATCCACCGGATAATCCACCAATAAAAGCTCCAATAACGAGAGCAAAGACTACATTTATTCTTAATAAGCTCAAAATAAGCATCACAATAACAGCTATTACAACAGCATTCAAAATTAAAACCCCCAAAAATCCTTTAGTTTGCTAATGTGGTAGAGAAATAAAATAACAGAATTAAATTTACCATATCCTTTTTTCTTGTGTCAATGGTGAATTTATCTAATTAGTAGACTAAATTATAGGGACGTGTCACTATTTTAATAGATTCAGGATATAAAATAAGTTGGGAGAAATATTTTTATCTTTATTTAAGTCCCTTTTTTGCAACTTTGGTCTTTAATTTTGCAAATTCTTAATTTTTTTTGCAACTTTACTACTTTATCTTGCAAATTCTTAATTTTTTTTGCAACTTTACTACTTTATCTTGCAAATTCTGAAGTTTTTCTTACAACTTTACTACTTTATCTTGCAAATTCTGAAGTTTTTCTTGCAACTTTACTACTTTATCTTGCAACTAACATTTTACTGGAGAAAAAACCAAAGAACCGACCATTCCAGCCGATTCCTTGTCTGTTACTTATTTACCTTTTTCAAACCGCTCTACAAATGCTGCTAGTGTTCTTGCCATTACCCCTGTTGCACCTTCTGGACCAAGATCACTATCTTTAGAGGTGGTAGCTGTACCAGCAATATCTAAATGTACCCATGGCGTACTCTCAGCAAACTCTCCTATAAAGGTTCCTGCCATGATGGCATGACCTTCTCGTCCAGGTGAATTATTTAAGTCTGCCATCTTGCTATTTCGAACGCGCTTTTTGTCTTTTTCAGTAATTGGCAGGCGCCAGATTGGCTCAGTACATTCATGTGATGCTTGTAGCACTTGTTCAAACAATTCTTCATTATTTGTCATTGCACCTGTTGTCTCAGTCCCTAATGCTATGATCACTCCACCTGTGAGAGTTGCAATGTCAACTAAATAATCAGCACCATGATGCTTGGCATATGTAATACCATCTGCAAGAGCTAAACGACCTTCTGCATCTGTGTTTAATACTTCAATTGTTTTTCCACTTAATGAAACGATGACATCATCAGGTTTAAAAGCTCCACCACTAATCATATTGTCTGTTGAAGGAATAACAGCTACAACATTTTGCTCTGGCTTAATTTCCCCAATGATCTCCATTGCCCCTAGTACTGCTGCAGCTCCACCCATATCGGTTTTCATGCCGACAATGCCATCCTTCGGTTTAATTGAATAACCGCCTGTATCATAAGTAATTCCTTTTCCGACTAAGCCGATGACGTCGGTCCACTCTTCTTTTCCTTGATATTTTAAAACAATCATCTTTGGGGGTTCTTCAGAACCTTTATTCACGGCGAGTAATGCTCCCATTCCAAGCCGCTCCATTTCTTCCTTCTCTAGAATTTCAACTTCAAACTGATACTTTTCCGCTAACTCAATTGAGTATGCGGCAAGTTCTGTTGCTGTTAATAGATTCGGAGGCATATTTGTTAAGGTTCTTGCACTATTTGTCCCCATACCAAACGCATAGCCAACCTCTAATCCTGATTTAATCTCATCCATCTCTTCTGTATTTGCTACAACATGAATCTTTTCAATGTTCTTTTCAGGATCATTTGCTTTCTGTTTGTAATCGATTATTTTGTATGTAGATAATGCAAATGCCTCTGCTAGTGCATGGGCAGCTTCACTTTGATCCACATTATCTGTAACGAACGTGTCTAACGCAATTGTGACATCCTGTATTTTTGCGTCCTGAATCGCTTTAAATAAGGTTCCGAATACTTCTCTTATTGAATCGAATTTTATTTCCTTTTCTTTTCCTAATCCAACAAAATATATACGTTTTATCGTTAGCCTTCCAAGGGTATGTACTTTAGTAATCAACTTTCGCTTTGTAGATAGGTCCCCAGCTTTCATTAATTCAGTAATTTGCCCATCCAATTGGTTATCTAATTCAGCAGCTAGTCCTGATAGTTTACTGTTTTGTTGATATAATCCAATCACAAGTGTTTCATGCTTTTCATTCAGTTCTAATTGATTATGTACATTAAACATTTACAACACCTCCATTTTTAGTGAAAAGACAAATAATGATGTCTGAGAACATTACCAAGATGTGCTATAATGAAGAAAATCTTTTTCACACTTTCATTTTAGCAGCTTATATACCACTGTATACAAAGAGCTCAAACCTTACCTAATGAATACATACTGTATTGTATCAGAACAAAACAGCTTTTGAAATGGAAGCGCAATCCTGAGCATTCACATCAATGAGAGGGGTAGACACTTTGGAATTATTTTATAATTTCCCTTTACTTTCATCTTTAGCAGCAATCTTCTTTGCACAATTCGTAAAAGTACCTATTCAATTTATCGCTACAAAAAAATGGGATTGGTCCCTTGTGACAAGCACAGGTGGAATGCCTAGCTCTCATTCAGCAGCAGTTACTGCCCTTTCAACAGGGGTTGCACTTGATCATGGGCTTGACTCTTCAATCTTTGCTATCTCAGCTGTTTTTGCTATTATTACTATGTTTGATGCAACAGGAGTAAGAAGACACGCTGGAGAACAAGCAACTGTTTTAAATCAGCTTGTCCTTGATTTTAATAGATTTGTTGAAGAAGCAAAGGTTTGGCCGCAACAAGCTGAAAAAGAGAAGCAAAAAAAGCTAAAGGAACTCCTTGGGCACCAGCCAATTGAAGTTTTCTTCGGTGGATTAACAGGTATTGTTTTGTCACTTTGTTTATACTTCATTTTTGTGATGGCTTGATTACATAATTTTAGTTTTGCCAGTAGGAGGATCTAAATGAAACTAATTTCAATTTGTCCTAGCAACACAGAGCTAGCTGTATATCTCGGTTTAAAAGATAACCTCGTAGCATTAGATGACTTTTCTGATTGGCCAGAAGAGCTTTGTCAGCTTCCAAGATTAGGACCTGACCTTTCAATTAATATGGATCTTCTCGAAACTTATAAACCAGACTTAGTGCTGGCGTCCCTTAGTGTTCCTGGTATGGAGAAAAACGTAGAAGCTTTAAAGAATCGAAATATCCCTCATATTGTATTTGATCCACAAACATTCCAAGATATCGCAGAAAATCTTCAAACATTAGGAGATATCATTGGAAACAGGAAAGAAACGACACTTGCAATTGAAACATTTAACAACACTCTTGATACATATCGAAACATAGCTGCTACGATCCACCAACCTAAGACAATCTACTTTGAATGGTGGCCAAATCCGATTTTCACTCCAGGAAAAGTCAACTGGCTAACTGAACTAAGTCAATTAGCAGGGGCTCGAAATATTTTTGATGATGTTGAACTTGCTAGTGTGCAAACAACATGGGAGGATGTTGTCGCTAGAAATCCAGAGCATATCTGCTTATCATGGGTTGGTGTAAAGCAATCTAGAATGAAGCGTGAGCATGTTATGAAGAGAAAAGACGCAGCTGACTTACAAGCTGTACAAAATGATCAAATTCATTTACTTGAAGAATCATTATTCTGTAGACCCTCTCCTCGTTTGCTTGTTGGTTTACAAAAGCTCTCATACTTATTACATCCAGACTATTTCCCAGCATCTCATCCAATAGAAACGTAATAAAACAAAAAGCTAGTAGGCAATACTAGCTTTTTGTTTTACTTTTTATATACTTTTGCCTAAAAACTTGCATTGATTCCTCTTCATTCAAACGCTCTAATTGTTCTTCCGTTAATTTACCTTCGCCCATTTTCACAACATATACATCTAATTGCTTCTTCCCCCAATTATTGTATACGTCTGTTACCGTCTCATAATAGAGATCTAATCTATTACCTTTTATTGCACCGCCTATATCTGCCACGACTCCATAACCATATCCTGGAATAAAAAGAATAGTCCCAATCGGAAATACACTTGTATCTGCAGCAACAGTCGAGTATAAATCACGTTTTACTTTTACACCTGAATATGTAATTCCATAACTTGGATGGTTGGGATATTTACCAGTAGATTCTACACCTGCTGTATAACCTGTTGCGATAACTTTTTTTGTAGGATACTGAGACCAATCAAAAGCATCTTCAAGTGATACATCGTGATTAATTGTTTCAACACTTGAGGAAACCTGTGTTTCAATAGTTGGTTCATTATTCATTGATTTAAACGTTAACCCTAAAACTCTGAAGGAATCATCATCCTCATTTACATTTACATGATCGAGGGTTTCACTTGAACTTGAAACTTTAAGATCGTACCAGTTCTTAACGTCCTCTGCTTCTACACCTGATATCGCTTCAAACGTTGTTGTTAATGCCCCTAAAAATAATAAGGCCATAAACATCCTTTTACTAACTCTCTTTATACTTATCATTTATTTCCTATTCACTCCTCTCACAAATCTATTCGTTCCCACATTAGAGAGAGAATATTCACAAACAGGAAAAATACATATATTAACAGTTTAAAAGCGTCCACTAAAATCTTTAATAATAAAGGAGGAATTTCTAAGTAAATACTCAAAATAGAAAACACAAAAAAGCCTGTCACCCTAAAGTGTCAGACTTCTCATTTAAGTATAAAAAGATTCACCTAAAACATTTGGTACCCTCTTTTACGGAGCATTTTAATAACAACTCCAGAAATGATCGCTCCAAACAGGCCACAAGCTAAAATAAGTATATCTGCAAGCGCTAATGAAACAATTTTATTGCCCAAAGCAGCAAAGGATTCACTAGGACTTTGAAAATATTCGATAAACCTAACATTATCTATAATAAAAATACAAACAATAGGATACACAATTGCCATGATCCAAGACATTCGTAAAAGCATATTTAATAAAAATCCAATTCCAAAAAATAAAACTAAAAATAAAAGCATTGAAATTAATAAAACCGGTAAGCTTAACATGCCTATCACCTCCATTACACCTATTTTAGTGTACTGAACTAACGATAGACAGTCAATGCCAACTCAGTGAACGTTTTATGACTTCTTCCCAGTTCCCTCACAGCTATTACAAGTTTCAGATCCACCTAATAGTAACTGAAAATAGCCTTTTCCAGTGCAATAAGGACATTCTTTTGTTTCAACTTCAGTTGTTGTATTCATAAATGTCTCTCCTTTAGTTAATGGTCCTATTAATATATCAATTATTCTGACAATTTAAAAGGGAGATAATCTTACGTTGTTATTCATGTAAGCGAATACATTTAGGTTTTTCTTTAATTAGCTAGTTTTTTCATATAATTAAGAAAATTATAAAAATAGGGTATAAGCACGGTAACCAAAATGATCGCCAGGATTATAGTGATCATATTTTTTCAGCTCTGTTTCAAAGGATGCTTTAGCAAAACTCTTAAGCAACAAAGAGGAAGCTGGATCATGAAGGAGTATTTGAGGATCGATAAATGCTACATCCTCGAGCTCATCTGTTTGAACAGTAATAGCATTTGTTGTGGCTCTAAGGGTAAAAATGATCATGTTATCACTAATCACATCTTTAATTACTCCAGAACGAATGCCAATAACTCCTTCAACTTTACTCATTATTCCTGTTTCTTCTTGAATTTCTCTAAGAACCGCCTCATCTATTGTTTCTCCTTGTTCAACAAAGCCTGCTGGTAAGGACCAATTTCCTTTTAGCCCACCGTATTTTTTCTTAACAACAAGCCATTCATTTTGTTCATTCCGAACAATACCGGATACAGCTAACCACACGTTTCCCCGCTTTGACTGTGTCATGTCATTGTTTTCCCCCTTTAGTTACCATGTAAAAAAAGACAAAAGCACTTAGCTCTTGTCCCTTTTTCATCATAAAACCGTTTTATAATCGTTTAAGAAATTATAAAATTCTTGAACTGTGAATAAGCGCACGACATCCAGCTCCAGCGCCTAGCCCCTCTAGGGTCTAGCTAATTTAGAATTGAAGGCAAAGAACGCCTTCTATTCTAAATCATCTTATTGCCCGAGGCTGATCAAGGCGCTTGCGCTTTTGTTCTTATAATAAGTTAAATTTACCTTTTTTCAATACTAATGTAGGTCCACCAACCATTAATAATGCACGGTTATCAATTACTTTTTTCATGAATGATGCTTTCGTTCCTACTAATTTTTTACCGAATACTACTCCAACTGCATCATTTTCGCCTAAAGATGCAACAGAACCTTTAATATCTGGTGTGAATGTACCCATTTCCCCACGCTCGCGAATTGCAACTGCTAAGTTTTTAGCACAAACTTCTCCTTGTTGCATCGCAATTTGTGCTGTTGGTGGGTAAGGGCGATTAATTTCTTCGTTTATAATTAAAGCGCAATCTCCAATGATGAATACCTCATCATGTCCTGGAGCACGTAAGTAACCATCAACTTTTACACGTCCACGCATGTTTTCGAATCCAGCTTCTTCAACAACACTGTTTCCGCGAACACCAGCTGCCCATACGACAGTTTCAGCTTTAATTGTTTCCATTTGATCATCTTTCGCAACAATGATACCGTCTTCGATACATTCTTTAATCGCTGTACCGATTCTAAATTCTACACCTTTTTTCTGTAAATGGTTCACTGCATAATCAACTAACTCAGGATCAAAGCCTGGTAATGCTGTTGGTGCAGCTTCAACACAGATAATGCGTACTTTTTTGAAATCAATATCATACTCTTTACAAAGCTCAGGTACTCTGTTACCTAATTCACCTAAGAATTCGATACCTGTGAATCCAGCTCCACCTACTACAATTGTTAAGCGCTCGTCTTTTTTCTCTGCTTCCATATTATAAGTAGCAAATTGATATTCAATATGCTCACGTAATTGACGTGCAGAATCTATGCTTGTGATACCAAAAGCAAATTCCTTCAAGCCTTTGATACCAAACGTTTCAGGGTGTGCACCTAAGGAAATAACTAAATAGTCATATTCAACTTCGCCATTTTCTAAAACGACTTTCTTAGCTTCTTTATCAATTGAAACAACTGTGTCTTTCACGAATTTCACACGGTTGTTGTCAATGATATCTTTGATTTGATAACGAGCACGATCATGATGTAAAGTACCTGCTGATGCTTCATGTAACCATGTTGTTTCATAGTGATAATCATTTTTATTCACTAATGTAATTTCTGCTTCGTCTACACCTATTTGCTTTTGTAAACGAGTTACTGTAATTAATCCACCATACCCTGCACCTAATACGACAACTCTTGGCTTTCTCACCGAAAACATCCACCTTTTCTTTAAAATTGTTGTAAAAATCGAATTATGTCTATTACTATAATCCACTGAAATACAACATTTTATTTTGATATGAAAGATAAAACTTTGTGAAATCATTCACTTACCTTCGCATAAAGAAGGTATATTTCCTTGATAATACATAAAAAAATATATAATTACACCTATATTCCATATTATCTATTTAAAATTATTTTTTCAAGTAATTTTTTCTTACAAAAGAGTATTAATTTATCTGAAAATATTTTATAATCTTATATTTTTATGGAAAATACTATTTAATGCCCTTAAATATAACAACATTCACCACAACTAAAACCAAACTTTGTCATATGATATTTAGAACAAGCAAGTAAAAGTAAATGAAATAGTCAATTCACTTATGGTAAGATTTCTACATAGGTTTTGTATACTCTAAACAGAGGAGGATGACATGTGAAAGAAGATACTAAGGTTTATGATATTACCATCATCGGTGGAGGACCTGTAGGTTTATTTACTGCTTTTTACGGCGGAATGAGACAAGCAAGCGTCAAGATCATTGAAAGTCTTCCCCAACTGGGTGGTCAGCTTTCCGCATTATATCCTGAAAAATACATATATGATGTCGCAGGCTTTCCTAAAGTGAGAGCCCAGGAGCTCGTTGATAATCTCAAAGAACAAATGGGACTATTTTCACCAACTGTTGCTCTAGAGCAAGCTGTTGAACATGTAGAGAAACAGGCTGACGGTGTATTTAAGCTAACAACAAACAACGAAATCCATTATACGAAGACAATTATCATAACTGCAGGTAATGGAGCATTCCAACCTCGAAAACTAGAGCTCGATACAGCTGTAAACTATGAAAACAAAAATTTACATTACTTTGTAGATGATTTAAATAAATTTGCCGGTAAACGTGTTGCACTTTGTGGTGGAGGCGACTCCGCAGTTGATTGGGCCCTTATGCTTGAACCTATCGCAGAAAGTGTTAGCCTTATTCACAGACGAGATAAATTCAGAGCACATGAACATAGTGTAGAGTTATTAAAGAATTCAAAGGTAAATATTCTAACTCCATATGTTCCGACTGAGATTATTGGTGAGGACAACATAGAACAGATCGTGTTAGAGGAAGTAAAGGGAGATCGTAAAGTAGTGGTTGATATTGATGATTTAATTATTAACTATGGCTTTGTTTCTTCACTTGGACCTATAAAAAATTGGGGCTTAGAAATAGAGAAAAACTCTATTATAGTTAATTCTAAAATGGAAACAAATATTGAAGGGATTTATGCAGCTGGTGACATCTGTACATATGATGGGAAGGTTAAGCTTATTGCAAGCGGATTTGGTGAAGCTCCAACTGCTGTTAATAATGCAAAAGCATTTATGGATCCAAAAGCACGTGTCCAGCCTTTACATAGTACAAGTTTGTTTAACTAATTGTATTCTTTTTATAAAACAAAACGACTGAAATGGATCAGTCGTTTTGTTTATTATCGGACTTGTTTATTCTTGTAATACTTCAATTGAGGAGATATGAGTAGGGTTAATCGTAATTTTCTTTTCATGATCAAGATAGATGAAACCGTTATGCAGTACCCTTCCATTTGGTTGTTCATTGTAAAGAGTGTTTTTAAAGTCATTTACTGAATAACTATCTTCTACTACCACGTACTCTTTGCCACTATTCATGATAACTTTAATTTTCATTTCTTCTCACTCTCCTAATCATTATCTTAATCTTTATTCGATAGGAGAAATGAAAACTCCTACCTTCATAAAAAAAAACAGACCATCTATAACTATGAATAGAAAAATTCATAGTTATAGATGGTCTGGTTCCATTACTTATCTAGGGATTAGTGGCATCCATTTTCAGTAAGTCTTTTAACACTCTTCAGGAGTACCTGTATTTGCCGCAGTTCTAAACGATGACCCACAACCACAATTAGCGATTGCATTAGGATTATCGATTGTGAAGCCCCCGCCCATCATTGATTGCTTGTAATCAATTTTAGTTCCATTTAATATAGGTGCATCTTCTTTTTTTACCAGAACCGTTAATCCATGTTGCTCTAAAACCTGATCCTCTTCAGTGATTTCGTGTTCAAATCCCATTCCATAGGATAGACCACTACAGCCTCCACCTTTTACTCCTACACGAAGATAAGCATTTTCTTCTTCATGGTCTTTCATCATATCTTTTATTTGATAAGCAGCAGCTTCTGTAATTATAACTACATCATTCATCCGTTTACCTCCTTATTCAGTATGAAATGATTATATATTTAGTATACAACTTAGTCTTCACTCACTCAAATAATAGGTTCCTTCACATATAACCTCTGCTGGCCCAGTCATTAAAACAGTTCCTGCCTTCGTCCATTTTATTTGTAAATCTCCTCCAGCTAGATGGACGGTAGTTTCTTCCCCATGATTTGTATAGTTGTTTAGAACAGATGAAACAACTGCAGCACAAGCACCTGTACCACAAGCTTGTGTTACGCCTGAACCTCTTTCCCATACTCTAAAATGAAGTTCTTTTTCTGATACCACTTGTACAAACTCGACATTTACACCTTCTTGAAAGCGTTCGTCCTTCTCAACAATTGGTCCTAATGTTGTTACAGGTGCCTGATTTATGTCATCTACATAAAAAATCACATGTGGATTTCCCATTGATACAGTTGTTACTTCATATATTTGTCCGTCAAATTCCATTTTTTCATTAATCGTTTTTTCATTACCATCACCAGCCATTGGAATTTGAGACTTTAATAATCGTGGTTCACCCATATCAACAGTTACTAATTTTACTTGATCGTTCTCAAGCTGTACTTTTGCTTCTACAAGACCTGATAACGTCTCAATCTTAAATTCTGTATCTGATACTAATTTATGCTCAACAGCATATTTCGCAACACATCGTAAACCATTGCCACAATTTTTACCTTCAGAGCCATCATTATTAAAAATTCTCATTTTCACTTCAGCCTTATCAGAAGGACAGATTAAAATTAATCCATCAGAGCCGATTCCAGTATAAACATTTGCTACTTGTTTAGCGATTTCAGGTAATTTCGCTTCTTCAAGCTGCTCCTCAAAAAGATTAACATATATATAATTATTACCTAGTCCGTGCATTTTTGTGAATTTAAATAAAGTCATTTTATCCTCCAAAAGATTTTATTTTTATTAGTATAAAATGTTGGAAATATGAACACAATAAAATTATCCCCCGTTTTATAGAAGTAAAAGCTTCCTGCCGTTGTAGGAGGCTTTTATTTTATTGTTTTTCCTCTTTTAATTTACATTCCAGCTAGTTCTTTTTACTTATCTTTTTGGTATACTTTACTTATCAAACGAAAATAATGGTGGTCACACATAACAAAAGAACTAGATTATTTATATAATAAAACTGTTACATGCATGATCTGTCAAGAAAAGTATACAACAAAAAAGGTTTTATCTAAATATGTCAGAGCCAATAAACATGATACTGATTTTTGCTCATACTATATGTCCACAAAGAAAAACCCATTACTATACTATGTTCAAGTATGTACGACCTGTGGTTTTTCTTCGTCTGAAGAATTTTCATCCTATTTTCCTCCACTACTTTAAACACAATTCAAGCAAATATATGTGCAAAATGGACTGGTGCGGACTACTGTATTGAACGTTCACTAGAACAGGCGATTAATTCTTATAAATTGGCAATCTATTGTGCCACACTAAAAAATGAAAAGCATATAGCGCTAGCTGGACTCTATTTACGATTAGCATGGCTATATCGTACAGAAAAAATAAATCTAGAAGAGGAAAAACGTTTTTTACGATTAGCACTTACTGAATATGTGAACTCTTATATGATTGGTGATTTTGCAGATACACACCTTTCTGAAATAAAGCTCCTATATATCATTGGAGACTTAAGTAGAAGACTCGGAATGAGAGAACAGGCAACAAAATACTTCTCACGTGTCATAGAAAAGCAAAAAGAAACAATTGAAAAAGGTATTGTTGAAATGGCGAAGGATCGATGGGCAGAAATGCGAGAAAAGAAATTAGGATAAAGACAAAAAGGAGCTTGTATTAAAAAGCTCCTTTTTATGATTATGAAGGAAATGGACTTTTAGCTAATCATTACCTTACATTTATATCGTTGCGAAAATACGCCAATCGGTATTGATTATTAAAACATTGGGTTTTCTTCTAAAAAAATATAAATATTTTCAACAAGCTCATTAGGATTTGTACCCGTAACAATTTCTCCGTTAACCAATACATAAAGGGAATGACTACATTTACCGCAATATCCTAAACATCCATATTCGATAATATCTAAATTGGGATCTTTTTCAAGCTGTTCTAATGCAGCTTGAGCTCCATTTGCTAAATTACTTATACAAAACTCAATAATCGGCTTCATTTTTTACACCTCTCTACTGCTCCCTATTACCATAGGAATAAACACTTACGTCCAAACTTTATTATACTATTATATTGAGGTCAAGGCACATATCTTGGATGGGAAATTTTTTCTTGAAAAAAGATTATTTTCTTGTAAACACTAACTAAATAATCCATCTTTGTGTTTAACAGTTATGTTCTACGAGTAAATCTCACTATTTAATTAAAGCTTTTTCTGATAATGTGTTGTGATTTCAGCTTAAATTCGTTATACTTTTTATGAAATTTTGAATTATTTAACGTATTATTTCTTGATTTTTATTATATCATCAACATCAAAAACGTGGGGAAAAAGGGGTATCGTAGATGAAGAATCTAGTGATTCTTGGCGGTGGCTACGGTGGAATGCGAATTCTACTTAGATTGTTACCAAACCATTTGCCAGAAGATGTTCAAATTACACTTATAGATAAAAATCCATATCATTGTCTTAAAACCGAGTATTATGCACTTGCAGCCGGTACAATTTCTGATCATCACATTCGTGTTTCTTTTCCTGAACATCCACGTCTCCATTCAAAGTTTGGGGAAGTGACTTCTGTAAATCTTGACAAAAAAGAAGTTGTCATAAATGAAGAAGAAATTGTTCCTTATGATGACTTAATCATTGGATTAGGCTGTGAGGACAAGTATCATAATGTTCCTGGCGCAAATGAATATACTTATAGCATCCAATCGATTGATCAATCACGTGATGCGTATCAAAAATTAAACAATTTAAATGCTGATGCTACTGTAGCAATTGTTGGAGCAGGGCTTAGCGGTGTGGAGCTTGCTAGTGAATTAAGGGAAAGTCGTAAGGATTTAAATATTAAGTTATTTGACCGCGGAAAGCATATCTTAGCTAGCTTCCCTGAGCGACTAAGCAGCTACGTGGAAAGATGGTTTACTGAGCACGGAGTGGAAATCATTAATGGTGCTAATATCACAAAGGTTGAACCTAATGTTGTTTATAACCATGATCAACCCTTTGATTGTGATGTGATTGTTTGGACAGCAGGTATTCAACCTAATAAAATCGTTCGTGACCTTCCAGTTGAAAAGGATGCTCAAGGTCGTGTCGTCCTAACGACTCAGCACTATATTCCAAATTATGAGGATACATTTGTCGTAGGTGATTGTGCTAGTCTTCCACATGCCCCAAGTGCTCAACTAGCAGAAGCGCAAGCAGAACAAATTGTCCAAGTCTTACAAAAAAAATGGAATGGGGAGCCTCTTCCAGAATCATTCCCTCCATTTAAACTTAAAGGTGTTCTTGGCTCTCTTGGTAAAAAACAAGGCTTTGGTTTAGTAAACGATCGACCACTAATGGGAAGAGTACCACGTTTATTAAAATCCGGGGTATTATGGATGTATAAATATCATAATGGTTAAATAGAACAAGCGGAAGACTCGAAGTTTGAGACTTCCGCTTATTTATTATTGACTATTTACTCTCATACCCGTGTTGTTCCATCGTTTCATAAATCTTTTTTAACCGCGGATTTCCTTCGCCAACAACCGTACCATCAATGACAACAAGCGGATAGAAATATTCATCATTTAATACCTTCTCAGCCATTTCCTGCTTTTTAGGGTTGTTTGGAGGCTGGTGAATATCAATATAGGTAATTGTAAAGTGCTGATTCTGATACTTTCTTTTTAAAGCTGCATCAAGCCATTCATATGTTTCTTTAGCTGATGGTAAATTCACACAGCTAGGACAAAGAATCTCCGCCCCATATACACAAATCTCAACTGATTTCATTCTATCCCCACCACAATTCTTTTTCTCCATTGTATTCGACTAGATGAAAGATTTCCATCTTATCGTTAGTTAGATGTACCATTTTTAAAATTGAAATAATATGATAAAATAAGCTGTATTAAGTTTTATTATATCCAATCTTTCGATTAGATTTTTCACGACATTTCAAATATAATATAAAATAAGGAAAGGAGTCGATTTGTATGACTGAAACAGTAATGATTGAACAAGTTCAAGAAGTATTAGATAAACTGCGTCCATTCTTACTTCGTGATGGAGGAGATTGTGAATTAGTAGATGTAGAAGACGGCATTGTAAAGCTTCGCCTATTAGGTGCTTGTGGAAGCTGCCCTAGTTCAACAATCACATTAAAGGCTGGTATTGAACGTGCTTTATTAGAGGAAGTACCAGGTGTTATAGAAGTAGAACAGGTATTTTAATAAAGGAAAGGACTAGCCAAGTGGTTAGTCCTTTTCTTTTATTAGAAAAACTGGCTGATGTTTCAACCAGTTTTTTCACAATCTTTATTATACACTTTTCACTTCTTTAACCTGCTCTACTCTACAGCCTTCAAAGTCAATGTCTAGACGCTCAACATCACAGTTTGAAAACTCACTTGCCAATTTTTCAGCTAAATAGTCACCTTTTCCTTTTTCAACGAAACAAATAACCGTAGGACCTGCACCGCTAAGGGCTGAACCGTATGCACCTAGATCACGTATCTTTTCTTGAACTGCAGCAATTTCTGGGATTAAACTACTTCTATACGGCTGATGAAAAAGATCTTTGTTCATCATTTGTCCTACTAGCTTCCAATTGTTCGTAAGGATTCCAGCGACTAACATATTACTAATTGCACTTGCTTCTACTGCTGCTTTGTAGTCAAGTGCTTCTGGTAAGACGTTTCTAGCATCACTTGTAAATACCTCATATTTAGGTACAACAACAACTGTGTCTACATCTATATTCTTTACACAAACTAATTCTGTTTGATCCTCTTGATGAAGACCGACAACTAACCCACCAAAAAGGGAAGCACCAACATTATCTGGATGACCCTCTTCAAGGCTTGCTATTCTTAATTTCTCATCATTTGTTAATTGAAGGTTACAAAGCTGATTTGCAAGCTCAATTCCAGCAATAATCGCTGAGGCACTGCTGCCAATCCCCCTTGCCATCGGGATATCGCTCCATACCTTTACTTCACAAACTGGCAATTTTTTATTATGTTTAGAAGCTGTCTTATTAGCTACCTTAGCAATTAAGTTATCCTCATTTGTAGGTAGTTCCTTAACATGCTCAGTCATTGGGATAAAAAGAAGTTGATCTGCTTTTGTCACTTCAAGTGTTAAATATTTACCGAGCGCAAGCCCAATAGAATCAAATCCCGGTCCTAAATTGGCCGTGCTACCCGGTACCGTAATTTTTAACATGTCGCCTTCTTTCATTGAACAGTAACTCCATTTAATTGCTGTAAGAAGACTTCCTCGTCATTCGGAAGAACAATTGGTTTGATTTCTGAAATATCGATCGCAGTATTTGGATCTTTTAAACCATTACCAGTTAAAACTGCAACAACCTTGCTACCTTCTTTAATAAGACCCAATTTACGATGCTTGATCAAGCCAGCTATTGATGCGCAAGAGCCAGGTTCAGCAAATACACCTTCCTCACGTGCGATTAATTGATAAGCTTCTAGGATTTCTTCATCAGTAACAGAATCAATTTTACCATTTGACTCTTCCTTCGCTTTTACAGCTGTTTCCCAGCTTGCTGGGTTTCCGATACGAATAGCTGTAGCAACTGTCTCAGGATTTTCAATTGGTTCACCACGAACGATAGCAGCTGCACCTTCAGCTTGGAAGCCATGAATTTTCGGTAAACCTGTTTGTTTCTTTTCATTATACTCTTTAAAACCTTTCCAGTAAGCTGTGATGTTACCTGCATTTCCTACAGGAATTGCAAGATAATCTGGTGCGCTACCGAGTTGTTCACACACCTCAAATGCAGCAGTTTTTTGGCCTTCAATTCGATATGGATTTACCGAGTTAACTAAAGTAATCGGTAGTTTCTCACTTATGTTTCGAACCATTGTTAGTGCATGATCGAAATTGCCTTGGATCGCATAAATTTCTGCTCCATACATAACCGCTTGTGCAAGCTTTCCAAATGCGATTTTCCCGTCTGGAATTAAAACGATACATTTCATGTTTGCTCTTGCAGCATAAGCAGCCGCCGCTGCAGAGGTGTTACCAGTTGACGCACAAATAACTGTGTCACTACCTTCTTCTTTAGCTTTTGCCACTGCCATTACCATTCCACGATCTTTAAATGAACCAGTTGGATTTGTACCTTCTGTTTTCACATATAATTCAACTCCAAGCTTTTCAGAAAGCTTTGGTAAATGGATAAGAGGTGTATTCCCCTCTTGAAGAGTTAATTTAGGTGTTTTATCTGTTACTGGTAAAAACTCTGCAAATTCTTGGATAAGACCTTTCCACATCATATTGAACCGTTCCCTTCTACTCGATACGTACTTTTTACTTCTTCTACTACTTCTAAGTCATTTAAATGTTGTAAAATTTCTTCAAAATCGCTTTGAGCTGCTTTATGTGTAACAATCACAATTTCTGCTAGATTGCTATTTTTAATTGGGAGCTGAAGGATTTTCTCAAAACTAACTCCTCTTTCAGAGAAAAGGGATGTGATATTTGAGAATGCACCTACTTGATCCTTCGCTGTAATTCTTAAGAAATGCTGTGCGTAAATATGCTCTGGGCTTTTTAACTGCTTTTCAAATTGAGGAGCAACTGCACTTCTTCCATTAACATCAAGTCTCATGTTTTTCATAACGCCTACTAAATCAGATACAACTGATGTTGCAGTAGGAAGACTTCCCGCTCCAGGACCGTAGAACATCGTTTCACCAACTGCTTCACCATAAACATACACTGCGTTATATTCGTCATTTACAGCAGCTAATGGATGAGATTCAGGTAGTAAGGTTGGTTCAACAGCAACTTCTATTTTCCCATTTTCTCTTTGTGCTATTCCAATTAACTTCATTGTGTAGCCAAGACGCTTGCTATAACCAATATCATCATCAGTAACACTTGAGATTCCTTTTACTTTTACATCTTCTAAGTCAACATGCATTGAAAAGCCTAAGCGAGCAAGAATGGCCATTTTTCTAGCTGCATCCAAGCCTTCTACATCTGATGTCGGATCAGCTTCCGCATACCCAAGATCTTGAGCTTCCTTTAAAACTTCGTCATATGCACTTCCGAGCTTCGTCATTTTTGTTAAAATAAAGTTCGTTGTTCCATTAACAATTCCCATCATTTTTGTAATTCGATCTGAAGCTAAGCCATCTACTAGGCTACGTAAAATTGGGATTCCGCCTGCTACACTAGCCTCATAGAAAAGGTCACAGCCATTCTCTGTAGCAATCGAAAGTAGTTCTGTTCCGTACACTGCCATTAAATCTTTATTCGCTGTAACAACATGTTTTTTTGCTTTTAGCGCTTCAATTAAATGTTGACGAGTTTCTTCTACTCCGCCCATTACTTCAATAACAACATCTATATCAGGGTTTTTTATTACATCATCTACATTTGTGGTAAAGACCTCTTTTTCAATGTGGACTTGTCGTTCTTTATCCATATTTTTTACTAATACCTTTTTAACTTTTACTGGACAACCAACTTGGTGCATTAATTTATCTTGGTGATCCTCGATAATCTTAACAACACCACTTCCAACCGTTCCAAGACCTAAAAGTCCAACATGTATTGCTTCCACAAGTTCCACTCCTTTTCATGTTCATCCAGAGAGTACAACTGTACCCTCATAAAAGACACCATTAATATACTTGTCATTATAAAATGCATAGAACTGTTTTACAAGGGCGAATTTTCAGTTTTTATAATGAAAACGCTACCTTTGTTGCTGTATAAGGGTTTTATTTTTTTTACATTTTTTAAAATTCAAACTCAATTTTGTTATGTATAAAGTTTTTCAATATATTATTTATACTTAATTTACGATGACCTCTGTTTTTGGCGAATTTCCTTTTAGGACAGATGCAATATTATCTGCACATAAATTCATCATCGTATATCTTGTTTCAAGGCTTGCGCTTCCGATATGTGGTAATGCAACAACATTATGTAATCCTACTAATGGATGGCTCGATTCGATCGGCTCTTGCAAAAATACATCAAGCCCAGCACCAGCAATTTCATTGTTGATTAGTGCTTCATAAAGGTCAACCTCATTCACAACGGCACCTCGGCTTGCATTGACAAAAATACTAGAGTTTTTCATTTTTATAAATGCATCCTTGTTAAAAAGCTCACGTGTTTCATCGGTTAAAGGTGCTAAACAAACGACAAAGTCAGCATTTGATATCAATTCATCAAACGTAGAATAGATGGCACCAAGTTTAGTCTCTGCCTCCTCATTTCTTGTTCGGTTATGGTAGAGAATCTTCATGTCAAAGCCTGTTGCTCGTTTTGCAACTGCTTGTCCAATTTTCCCCATGCCAACAATACCAATTGTCTTATGGTGGACATCAACCCCGGCTAAAAGTAATGGTCCCCAGCTTTTCCATTGATTCTCTTTCACATAATCTGCTGCTTCTAGTAATCGGCGTGCTGTTGCAAGAATTAAACCAAATGTTAGATCCGCAGTAGTATCTGTTAATACATCTGGAGTATTACAGACAACAATTCCTGAATCATTCGCATAATGAACATCAATGTTATCATATCCAACTGCTAGATTTGCTACGACTTTTAACTGCCCAGCTACATCTAATAATTGTTTATCAATTGAATCTGAGAGCATTGTTAATAGTGCATCAGCTTTTTTTGCTTTCTCAAGTAATAAATCTCTTGGACAAGGTGTTTCCTCTTCTGGCCACATTTCTACATCTGCTATTTCATAAAGTGGTTGAAGCTGTTGTTCTGAACATTTTCTTGTCACAAAAATATAAGGTCTTGTAGTCAATATGATCACCTCAGAAAGTTATAGTTGGTACCCTTATTTTACCACAAGCCCTACTAAATGTACTTTTTATTAATATAAATAGAATGACTGACCCGAATTTCAAAGAAATTGAATCAGCCACCTTAATTTCCATATATGCTTTTGCTCCTTACGATGACATCCATTCAACAGTTGGTACAACAATTCTTTTTGTTTTAATAGACAACATACTCGAATACCCTCGCAAGAATGATTCATACTGACTTGAATTTTTCAATATTTCATTCATTTCCCCTTCAAAAAATGGTTTATCTTCTTCTTGTGACAAATAATAATTTTCTACACACTCAAAATAATGAATAGGGAATAATAATCTACTATAAATAAGTCTCCATGAGAATGCTGAAAGTGGTGTTGTACGATCATAATCTTCTAAAAAACTGAAACCATTTATTTTTAATTCCTCATGATTTTCAAAGAAAAGATGTCTCATATATTCTGCAATGTCCCTACTACCATGATCAAAAACCCATTCAGTTGGTAATTTAACACACATTTTTGGATTCCATGTTGTAGAGTTGAAACGATGGTGACAAATAGTTCCTGAGTCAATCGGTTGTGGCTCTTCATCTAGTTCTGTATCTACTAAATATTGAATTGCGTTTTCTGCTAATCCTAAATAATAGGGAAAAGACTCTACAAACATTTTTTCAAACTGATTTAGCGGTTGATTATGCACCCTCCCCATCCAAAATGACTCTAATTGATCTAAGCGCTTTTCCCAAAGAAATTTCCATTGACCAATTCGCTGTGTTTTTGACACTTGATAGGGATAAGATCTCGCCTTTTGATGAAAACGAGCTAATTCTCTACCAATTTGATTAAACCTCCCTTGTGTATAGGATGAACATTTGATTATTGCATATTTTGCTTCATCCTTCTCAAAAAACATATGGTTTTTTTTCGTTAAAACAAAGCTTGAAATATAAGGCTCCCTTTTTTCTAACATAAATTGACTTAATTGATATAACTCGTATAGTTCTTCTTCATCTATATGTGAGACAGGTATTAGTAGGAAATGGGTTTGGTGCAGATAAAAAGAGTCATAGTTGCCCAGCTTTGTCATCTCTTGAACTTTTATTCCATACTCTTCGAAAATTGTTTTCTTCATCTTAATCCCTCCTGCACAAATATCCTTATTCTATCGTAATCCATTTTTCTTAAGTTTATGATCAATTAAAGCAGGGAGTACAGATGTTTTGTAGAAGAATATAAGGATAGTCGTTTATTCTTATTAAATTTGTTTAGACTGTTAACAGAGTATTGATTTTTCCCCCTCTAGTTAAAGAATTGTATGAGTGTCAGACTTATTACTGGAATATTTGGTATATATGCGTCATAAACTAAATAAATGCTCAAAACATAAAGAATTGGGTGATGGTTAAATGAAAAGTGAAGAAAAGATGGATCTCGTTGAAAAAACAGCAAGGGAATGGATGGTTAAACGCGGAGTAAAACTTGAAGATATTGCTGATTTAGTATACTTTTTACAGGAAAAGTATCACCCTGATTTAACAATGAAAGAATGCTTAGAAAATGTTGACCGCGTTCTTACGAAAAGAGAGGTCCAAAATGCTGTTCTTACAGGTATCCAGTTTGATGTGTTAGCTGAAAAAGGCCAATTGGAGGAGCCATTACAGAATATCATTGAGACTGATGAAAGCTTATATGGAGTAGATGAAATTCTAGCTTTTTCAATTGTCAACATCTATGGTTCAATCGGCTTCACAAATTATGGATACATTGACAAGCTTAAACCTGGTATTCTGCAATACTTAAATGATAAATCATCAGGAAAATGCCATACATTTTTAGACGATATCGTAGGAGCGATTGCAGCAGCTGCCTCAAGCAGACTAGCACACCGAGCTCGTGATGTTGAATAATAAGAAAAGCGCAAGCGCCTTGTTCAGACCCGACAGGCATAAGACGCTCAGGAATAGAAGACGTTCTTTGTCTTCAATTCCTGAGTGGCTTATGACCCCGAGGGTCTAGGCGCTGGAGCTAGACACTAACACTGAGTAAGAAAAGCTATTAATTCTGATACGAGAAAAAAGCAATTGGTCATGTCGCCAATTGCTTTTATTTTTAATTTCGAATTACCCCACGCACATAATCTGTTAATGAATCCACTGTATATGTCGGCTGAATTGAATAGTCTTTTAACTGGATTTTAGATGTCACACCTGTATGCACAAGCAACGTATCTAAACCACAATTGATACCAGCCTTTATATCAGTATCATAATTATCTCCGACCATTAATGTGTCACTTTTATCTATTCCTAACACTTGTAATGCCTGTTCAACGATGATTGCTTCTGGTTTCCCAATAAAAATTGGCTGAGTATTTGTTGAGACTGAAACAACAGACGTAAGCGCACCATTCCCAGGTAAGAGACCTCGCTCAGTAGGAAGTGCAATATCTGCATTTGTAGAAACAAATGTAGCACCGTTTCTTACTGCAATACAGGCCATTGCCAGCTTTTCATACGTGATTTCTCGGTCAATCCCGGTTACAACAAAATCAGGGGCTTGATCTACAAGCATTAAGCCTCTATTCTCCAATGCTTGTTTTAGCCCTACTTCACCAATAGCATATATGCTAGCTCCCCGCTTTTTCTCCCATATAAAGTTAGCAGTAGCTTGGCTAGTAGTAAAAACATGTTCTTTTGTTGCATGAATATTAAATTGTGTTAGCTTCTTCGCTACTTGTTCCGGTGTTTGTGAGGAATTATTTGTAACGAATAAGTAAGGGATTTGATTTTTTACTAAATAAGCAACAAACTCGCTTGCTGCCTCAATTTGTTCTGTTCCTCTATACATCGTACCGTCTAAATCAATTAAATACCCTTTATACTGCTTCACTTGAATCACTTCTTTCCTTTTATTTCCAATTTGAAAGAGGATGACTATTTTAGAGTCACCCTTTTGTGCATGTTCTTTTTCATGCAATATTTCAATTATTTAGACTGGTTTAAAAGCTGTGACTGGTCCGAGTTCGTTTTTTATGTAATTCCGTACATTGGTTGGAAACCCATTTAGATTATTCTCATTAGTTACAAACGTAAGTACTAACTTTTCATGGTCAACATCTAAATAATCTTGTACTAACACTTTTCTAAGGTGAATTACTTCTTTAAGACCAACTGCTTCATCATTGTTTATTACCTTTTCATCCAGTAGGATATCAATAATATCTTCATAACTTCCTGGATCTCTCATAATAAAGCCATCGATTATAGCATTCCCAACATCAAGAATAGTTTCAATGCTCATATGACAGATTCTTTCAAGAGCCGCTTTCTCAATAGCGCTAGTCCATTCATCTGCTTGACTTATAAAAAGATCTAACTGATTTTCTAGAAAATTTAATTTGGCTTCAATTTGTTCTCGATCAACAAAGTACATTTGTTTTCACCATCCATTATCCTATTCTTAACTGGCATATCGGATTCGACTGACCGTTAAGATTCAATAAGTTATAAGAACGCAACTCTTTCTTTCTCTAACGTCCCAGGTTTTGCATAAAAGTATCCTTGCGCTAGGTCGACTCGATTTCTTACTAGAACGTCTGCTTCTTCTTTTTTTTCTATTCCCTCTGCAACTACGAGTGAACCTGTTTCTTTCGCAATCAAAATTAATCCTTTTAGCATAGATTCCTTTACTTTGTTTGTATCAATGTCTTGTATGACAGACCGATCAATTTTGATAATATCTGGTAGTAGTTCACTTATAGTATGAAGACTTGAATAACCAGCACCTGTATCATCTACAGCAATCCGAAATCCTTTTTGTCGCAATTGTTTAATGTTATCATGAAAAAACGTTAACCCCTCTATCGAATCCCGCTCTGTTACTTCAAAAATAATTTTATTAGGTTTAATCTCTGGATAGTTCGTTAAAAGCTTATTAAGTGCAGGGATAAAGCGTTTGTTCCCTAATGTAAGTGGCGTGAAATTAATAAAAACATCATCTAAACAGCGAACTCGGTTAATCAACTTGAATGCTTTTTCTAACACTAATAACTCTAAATCGTAGTTTAAGTTTGATTGTCTTGCCAGGGAAAATAATTGCAGGGGGTTCTCAAGTACAGTTCCTTTTGGTCCCCTTGTTAAAACTTCCCACGCTTTAATTTTATTTGTAGACAAATCTATAATTGGTTGTGCTAATAATGTAATTTCACGCTTTTGAATGATATCCCGCATCTCGATTAATGTTTCGATATACCGAGATTGGATCCGCTTTTCTGCCATTGCCACTGCTTGTTGTTGTGCTGTATAAAGAGCATCCTGTGTCGTGTAATGCAGCCTCTCTATAAACATATATCCAATATCAAATGTATGATTAAAATACGGGTATTTTGTATAAATCCATTTTTCTAACTTTGGTGTTAATGTCCTTAACATATTCTCAATCTGCATGACATTTTGTTTTTCGTCATTTATTTTAAGAAAAATTGTCAATCCATCGCTATAATAATCATGAACAACAAGTAAATCATTACTATAAATTGAGTCCTCAAAAATATGTTTAAACCCTATTCTAAGTTCCTCTTTATACTCGTTTAGTTGATTAAGTTCAAGTTGTTGGGATAACTCTCGAAGATTTGAGGTAGAGATAACGACTACCGCGACCTGCTGACCATTTGACAGTGCACGATAGACTCCTTCTAATACAGGGTCTCTGAGTACAAATTTTGGTGGGTAATAACGTAATTTGTGATGTGGTAAAAAAAGTTTATTCCACTTTTTAATTCTTCTGAATTGCATATCCCAAAAGCCACTGTTCATGAATACTCAACCCTTCTGGTAGACACCGTTTACGTAATCATATTTTAACACAATTATGGAAATTTCGACTAATTTCATGGAAAATTAATTTTGAACTCTGGTTTCCTTTTATTTTTATTTTTATTTAAAAAATTACATTCAATTTGTTATGATGTACTTATCTTTTAATTGAAAGTTGTACATGATTCTTGGAAGTAAGTCTGAAGAATCTCTCAATGTATGTTTTATGTGCCAAAACGAAATGATCAACTTAAAAGGAGAGATACTCATGTCTGAACGCTTTTTTTTATACGATGATACAGTAGATACGAAAACGAGATTTGTGAGTTTTATGGGAGAAAATCAACGATTTGACCTAGCAATTATTCAAAGTGATCGATACTATGGCAAACAGATTGTTCTCGATATCCAAAGTAATCGATTCGCAATAATTGGCGAGGATGATCTAAAAGAACCAGGATATTTAGAATTTGCCTATAAGCTAGGTGAAGAGGATGCTGAGGAATTACGTGACTTTTTATATCAACTTGTTTAATTTGTCATTTCCCCTCAAGGAAAACGTGGCTTAGCCACGTTTTATTTTTTTAACTTTTTCAATACAAAATAAGCACAACCAAAATTGCAATACTCAAAAATATATTCATCCAGTGTGCTTATCTTGGTGTCATAGGATGCCTTTTGGTTTTGATCATCAAAGAAGCCACGCAACCTTAGCTGATTATATCCCCAATCCCCAACAATAAAGTCATATTTATTTAAGATATCGCTGTATCTTTCTTTAAATGCATCTTCATTAAAACCACTTTTTTCTTCTTTTACTAATTCAAAACATTGGTTCTGAACACAAATCATTATAATTCACCTCATCATATTCCTTATTCTTATAATAATCTAATCATACCCAACCATCAATTACTAAGAAAGTTTCTATTATCTTTGGTCATCCTAATGTTGAGGAGGTGCTAATAGTGATAAAAACGAAATTAGCGATTAGTGTTGTTGGTTTATCTCTATTAACTGCTTGTCAGTATGGCGCTGAAGAGGATGCTCAATTTTTACATGAAAGTGGTAATACAATAAATGTACAGGATCGAACCGACCTTTACAATGAGGAAGGTCATACAAATTTAAATAATAGCAAATCAGCCAACTTTGGATATGTACGTCATCAAAAAAGTGGCATTGCACAGGATGTAACGTTTAACCGAACTCCAGGCTTAGATAGAGAGCAAGCTGCAAACACGATTAGCAGCTTAATTGTCCAGTTACCAAATGTAGAAGATGTTGCGACACTAGTCACCGATGAAGAAGTATTGGTTGCCTATGAGACAGATTCTGATAATCGCTTTGAAACAGCGGACCAAGTTAAGAAAACCGCTTCATCTGCAGTCCCAAGGTATTACCACGTCTATGTATCAGATGAAGTGAATATGATTCAACAAATTGAAGCATTTAGTCCTTTGGATTCCAATAGTCGCGATATTGACCAAATTTTAAACAAGACAATAAAAGAAATGTTAAAATCACCGCAAGGGCGTGCCTTAAATAAGGGTGAAAATGAAAATGGAGAAGGCTACGGTGAAATGAATGAAGAACTAGATGATGATATGAAGGATAACTATGAAAAGACAAGATTTAATAAGAAGACAAAAGAATAACTACAAAAAAGGAAGAGTGAATACCTCTTCCTTTTTTTGTAAAACGTAGTCTGAATACTGTTTAAGCTTGTGCTTGTTTTTGCTTTGCAGCAGCATTAACTTGCTCGTCTGCATGGTAAGAAGAACGTACAAGAGGACCTGCTTCGCAATGGCTGAAGCCCTTACTTATAGCAATTTCACGTAGTTCTGCAAATTCGTCTGGATGATAATATTTTTGTACCTTTAAGTGTTTTTTGGTTGGCTGTAGATATTGACCAATTGTCATAATGTCAACATTATTTGCTCTTAAATCATCCATTGTCTCAATGATCTGTTCCTTCGTCTCGCCTAATCCAATCATTAAGCTAGATTTGGTAGGAATGTCTGGTTGCATTTCTTTTGCACGTTTTAGGAACTCTAATGATCTGTCATATTTAGCACGTGCACGTACTCTTGGAGTAAGCTCACGAACAGTTTCTATATTATGATTTAAAATATCAGGCTTTGCGTCCATTAAGGTTTTAAGGTTTTCATAAACCCCACCCATATCTGAAGGTAGAACCTCAATGGAAGTAAATGGGCTTTTACGGCGAATGGCACGGACAGTTTCAGCAAATACTTTTGCACCACCATCCTTTAAATCATCACGAGCAACTGCGGTAACAACTGCGTGCTTTAGATTCATTAACGTAACAGAGTCTGCAACACGTTCTGGTTCTGCTAAATCAAGTTCTGTAGGAAGCCCTGTTTTAACAGCACAGAAACGGCATGCACGGGTGCAAGTATCACCTAGGATCATAAATGTTGCTGTTCTACGAACTGCCCAACATTCATGTATGTTTGGACATTTTGCTTCCTCACAAACGGTATGAAGATTTTTTTCTCTCATAAGTTTCTTTAAATCAGTATAATTTTCATTTGTATTTAATTTTATTTTTAACCATTCTGGCTTACGTAAATATTCTTCCTTTTTCGCCATCAGATTCATCTCCAGTTATGTAATCTAAAATATAATTTTTACGTTTTCTCTTTAAGTTTTTTATATCCGTATCCACTTTAACATATGACACCCGAGCGGACAAGGGAAAGGGCCTTTTGCAATTTCTAACATTTTCTATTAATGAAAAACCAATTGAAAACCAAACTATTAAGAGAAACTTCCCTTTTGGCAGGTCTATCCCTTTTATGACAGTAAGCGGAATAGAACAGGTAAAACTGCCAGTTAATGCGGAATACATGAAATGGCTGAAAGGAGCTCATTACTGTGCGCAAAGTTCTATGTTCCATTATTATCTTTATGGTGATTAGTTTTTCAGCTCAATCTTTAGCTT
Source organism: Metabacillus sp. KUDC1714 (assembly GCF_014217835.1). Taxonomy (NCBI): domain Bacteria; kingdom Bacillati; phylum Bacillota; class Bacilli; order Caryophanales; family Bacillaceae; genus Metabacillus; species Metabacillus elymi. The sequence continues at coordinate 971,404 of NZ_CP055263.1, forward strand.
TTGGTGCTGAAACTGATCAAAATCAAGAATACCAAAAGCTAATGAGCTTATATAAAAAGACAGAAACTGTAACAAATATACCTTGGTACGTATTAGCGTCCATTGATCAATATGAGAGAAATGTTCGCCATTCCCGCAATGATATCCCCAAAGCCGAGGGATTAATTGAGATATATTTCAAGCCAGAGGTTTGGAGTGGTCCTCTTAATCCTAACAAAGAAGATCAAAACCCTATAACTATCGGGTTGTTTGAAGGAATTGGTGAAGACGGTAATGGCGATAAACGTGCTGATCCTAAAAATGACGAAGATATCCTTTATTCATTTGCACATTTTCTACAATCATATGGGACGGATATTGAAAACCTAAAAATTGGCTTATGGGATTATTATCAACGTGATAAGGCAGTAGGACTTATTTTAGGTCATATGAAATTGTATAAAAAGTATGGCCGATTAGATTTAGATAAACACGCATTTCCTGTCCCTCTTAACCATAATTATAGCTACAATAACACTTGGGGTGATGCTCGAGGTTGGGGGGGGCGACGTATTCATGAAGGAACAGACATATTTGCTAATTACGGGGTTCCTGTACGGGCTACATGTTTTGGCGTTATTGAAATGAAGGGCTGGAACCGATATGGCGGCTGGAGAGTTGGGATTAGAGATATTGATAATACGTATCACTATTTCGCTCATTTAAATGGTTTCGCTGACGGTCTTCAAACTGGACAGATTGTTGAACCAGGACAACTAATCGGTTCAGTCGGAAGCTCAGGCTACGGACCTCCAGGTACTGCAGGGAAATTCCCTCCACACCTACATTACGGTCTTTATAAGGATAATGGGAGAACCGAGTGGTCATTTGACCCTTATCCACATTTAAAAGCATGGGAGCGTGCTGAGAGAAATAAGAGATAATTTTCACAAAAAAAATAATAGGCTGACATTAATGTCAGCCTATTATTTGCAATTATTTACTTTGCTTTGCCTTTACGACTGCATTTGTAATACTTGCAGCTAAGCCTCCCCAAACAACCACAATACCGATTACCATCATTGTAATAGCAGATGCACTCATTATCGAGAAACCTCCTTATTTGACGAAGCTAATGATTCTTCCTTCTTTTTACGCCCGATTGAGAATAGTACACCTACAAAGATTGCACCTAATGCAACTGTCCATCCCCAATTGAATAAGAATTCACGTGGATACTCACCGTATTCACTTGTTAAATTTGTTCTTAAATTATCGAACATCATATAACCTAAAACGATTGGTGTAATAACACTTAAACAAATTCTCCACCAAGTTCCAATTTGAATATCAGATAAATCATTTGCATGTTTTTGAATGTTTTTCAATTCCTTAGCAAACCAAGCAATAGCTAACACTTCAATTAAGCCAGCTAATGTTACACCGAATGTGTTGATAAAGTAATCAACTGAATCAAGGAAGTATAGTCCGCCTCTAGTTGCAAATAATAATGAAGCAATAGCTGCTAAACCGCCACCGATTGCAACAGCTTTTGTACGAGAAATGTTAAATTTCTCCTGAATACCAGCAACATATGTTTCAATAATTGATATTAATGATGTTAAACCAGCTAATATTAATGAACCGAAGAATAAAAATCCAAATAGACCGTTAAAAGCTGGAAATTCATTAATAATCTGCGGGAATACAACAAATGCTAAGCCAACGCCAGAAGAAACTACTTCTGCTACAGGCACACCTTGTTGTGCTGCCATGAATCCTAAGGCACTAAATACTCCGATCCCTGCAAGAACTTCAAATGCTGAGTTACCGAAACCTGTGATAAATGCATTATTTGTAATATCAGATTTTTTCGGTAGATAACTTGAATAAGTAATCATAATCGCAAATGCAATTGATAAACTGAAGAAAATTTGACCGTAAGCTGCAACCCAAACTTTACCGTCTAGGATTTTACTCCAATCAGGTTTAAAGAATGCCTCTAAGCCTTGTGCTGCACCATCAAGTGTAAGTGCACGAATAACAATGATTGTAAACATAATCACTAATACTGGAATGAAAACTTTATTTACAGCTTCAATTCCTCTTTTAACTCCCGCAAATAGTACACCCAAAGTAACTACCCAAACAAGAATTAATGGAATTAATACGCCTGGTACTAATCCACCGAAATCACCAGGAGTTTCAGCTAATTTTAAATATTCACCAAAAAGGAATCCTTCTGTATCACTACCCCAGTTTTGATTGAATGAAAAAATAGAATAGGATGATGCCCAAGCGATGATAACTGGGTAATAACAAGAAATAACAAATGATATAGCTAATTGCCACCAACCAAGCCATTCTTTCCCTTTGCTTAATTTTGCAAATGTCATCGGAGCAGAACTGCGATATTTATGTCCTAATGTAAACTCCATAACTAGTAATGGGATACCAGCAGTTAATAAAGCAAATAAATATGGTAGGAAGAACGCTCCTCCTCCATTTTCATAGGCTGTTGCTGGGAAACGCCAAATATTACCTAAACCAACTGCAGAACCAACGGCTGCTAGAATAAAGCCTGCCCTTGTCCCCCACTGTGGACGATTTTCCATCAAAATTTCCCCCTTTTCAAATAGCACCTTTAAATATGGAAACAATTTGAAATTATATAATTTTCTGATTATTTACTATAATCTATACATAGTATAAATGGACTTTATTCCTATGTCTATAAAAAAATATCAAAAAAATCATTTTAATATAATATATTCAGAACTTTCCAATTTTCATAAACAAAATATGGATATATCATATTTAAATAATATTTTTAATTTCAATTTTAACTTTTTCTTTGGTTTATTACCTTATTAAAGAAACTACTTATTAGGAATAGCTACATAATATTTTTCACTTTTTAAACATCCATATCAAATAGTAATATTAATATATCTTCCCTCAGCATACAAAACTATTATTTAATAGTATAATTTGGTAATTATTAGAAAAAAAGAGATATAGGCTTGAGCCTATACCCTTTTCATTTGTTTATGCAGCTTTCGTTCTTTTGGAAAAAAAGAAAATAAAACCGATTAACAACAGAATCACAACAGCCAAACCTGCTATACCATTCCCTGTTACACCTAAAACAAGGTAGCCAATTGTGGCAAAACCACCACCAATTAAAGCATATGGCAGCTGTGTCATGACATGGTCAATATGATGACTTCCTGCTCCTGTTGATGAAAGAATTGTGGTATCAGAAATTGGTGAGCAATGATCCCCTAACACTGATCCTGCAAGTACAGCAGCCATTGCTGGTAATAACATATTAATATCTGTTGCAGCTGTGATTTCGGCTGCAATTGGTAGCATGATGCCAAATGTACCCCAAGATGTACCAGTAGCAAATGCCATAAATCCACCTAAAAGGAAAAGAATAACCGGCAGGTAGGCGACATTCATATTCGATTTCTCGACTAAACTAGCTAAGTATTCCCCTGTTTCTAATTGACCAATTAAATCTACAATTACCCAAGCAAACATAAGAATATAAATAGCAGGTAGCATTGATTTTATGCCTTCTTTTACAGCTAACGGAAAATAGCTAGCCTTAATGCCCCTAATAAAAAATAATAAAATTGTTACAGCTAGACCAAATAGTCCACCATATAAAAGCGAAGCAGATACATCTGTGTTTTCAAAAATAGTAAAGATCGTTGCTCCTGTTTTGTCTTCAATCGTTGTGTAGCCGGTAATAAGCATAGATGCTACTGTACCCACAATTAAAGCAAGAATTGGCCATACAAGATTCCCGATCGTACCTTTGTCACTTGTTGGTAGATCCTCTTTTACATCACCTAGAGATTCTTTAGCTGGATCAACAACTTGTCCAGTTTTAATCGCACGCTCTTCATGTACCTTCATACTTCCTAAATTTATGTTGAAATAGGCAACGGCAAAAACGAGAACCAATGCAGCAAAAACGTAATAATTCATTGGAACCATTGTCATGAACGCACCTAAAGGAGTAAATTCAGTGACACCATGTGTCGCAAAAATTGTAGCAAGCATGGCAATAATATAAGCTCCCCAACTTGAGATTGGTGAAATAACGCATACTGGTGCAGAGGTGGAATCAATGATATATGCTAGCTTTGCACGAGAAACCTTTTGGCGATCAGTAATCGGACGACTCACTTGACCAACCGCAAGAGCATTAAAATAATCATCGATAAAGATTAACATCCCTAATAATGCTGCGGTAAATTGAGCACCAGCACGTGTTTTCACACGCTTTTCTGCCCATTCACCAAAGGCTCTGCTTCCACCTGAAATAGAAATTAGAGCTGTGACGACACCTAAAATAAGTAAGAAAAATAAGATGTACACATTCCAAGTATTAAGCTCACCATCTGAAATGAAAATAGCCTTAACCGCTTCAAAAATAGTAACTCCAGTCTTAACGATTGAGAAATTTGTGATTAATAATGCTGCTGAAAGAATTCCTACTCCGAGGGAAAGTAATACTCTTCTCGTTAATATAACCATTAAGATGGCTAAAAGAGGAGGAATAATTGAATAAATAGTGCCTGACATGTTGTGTTAAGCCTCCCTAGATTATTAATAGTTTGGAAGGTTCTATTGACGATGCAAGGATAAAATTAGCTATTAGTAAATAACTAATTTTCAACGTCCTTTCTGTGTATTTTGTAAAAAAATGCACACAAAAAGAGCAATGATAGAAAATAACTATCATTACTCTTTCTAGGAATAATGTTATGTTATCCTCCATCCCGATCAGTAGCCCTCCATTATAGAAAACTCTATAATGACAGTATTACCCTTGTTCAAAGTAATACCAGCAAATGAATCATGACTTATTCATTTACTTCGGCGAAAAGCCCTTTGCAATATGGTCATTGGTGTCATTCTCACATATTGTACTAATGTTTTTCGCTCCTCTACCTCATCTTGAGATAAGGTGGTTAGGTCAATATTTGATTTTCAACATTTTATAGTTTAACAAAGTATAGACTAAGTAGCAACTATGGTTTTTTTGGTAATTCTATTGAGTGATCAGCATCTTCACTGCCACTTCCATTATAATATTGTGGCACGTCTCCTTGTTCAGTCTGGATAATAACTGGAATTGTATTTTCTGCTTTTACCACCTCTGTAGCAAATGGAATAACAACCTGTACACTCACTTCAACATAAATTACGATTTCATGTTTTGCATTATTAATCCCATATTCCTCTGTCGTACTTTTAATATCTGTAAAAACATCACCTATTAAATAATATTCTATTGGAATACCGGGACCAAGTGTACTTAAAATTGCATTATCTGTTATTTTACCTAATGGTATCTCATAAATAATTCCAGTATCTCTTGCTTGTTCAGGGGTTATATCATGGAAATTATTTCTTTCAATCTCACCAAGCTTCTTAGTTACATTGTCAGTTACCCTTTTTTTGGCTGCAGTTACTGCTCGTTGATTAAAGCTAAAGGAATTGATGTTCCCCTCATTATCCTTATCAATAATCACTAAATCCTGTTGTTCCTCTTTAGTAAGGATCTCCTCTTCAACTGCGTCATGAATAATTGTTGTTGCTACTTTATTTGCCTCTAACCTTGCGATTTTCATCATTGTTGACTCAATCTGAACATTAACTATCCAAAAACTTGTTGCTGTTAAAATTATAAAAATAACCAAAGTTAGTAATAACACATAGCGAAAAGGCAAAGGCCCTCTACGCGGACGACGACCGCGGAACTTAGCCAAAAAAATCCCTCCTTTACAAGCTATGTTTATGCATGTAAAGAGGGATGTAAGCATCATTTTTTATCATTTTTACATTCTAAGATTCATGCCATCTTCAGTAAGGCATCTTTTCCTTTTGTGCCAACAACAATCCCAAGCTTCTCAGCCTCATATGTGACAGATTCTAATGGCGCCTCAAGTAATTGGTCAATTGTTCTAACACCGACTGCTCTACCTGCAATAATACCTCTATCTTTTAACTTTTCGTTTAATAAAGCGACATCTAACGCACCACACATAATATACCCTTTGTCGTTGGTGACTGCCATAAAGTTCGTTTTAGGTAAAGCAACTGTGATTGCTGTAAATTGTATTCCTTCAATGACAATTGGAGTCATGGTAACCATCACTATCTACACTCCCTTCTTACTATATCTTTATGAGCAAGTAAAGGATACGTGTAGATTGTTCGCCTATTTAAGATGGTGTATTTTCACCTAACTTCCAAGCTAAAAGGTCCCTTAATAGTTCTGGCATATAAAAGATTTTTTTCTCCGCGTGACTTATTTCAGGATATAATGGTCCAAGGGAAAACATATCAACTGTAGCAACAGAATAAACTCTGTGAGGATCAATAGGCTTACCATGGACTAACACATCTGTAACATGATGTTTACCATCTGAAAGTACCTCAGATATTACCTCAATCCCGTCGAATACCATTCTCCCCATTACTTTCCCTCTAAAACCTAAACCTTTTAATTTTAGGTGTTCCATTCTTTCTTCTCTTGCTTGGACAATCACCTCTTTTAAAACATCACCTTTTAAATAGACCTTACATGGATTAATAGGATGTGGACATATTCGATGGAGATCCTTTTTCGTGACAGGACCTTTGCTTAAAGGCTCTAATAACATTCCTGAGTTAACCATCCCAACCTCTCCGTCACACCACTCGCGTATTGCACGGACTAAGAATAATGGAAAGGACGATTCATTAAACCAATCTAGTGTTAACTCATCCTGAAGGAATCCAACTACTTCAGATAGCTTAGATTCACTGTCTGCTAATTTAAGTTGTAGCCATTCCTCTGTTTCTTGACAGACTTCCTTTTGTTCATCCATAGGATAAATAGAAGCTTTACGATCTACCAACATTTTCTGTTTGTTATTGATCGTAAGTGAGATATGACCGACATATTGTCCATACTTTCCAGCACCAGCAACTAACGTATGATTAATCTTTTCACCATTTGGTAATACATGATGTGTATGACCGCCAATAATAATATCAATATCAGGAAATTCCCTTGCAATGATTTCATCATCACTAATACCAAGATGGGAGAGAAGAATAATGATATCTGCTTGTTCCTTTACCTGATTTATTGTTTCTAATAAGCTCTGGAAGGGGTCTTTTATTTTCCAACCAAGTAACTCATAAAATTTTTCATAAAATACCGTAACTCCTAAAATTGCCAACTTTACCCCATTATTTAATGTCACCATTTTATAAGGGACAACCCAAGGAGGTCGTTCCCCGAGCTCTGTATATAAATTTGATATGACGATTGAAAAGTTCGCTTCATCATATAACGAATTTAAGTCGTCATAAGAAAAAGTAATCCCTTCATTATTACCTATTGTCACTGCATCATATTGAAGCATATTTAATAAAGTCACGTTTGCCTTGCCTTGTGTTGCTTCTGTTATTGGATGAAAACGGTCTGCATGATCACCTATATCTAGAAGAAGCATTTGCTCTTTATTTTGTTCATGTAGTTTCTTTTTATTTTTTAAAAATTGGACGATAGCTGGCCAATTTTCAAAATGACTATGTAAATCATTTGTATGGTAAAGGTGAATTTTCTCTAGCATGTTCCTCTCCCCTTATTCGTAAGGTGTAACTGATGCTACCCGTGTACTCTTTTATCTCTTACTGCTTAAATTTTATGTTCCAGTGAAACCCTCAAATATTAATTTTAAGCCAGCAATGATTAACACGATTCTTAATAAATTAACAATTGTCTTGTCTTTTAATTTTGTATTAAGAACAGCTCCAAATCTGCCTCCAAACCATGCACCTGGAATTAGTGCTGCTGTGTATAGCCAGTTTATATTCCCTAATGCAATATGAGTAACTGAGCTAGTAGAAGCTGAAAGAAATATTATAAACATTGATGTTGCAACTGCAATGTGCGGTGGGAACATGAACAACAAGATCATCGCCGGCACCATCAGAGCACCACCGCCAATCCCAAATAATCCTGAAATGAACCCAACAACAAATGCTATTAAAACGCCTAGTACTGGCTGAAAGGAATAAGAGATTTCATTACCATCCTCACCAATATACGAACGATTCACCTTTATACCAGGTTGTTGTTTCCATTGAGGAAGTTTATCCTTAACAATTAAAATAATTGAAACGAAGATCATAAATAAACCAAACCATATTGAGAAAGAAGTCGTATTAAAAAACTTATTTGCGTATGCACCTACGATTCCACCTGGTCCACTTCCGATAAAAAAGATAAGTCCACTCTTATAATCAACTTTTTTATATTTCATATACGTTAGTGTGGATGAAAGTCCAGTAAAGATCACAACTAATAATGATGTACCAACTGCTACCTGTGGTGACACACTTTCAAATCCAGGTAAGTAGGATCCTAAAGTTAGTAGCATCGGAACAACGATAATTCCTCCACCTAAACCAACTAGACTTCCGATTGTTCCTGCAACAATACCTACAACCACTAAGATTATCCACTCCATATTTCTTACTGCTCCTCTTCAAGATTGAATAAGCTTAATTGTTTTTCTGCCAATCCAGTATAAGTGATGTCTAATAGATTTATCATCATTTTTGCATTTTCTGCCGCATCTCCGCCTGAATTATTATTAAAGAGCATATAAATCGTCTTTGATTGGTTTTGAAGTGAACTTAAATGATCTTTCCAATCTAGTAACTCATCCTGATTATACCGATACAAATATCGGACATCTCTCCAATCGTCACCAGAAGCTGGCTTATTCCAACCATGTACATTTCTTCCATGTAAACGAATAAGCGTTTTACTAGAATCAGTAGGATGAAGAACAGTTGGGATCGACCTCTCCCCTGCTTGTGGTTCATCGACAATACTATGTATCCATTTTTCAGATTCCATAAACTGTAGCGTTCTTTCGTAATAGACGTGCGAGAACCATGATCGATTGCGAAATTCAAGTGCTACGTCATAATCACTCATTTGTTCTCTACACCATTTTAAATACAAAACATTTTCTTTATTGCATTGAAACCATGGAGGAAATTGAAATAAAACCATTGCAAGCTTATTAGCCCTTTTTATTGGTTCTATTGATTTTATGTATGCTTTAAACATAGCTTGTTTCGTTTCAAAGAGGTTTTCTCCACGAAGATGTCCAGTCATTCCCTGGTAAGCCTTTGGTATAAATTGAAAAGTATCGGGAGTATCGCTTAACCATTTCGCAATATTTCGTTCTGGTTGAATGGCATAAAAACTAGCATCAATTTCAACTGTAGGAAAATGTGCAGCATATTCTTGTAATTTATTTGTAGGATTCGTTTTTGAAGGATAGAGTGAATCGTGATCTCCCCACCCCGTTAGACCAATTTGAACTGTCGTCAATCAAATCATCCTTTGGAACATGTTAAAATTTTAAGTTTTTCTAAATCTACTATACCATGACATGCTGTGATTAACATCGAACTGGGTTTGAAAAAGATGCGTATATTTTATGAGGAATTACTTAATGAGGTGTTTAAGTTAGCTTAATTAATTGAAGATAAAAGAGACTGACAATTATGTCAGTCCCCATTTTATTAACCGATAGAACCTTCCATTTCGAACTTGATTAGACGGTTCATCTCAACTGCATATTCCATTGGAAGCTCTTTTGTGAATGGCTCAATAAAGCCCATTACAATCATTTCTGTTGCTTCTTCTTCTGAGATACCACGACTCATAAGATAGAATAATTGTTCTTCAGAAACTTTAGAAACCTTCGCTTCATGCTCAAGAGAAATATTGTCGTTCATGATCTCATTATAAGGAATCGTATCTGATGTAGATTGATTATCCATAATGAGTGTATCACATTCAATATTTGATCTTGCCCCATCTGCTTTGCGACCGAATTGTACGATTCCACGATATGTTACTTTACCACCTTGTTTAGAGATGGATTTAGAAACAATCGTTGATGAAGTATTTGGTGCTAAGTGAATCATTTTCGCACCAGCATCTTGATGCTGACCTTTACCTGCAATCGCGATAGATAAAGTCATTCCGCGAGCTCCCTCACCTTTAAGGATAACCGCAGGATATTTCATTGTAAGTTTAGATCCGATGTTGCCATCGATCCATTCCATTGTTGCGTTCGCTTCACAAACAGCACGCTTTGTTACAAGGTTAAATACATTGTTTGCCCAGTTTTGAATCGTCGTATAACGGCAATATCCGCCATCTTTAACAATAATTTCTACAACAGCACTATGAAGTGAATTTGTTGTGTAAACTGGAGCCGTACAACCTTCAACATAATGAACATGTGCGCCTTCGTCTACGATGATAAGTGTACGCTCAAATTGACCCATATTTTCAGAGTTGATACGGAAGTAGGCTTGTAATGGTGTATCAACTTTAATACCTTTTGGTACGTAGATGAATGATCCACCAGACCATACTGCAGAATTTAGAGCAGAGAATTTATTATCAGTAGGTGGAATTACCTTACCGAAATGCTCACGGAAAATATCTTCATTTTCTTTTAAAGCAGTATCTGTATCCTTAAAGACGATTCCAAGATCTTCAAGGTCTTCTTTCATATTATGGTAAACAACCTCTGATTCATATTGCGCAGATACACCTGCTAAATATTTTTGTTCTGCCTCTGGAATACCTAGCTTATCAAATGTACTCTTAATCTCTTCAGGAACTTCATCCCATGAACGCTCTGATTTTTCAGATGGTTTAACATAGTACGTAATTTCATCAAAATTCAGTGAAGCCATATCGCCACCCCATTGTGGCATTGGCATACTATAAAAATGTTCTAATGATTTCAAACGAAAATCTAACATCCACTGTGGTTCATTTTTCATACGAGAGATTTCTTCAACGATCTCTTTCGTTAACCCTCGTTCTGAACGGAAGATAGAAACATCTTTATCAGCAAACCCGTATTTGTAATCGCCTATTTCAGGTGCCTTTTTTGCCATCTACATTCACTCCTATCCATTTAGAATATTAGGGATACCCCTAATGACTTATTCATTGTTGCTGTTAATGCCCTTTTCCATTGCTTTCCAAGCTAATGTGGCACATTTAATACGTGCAGGAAATTTAGTTACACCTTGTAATGCTTCGATATCACCTAAATCAATATCGTCATCATACTCTTTTCCTAGCATCATATTCGAAAATATATCAGAAAGCTTTAAAGCTTTATCAAGTGTTTTTCCTTTAATTGCTTGAGTCATCATCGATGCAGATGACATTGAGATGGAGCAGCCTTCCCCCTCAAACTTAGCATCTTTTACCACACCATCTTCAAGATCCAGTGTTAAGCGGATACGATCCCCACAAGTAGGATTATTCATATCGACAGTTAGACTGTTATCAAGAATCCCTTTGTTTCTAGGGTTCTTGTAATGATCCATAATGACCTGACGGTATAAAGTGTCAAGATTAATATGATTAGACATTACTGAAGTACTCCTTTGTTTTAATGATACCAGAAACTAATTTTTCAATTTCCTCTTCTGTGTTATACAGGTAAAAACTAGCCCTTGCTGTTGCAGAAACTTTTAACCACTTCATAAGAGGCTGTGCACAATGGTGGCCTGCACGTACAGCAATTCCCTCAGCATCTAAAACTGTTGCAACATCATGTGGATGAACATCCTCTATATTAAAAGTAACTAATCCAGCACGATGCTTTGGTCCATAAATTGTTAAACCATCTACTTGGCTTAGTTGGTCTAACGCATATTGAGCTAATTTATGTTCATATGCTTCGATCTGATCTAAGCCAATTTGTTCAAGAAAGTCAATTGCCGCACCGAGACCAATTGCTCCAGCGATGATTGGGGTTCCAGCTTCAAATTTCCAAGGAAGCTCTTTCCATGTTGATTCCTGTAAACCGACAAAATCAATCATTTCTCCACCAAATTCAACTGGTTCCATTTTTTCAAGAAGCTCTTTCTTGCCATATAAAGCCCCAATTCCTGTTGGGCCACACATTTTATGACCTGAAAAAGCAAAGAAATCACAATCTAAATCTTGCACATCGATCTTCATATGTGGCGAACTTTGAGCACCATCAACGACCATAACCGCGCCATGCTTATGAGCAATTTTAGCGATTTCTTTGATTGGGTTGATTGTACCAAGTACATTTGATACCTGCATGACTGAAACAATTTTCGTATTAGAAGTAACTGTTTCTTCAACATCCTTTAAATCAAGTGTACCATCTTCTTGTAAAGGAATATATTTTAACGTCGCACCAGTAACTTTTGCTACTTGCTGCCAAGGAATAACATTAGCATGATGCTCCATGTATGTGATGACAATTTCGTCACCTTCTTTAACATGCGTTAAACCATAGCTTTGAGCAACCATATTTAACGCGGTTGTCGCACCTCGGGTAAAGATAATCTCTTGTGTAGATTTTGCCCCAATAAATCTTCTAACCTTTTCACGGGCTCCTTCATATCCATCTGTTGCTTTTGTACCTAGTGTATGCACCCCACGGTGAACGTTAGAATTATATTCACGATAATATGTGGATAGTGCTTCTATAACAGCTAATGGTTTTTGGGAAGTAGCTGCACTATCTAAATAAACTAGGTCCCGACCATTTACTTGCTGATCCAAAATCGGAAAGTGCTGACGAATATCAGTGATATTCATTACTTAACTTTCCTTTCAATAACCTCAACTAACTGCTTTTTCACGCCTTCGATTGGAAGTACGTTTACTACTGGTGCTAAGAAGCCATGAATCACTAGACGTTCAGCTTCTACCTTAGGAATGCCACGACTCATTAAATAATAAAGTTGAATTGGATCAACACGACCAACAGATGCTGCATGACCTGCTGTTACATCGTCCTCGTCAATTAATAAAATTGGGTTTGCATCACCACGTGCTTTTTCACTTAGCATAAGTACGCGAGATTCCTGCTCTGCATTTGATTTAGAAGCACCATGTTCAATTTTCCCAATACCATTGAAAATAGAAGAAGCACTGTCCTTCATAACACCATGTTTAAGGATATAACCTTCAGAGTGCTTACCAAAGTGTACAACTTTTGTTGTAAAGTTTTGCTTTTGTTCTCCACGACCAACAACAACTGATTTTGTATCACCGAAAGAACCGTCACCGATTAGATTCGTTACATTTTCAGAAATTGTATCTCCATCATTCATTAACCCTAATGCCCACTCAATTCGAGCGTCACGGCCAGCTATTCCACGACGGTTTACATATGTTGTTATACCTTTTGCAAGTGTATCAACTGCTCCGTAGGTTACACGTGCATTTGTATTAGCAAATACCTCTGTAATAATATTAAAGACACCTTCAACATCTTTTATAGTTGAAATGTAATTCTCTACATACGTAACAGAACTGTTATCTTCTGCAACCACAATTACATGGTTAAATAGCGTAGTATTAGGATTATCATTCACAAACACTGCTTGAATTGGTTCAGCAACTTCTACATTCTTAGGAACATAAACGAAGACCCCACCATTTAAAAGCGCTGCATGTAAAGCTGTTAAGCGATGCTCGTCAACCTTTACGCCATCTTTCATAAAGTATTTTTGAACTAATTCAGAATGTTCACTTGCAGCCGTATGAATATCAGCTAGGATAACACCTTTCTCTTTATACTCATTCGAAAGAGTTGTATACGCAGCTGTATTATTTAATTGAACATATAAGTTGTTGTTAGCTGACTCAATATCAATTAAGGCTTTTACATCTTCATGTAAATCATTTAAAGAATTTAGTTTTTCACTAGTAACTATATGTTCCTTAAAACTAGTGAAATTCCATTTGTCTATTTTCGTTTTATCCGGTCTAGGCATTGGAAGATCCTCTGATTTTGCAAGTGCTTGTAAGCGAAGATCTGTAAGCCAGTCCGGTTCACCAAGCTGCTTTGAAAAGCTTGTGACATAGTCCTGATTGTAAGTTTTCGTTTCCATACGTCCTATACTCCCCCTTGCGCTTATGCTTCTTGCCCAACAGTTTCGTCTTCAATACCTAATTCTTGTTTAATCCAGTCATAACCCTCTGCTTCTAAGCGTTGTGCTAACTCAGGTCCACCTGATTTCACAACACGGCCTTGCATCATTACATGCACTTTATCTGGTGTAATGTAATTTAATAAACGTTGATAATGAGTAATCATTAAGCAACCAAAATCTTCGTTACGCATTTTATTAATACCTTTTGCTACAACTTTTAAAGCATCGATATCAAGACCAGAATCGATCTCATCAAGAATCGCAATTTTTGGCTCGATCATCATTAATTGAAGAATTTCATTACGTTTTTTCTCTCCACCAGAGAAACCTTCATTTAGGTAACGTTGTGCCATATCTGGATCCATTTCTAATTCTTCCATATTAGCATCCATTTTACGGATAAACTTCATTAAAGAAATTTCTTCGCCCTCTTCCCGGCGTGCATTGATTGATGAACGTAAGAAGTCTGCGTTCGTAACACCACTAATTTCACTTGGATATTGCATTGCTAAAAATAGACCAGCACGTGCACGCTCATCTACTTCCATTTCTAATACATCTTCACCATCTAAAGTAATGCTTCCACTAGTAACTTCATATTTCGGGTGACCCATAATTGCAGATGATAATGTTGATTTACCTGTTCCGTTAGGCCCCATGATCGCATGGAACTCTCCGCCTTTTATTTCGAGATTTACACCTTTTAGAATTTCTTTCCCATCAATTTCTACGTGTAAATCCTTAATGATTAATGTAGAACCTGCCATAACTATACCTCCATAATATATAAAGTTTACTTATTCTCAATTTATTCTCATTCTAATCTTATAACAAATCAAAAGTGAATACAACCTTTAAGGAATAGACTCGAATTTTGTCTAGGATTGAAATAACTAGCTGTATTAAATCAATATGTATATAGAGTGAGAAAAGAGCCTTTTTCTACTATATAACACATTGATCTGTGAATCTACCTCCATACCTAGATTAGTTTTTACTTCCTTTTAAAAAACATTCTGTAAAAGGATAACCCCACCTGAGTTAATATATGTAAAAGGACCAGTCTGCGACTGGTCCTTTCAATTTCTCTATTTAACATAATAATGCTTACTTTTTCATTCTTCTTTCGATTTCCGCATGAATCAACTGACTCTTGCGATAATCCTCTTCACGACTTAATTCTACATCCATTCTTTTTTCAAGCTTTTGTGAGTACTCAGCATACCCAATGCCATGGGAATTATGCATTGCCTTTTCCATTTCAGTTGTGTAGTTGAGTTCTAGCATTTCTTGACTCGAGTGGATAATGAATCAATCCTTTCAACTTTTAATTTACATAAAAAGTTTATCAAGAATATTCAAATAACTCAAAGTGCGTCAGATTATGTGACAATCTTTTGAGATCGATTATTATTCATTTAGTAAAATTAAACCGTGTTTTTATACATTTCCTCAAACATCCTCTGGATTACTCGCACTTAAGATTATTTTGCTTCAATTAATATTGAAACAATCTCCACTAAAGATTCCTGGGTTCTATAACAGATTTTATTGTTTTAATTGATTTAGTTCCGTTATACACTCTTGTACAAGTGTTACAGCTTGACTCATAGCTGCCCCACCGCCAAATGCAGCAGTTACACCAATTGCCTCTAAGATTTCTTCTTCACTCGCTCCTTGATCTAGGCAGCCCTTAGTATGATAGACCATGCAATATTCATCTTGAGATTGAATACTAATTCCTAAAGCAATTAAATGCTTTTGCTTTTGTGATAATTTCCCTTCCTTAAAACAAGCCTCAGTAAATGCATTGTAATGATGAGCAATCTCTGGCATTTTTTGTGTGAATGTTCCTATACCACTTTTGAATTCGAGTAAAGCAGCTTCAGTTGAATTTCTCGGTTCATGAATATGTTCCATTTCCCACAACTCCAATCAGGATTTTTTCACGGTTAGTATGCTTTAAATAAAAAAATGTATGCTAAACTGAACAAAAGCGCAAGCGCCTTGAACAGCCTCGGGCAAATAAGATGATTTAGAATAGAAGGCGTTCTTTGCCTTCAATTCTAAATCATCTTATGACCTCGAGGGGCTAGGCGCTGGAGCTAGATGTCAAAGTGTTATCCGCAGTACAAGCATTTTTTAATTCCGAGATAAGAACAAAAAAAGGCCAACAAATACCATGTCGGCCTCTTTTTCTATTTATTCACTTTTTGCTGCGGAAATAACAGATCCTTTGTATTTTGTTTCGATAAATTCTTGTATCTCTTCTGATTTTAATACTTCTACTAATGCTTTAATTTCTTCTCTGTCTTCGTCACCTTCACGAACAACAATTAGGTTAACATAAGGGTTGTTCTCTGGTGATTCTAGTGCAATTGCATCTTTAGCTGGGTTTAATTCAGCATCAAGTGCATAGTTACCGTTAATTAAAATAGCATCAGCTTCATCATTTTCATAAGCCTTTGTCAGCATTGGTGCCTCAATATTAGCTTCAAACACTAAATTTTTAGGATTTTCTGCAATATCTTCTATTGTTGCTGCTGTTTTTTCAACGCCCTCTTTAATCGTAATTAATCCCTTTTCTTCTAATAAAGAAAGCATACGACCGTGATCAGCAACAGAGTTACTCATAATAATTTTTGCTCCATTTGGTAGATCTTCTAATGACTTATGGCGTTTTGAATAAACACCAATTGGTTCGATATGGACTCCACCAGCATTCACAAATTTATAATTATTATCAGCAATTTGAGACTCTAAGTAAGGTTCATGTTGGAAGTAATTAGCATCTAACTCTTCTTCTGCTAATGTCTTATTTGGTAAAACATAATCTGTAAATTCTACGATTTCTAATTCAATCCCTTTTTCTTCTAATAAAGGTTTTGCTTCTTCTAATATTTCAACATGTGGTACAGGTGATGCACCTACTTTTAATGTTTTTGCCTCTCCTTCGGAACCTTCAGTTCCTTCCTGTGACGCCCCACCACAAGCAACAAGTGCTGTTGTAAAAATCGTAAATATAATTGCTAATAAAGCTTTTTTCATCGTTCTTCCTCCTATCGTTTGTCAATTGATTTAGTTATGATATCTCCAATAATTTGGATGATAAACACGAAAATTAATATGATAACCGTTGCTATTAATGTTACTTGATTATTCCCACGGTTAAAACCTTCCATAAATGCTAGATTCCCTAATCCACCAGCACCAATAGCACCTGCCATTGCTGTATACCCTATTAACGCAATAGCGGTAACTGTAATACCAGAAACTAACGCTGGCATCGCTTCGGGTAAAAGGACCTTCCAAATAATTGTGCTTGTTTTAGCACCCATAGATTTAGCAGCTTCAATGACACCTTTATCAATTTCCCTTAAAGCAATCTCGACCATGCGCCCATAAAAAGGAGCTGCCCCGATTATTAACGCTGGTAATGCGGCATTTGCACCGAGTATTGTTCCAACAAGTACTTTTGTAAAAGGTAATAATAAAATAATTAAAATAATAAATGGTATTGATCTAAATATGTTAACAATTCCTGCAACTAGATTATTAACATACTTACTTTCCCATATGTTTCCCTTTGCTGTTAAAAATAACAGTAAACCTAGAATAATTCCTAAAATAAATGTCGCCACAACCGATAAGCTTGTCATATAGATTGTTTCCTTTGTTGCAAGCCAAACCTTTTCCCAATCTACTTCAGGTAGAAGCTGTTCAAGCATTGGCAATCACCTCCACCTCAATGTGTTGATTATAAATAAACTCTAATGCTCGATTTAATTCTTGTTCATCTCCATCTAAATGAATAAACAGACTTCCATATGATCCACTTTGTGTTTGTGAAATCTTCCCTTGTAAAATATTCACATCGATTGCAAACTTTCTAATTAGATTTGTTATCAATGGTTGCTCTGCTGATTCACCAACAAAGGTTAATTGAATAACCTTACCCTTTGGATAATTCTCTAAAAGATTTGCCACTACTTCATTCGTTTCCTCTGGTTCTGTAACTTGTTTCACAAAGCGCTTAGTAATTGGTTGTTTAGGATGCTTAAAAACGTCGAGTACATCCCCTTCTTCAACTACCTCCCCATTTTCCATCACAGCTACACGATGACATATTTTTCGTATAACATGCATCTCATGAGTAATCAGCACAATTGTAAGTCCAAGTCGTTTATTAATATCTACAAGCAAATCTAATATAGAATCCGTTGTTTGGGGATCTAAAGCTGATGTAGCTTCATCACATAATAATACTTTAGGGTTATTAGCCAATGCTCGCGCAATTCCTACACGTTGCTTTTGCCCACCACTTAATTGTGAGGGATATGCATTCTCACGACCTTCAAGTCCTACAAGCTTGATCAGCTCATCCACTCGTTTCAAACGTTCAGCTCTTTTTACACCTGCAATTTCTAATGGAAAAGCAATATTTTCTCTCACTGTTCGAGACCATAAAAGATTGAAATGCTGAAAAATCATACTTATTTCTAAACGCGCTTTTCGTAATTTCACTCCACCAATTGAATCTATTTGACTACCAGCAACGCTAATATCACCACTGGTTGGTTTTTCTAGTCCATTCAACAACCGGATTAGTGAACTTTTACCCGCTCCACTATATCCAATAATCCCGAAAATTTCACCCTTATCAATTTTTAGATTCACATTATTAACAGCCGTTACATTACCTGATTTTGTTTGATAAACTTTATTAACATTCTTTAATGTAATCAAGTTGTCACCTTCTTTCAGTTCGAATACCTCACTTCAATCTATCACTTTTATGGAAAATTCATGTTGCAATATAGTATTTTGATAAAGAAAAAAACCCTTCTGCAATGAGCAGAAAGGCACAAAAATGTCCTTTCTCTCATCTCTCAAAGCTAAACAGCTTTGTGTGAATTGGCACCACTTCAACAAATGTTGATGGTTGCCGGGCTTCATAGGGCACTTCCCTCCACCTCTCTTGATAAGAGAACTACGTATATAATTAAAGTTAAATTAAATTTTAGTGAGCTTAAGTACGTTTGTGATTGTATCATGCAATTAAAAATCATGTCAAACAAATTCTCTTTTTTCTAAAAATTGCATTTTATTTTAGTGATAAACTATTATAGGATAACTCCAGGAACAAAAGCGCAAGCGCCTTGATCAGCCCCGACAAGCATAAGATGATTTAGAATAGAAGGCGTTTTTTGCCTTCAATTCTAAATTAGCTTATGCTTGTCGGGGCTAGGCGCTGGAGCTGAATGTCGTGCACTTATCCACAATTCAACGAATTTTATAATTTCCTGGTAAAAAAGGGATGACTTTGCATGAAAGTCATCCCTTTATATTCAATATTTAAATATGTACACTTTCGGTTCCCTTAACGCCAGTTGCTTTGTAAATAGCTTGATCAAGATCATCGATGATATCTTGAATATGCTCTATTCCAACCGATAAGCGAATTAAGTCCTCCGTTACTCCCGATCTTTTTAAGTCCTCTGTATTTAACTGTTGATGGGTTGTACTAGCAGGATGGATGATCAAACTTTTTGCATCCCCTACGTTCGCAACGTGTGACCACAGTTCTACATTATTAATAACAGCAGCTCCTGCCTCTCGTCCACCCTTTATTCCGAAAACGATAACGGATCCAGCACCATTAGGTAAATATTTTGCTGCTAAATCTTTTGCAGGATGATCCGAAAGTTCAGGATATAGAACCCATTCAACAGAAGGGTGCTGCACTAAATACTTAACCATCTTTCTAGCATTAGCAACATGCTCTTTCATTCGAACATGAAGAGTTTCTAAACCTAGTGTGAATTGGAATGCATTATATGGGCTAATTGCGGGACCTAAGTCTCTTAGCAATTGAACTCTAGCTTTAATAATGAATGCCTGCTCGCCTAATGCTTCTGCATATACTAGATCATGATAACTCGGATCAGGGGTCGTAAAACCAGGGAATTTAGGGTTATTCCAATCAAACTTCCCACCATCAACGATTACTCCTCCTAGAGTTGTCCCATTTCCTAATAACCATTTTGTTGCTGAGTGGATAACGATATCTGCACCATGTTCAATCGGCCGGCAAAGATAAGGTGTAGCAAATGTATTATCTACAATTAACGGAATCCCAGCTTCATGAGCTATATTCGCGACAGCTTCAATATCAAGTACATCTAAACTTGGATTTCCAATGGTTTCAGCGAATATAGCTTTTGTTTTAGGTGAAATAGCAGAACGGAAGTTTTCAGGATTTTTCGGATCAACAAACACTGTATCTATTCCATATTTCGGTAAAGTATTTGCAAAAAGATTGTAAGTTCCCCCGTATAATGTTGAAGCAGATACAATTTCATCACCTGCTCCAGCAATATTTAAAACCGAAAGTGTAATCGCCGCCATTCCACTAGATACCGCTAAGCTACCTATGCCACCTTCAAGCTGTGCAATTCTTTCTTCAAAAACAGTTGAAGTTGGATTGTGAATTCGGGTATAAATATATCCTGGTTCTTTTAAACCAAAGAGGTTAGCTGCGTGCTCAGTATTCTCAAATAAGTAAGCATTTGATTGATAAATAGGCACAGACCTGGCACCTGTCATTGAATCTTTCTTTAGCCCTCCGTGAATTGTGACCGTTTCAGGCCGGTAATTTTTCTCTTGCATCTTAACTCCTCCTATTACAAGATGTATTTATCAAAAAATACTTCACTGTTGGTTTTGAATTCTAAGATGCAAATTCCTATACCTATTAGTCTACCTATATAGTAAACGATTTCAAACTTCAGATTCAAGGATTTCCCCTTATCAACTTAACTTTATGATTGCCTCGAATTTTAAAAAATTACGATAAGACCCTTTGATCGTAATTTTCCCAAAAGCAATTAATTGCTTTAAGCTTACAGTGTTTAATAATACTTGTTCGAGGTCATAGCCTTCTCCTTCCATGACAAAGTCAATTTTCGAAGGTTGAGTATGTAACGTTTTAGCCCCTTTTGATGATAGTTCAATAAAATGACTAATCTCTTGCTGAGGTTTTATTTCTACTATTAGAGTTTGATTCAAAAGTATTGGAGTTAAAAACCGAGCTTTATTAAAATTAGAAATAAACGTTGTCATATACATAAAAAAAACCTCCGATATCAATCAAGCTATTTAATAACTTCATTGAATCACGGAAGAATCCTTTATTAATAAGTCGACAGTTTCTGCTTATTTATTCATTATTTGTGGGATTATTAATATTTCCCAAGAAATATGTCATATTAGCAAGACTTACCTGAATCTTTATACTACCTATCTTATTTGTTTTATGAATCATAGGTCATGCTTCCTATCCATTAATAGTGGAATATTGCTTTATTTTTTCAAGTAAGTATCCAACTGAATGAAACGCATAAATCTTTTCCTTTTCTTGGCCATTTTCATAAATGAGTAAGCAAGGTACACTTTCGATTCCAAGCTCTTTAGCCTCGTTAGGAAAGTAATTTAAGTTAACAGAATAGATGTGAATAGCGGGAACTAATTCATCTACGACAGATAACATTCGTTTAGCTACTTGACATGTTCCACACATCGGAGTGTATAAATAGAAAACCATTAGACCATCTCTTTGTATTGTAAGCTGTTTCTCTTCCCATTCAATCATATTTAAATAATGTTACACCTTTCTAAAGAAATTTCGCATCCACATCAATATTTGCACTTAGTAAAACAGAAGCAACATGGTGATCTGGTGCAGTCGCTACTTCACGATAGGCTCTGTCGATATAAATATGCGATGCCTCTGGAAATTCCCTCTTGAATTGTTTACGAAGTCGATCCCCTGCATCATCAGAGTCCACTAAAATATAGACATCTTTTAAAAATAATTCATCAATTAATTCATCAAGCTTTGTTACACTTATCGTTCCATTTGTGCAGATAATTTCGATTGATTCGTTTAACACATTTAGAACTTTCTTTTTATCTGATTTCCCTTCGACAATTAACACTTTTTCAACCTCAACTAACGACATAAACATCACCTGTTTTTATAGTAAAAGTCTTTTCTATAAACTATTCGATTTGTCGAGGTTGTTTCCTCTTTATTAAATGTTTTTTCTTAAGTTTTATTTAAGGTATTAAAAAACACTTTAAATAAACACGAATTACCGAAAAAACGATTTGAAAGAAACGACCACATAACTAAAGCGCAAGTGCCTGTGAAGTGTTTAAAACATCAACCATTTGGAAAACAGTGTGCAAAAAAGAGCAGTGGAGCAATCCACTGCTTCTAGCACCAGCCATTTTCGTCATCACAGTCAACGTATTTTTGGTCTGATCCTGTTATAACATCTGCAAATTGATAAAACCGACTATTATTGAATTCATAGCCAGTTTTTAAATCATAATTATTTTCTGATACCATCTGGCCAATCATTTCTTTTTCAAGATAAAGATTTAATTGCCCATCAGTAAATTTACCTACAACTCGATCTGTTATATCTAAACGTTGCTTTTCAAAAGACATATGGACACCCTCCTTTACCTATTTGTAGGATGTCCTTAATATATGACTTCATTCAGTGGGATTTTTTTCATTCCACTGATATGGTAGTGCATAAAACGCCACATACTGTCCTTCGTCGGATGTTAATTAATCTTCATTTGTCATTTCTTCATATTGTTCAGCTGTCATTAAATTCTCTACGTCAGCCACATTAGCAGGTTCTACCACAATCATCCAAGCCTTTTCATATGGAGATTCATTTACATATTCAGGGCTGTCATCAAGATCTTCATTAATTTCAACTACTTTACCGCTGATTGGGGCATATAGCTCAGATACAGTTTTCACTGACTCAACGCTACCGAATGGCTCGTCCGCTTTAACCTCGTCGCCTACCTCTGGTAATTCTACAAAAACGATATCGCCAAGCTCAGATTGTGCGAAATCTGTAATACCAATACGAACCTTTTCTCCTTCTACTTTTACCCATTCATGTTCTTCAGAATAACGAAGTTCTTTTGGTGTGTTCATTTTCATTACCTCCAGCATTCATTTCAATTTTTAGTTGTCATATACAAGGGATGACCTAGATTCTAATTACTTGATTACAATTATTGAGTTAGTCAATATTGTTTTACCAGTTTATAGCAGAGTATGCAAGAAGTATCTTTTAATTTTTCCAATTATCTGCATACTGTTCTTCCTTAAACCCAACTGTGACACCCTTTTCTCCAACTGCAATTGGTCGTTTAATTAACATACCATCTGAAGATAATAATTCAATCATCTCTTCCTCAGACATTGTAGCTAATTTATCCTTAAGCCCAAGCTCGCGATATTTTTGTCCGCTCGTGTTAAAGAACTTTTTAAGCTCCAAACCACTTTTCTTATAAAAAGATGAAAGTTCCTCCTTAGATGGTGGATTCTCAACTATATGTATTTCATTAAAGTCAACATTGTGTTCTTCTAACCATTTTTTCGCCTTACGACATGTACCACATTTAGGATACCAATAAAAATCTAAAGACATACCATATCACCACCCAAACTACATTTTCATTTAACTTTATCTTATCATATCCACTCATACAAACCTAATTAGAAATATTCTAATTTCATACATTTTATAAATAACTCAGACACTCTGTCATTTCGTAAAAACTTGAGAAATGACTTAGCAGGCTTAATGGCAACAGGCTCCCTTAAAATTGAAAGAAGACAATCCAAAGTAACGATTGTCTTCTTTACCTCTTCGTTTTATGCTAAGGCTCTATTCTAAAAGATTGTTGTTTTTGAACAAAACTGATTAGGGTGATTGGAACGGATATGCGAGACTCCTGTGGGAGTAGCGGGATAGATGAGACCCCGCAGGCGCTTCGCGCTGAGGAGGCTCATCGCCCGCCCCACGGAAAGCGAGCATCCTGGGGCGCCAATCAACCAACCCAATACTATTTTAAAAGCAACAAAGTTTGCGAAAACAGCCTATGCTAAATACGCATTTTTATCAATTATTGCAGCTGCAATTTCTCTTTTCTTTCCAATCACATTAATTGGGGTATGACGGGTAAACTTACGTAATGCCGAAATCATCATTCTTAATGAATCCCCTGATTCAACTGCGATCAATGATTCTTTAGCATGTGCTTCGATTTCATTGAAAGCTTCCTGGCAGTAAACTTGAGTATAGAGAAGCTTTTGTTTATTTTTCTCTTCTCCTGTTTTTGCAATTGCTTTTTCTGTGCGTAAAATTGCTGATTCCATCGCATACACATTGCTTACAATATCAGCAATATTGACAAGGATCTCTTGCTCTTTTTGAAGTTCCTTTCCATACTTTTGTGCCGCTAATCCAGCAATAAGCACACCGATTTTCTTAGCATTTTTCAGCAGATATTTTTCTTGCTCAAGAGTGCCCTCACCAACCTCCTCAGGCATTAGCATCATTAGCTCTTCTTGTAAGCTTTGAGCTTTCTGGAATAGAGGGAGCTCACCTTTCATTGCTTTTCGTAGATAAGTACCAGGGACTAATAGACGATTAATCTCGTTCGTACCTTCAAAGATTCGATTTATACGCGAATCTCGGTACACACGCTCAACCTCGTATTCTGCCATAAATCCATATCCACCATGAATTTGAACTCCTTCATCCACTACATAATCGAGTGTCTCGGAGCCAAATACTTTATTTAATGAGCATTCAATTGCATATTCTGCAATTGATGCAGCTACCTCTTTACCATCTTTTATCTGTTCATCGGTTAAACGGCTCATCCGATCCTCGAATAATCCAACAGTTCGATATACTGAGCTTTCCATTGCATAGGTTTTAGCTGCCATATTAGCAAGCTTTTCCCCGATAAGTGAGAACCGAGAGATTGGTGTTTTAAACTGTTGTCTCTGGTTTGCATATTGAACAGAAACGTCTATTACCCGCTTTGCACCACCAATTGTTCCTACAGCTAATTTATAGCGACCAATGTTTAATATATTAAAAGCAATCACATGCCCTTTACCAAGTTCACCTAATAAGTTTTCTTTAGGTACCATCGCATCTTCTAAAATTAATGTTCTTGTCGAAGATCCCTTTATCCCCATTTTCTTTTCTTCAGGCCCAGTTGAAACACCTGGATATTCCTTTTCAACAATAAATGCAGAGAAGTGCTCTCCATCGATTTTTGCATAGACAATAAAGACGTCAGCAAATCCTGAGTTGGTGATCCATTGCTTTTCTCCATTTAACACATAATGTGTACCTTCAGCATTTAACTTTGCGGTTGTTCTTGCACCAAGTGCATCTGAACCTGAGTTTGGTTCAGTAAGTGCATATGCAGCTAGCTTTTCCCCAGTAGCTAGATCCGGTAAATATTTTTGCTTCTGTTCTTCATTGCCGAACAGAACGATTGGCAGTGAGCCAATTCCTACATGGGCACCAAAGGATAATGAAAAGCTTCCTCCTCTTGAGATCTTTTCGGTTATTAAAGCAGAACTAATCTTATCAAGTCCTAATCCACCATATTCTTCAGGAACATCTGCACCTAATAGCCCAAGTTCACCAGCTTGTTTTAGGAGCTTCACTGACTTTTCGAACTGATGATTTTCGATATCTTCAAGATGAGGCAATACTTCATTTATAACAAAATCCTCTGTCGTCTTTGCAATCATTTTATGCTCATCTGTGAAATCCTCAGGTGTGAATATTCGATCATATGAAACATCTTCAATTAAAAAGCTACCACCTTTAAGACTAGAGTTAGTTGTATTTGACATAAAAAATTCCCCCATTGTCTAAGTATTGTTAAAGTGCACTAAATTTAGTTCCCTATAAATCTATTATATTAACTCAAATACACCTGCTGCTCCCATACCTCCACCTATACACATTGTGACAACACCGAATTGTTCATTGCGACGTTTCATTTCATGAATGAGTGATAGCGTTAGTTTAGTACCTGTACAACCAAGTGGATGTCCTAGCGCAATTGCCCCCCCATTGACGTTAACTTTATCTTCATCCAGACCAAGCTCCCGAATAACTTGTATGGATTGAGAAGCAAACGCTTCATTTAATTCAAATAATCCGATATCTGAAAGCTCTAATCCTGCATATTTTAATGCTAATGGTACAGCAGCAACTGGACCAATCCCCATCACTTCAGGTGGCACTCCTGCGACAGCAAATGAACGAAACTTTGCCATTGGTGTATACCCTAGTGAGCCCGCTTTTTCTCGATCCATTAACATGACCGCCGCTGCACCATCACTAGTTTGTGAAGAGTTACCAGCTGTAACAGAACCCTTTGTAGAGAAAGCTGGTCGTAGCGTTGCTAAAACCTCAGCTGTCGTATTAGAGCGTACTCCCTCATCTTGTCTGAACTGTACAACCCGCTCTCTAAGTTTATGATTAGAATCAACTGTTCTAATGGGAACATCAACCGTCACAATTTCTTCAGCAAATTTCCCTTCATTAATTGCGGTTGCTGCTCTTTGATGGCTTCTTACTGCAAAGGCATCTTGATCTTCTCTGGAAATACTAAATTTTTGAGCGACTTGCTCAGCTGTATGCCCCATTCCCATATAATATTCTGGTGCATCCTCAGCTAGTCTAGCATTAGGTCTAACAACATGCCCCATCATCGGAACAAGACTCATTGATTCCGCACCACCTGCTATAGCAGTTTCAGAATGACCCAGCATTATTTTTTCTGCGCCATATGCGATACTTTGTAAGCCAGATGAACAATAACGGTTAATCGTCACTGCTGGTACTGTATATGGAAGACCAGCCAATGCCCCAATATTCCTTGCCATATTAAGCCCCTGCTCTGCTTCAGGCATAGCACAGCCAATAATTAAATCATCGATATTCCCCTGGTAATCCCCTGCCCGTTTTAATGTTTCCTTTACAACTAACGCACCAAGATCATCAGGGCGCATATTCGCTAATGTTCCTTTTTTTGCTCTCCCTACTGGTGTTCTAGCACCTGCCACAATGACTGCTTCACGCATACCTTAAAACCTCCCTTTGTCACACTATTCGTTATATTTCTCTTAATTTCTAAGCGGCTTCCCTTTTACGAGCATATGTTGCATACGTTGTTGAGATTTGCCCTCGGCAACTAAACTTAAAAATGCTTCCTTTTCCAAATCGAGCAGATACTGTTCATCTACTTCAGTACCGAATGGAACTCTTCCACCAGCAATAACAAAAGCAAGTTTTTTGGCAATTTTTAAATCATGATCAGAAATGAAGCCTGAAAGGTACATAGATTGTGCACCAAGTAGTAATGTTGCATAGCCAGTTTCACCAACAACAGGTATTTTCTTTCTAGTAGGAGGTTGGTAGCCATTATCATGCAGTTCAATGACGCGCTGTTTTGCATCGTATAATAGGTGATCACCATTAATACTAATCTTGTCACCGTCATTTAAAAATTGATTTTCCCTCGCTTCTGCAGCTGATGTTGAAACCTTTGCCATTGCAACTGTTTCAAACACTCTATTTGCAACTGCTTGTAAATCAAAATCTACACCTTTAGGCATATTGTTTAATTGCTTAATATAGAGCTCTTTATTTCCTCCCCCACCTGGGATTAATCCTACCCCAACTTCAACTAATCCCATATATGTTTCAGAGGATGCTTGAATACGGCTAGCAGGTAAACAAATTTCGGCACCTCCACCTAGTGCCATTCCAAATGGTGCAGCTACAACAGGCTTATTACTATATTTAATCCTCATCATCGCTTGTTGGAACTTGCGGATAACCATATCGATTTCAAAGAGGTTATCGTCTTGAGCTTCCATTAATATCATGCCAAGATTTGCTCCCACGCAGAAGTTTTTGCCTTGGTTTCCAATAACAAGTCCTTTATAATTTTTTTCTACTTCATCGATAGCAAAATTAATCATTTGGATGATATCTAGACCGATTGCATTACTTTTTGAGTGAAATTCAAGCAATGCCACATTATCCCCTAGATCAATCAAACTTGCACCACTGTTTTTCTTTATGACGCCATTGACTTCTTTGTGTGTTTTTAAATCAATTACTTTTGCATTTATTCTAACTTGGCGATATTCTCCATTAAAATAGAAGAATAGTACACCATTTTCTTTTCGATAGAATGTCTCAAAGCCCTTCTCAACCATCTCTTTTACCCAAGCAGGAACGGTAAATCCCCTTGTTTCCATTACTTCTATGGCTTGCTTAACACCAATTGCGTCCCAAAGCTCAAACGGACCAACTTCCCAACCAAATCCCCATTTCATAGCGCTGTCGATCGCGACAATATCATCGGCAATATCTCCAAGCAGCTCTGCAGAATAGATGAGCGTCGGAATGGTGATATTTTGTAAAAGAAGCCCTGCCCGATCCTTAGAATATATAAGCGCTTTCAATTTATCATTTAATCCCTTAGCCTGTTTAGCAAGCTCCATTGATGGACACGTTATTTTCTTTTTCTCTTCATACTCAAACGTTTCAGGATTTAATTCAAGAATTGTTTTGCCTTCTTTTTTATAAAACCCCTGACCACTTTTACTTCCTAACCAACCATTATCCAGCATTGTTTGCATGAATGCCGGAACCTCAAATACCTCTTTTTCCTTGCCATCTACTTGGTCATAGACGTTTCTAGCCACATGTGCAAACGTGTCTAAACCAACGACATCAAGTGTTCGAAAGGTTGCACTTTTCGGTCTGCCAATAAGAGGTCCTGTTACAGAATCAACTTCACCAACACTGTATCCCCCTTTAAGCATTTGTTGGACAGTTACCAGTAATCCATACGTACCAATGCGATTAGCTATAAAGTTAGGTGTATCCTTTGCTTCAACAACACCTTTACCTAAAACATCCTCTCCAAATGTTTTCATAAACGATAATACCTTTTCATCGGTATCCTTTGTTGGTATCACTTCTAATAGCTTTAAATAACGTGGTGGATTGAAAAAATGTGTTCCAAGGAAATGCCTTCTAAAATCCTCTGAACGACCTTTTGCCATTGCTTCAACAGATATTCCTGATGTATTTGAACTAATAATACTACCATGTTTTCTATGTTTATCAACTTCAGCAAAAACCTTTTGTTTTACTGCTAAATTCTCAACAACTACCTCAATTACCCAATCAACTTCAGCAAGGCGAGGTAGGTCATCTTCAAGGTTGCCTGCTTCTATAAGATCAATATTTCCCTTTACTGTTAATGGAGCTGGCTTTTGTTTTAGCAGCTTTTTTATAGATGTTGCTGCATTACGGTTTCGAACTGACTTATCTTCTAAGGTTAACCCCTTCTTAACTTCATCCTCATTCAATTCACGTGGCACAATATCCAATAGTAAGACAGGGATGCCGATATTAGCTAAATGTGCTGCAATTCCTGAGCCCATTACCCCTGAACCTAATACTGCAGCTTTCTTAATATGTTGGCTCATGCTTTTTCCCCCTTTTTTGAATGAATACTCATTCATTTTTCTCCCAAAAAAAATGACCCTTGCGAATTAGTTCCTTTATTCTTAATATAAAAGATTTTGAAAATTTCTTCAATACATTTATGATATTTTTTCCTAAATAATCAAATTCCACTTTGGGAAAGCTAGTTTCTTAGGAGGTGATAGTTCATGGCACGTTTAAAAAAGGATCCTTCAAAAGCTGGTGTTAGTGCTGCAAGTGTTAAGGGCAACGCTGGTCCTACAAATGAAAAAGCAGGTGGCGGAAAACGCACAAGCCAAAACCAGCAATATAAGCAACATAATATGGGAAATGATAACATGTAATTTTTCAATGGTCTAACCCCTCCGCTTTTTTACACTATTGGAGGGGTCTGGCCCTGCTTACATATTACTTTTTAATTATTCCCTTCAACACAAAAGCTACGTTTGCAGGCCTTTCTGCAAGCCTCCTCATAAAATACCCATACCAATCAGTCCCATACGGAACATATACACGCATTCGGTACCCTTCTTTTACGAGTTCTAGCTGCTTTTCAGGACGAATGCCATAGAGCATCTGAAATTCAAATTGTGATTTAGGTATTTTGTGCACTTTCACAAGTTTTTTTGTATAATCTATTATCGCATTATCGTGCGTTGCTACGGCAGTAAAATTTCCATTCAATAAATGCATCTTAATGATTTGTTTAAAATTTTCATCTACTGCTTTTTTTTCCGGAAATGCAACCCTTGAAGATTCTTTATACGCTCCCTTTACAAGTCTCAAATTAGCACGATACTCGGCTAACTCCTCAATATCCATAACTGTACGGTATAGATATGCTTGAAGAACCGTACCAACATTGTTAAATTCTTTTCTAAGCTCTTTATAAATTTCAAGAGTTCTTTCACATCTTGAATAATCCTCCATATCAATCGTGACAAATACTTTATTTTGCTTAGCAACAGACAGTATTCGTCTCATATTTTGTAAAACAACTTCATCCGATATGTCTAATCCCATAGATGTTAATTTTAATGATAGCTGTGATTGTAGATTTTCTTTACCTATTGCTTCAATTGCTTTTATTGTGTTGTTAGCCATTTCATTTGCTTCTTGTTCATCTTGGATAAACTCACCTAGATAGTCCAATGTTACATCAAGACCTTTTTTATTTAATTCTTCAATTACCTTAGTTGCCATTTCAATTGTATTTCCCGCAACAAATCTTGCTGCACCAAACCTTAAACCATACCTTTTCGCTAATTTTGTCATCATCTTGTTTCTGGATAAAAACATGAAAGAGTTTCGAAGTAGTTTTTCCAAATAAACCCCTCCTATAGCGTTTTCATGCCCAGCTGATATATAGAAGGCCTTTGGTTGTTAAGCCAAAGACCTTGTATAAAGCGCAATCATAAAATCTCCCTTACTAAAGACTGTATTCTTCCTATATTATCTATATGTCCACTAAAAAAATCTGTTAAAACAGACGGTGTATAGATCCGTTATTTCGTGGAACGATAATGATGATAATATGTGAGGAGGGTTACAAAACTATGCAACAACAACAGAACATGCAACAGCAACAGCAACAAACAATGATGCAGCAGCCACCAAGCATTGTAACAACAAAAGATCAGCTTTACTTAACAGATATGCTCTCTTGGAACCTTTTAGCAATGAAAAAGGCTCATTTTTTTGCGTCCCAATGTCAAAATCAAGAAATAAAAAATCAACTAGATCAAGTCGGTCAAATGCATCATCAGCATTATCAAAAAATATTAACTCACTTACAAAATCAACAACAACCTTCAGCTGGATCACAACTTCAATAGGAGTGATGGAAATGAATATCAATCAACAACAAAAAATAACCAACCCTGAAACACAAATACAAAAAGGACCACAAATGAATGATCGTGATTTTGTTAATGATCTTTTATCTACAGAAAAATACATGACTGCTTCCTACTCATCTGCTTTGAACGAAGCAAGTCACCAAGCACTTTACCAAGATATACTAACCATCTTCAACGAAACACAGCAATCACAACGAGACCTATACAATCTTATGTTTAGAAATGGATGGTACGCACTTGAAGCCGCTGACACACAAAAGCTTCAGCAATCACATCAGCAATTTTCAAACTATATCGTGCAACAATCACCTTATAGTAGTGGAATGTCTCAGTAATTACAAAAGCGTAAGCGCCTTGATCAGCGACGTATGAACTGGAGCACTCCGTATGAGATAAAGCGAGACTTCCATCAGTGGGTTTTCTGATGGATAGCGAGACTTATCGGACCTTTACGGGCAGTTATATTATTTACTGCCCGTTAATGTGCGGCAAAGGAAACACGAAGAGCACGAGCGTTCGATGTTGACTTATCATAAGGAGGAGTGTGAAGTTTACTAGGCGCTGGAGCTTGATGTCAAAGCGCAAAAACAACTCAGCTTCAATAACAGGAAGCTGAGTTGTTTATTTTTGGTTTGCATTTTCACGATGTTTTTCATTAAGAGCTTTAATTTCGTGGATGATTGTTCTCATTTCATTTTTGGCATCAGGATATGTCACATTCCAATGCTTCGCTAATGGTGGCATTGACTTTGCTATATGTGTGTATAATGCCCACATTTTTACCTTCTCTGTCAATTCATCAGATACTTCCCCAATTAATAGTTCTGTATACTTTTCCAATAAACCATCAAACTGTTTAGTAAGTTCTTTATCCATTTAATGTCCTCCTTACTGATTCATAGTCTTTTACATTTAATAGGACATGTAGTACAACGATCATCATTCTTTGACGTTAAATAAAATAAACAGCAAGTTTTTCGCATACGGACGTCATTTTGTTTTGGAAGATCATATTGAGAAAATGGGTTTAGTGCTTTTGTTCCAAACAGCTGTGGTGGTGCATCATGTATAACATAATAAAAATCCTCTTGAATCTTTACTAATTGTTCTTGTGAAAAACTGTCATCTTGTAGTAACGTTTCATACATCCAAAAAATATATACCGCAATATTTTCCCATAGAATTGTTTTAGCAACTTTTGCTTGCTTTGATATAGAGGTAATAACTTTTACGATATTTTCTAAAAAGAGTGATTGTACGACACTTGTTCTCCACTCAGTTCTATCTATTTCTGGAGTCGTTACCTCCAAGTGATCAAAATAAAAGCTTGGCAACCATAATGGATCAGATTCATCTGTTTGGAGGGAAACATTTTGAATTGAGCCATTAATTCCTTTATCAAATGCACTCATTGAATACAACACTAATGCAGCTATAAAAGCATATCTTTTTACAAGCATCGAGCCAATTACATTAGATTTGTCCGTATTAAGTTTCCCCTGAAGTTCTTCCTTAAAAATCTTATTAAGTCGTTCCTCACTAAGCAAATCAACACCCTTAATTGTTAGGCTTGGTACAACTGTTTCTGTATTTAAGCGATACTTCTTTAGAGCATTGATTTCGATTTCAGTAAGTCTAGCCATTAACAATGCCAACTTCTTTAACGATGCATCTACCTCTTCCATGTGGGATGCATAATGGTGTTCCAAATAACGGATCAACTGTCACTTCACAATTCATTTGAAAAACATTTTGAACTAAACTACAATTTATTACTTCCTCAGGTTTGCCTTGAGCAAATATTTTTTGATCTTTAAGGGCAACAAGATTATGAGCATAGCGACAGGCTAAGTTCAAATCATGTAGTACCATAACAATGGTTCGATTTTCTCGTTCATTTAATTCAAATAAAAGATCCAATATTTCAATTTGATGTGTCATATCAAGATATGTTGTTGGTTCATCCAGCAAGATAATATCTGTTTTTTGTGCTAAAGTCATGGCGATCCATGCACGTTGCCTTTGACCACCAGAAAGTGAGTCAACAGGTCTTTCAGCAAAATCCTGCATACCTGTCGCTTCTAGGGCACTAGTAACAGCAGCCTCATCTTCTTTTGTCCATTGTTTTAACCAACTTTGATATGGATATCTCCCCTGCTTAACAAGCTGAAGAACTGTCAAACCTTCAGGAGCAACAGGACCTTGTGGTAAAATCGCAAGCTGTTTTGCCACTTCTTTTGTAGGTAATTTAGCAATTGCGTTCCCTTCGAGTAAAACAGAGCCTTCTTTTGGCTTTAGCAGTCTTGCAATTGAGCGAAGCAATGTTGATTTCCCACAGCCATTACTTCCTATAAAAACGGTAATTTCACCTTTTGGAATTTTCACATCTAACTCATTTATAATAATTGTGTCACCATAAGAAAGTGTGAGCGCATTTGTTTCAATAGAATGCATACTAAATCGCTCCTTTTCAATAGTAAAAAAATATAAGTTTTTAATTAGGAATTCCTCGTTTTAAATAATAGATATATAAAATATGGTGCCCCGATAGCTGCGGTAAAAACACCGGCAGGAACTTCTAACGGAGAAAACAATGTTCTGCCAATTAAATCTGCTACCATAACCAGAAGAGCTCCTATTAAAGCTGAAACAGGTAGTAATGAGCCGAAAGAAGATCCAACTAACCTTCTTGCAATATGTGGTGCCATTAGTCCAACAAAACCAATTGCACCTGCAAACGCTACAGCACATCCTGTTAGTGCTGTACTTAAAATTAACAAGAAAAGCTTATTTTTTTGAACTGCACTTCCAACACCAGTTGCAAGTTCATCTCCGAGCTCTTGTATATTAACATTTCTTACTGAGATCATACTGATGATCAATAATATAAGCACAACTGGTAGCATAATTCGTACCTGTTCCCAGTTAGCTGCATATACTGTTCCAGTAATCCAAACATTTGCTTGTGCTGCTTGGTAAATCGGTCCTTTAATCATAAATAAGGTTGTTAATGATTGAGTAAGCATTGATAAACCAATACCTATTAAAACTAGCCTTATAGAAGATGAGCCATTTTTCCACGAAAGAAGATACACTAGCAACCCTAAAATTGTAGCACCTAAAAATGCTGCCACAGGGATCCATTCAATACTCACTGTTAAGGCATTGTTCTTATTACTAAACAGCATAAAGAATACAACAACAGCTACCGAACCCCCACCTGTAATACCAATAATATCAGGCGATGCTAACGGGTTCCGAATCAGCCCTTGAAGGATTGCTCCTGCCACCGCTAAACAGATCCCAACTAACAAAGCAATAATAATCCTTGGTAATCGAAATGAGAAAATAAATAAATTATCCATTTCAGTGCCGAAGCCAAATAATGTTTTAACTACATTCAATGGACTGATAATGACTTCACCGACTCCAGTACTAATGATAAAAATTGCAAGAACAACTGCACTTAATACTGCTGATGTCACGACTGTTTTTTTATCTATTAAAAACGAAAATTTATCTGAGGCAATACGTAGTTTGAAGTACTTTTTCATTTTTGACCGAACCCCCTACGTGCAATATAGACAAAAAAGGGAGTTCCAATTAAGGCTGTCATTACTCCTACTGGCACCTCTTCAGGCATGACGATAAATCTTGCTAATATATCAGCAAATACTAAAAGAGCCCCGCCAAGCACAGCACAATAAGGAATAATCCAACGATAATCATTCCCTACTAAAAACCTTGCAAAATGCGGTATAACAATCCCAATAAATGCAATGGGACCAGCTACTGCAACAGAGCCTCCACCAAGCACAATAACGATTAGAGCAGCTGTAAGTTTAACAAACCCAGTTCGTTGACCTAATCCTTTTGCCACATCTTCTCCCATTGTTAACACATTTATTTTCTGCGACAAGATCATACTTAAGATAATTGCAGGTGCTACATAAGGTAAAACTGAAAGCAAGCTTTCCATTTTCCGTCCTTGAACAGAGCCAGCTAACCAAAAAAGGACTTGATCTAAAGCTGATTCATTCACAACAAGCAACCCTTGTGTTAAAGAGGAAAATAAAGCTGCCATTGCAGCTCCTGCTAATGTCAACTTCATTGGAGTTAATCCTTCTCTTCCAAATGAGCCGATGAAATAGACGACAAACGCAGTTGTAGCTGCTCCAGCAAATGCAATCCATGTATAAGCCTGTAAAGAATCCACATAAAATAAGGAAACAGCCACTACTATAAAGAAACCTGCTCCTGCATTAATTCCAAATACACTTGGTGAGGCTAACGGATTTTTTGTTAATGCTTGCATGATTGCACCAGCAATAGCTAAACTTGCACCAACGACTGCTCCTATTAGAGCCCTCGGCAACCTAACATTATGAATAATAATATGTTCATTAGAACCGTCAAAGCTAGTAAATGCATCATACGCTATTTTCAAGTTTGTATTTGCATAACCAAAGATAAGACTTCCACACATTAATAATAGAAGTATTGCAAACCCTAGTAATAGGACGGTTATTTTTAATTTAGTTGATTTTGATAACATAATGTACTCCCTATAACTTCTTATATCTACTTTCATTTTATCAAAATTAAATGAATTTGAAAATCATTTTCAATTAATCGTTGACATTTTAGTTGATAACTCTTATCATTTCCTTAGTAAATGAAAATGATTATCAAAACAATTAGGAGGTTAACAATGCAATCTACATACAAAAAATCATCGCTATCATTATTCTTACTTGGCTTAACTATGTTACTACTAGCAGCTTGTGGGAATAACACAGAAGAAAATACTGAAACAGAAGGTACTACAGGCAGTAACGATGCTCCAGCAGAAGAAACATATACAATTGAACACGCAATGGGAAATACTGAAATTACTGGGACACCACAAAAGGTTGTTATCTTAACAAATGAAGGTACAGAAGCACTTCTTTCAATGGGGGTAACACCAGTTGGTGCTGTACAATCGTGGTTAGGTGAACCATGGTATGACCACATTTCAAGCGATATGAAAGACGTAGAAGTTGTTGGAACAGAAAGTGAAGTAAACATAGAAGCGATCGCTGCTCTTAAACCAGATCTTATTATCGGTAACAAAATGCGTCAGGAAAAAATTTATGACAAATTAAGCGCCATTGCCCCTACTGTTTTTTCAGAAACATTAAGAGGTGACTGGCAAGAAAACTTCAAATTATATGCAAAAGCACTAAATCATGAAGAAGAAGGTCAAAAGGTTATTGATGATTTCGAAGCACGTATTACCGAGCTTAAAGAAACAGCTGGTGATAAATTAAACCAGGAAGTATCTGTTGTTCGCTTTATGGCAGGTTTAACAAGAGTCTATTATACCGATACATTTTCTGGCGTCATATTTGACAAGCTTGGATTAAAACATTCTAGTTCTGTTCAAGAGTTATTTGCTGATAATCCTGATGACTTGTTTGTTCGTGAAGTGGGGAAAGAAGTTATTCCACAAATGGATGCTGATATTCTGTTCTACTTTACTTATGCACCACCTGGAGATACTGAAGCTACTAAAACAGAAGAAGAATGGACGAATGATCCACTTTGGAAAAACTTAGATGTAGTAAAAGCTGAAAAAGCCTATAAGGTAGATGACGCGATTTGGAACACTGCAGGTGGCGTAATTGCTGCAAATAAGCTGCTCGATGATCTTGAAAAAATTATAACTGAATAAGATGTAAAATGCGGCTGACATTTGTCAGTCGTTTTTTTTTTGCATTTTCCGCTGATTAAATTTACCGCAGAATCGTTTTTTCTAAATTAAATGGGGAAAATAATCTAAAAAAGGACAGGAGATGAGAATGTTGCTTCAAGCTGCACTTTGGGGAGCGTTTGCTGGGTCTTCCATTTTAATAGGAGCTCTACTGGGAATTTTTAAAGATCTCTCCAAGAGGATAACTGGACTTATTATGTCTTTTGGAACTGGTGTCTTAATCGGTGCAGCTTCCTTTGAGCTACTTACTGAATCAGTAAATGAAGGTGGCTTACTAGTTACATCAATTGGTTTTCTTTCTGGGGCATGTATTTTCACATTCTCAGAACTATTGATTACAAAAAGAGGCGGACATGAAAGAAAACGCACAAACAAGAAAACCAGTAATCACTCTGGTCTCTCTATTTTTATCGGTACAATTATAGACGCGATTCC
Source organism: Metabacillus sp. KUDC1714 (assembly GCF_014217835.1). Classification (NCBI taxonomy): domain Bacteria; kingdom Bacillati; phylum Bacillota; class Bacilli; order Caryophanales; family Bacillaceae; genus Metabacillus; species Metabacillus elymi. The sequence continues at coordinate 1,008,912 of NZ_CP055263.1, forward strand.
AGAGTCAGTGATTATTGGAGTTAGTTTGCTCGAACAAGGGACTGTGAGTTATTTAATGGTGATTGCTGTTTTCATAAGTAACTTTCCAGAGGGATTATCTAGCACAGTTGGACTAAAAAGGGACGGATATAGTAAGAAAACACTTGTTTTGATGTGGATGGTTGTCGTAATACTAGCCTCATTAAGCTCTTTACTTGGTTATTCACTTCTTCGGGACGCTTCAACGACTATTCTCTCATTTATATCTGCATTTGCAGCTGGAGGAATTATGTCAATGGTAGCTTCAACAATGATGCCAGAAGCATTTGAAGAGGGCGGAGCTATTGTTGGGTTGATTGCTTCACTTGGTTTGTTATGTTCATTATTTTTATCACATATATAAGGGCATCAAATCTGATGATGCCCCATTTCTATTTTGACCGCTATCACCCAGTCAAAATATCTTCTTGTGGATAACGAATTTTCTCTTTCGAAGGTTTTGCTAAAGAGAACATTAACGTTAAAGGCCCGAGCTTTCCTACAAACATAATGAAAATAATAATTTGTTTTCCTATAGTTGTTAATTCTGCTGTAATTCCAGTTGAAAGACCAACAGTTCCAAATGCTGAGACAACTTCAAACATTAAATCAATAAACGGTGCCTTTTCAGTTAAATTCATCATCACAGTTGCAATAATAACAAAGACGATACTAACCATTGTAATGGCTAGAGCTTTTAAAATATAACCTGAATTAATCGTCCTCCTTGAAATAACAATCTCACTTTTCCCTCTTAAAAATGAAATGGTCGCTAAACCAATTACTAGAGCTGTTGTAAGTTTTATTCCTCCACCTGTTGATCCACTACCTGCACCAATAAACATTAAAATAATCATAATAAATATCGTTGTTTCATCTAAACTTCCGATATCAATTGTATTAAAACCCGCAGTTCGTGGTGATACAGCTTGAAAATAGGAAGCCCAAAGTTTCTTACCTATTGAAAGTTCTCCTAGTGTATTGGGATTACTATACTCTACACAGAATATAAATAGCATCGCAATTACATTGATAACCAATGTTCCTACTACCATCAATTTTGTGTGAAGTGAAAACTTTCTAAAAGAACGTTTATGCCAAATATCTACTAATACAGTAAAGCCGATTCCGCCAATAATAAAAAGCGTTGAAATGACAATATTGATTAACGGATCTCCTACAAACTGGGAGAGATTATCTGGCCATAAAGCCAATCCTGCGTTGTTAAAAGCAGATATTGAGTGAAAGAAGCTATAAAATAAGCCTTTCGAAAAACCAAATTGCGGGATCCACCGAAATGCGAGGAAAACCATCGCAATCATTTCAATTGTAAAAGAAAAGATAAATAAATATTTAACGAGCTTTATTACCCCGCCTACAGATGTTTGATTTAAAGCATGCTGCATTAACAATCTTTCTTTTATTCCAATTTTTTTCCCTAGCATAATAAAAATCAAAACTGCAAAAGACATAATCCCTAATCCACCAATTTGAATAAGCAACGCTATGATAAATTGACCGAGAGTAGTGAAGGTTGAACTTGGATCCACAGTAGCAAGGCCAGTAACCGTCATTGCCGAAGTCGCTATAAACAAAGCATCTACCCACTTAATTGATTGATGTGTAGAGAAAGGCAATTTCAGCAAAATTGTTCCAACCATGATCGAGACAATAAACACCAGCACTAAAAGTTGCGATGGATTAAGCTTAATGACCTTTTTCATATTCATCTTTTACATTCCATCTTCTTCAAAATGAATGATTTCTTTGTTTTTCCCAATAATCAACAAGACATCTCCTAAGCCAATTTTTTCATCTGCACTAGGAGATACACAGATTTCTTCGCCACGCTGAATGCCTACAATATTACAGCCAAACTTTGAGCGTATATCTAAATCTGAAAGTGTTTTGTTATATAATTTCTTTGTTGCGACAACCTCAACCATGCTATATTCTCTTGAAAGCTCAATATAATCAATCATTTTTTCTGAAATAATGTGATGCGCAATTCTCTTTGCCATATCTCGTTCAGGGTGAATGACACGGTTAACTCCAATTTTATCTAACACCTTTTGGTGATAATCATTTTGAGCCTTTGCCCATACTTGAGGGATTCCTAATTCTTTGAGTAATAAAGATGTTAAGATACTTGCTTCAATATCATCACCAAATGATACAAATGCATGGTCAACATTTCTAACTCCTAGCTGCTTTAAGGCATTTTCATCAATAGCATTAGCTCTAACAGCATGTGTCGCATATGGTGCATACTGCTGAATCTTTTCTTCACTTTTATCGATGGCAAGTACTTCAATCCCAAGCTCATGGAACTCTTTCACTAAGCTACCTCCAAAACGACCTAAACCAAATACAGCGAACTGCTTTTTCACACAAAATTCCTTCTTTCACTTTCAAATTAATAAGAAAAGCGTAAGCGCCTTTATCAGACTAAGGCAGGCATAAGACGCTCAGGAATAGAAGACGTTCTTTGTCTTCAATTCCTGGGTGGCTTATGACCCCGAGGTCTAGGCGCTGGAGCTAGACACCAAAACTAAGTACACCATAGAATTCAAGACCAAAAAAAGACACAGAGGCATAATGAACCCCTGTGACCTATATCACACGTTCACTCCCTCTCTAACGCTTACGAAGTTAGCTGTCGGATTCGGGCAAAAGAGTAGCCCTACAAACGAAACATTACGTTTGATTCACCCCTAGTCGAAGAAAGATCGACTCAAACATTGGTTCCTCCGCTCCTATAATTAGGATTAAGCGATTTTGAATGGTATATTCCTGTTTTTTAAATTAAATAAAGATCAATCCTTAATAGTATGATCTTAAATATTTCATGAATGTATATTACTCCTGAAGTGTTTTACAGTAAAGGATCGAATTTAACTTAAAAATCTCAAATAAACCTAAAAACACACGATTAAGCGCTTACATAATTAGTTTGCTTATCCGCTCTTTATTTTTCAAAATTGTTATTTGATCTTAAATAAAGGCTGTTTTCGCAAACTTTGTTGCTTTTAAAATAGTATTGGGTTGGTTGATTGGCACTCCAGGACGCTCGCTTTCCGTGGGGCGGGCGATGAGCCTCCTCAGCGCGAAGCGCCTGCGGGGTCTCATCTGTCCCGCTACTCCCACAGGAGTCTCGCATATCCGTACCAATAACCTAATCAGTTTTGTCAAAAACAACAATCTTTTAGAAAAGAGCCTAAATAAATTTGAATTTCTCTTTTTATGCTACATAAAGAAAAAATGTTAACCAGAACTCTGGCTAACATTTTTTGGTCAATATTAAAGATTGGCTTCTTTAGTATTCATATGCTTCTTCTCTGTTTCAGATACAATTAATGCACATGCTGCATCACCTGTAATATTAATTGCTGTACGAGCCATATCTAATAAGCGGTCAATTCCTAAAATTAAGCCAATACCTGCAACCGGTAAGCCAACAGAATTTAAAACCATTGCAAGTAAGATTAAGCCAACTCCTGGTACTCCAGCAGTTCCGATACTTGCCAATACCGCTGTTAACACAACAGTAACAAGTTCTATCGGAGTTAAAGACACGCCATAAACTTGAGCAATAAAAATCGTTGCAACACCTTGCATAATCGCTGTTCCGTCCATATTAATCGTTGCACCTAAAGGTTGAACAAAGCTACTAATTGACTCTGGTACTTTTAACTCCTTTTGAGCTGTTTCCATTGAAACAGGTAATGTTGCATTACTACTTGACGTACTAAAAGCAACACTCATTGCTGGTGAAAACTTTTTAAAAAACGTAAATGGATTATATTTAGCTAGGAAGAAAACGGCTGAACCGTATGTTACGACTGCATGAATAACAAGAGCTAAAACAACAACAATCATATATAACCCCATTGCTTTAATAGCTGAGTATCCTTGACTACCAACTGCGGTAGCAATTAATCCAAATGTACCGTAAGGAGCAAACTTCATCACTAAATTCACTAAGTACATCATTAAGTCATTTCCTTGCTCAACTACAGTAAGTAATGTGCTTGCCTTTTTTCCAAGCATCGTAATCCCAAATCCAACAAAGATAGAGAACGCAATAATTTGGAGCATATTCCCTTCAGCAAAGGCTTTGATTGGATTAGTTGGGATAATATTAAGCAAGGTTTCAGCAGTAGATGGTGCCTCCCCCGCTTCAAATTCTGCCCCCGCTGTATCAAAGGTTCCAATATTACCTGGTTGAATCACACTTGAAAGTGTTAGACCAATAACGATCGCTATTGCAGTAGTCACTAAAAAGAAAGTGATTGTTTTAAATCCAATCCTGCCAAGCTTTTTAGGATCACCTAAGCCTGCAACCCCAAGTGTAATTGAAAAAAAGACAATTGGGACAACAAGCATATTAATTAAATTCAAAAATATTTTTCCTAATGGTGTAAATAAAAATGTATTAAGCGTCTTAAATAAATCCGGTGAAACAAGGTTTAAAATTAATCCAACAATTGCCCCTAATATTAAACCAATAATAATTTTTGTTGCTAGCTTCAAGCTAACCACCCCTGTTCTATAATTTATAATCTTTTCCCTTTTTCCCTTAAGGTGAAAACCTATTTTGAAAAGATTATTTATTTGTTAACTGTATAAACTCTTCTACATCACTTACAGCCATTTTCACTGCTTGATCCCAGAAATCTCTTTTTGTTAAATCTACTGACAAATGCTTTGCTGCTAATTCTTCAACAGACATAGACCCTGTGTCCTTCAGTAAAGCAATATATTTCTTTTCAAACGCTTCACCTTCTTCGAGCGCTTTTGCATAAATTCCAAGTGAAAATAAATAACCAAAAGTATATGGAAAGTTATAAAATGGTACATCTGTAATAAAGAAATGAAGCTTAGACGCCCAAAAATGTGGGTGGTATTCTTCAAGCGAATCACAATATGCTTCCTTCTGAGCTTCTACCATCAACTCCGATAATCTTTCACTTGATACGTAGCCATGCTTCCGTTCTTCATAAAATCTAGTTTCAAATAGAAAGCGAGAATGGATATTCATTAAGAGGGCTACACTTCGTTGTAATTTATCTTCAAGCAAGGTAAGGCGTTCTGTTTTATCATTTGCTTGATTTACAGCTGCATCTGCGACAATCATTTCAGCAAATGTAGAGGCGGTCTCTGCTACATTCATCGCATAATCACAATTTAAAGGATGGACATCACTCATTGCATATGAGTGAAAAGCATGACCTAGTTCATGAGCAAGTGTTGATACATTTGATGGTGTACCTGAAAATGTCATAAAGATTCTTGATTCATTGCTCTCAGGAAAACCTGTACAAAATCCACCTGGCGCTTTACCAGGCCGATCCTCTGCTTCTATCCATTGCTTTTCAAAAGCATTTTTTGTAAATTCAGTTAACATAGGTCCAAATTGGCGAAATTGATTTAAAATGAACTGAGATCCTTCTTGATATGTTACTGTCGAATTTGTTGTTGTCTCAACAACAGGGGCTTCTATATCATACCAATTTAGTTTGTCTACCCCTACGATCTCGGCTTTTCTCTTCATATATTCTACAAGCGGCTGTTTGTTTTCAGAAATTACTTTCCACATCGTTTCAAGGGTTTCTTGTTTCATGCGATTTATGGCAAGCGGTTCTTTTAATGGATCATCCCAGCCACGCTCTTTATAAACAGTTAATCGAAACCCAGCTATTCGATTTAGTGTCTCAGCAAACACATCTGCATGTGTTCCCCAGGCTGTTTCCCATCCTTCAAATAGTTCTCTGCGTTTTATAGGGCTTTGATCTGAAAATTTATTTGAAGCTTGGCCAACAGACAAAGTCTTCGTTTCACCATTCTCGTTAAAAGGAATTTGGATTTTTGCAACGAAAAGATCATATAGCTGCTCCCAAGCATAATAACCGTCGACAGATAACCCGTGAATTAACTGCTCCTTATCAACCGAAAGTCTCTCTTTTGATTGATTTCGCATTTCATTTAAAACATATGTAAGCTCGACTAACCGCGAGTCTTTGATCAACACATCCCAAGCATCTTGTTCTATATCACCAAGTAATTGTTCAAACGTCAGCAAACTTTTTGAAAACGCTGTACTTATTGTAGTTAACTTTGAACGCAAAAGATTAGCATGTACATCTGCCGTGTTTTGAGCCTGCAGGCAGCCTACAAATGAACTAGCTTGTTCTAATTTCATTTTTATGTAAGAAATCTTTTCTAATGTCACTAAGAGTATGTTTATGGATTTTGATGAAAAGCTCTTTGGCCAGCTTGTCACTGATTGGTCTAATTCATTAATTAGGTTTTCAATTTCCTGTATGTACTGTTTAAACTCATTAGATTGACTACCATCTTTAAACAGAGATTCTAAATCCCAAGTATTCATGTAAATAGGTGTCTTCAAAAATAACGCCCCCCTATAAAGTATTATACTCACATAATATGTTTTTTGTCGCTAACATAGAAATGGTAACGCAAAAAATAAAGCTAATACCATTATTACGCATTTTTATCCATAAAAAAAGAGACATTGACAAATTGCCCTGCCCCTCATCCTTATATCCTAAAACCTTTATAGTTATTTTTTAACAGAAGAGTCCTCATCATCGTCCATAAGTCCCTTTGTTGCTCTTTTGAATTCTCTTAATGTTTTTCCTGCAGCCTTACCTAACTCAGGTAATTTCTTTGGACCAAATAATAATAGAGCGACAAATACAATAAGCATAATTTCTCCGAAACCTAAGTTCATCTAATAACACTTCTTTCTTAAGAGAATGGTAGAAATCTTACTAAATTATATATGAATGAACAAAAATTTGCAAAATGATTCGTAATTATCTTGTGCTTTAAAAACCATAATTATAATCTTCTTACATTGATGAAAAATATCCCTGAAATAAAGAAAGTGATCACAAGTGCAAGTGGCACGATGAAGCGCAAATGGGTTTCAGCTTTTATTTCATCTCCAGCTATCGGGGAAGCCACTACTTTACTTTTCATTTGTTCATCATTTTCTTTACTTTTTAATTTTACAAGGTTTTGTCTTTGCAACTCTCTGCCATCCTCACCTTCTATAACTAGCTCTCCTGAAGGACTAATTTCCGTTTCAACAGACTCACCTATTTTTTTTGTATAGGAAATATCTTGATTTGTTACAAATATATTTCCCTGATTATCTTCAAACTGTTCATTCGTTATAATTTTATCAGTTTCGAAATGTTGAAACCCATAATCAAGTAGTGCTGATGTGTCAGCATAAGTTTGGTCATCAGATTTAGACTTTAACGTAACAGCAATTAGGCTCAAATTTTCTCGTTCTGCTGTCGTTACAAGCGTAAAACCAGACTCAGTAACAAAGCCATTCTTGCCACCTGTTATTCCTTCATAAGATTCGTCGCGTACCATAACATGGTGATTAATAAGGGTTGTATCCCAGGTTTCTCCATCCCATGGAAGCTCTTTAGTTTTAAAAATGTCACGAAATACTTCATTATTTAATGCGTATTGTGTAATCTTAGCCATATCTTCAGCAGTTGTTAAATGCTCTGGGTCATAGAGTCCATGTGGATTTGTAAAATACGTATTTTCTACACCAATTTGTTCTTGTAAATATTGATTGAAGTCGATAATATATTCATCTACTGACCCACTTAAATGTTCTGCGATTGCCACCCCTGCATCATTACCTGAATTGATAAGAAGACCCTGGACTAGCTTCAGTAAAGGTACCTGCTCTCCTACCTCTAAATAAACCACTGTACCATCTACATTTCTTGCATTTTCACTTACAGTAACAAGTTCATCTAAGTTTCCATTTTCAATTGCATATATAGATGTTGCAATCTTCGTAATACTCGCTGGTGATAGCCTTTCTTTGCTGTTTTTTTCGTAAATCACTTGACCTGATTGGGCATCTATTAAAATAGCGGCTTCACTATTTAGCTGTAACTCATCGTTTTCTATGCTTGCACTTATCATAGTTGGAAATAAGAAGAAGCAAAAAGTAATTAAAAGAATCGAACTATATATGGTTTTTTTCATGATGCTTACTCCTCTTTAAATACATTTACTGACTGATGTGAAATGGTAATTAGTCTACCATCTAATAGAATAACAAGGTAAACACCAAAAAATCAATGTCAGTAAATTGAAGCGATAGGTATTAATATCTAATTTCTGGTGATCTATTGATTAGCCATTGACTCTTTTTTCACGGACATTTATACTAGGAAACTAACGAACGTCAGGAAGGGATGATTATGATGTCTTCTAACGAAATTAAAAAATATGCGTTGAATCATTTTGCGAGTAGTGGATATGATGGCACGTCTTTATCTGCTATAGCAAGTGATGTTGGAATTAAAAAGCAATCGATATACGCACATTTCGCGAATAAGGATGATTTATTTCTAAAGATAATGGAGGAGGTACTAGTTCAAGAGACTAGTTATATCAAGAGCTTTTTCTCAAAGAATAACACTCTCGCTTTAGAAAAGAAGCTTTTTCAATTTTTACAAGAATATAGCAAGCGTTATGAATCACAAGCGGAAACTAGGTTTTTGCTAAGAATAGGCTTTCTTCCACCAACCCATCTCCATCAGCAAGTAATCGCTAGTCTTTATAAATATTATGATGAATTGGAAGGAATTCTAATCGAGATATTTATCAATCATAAGGACTCCATACTCACACCGGTAAATGAAGCAGTTATCGCATTTATCGGACTAACTGATTCTGTATTAGTCGAGCTGCTATATAGTGGAAACGATCGTTTTCAACGCAGGCTAAATGCATGTTGGAAAGTTTATTGGCAAGGTATTCGTTCTAAGGAGGAATAACAACATGAATAAAAAGTGGTTGCTAATTTTTGTAGCGGCATTTTTCGAAGTATGCTGGGTTACTGGTTTAAAGCATGCTGAAGATCCACTAGCGTGGATTGGAACTATTTTTTCTATTATTATTAGTTTTTATATATTAATTAGCGTGACAGATTCATTACCTATTAGTACTGTTTATGCGGTATTTACAGGATTAGGCGCAGTTGGAACTGTTCTCGTGGAAATTCTTTTTTACAGTACATCTTTTAGTTGGGTGAAAATTGGTTTATGTACTGTTCTCATTTCAGGAGTAATTGGTCTTAAAGTAGTAACACCTGAACGTGACGCAACGAAAGGGGAGGTGTGAGAAGATGGATTGGATCGTTCTCATTTTAGCTGGGTTTTGTGAAGTTGCTGGTGTTGCAGCTATCTCCAAATTTAATAAGAAAAAATCGGTCATTCATGTTCTTTATATGATAGCTGGATTTGCCATGAGCTTTTTCTTTCTCTCATTTGCAATGAAAACTATTTCTATGGGTACCGCCTATGCTGTTTGGACAGGAATTGGTACGGTAGGTAGTGCATTAATTGGAATCATATTTTTAGGAGAATCAGCAGGTTGGAAACGATTATTGTTTATTTCCATGATTATTTCCGCTACAATTGGTCTTAAATTTATCCCGTATTAACTATGGTTTGTAAGTCGGTTCATTTTATTGCCTGCTTAGTAAGGAAAAGCTTTGTGCAAGATCATTATATTTATCGGTACAATTCTTGCAGGTGGCGGCTTGACTAATAGCTTACTAGATTTATCTATCTTTATTAATTATTCTTTCACCTAATTTCATTATAAATGGTTCTTTAGGTGATGGCTTATGGAAATATGGTAGTCTTTTGGGTTTCTTTGGGGTCCTTTTACCTGTTTTACTTTTTTCAATTGGTACAGGTCTCGCGACAATTATCGGCGCAGCTTTCAGAGGTGAGAAAAGAAGAGTCCCCTATAATAAAATAAGGGAACTCTTCTATTATGCTTCTAACCTAGGTTTTGTCGGATCACAATCAGGCTTATTTGTATTAGTTGATTGGGCTACCTTCATTAAGTAATAGCATTCCTCACGCATCATATGATCAGCCATTAAAGCTGAAAATGTACTTAACATTTGATTGGTTAATTCCATCTCTTCCACTTCAGCTAAAAAGCCTCTAAACAATTCGATTTCAAGCTTAACATCCTTGTTCATTTTCGTTAATGCTGGAAATGAATCTATATTTGCTCTTAAGTAACCTGACAACTCAACCGCTTTAAGATAAAAATCCTCAAACTGTTTTGCAAACAGTTCACTTTTTAGCTTAAGATCCTTCTCTGCACGATCAAGAGTATCTGATATCGCACCAGCATGACCCGCGGCGTCTAACAACCACACCAAATGATGATGTAGCTCATGGAAAATCGGTGGCTTTTCTTTCTTTTTTAAATACGTTAAAACAAGTAAGTATTCCTCCAGTTCATTGACCATGTGGTTAATAAATGAAGGTGGTAAATGAATGGTGATCTTACCAGCAATATGTCTTCTTATTAAGGAGAGCTTAAAATCACGAAGCTCTTGAGCATATTCGTCTGCCTCTAATGTCAAAGCAGAAAAATCAGTTTGTTCCCTTGCCTTTTTTAATAATGTGTCAAAAATCTGTTGGAATTTCTTTGCCTTTTCAATATCTTCTCGCTGACTAACTGCTAAAGAATCTAAAATAAATCTTGCGTGATCACCTAATATTTGAAGCCAAAATTGATGTTCAAAGGCAGCTATCTCTTCATATGTTCTCATTGGTTTATCCTCCCTATTGTTATTCTTTAATTTTTATGATGTGAAAGCTTATCCTATTAAAAGGATGTTTTTGACTCTGATTTTTAGTTTGGATCCTAACCTTGTATGAAGAAAAAAGCACAATATTCTTCATGATAGCTGAAGATTATTGTGCTTTTTAGACTAATGCTGAAGATTTCTTTCCCAGTAAATCATCTGATCTTCTTCATCTGTTCGCATCATTGCTAGTTTTTCAAGAACTCTGATCGATTGATTGTTATTACGTAAGCATTCCGCTGTAATCTTTAATACTTTATTTGTATTGAAAGCCCAATTAACCAATGCTTCTACTGCTTCTGTTGCATATCCGTTATTTTGTGCTTCTTTTTGGATTCCATAGCCAATTTCCACCACACCATTTTGTGGTTTACCTTTAAAGCCAATATCACCAATAAATTGATCATTTTCTTTTAAAAATACAAACCATACACCCCAACCAATAAGGCTTGGATTTATTTCAATTTCATGTAAGTAATAGTGTACATGGTCACCAACATCAATATCTTCACTAAGTAAATCTTCTTTACAAGGTACTATTTTTAATCGTTCCGTCGTAATCTCCATGTTTCATTCCTCTTTCTATCTTCGAATAACGGTAGGAAACAAGCACAATTTCACCAAATTGTTTCAATATATGAGAGGGAGTTATCAGGTATTGGTTTACGAAAGATGCTATTTCGAGATTGGAAGAATGACAGAGATCGTTGTGCCATTTGAATTACTATCGATCTTTACCTCACCACTATGGTGCTTAATAATTTCATAGCTAACCATGATTCCTAACCCGGTTCCATTTTCTTTTGTTGTAAAAAAGGGTTTTCCAATTTCTCTTAACATCTCTGTCGGAATACCTGTTCCTTGATCAATAATTTTTATGATTACTGATCCCTTCCCACTTTGCTCGGCACTTGCTGTTATATTTCCCCCATTAGGCATAGCTTCAATTGCGTTTTTTATAAAATTAATAAAAACCTGCTTTAATTTATTTTCATCACATAAAACATTTAAATCCTTGTCTCTTATGTATGTAGTGATATGAATATTATGTAAAGTTGCTTGTGAACGCGTAAGAGCGACAACATGCTGTAAAATACTACCTATGTTTTTATGGCGATAATTATCTAGAGGAGGTTTCGCTAGGGATAATAATTCACTCAAGATTAATTCAATTCGATTAATTTCAGAGGATATAACAGAAAAGAATTCTTTCTTATATTGTAATCCTCCCTCCATTAGCTGTAAAAATCCTTTAATTGCTGTAATAGGATTACGGATTTCATGCGCAATTCCAGCAGCAAGTTGTCCAGCTACAGATAGCTTTTCAGAATTCATCATTATTTCATGTGCTATCTTTTTCTCAGTAATATCCCTAATAATTAAATAAACTGCTGGACATCCTTCAAAAATGGTTGGAATTGCTTTCACTTCAACATCAAGTTCATTCCCAGAATCCTGGATGATTTTCTCTTCATTAAGTGCTGACGGAAAACCTTTTGCTGCCTCTTCAAGGTAATTTAAAATAGCGCTATTATGATTTATTGGAATATATTTCGATATACTTTCCCCAATAAAATCCAATTTATTACTAGCTCCTAGTAACCTTGCCGCTTCTTGATTTGTATAGACTAATCGATTATCTCGAATGACGACAATCCCATCTGGTGAATGTTCTACTAGGTTACGATGCAACTGTTCACTTTCTTTTATCTTCCTTTTTTGTTCATAATATATCGTAATATCTTTTGCAATCCCATAGACACCAAGTATCTCATCATCAACAATAATTGGTGCATTTGTAACATCCAAAACTAGTTTCATATGATTCTTTGTCATAATCGTACATTGATAATTTTGTATTTTCCCCATAAGAGACTTATCATAAGAAGCGTTTACAATTTCAACACAATCACTTGTAAGAAGATCTTTGTAAAATAAGTCGTACAGTTCTTCTTTCACATAACCAGTTACGATTTCACATTGCTTATTCACCTGGACAAATCTTCCGTCTAAATCTAAGGCATAATAACCTTCAGGATGTTCCTCGAATATTTGTTGATTAAAAAAACCGCTATTCATTAAGAAAACTTTAAGCTTTTCTCTCTTTATACTAGCCATCACGCTATTCATGTTGTTCTCCTTCCATAGCTTTTTCATAATCACTAAATAGACTACTATGTGTTTTTTAGTATGTAAAAGTTGCTTAGTTACTTTATATTCTAAGTTTACATGATTTATTTTTCAAACACTTTAAATTATTTTCTGTGGTTACCCGGTGGATGTCTAAAATATAATTGTTACTTCCTTCTATTAGACTCTGTTATACTTGGTTGTTGATTTACGCTTTGGCGTTAGCTTTCCGCGGGCGGCCTGGGAGCCTCATATTAAAAAAGAACCTACATAAAAGTAGGCTCTCCCTGTATTCTACATCTTAAAATTGTAAAAATTAGTATCCGCCACCAACGTAAGCAGCACCTACGATGATTAACAAGATGAACAAGACAACGATTAATGCAAAACCTCCTGCATATCCTCCACCTTCATAACCCATTATGTTCACCTCTTTCTTTATAAGTGTAAAAATACAATACATAAACAATATATGCTGAACTTCTTTTATCGTTAAAGACAATTGCTTAGAGAATAACCCATTTTGTTAAGAAAAGCGCAAGCGCCTTGAACAACCTCAGGCAAATAAGATGATTTAGAATTGAAGGCATTCTTTGCCTACAATTCTAAATTATCTAGACCCTAGAGGGGCTAGGCGCTTGCGCTGGATTTCGTGCGCTTATCCATAGTTCAAGAATACTATTATTTCTTAATCAACAAAAAAGGTTGAACTCCTTCTACAAGGACGGTTCAACCTAATTAACAATACTATGTAAAATGCTTACTACTTTTCTTTTTTAGATATACTTTCCGGATTATCAACATTCTTTTCAAACATTGCATCGATTGTACCTTCCATATAATCATCAGATGCTTGTTCATGGGTAGTAGCTAGTCCAGATGATAACTCGTCCTGGCGCTTGTAATCTTCTACCTCGTATTGTCTTCCTGCGATTTGACTACTTTCTAATTTCGTTTTTTTCTCCACTTTCGATCACTCCTTTTATCAATTTCTTATGTATACTATTTGCTAAAAGACCATTTGTTACTCATTCCATCTGAAGAAAAAACTACATTTGCAAAGTGAGAGATTTTTATCCACCTAGCACTAAGATGGGTCTACCTCATCATAAGATAAGGTTACAACCTTCGTTGACTCACCTTTTCCAATTTCCTCTTGCGTTGCTTTTTCATTCAATTCAAAGTCATCATCCATACCAGGTGCAATTTTATCTTCATCAACTTGTTGTCTATCCTTTTTCATGTCATCACTCCTCGAATATAAACTATTCCCTGAAGTTATTATGAATATACAAGAGCTTTATTATTACAATGAATAATGCAATTCGTTTTCAAAAAAAAATCTGACCTAAGGTGAATGTCCATCCAAGGTGGACGATACTCACGCCTAGGTCAGCAAAAAGATATCTATAGTAAAGAGTAACGAGTTATTCCCAATAACTAATTAAGCATTCGTTGCATCACGATTTGTCAGCTTAATGGTGACTGTCTTTTTTTCCCCTGCACGATAAAGGGTTATTTGTACTTCTTCACCTATTTCTGTTTCCGAATAAAGAAATTTTCGTAATTCACTTGCATTTGTTATCGCGGTCTCATTCATTTTGACAATAACATCTTGTTGTTGTAAGCCTGCTTCATCAGCCGGTGAACCTTGTGAAACATTTCCTACAATTACCCCTTCCTTTAAATCTTCAGGGAGCTTCATGTTTTCTTGCAAATAATACTGAGGAATTTCACTCATTTCAACAAGGCCAACACCAATAAATGGTCTTTGTATTTTCCCATTTTTCATTAGCTCTTCGGCAATTGGAATAACATCGTTACTCGGAATGGCAAAGCCTAGTCCTTCAACACCACTGTCACTAATTTTCAAGCTATTAATACCGATTACTTCGCCACTCATATTGATAAGTGGGCCACCACTATTCCCAGGATTTATGGCTGCATCGGTTTGAAGTACATCTAACGCCCAATCACCTTCTGATGTTGTCACATCGATTGTACGATCAACACCACTAACGATTCCTTGTGTTACTGTTCTTGAGAACTCTTCACCAAGTGGGTTCCCGATCGCGATCACATTCTCACCTGTACGAAGTGACGATGAATCACCTAACTCTGCAACAGCTGTTACATCCTCTGCATTGATTTTTAAAACCGCAATATCTGTTAACGCATCAGTTCCAACTAATTCTGCGGTTACTTTTTCTCCACTAAAAAGGGTTACTTGAATCGATTCTGCTCCTTCAATAACATGGTTGTTTGTAATCACATAGCCTGATTCGCCTTCCTTTTTAAATATGACTCCTGATCCTGTCCCACTTTCTACACTACCACTCTCAGAATTTCTAAATATGTCTCCACTCATTTGTGATTGCATATTTGTAATACCAACAATTGCTGGTGAAAGACTGTCAACAATATCTGCAATGGAATTGGCATTACTAGATAGTTCCTGTGTTGAAACTGGTGTCGTCGTTTCGGTATCATTATTCTTTACCGCTGTTTCAATAGTAGCTTTATTTTCTGTTGCATTTGGTGCTTGTTGATCGGTATATGTGGTTACTCCTAATACAAGAGCACCACCGACCACGCCACTGAGAAGTGATGTAAAAAATGGTTTTATACTTTTACGTGGCTTTACCTTGTCACGTGTAATTTCTGTTTCATCATAATATCCCATAATGTCTTCCTCCTAAATTTTTATTTATGTGAATGGATTCTATACTCCTTGTGAACTTACATATCCACCAATTACAATTAAAATTAATAATAGTGAAACTCCTGTAAAAATAAGTGCTCTCATTCTTGTAAACCCTTCTTTCTTCATAATAAGTAATGAAAGTTTCAATTTAGTTTGCGTGTATAGTTCCTCAGAAAAACTGCAGTTATATAATGAATGAAGCGTTTTTGAATGCCAATGTTTCATCTGCTTAAACATGACTAAGGTCATCCGTTTTTCTTATAATGTAACTATACAAAATGAGTTTGGGAGAATAATGAAAGAATTGTGGGAAATTGTGAAAAGAGCGAACGAACTTGAAGGTACGTTGTATAATAGTGCCTAAAGAGGATGTGAAAGCATGAATTACACCATTTATATAGTGGAAGATGAGAAAAACTTAAATGAATTACTTACTATGTACCTAAAAAATGAAGGCTGGTCTGTAACTTCTTGCTTAACAGGTACTGAAGCAAGAAGTTTAATCAATCAGCCTCCACATTTATGGATTTTAGATATTATGCTTCCTGATATTGATGGCTACCAATTAATAAGAGAAATAAAAGCTGCTACACCGGATGTGCCAGTTATTTTCATCTCAGCTAGAGATGCCGATATTGATCGTGTATTAGGGCTAGAACTAGGAAGTGATGATTATATCTCTAAACCCTTTTTACCACGAGAGCTAGTGATTAGGGTACAAAAGCTATTGTCACGGACATATTCTGAAGAAGTAAGTACACTCATTAACCTCTCCCCTTATCAAATAGATGAACAGGTGAGAATTGCTTACCTAAATGGTCAGGAAGTAAACTTAACTTCGAAGGAGTTTGATTTGTTACAGCTTTTTCTACACAATCAAGGTCAAGCCTTTTCTAGAGAACAAATCTTAACAAATCTATGGGGATCAGATTATTTTGGCACAGATCGGGTAGTAGATGATCTTGTGAGACGATTACGGAAAAAAATGCCAGATCTTAAGCTTGAAACGATTTATGGCTATGGCTATAGGATGTTAAAAGGATGAAAAATAAGTCATTAGCATTTCAAATATGGTTTGTTTTCTCAGGTATTCTCTTAGCTATATCCATATTATTAGTAATCCTATTTCCAACAACGTTAAGAGGTTTCTTCACAAAGGAAATCTATAAAACAATTGAGAATGAACAGCTTATTCTAACCGAATATGGAAATCCAGGAAATAATCATGACTTGGGTGATACCAAACAAAAAGATCGTTCTGTCTCACATTTGGTACTACCTATTCAAAGTCCATACTTCTTATATTCTGAGGAATTACCAATTGATTTTATTAAGCAAACACAAGAACTTGCAACAAACCAATCAAGATCAGTGGAGCGCTATGAAAAGAATTTAAAAAACCAAACACTCTTTTATGTGATTCGAAAGTTAACAGTTAATGGGGAACAAAGCTATCTATTATCGTATTCTTGGGATTCTTATCGAAATGATCTAGTCTTTACGCTATTTCGTCAATTAATGTTAGTTATGTTTATTGTGTTTTTATTTAGTTGGATACCATCTATTTGGCTAGCTAAATACTTATCAAGGCCACTGGTTACACTTGAGAAACATGTAAAAAAGTTTTCAGAGCAAGAATGGCATGAGCCAGTAGAGGTAGACCGAAATGATGAAATTGGGAAACTTGGTCATACGATTGAAAAAATGAGGCAGCATCTTGTTCGAAAAGATGAAGCCCAGCAAACATTACTGCAAAATATCTCTCATGATTTAAAAACACCTGTCATGGTGATACGCGGTTATGCCAAATCAGTCAATGATGGTATTTTCCCAAAGGGTGACTTAACAAGTACAATGGATGTCATTGAAGAGGAATCTGAAAAGCTAGAGAAAAAAATAAAGGACTTACTTTATTTAACAAAGCTTGATTTCTTGTCCACACGTAAGCCAACAAAAACGGCATTTCGTCTCGATGAGCTGATCCATGATGAGGTAGATCGAATCAAATGGGCTAAGTCTAAACTCGATTGGCAGCTTCACCTAGATGAAGCAACGATACTAGGTGATGAAGAACAATGGGAAAAGCTTGTAGAGAATCTTCTTGAAAATTCATTGCGGTATGCGAATCAAACCATTTCAATCTCGATTACAAAAGCAAGTCAACATATTGTGTTACGTTTATGGAATGATGGACCATCAATTGATGAAGCTATAATGGATCAGATTTTTGAACCGTTTCAAAAGGGGCATAAAGGTGAATTCGGTATAGGATTAAGCATCGTGAAACGAATTGCCGATTTACATGCTTCAAAGGTCTGGGCTACAAATGAGGAAAATGGTGTGGCTTTTTACACAGAAATTCCGTTGGTTGAAGTTAATGCAAAGTAAGTAAATAAATACTATTTCAATACAAACTAAAGAGATAAAATTACAACTCCGTCCCTTTAGTTTGTATTGTTTACTCCTCTAATAAAACCATTTACTAAATATTTAGACCTTTTTTCTAACTCTTAGGATAAGTCATTTCCTCTGGTTTCACATATTGATCAAATTGTTCACCTGTTAGCAAATTCAATTTACTTGCAGCTTCCTTTAGTGTTACCCCTTCTTTATGAGCAAGCTTCGCAATTTTAGCAGCATTTTCATATCCTATATGAGGATTTAAAGCTGTTACAAGCATTAATGAATCATTTACATAGCGTTCTAAGACTGGAAGGTTCGCCTTAATTCCTACAGCACAGTGATCATGAAAAGAGATAATTGCATCTGAAATAAGCTGTACTGATTGAAGGAAATTATAAATAATAACTGGTTTAAATACATTTAATTCAAAATTACCTTGACTTGCAGCAAAACCGATCGCTGCATCATTTCCCATTACTTGTACTGTAACCATAGTTAATGCTTCACTTTGAGTTGGGTTCACTTTTCCTGGCATAATTGAACTTCCAGGCTCATTTTCTGGAATCGTAATTTCCCCAATTCCACACCTAGGTCCACTAGCCAACCAGCGAACATCATTTGCAATTTTCATCAGATTTGCAGCTAATGCCTTTATCGCTCCATGGGTATGGACTGTTTCATCATGACTTGTTAAGGCATGAAATTTATTAACCGAAGATTTAAAATCATGCTTTGTATATTCACTTATTTCCTTTGCAACACGACTGCCAAATTCCGGGTGAGCATTAATCCCTGTTCCAACTGCTGTTCCACCAATTGCTAGATTCTTCATATATCCGGTGGCCTGTTGAATCATTTCTTTTGTTTGATGAAGCATTTGTGCCCAACCACTAATTTCCTGTCCTAAAGTTAATGGCGTTGCATCCTGTAAGTGTGTACGGCCTATCTTGACGACATCTTTAAATTGCTGCACTTTTTTATCTAATGTGACTGAAAGCCTATCAATAGCTGGCAACAACTTAGTTTCAACAGCTAACACACCTGCTATATGCATGGCAGTGGGAAAGGTATCATTTGAGCTTTGACTCATATTGACATCATCATTCGGATGTATCGTAGCATCAATTCCCTTTTCTGTAAGTAATTCGTTCCCTCTTCTAGCGATCACTTCATTTACATTCATATTACTTTGTGTTCCACTTCCTGTTTGCCATACAACAAGTGGAAAATGATCATTTAATTTACCTTCGATTATTTCATCACATGTAATGATAATTGCCTGTGCTTTTTCTTTATGTAGCTTACCAAGTGAATCATTTACAATAGCTGCACATCTTTTTAAAATCGCAAAACCAACGATTACCTCATTTGGCATTCTCTCTCCACCGATTTTAAAATTTTGCTTACTACGCTGTGTTTGAGCACCCCAATACTTTTCAGCAGGCACTTGAATCTCACCCATTGTGTCCTTTTCAATACGAAAATCCAATCTCATACACCTCCAAAAATGACCTCATGTTCTTAGTGTATGGTTTTTTTTGCCTTTTTAAAAGGAAAACACAAAATAGATTTCCTTTAATTAACATAGTTACTTGTTACAAAACTAGATAATTAAGCTTTAAAAGATATAATAATCGAATAAATTTTTATTTAAAAATTTTAATAAAAACTTAGTTTATCGGATAGACAAACTAAGTTTGCCCTGTTATAATGAAAAAAGTTACAAGAACACTTTATTAAGTTAGCTATTGTGTAAGCGATAACAGCAAAGTAAATAATAATTCTAGAACTTAAAAATTGGAGGCTACTATTATGAAATATTTCCAAGACATTAATAAGATTCAATATGAGGGTGCAAGCTCAAAAAATCCCCTATCTTTTAAATACTACAATCCTGAAGAAATGATTAATGGAAAAACAATGGAAGAAATTCTACGCTTTTCTGTTGCATACTGGCATACATTTACTGCAGATGGATCAGATCCATTCGGAGTAGGAACAGCTATCCGTCCTTGGAATCATTTACAAGGCTTGGACTTAGCGAAAGCTCGTGTAGAGGCTGCATTTGAATTATTTGAAAAATTAAATGTTCCATTCTTCTGTTTCCATGATGTTGACATCGCACCAGAAGGAGCAACATTAAAAGAAACATATCAAAACTTAGATACTATCGTTGCGATGATTAAAGAATATATGAGCACTAGCAAAACTAAGCTTTTATGGAATACAGCAAATATGTTCACACATCCTAGATATGTACACGGTGCAGCTACGTCAAATAATGCTGATGTATTTGCTTATTCCGCTGCAAAAGTTAAAAAAGGTTTAGAGGTTGGTAAAGAGCTTGGTGCAGAGAACTATGTATTCTGGGGCGGCCGTGAAGGATATGAAACGCTTTTAAATACAAATATGAAACTTGAGCAAGATAATTTAGCACGCTTCTTCCATATGGCAGTTGATTATGCGAAGGAAATTGGCTTTGATGCACCATTCTTAATCGAACCAAAACCAAAAGAGCCAACGAAGCATCAATATGATTTCGATGTGGCAACAGGATTAGCATTCCTACAAAAATATGATTTAACAGATTACTTTAAGTTTAATATCGAAGCAAACCATGCAACTCTTGCAGGACATACGTTTGAGCATGAATTACGCACTGCGCGTATTAACAATATGTTAGGTTCAGTTGATGCGAACCAAGGAGATACGTTACTTGGCTGGGATACGGATGAATTCCCAACAGACTTGTATTCTACAACTCTTGCAATGTATGAAATTTTGAAAAATGGTGGTTTAGGCAAAGGTGGACTTAACTTTGATGCGAAAGTAAGAAGAGGTTCATTTGATGCTGAGGATCTTTTCCACGCACATATTGCAGGTATGGACAGCTTTGCAATTGGCTTAAAGGTTGCGAATAAGTTGATCGAAGACAAAGTTTTAGACGATTTTGTAGACCAACGTTATAGCAGCTATTCAGAGGGCATTGGTCTTGATATTGTTGAAGGAACAACTGATTTTCATAAGTTAGAGGCTTATGCGCTTCAATTAAATGAGATTAAGAATGAATCTGGTAGACAAGAACGATTGAAAGGGATTGTAAACCAATATTTACTTGAAACGCTTTCTCGTGTAACGGTTTAATAGATTTTTAAGAATTAAGGATGTGCTGGTAGCTATACTGCTCCAGCACATAATACTTCTAGTTGACTATCTTATTAATAGAATGCTATACAATTACTACATGATTGGATAATAATTATTTTTCCAATCCTAAGAGAAAGGAGAATAGAGACAACTTTTTAAAATGTTTAACAATAAAAAGGGAAATGTAAGCGTAACAACAATTGATATCTAGTCTAAAAATAATAGAAATATACCTAGATAGGAAATGATCATAAGGTATCCATATTATTAAAGCGTTATCAAATTTATATTTAACTCCTCCCTTTCTGTTGTTAAATTTGTCTCTTAAAAAACAACTATGCAAAAATCAAATTCTCTTTATATTATTGTCATTACTCTAGTCGCAACTCTTGGAGGCTTGCTTTTTGGTTATGACACCGCAGTAATTTCCGGAGCTGAAAAATCTTTAGAAGTATACTTTATTGACAGTTTAGGATTAGATTCTTTCATACACGGTGCTACAACATCAAGTGCATTAATTGGATGTATCGTTGGTGGATTAATATCAGGCTACTTTGCTTCTAATTTTGGTCGAAAAAATTCTCTATTAATAGCGGCTGTACTATTCTTACTTTCAGCATTAGGTTCAGCTTATCCTGAATTTTTATTTTTCACAAAAGGTGAGCCAACCCTTTCATTGTTACTAACATTTAATCTATACCGAATCTTGGGTGGAATTGGTGTAGGTTTAGCATCTGCGATTTGCCCAATGTATATAAGTGAAATTGCTCCCGCTAACATTCGTGGTCGTTTAGTATCATTTAATCAATTTGCCATTATTTTTGGAATGTTAGTCGTTTACTTTGTCAATTTTGGCATTGCCCAAGGACAATCATTGGAATGGATCAATGATGTTGGCTGGAGATATATGTTTGCTTCAGAAGCAATCCCAGCATTGCTGTTTGCCGTACTTTTGCTTTTTGTACCAGAAACACCACGTTATTTAGCTATGAAAAAGCAAGATGAAAAAGCTTTAGACATTTTAACTAAGATCAACGGTTCATCAGAGGCTAAAGCGATCCTCTCGGAAATTAAGCAAACTGTTACGATCCCTAAAGATAAACTATTCTCTTATGGAAAATTTGTCATCATTGTCGGAATTTTACTTTCCGTTTTCCAACAGTTTGTTGGGATTAATGTTGCATTATATTATGCTCCACGTATATTTGAAAGCATGGGAGCTGCGAAAGATGCTTCTATGCTCCAAACAATTGTCATGGGATTTGTAAATGCATTATTCACTATTGTTGCAATATTAACTGTTGATAAATGGGGTCGTAAACCTTTATTAATAGTAGGTTCCATCGGTATGGCACTTGGTATGTTTGGTGTTGCAGGGATGGCGTTTGCGAACGTGATCGGGATTAGCACTTTACTATTCATTATTGTTTACACAGCATCATTTATGATGTCATGGGGGCCAATTTGTTGGGTATTAATCTCTGAAATCTTCCCAAATAAAATTCGTGGACAGGCCGTTGCCGTTGCTGTAGCTGCACAATGGGCCGCAAATTATTTCATTTCATCAACTTACCCTATGATGATGGAGTACAGCGGTGGAATGACTTATGGTTTTTATGGGCTAATGAGTGTTTTATCAGCGATATTTGTTTGGAAGTTTGTTCCTGAAACAAAAGGAAAAACACTAGAACAAATGGAGATAGTATGGCAAAAAGATAAGAAATCAGCATAAATGATAAAGGCAGTGAAGCTCCTATAAACCCTTTGGAGTTCCACTGCCTATTTTTAGTAAACTATAGGATTCCCTATTTAACAAGACATTATAGTGCTTGTAATCCAGCCTGATTTAAAAAATTCCACGGCTTATTATAATGCGGTTGGAAGAAGAAATCGACAAAGCCAAGTTCATCTGTTGTCATCTTGTTTTGAATACAAACAGATAATGTATTAATAGACTGTGTGACATCTACTTTAGACATAACCTGTGCACCAACGATCCGTTTTGTGTTTTCCTCATAGACCACCTTTAACCTGATATCTTCATATGTTGGCATAAACTCTGGACGATCATGCTCTAAGATTGTGATACTTTTCACATTCATCCCCATACGAAGTGCCATCATTTCCGTTAAACCAGTTGTCGCGATATTTTGGTCAAAAATCCTAATTCCAGATGTACCTTGTGTGCCCATATATCGGATTGTCGGTTTCATCAAATTTTTCGCAACTAATGTCCCCATTCGAACAGCATTTGTTGCAAGTGGAATATATGCATGTTGACCAGTTGGATTGTAACGGATTGCACAACTATCACCTGCTGCGAAAACATCCTGATTACTTGTGCGCATATACTCATCTACTTTAATTGCTCCATTTTCAAGCATTTCGATTTGCCCTTTAACTAAATGTGTATTAGGTTGAAAACCAATACATAAGATGACGAGATCTGCTTCATACGTTCCGTTTGTTGTTTCAACTGCTGTAACCTTTTCTTCACTTCCTACAAAACGGGTAACTGTTTCACCTAAGGCTAAGCGTATATCACGGTTTTGAAAATCCTCTTCAATGATTTCTGTAAAAGACTCATCCAAGTATTTGCTCAATATTCTACTTTCCCCATCAATAAGTGTAACGTTTTTCCCGCTCATTTCAAATGCTTCTACTAATTCGATTCCAATGTAGCCTGCACCTACAACAACAATATTTTTAGCGTCTTTTGCTTTCTCAATAATTGTGTTTGCATGATGGAAGTTTTTGCAAAGAAGAATATTCTCCATATTAATTCCTTCAATTTTTGGAATAACAGGCCAAGACCCTGTTGCGATCACTAATTTGTCAAATGTCTCATTTATCACTTCATTTGTTACAAGATTTCTTGCAACAAGTGACTTCTCTTCAACATTTACGTCCAGTACTTCATGTTTCATAAACATATTTACACCTAATTCAGTTAGTTCCTCAGGAGTGCAATAAAATAAACCATTCGCATCCTTTACTACTCCACTAACATGTAAAGCAATTCCGCAAGATAAAAAAGAAATATTATCGTTCTTTTCGTAAACATTTATCGTTGCATTTGGGTAAAGTTTAATTATATTTGAAATAGCTGCTGTCCCAGCATGAGTACATCCAATAACCGCAATTTTCATTTTAAATTCCTCCTACAAAAGATTGTGAATATATTCACATGAGTTTGTGAAATGATTCACATGATTGATGACTTTATTATAATCCACCTTTTTTAAAACTGCAATACCCTTTGTGAAGTTTTTCACAAAATGTGTATTTACCGAAGTAAAACTCAAGTGTAGCAAGGCTTTACATCTTAATTAAGGGATGTGTTTATCATTCAGGTTTTATATCGAGTTTATGAAAAGAAAGGGGTTACCCCCCTCTCTATTCCTCGATATGATCGATTGTTAAACCTTCAACATGCTTCCGATCCATCATTTTTTTCTTCTTACGCACATCTTTAGAATCAAAGACCTGATTTAAATCATATTCCTCTGGATACAATTCTTCAGCGTCAATAAATGGTTTTACCCGTTTATGATTTAATGTCATTTTTTGTCCCTTTACTAATAACTCCATTTCTCCCATCGAATTAGGAGTTGAGACAACAATTCCTTTTGTTTGAAGTTGTGAAATCCAAACAGCATCACCGATTTGATACGTAATCATTGATAGATTGTCTTTTTGTATTGCCTTTTTCTTTTGTCTTTTTTGATTATCCCTTTTAAAGGTAGCTGGTGTAATGTTGCGTTCCTCTTTAGGCTGATCATAGGAAATTTCCTTCGCTCTGTTAATGATTGATGCGGGCATTCCTAGCTTTTGTGCAATTGAAAATGCCTGACTTTCTCCACCTTTTCCAACTATAAGTTTATAAAGTGGTTGAAGTGTTTCAATATCAAAGTCCATTGATCCATTTTGAAAACCGTTCGCTTTTTCTGCAAATTCCTTAATCTCACTGTAATGGGTAGTAGCAATTATCATCGCCCCTGAGTTATATAATGCTTCTAAAATAGCAATAGCTAACCCCATTCCTTCCCTTGGATCTGTACCTGAACCAATTTCGTCAAGAATAATTAATGTATCTTCTCGAGACTTTTGAAGAATATCAATTACATTTCGAATATGTGAAGAAAACGTACTTAGTGAGTGCTCAATGCTTTGATGATCACCAATATCTACAAAAATATTCTTTACAATACAAAAGCTACTAGTACGATCTGCAGGAATATGAAGTCCTGCTTGAACCATCATCGACAATAAACCAACAGTTTTAATTGTAACCGTTTTACCTCCTGTATTCGGTCCAGTAATGACCAATGCCATATACTCATTCCCTAATGACATTGTTAATGGGATAGCATCCCTTCCTAATAAAGGATGTCTGGCATTTAAGATCTGAAAGCCTTCATCCTGTTGTAGTTGAACTTCATTTCCATGCATGAATTTACTTAATTTTGCTTTAGCAAAGATAAAATCATAGGATATCATTCCTTCAATATTAATAAGCAGTTCTTGTTTATACGTTGCCGTTAGATCAGTTAATTGTCCAAGAATTTTCTGAACCTCGAGTTCTTCCTCAACCTTCAAAAATAAAAGTTCATCCTGCAGCTTATTAAGATCCTTCGGCTCCATATATACGGTTTGCCCGCTCGAAGATTGATCGACGATTGTCCCTGAAAATTTTCGCTTATATTCATTTTTCACAGGGACAACATATCTTCCATTTCTCACACTTACTACTTGTTCTTGTAGATAACTAGAAGCGGTTTTCATAATTTGAGCTAGCTTGGCTTTGATCTTTTCTTCTATTGAAACAATCTTGTTTCTTGTTTTCGCTAATGACCTGCTCGCATAATCAACCACTTGATTATTGCGAATGCAACGTGAGATTTCATCTGCTATTTCTGATAATTCGTAAAGTGAATAGGCATACGAGCTAATCGTTGGTGCATGATAATCTTGCTTCATCATAAACCGTTTGATTTTTTTAACACTATCTAAAAACGTAGCTAGAAAACCGAATTGCTCTGGTGTGAGTAAATACCCTTTATCCACTAAAGCAATGATTTGTTCTACGCCATGAAGCGAGTTGACAGGAATACTTGAAGACTTTTCAATGATTGTACATGCCTCTGTCGTTTCATTAAGCCATCTTCTTATTTTTTTCTCATCATGAATTGGTAAGAGCTCTATCGCTCTTTTCTTTGCTGCATCACTCATTGCGAAATCACATAGTAAAGCTAATACTTTATCAAATTCTAAACTTTCGATTTTGGTCTTGTTCAATGTTTGAACCTCCATTTGTATTTATTGACATAAAAAAAAAGGCGATGAACATGGTTGTTCATCACCTTTTAAAACCTCTATCTATTAAGCAGACCATGCCTAATAAACATATTTGCCCATTAGAAAAACTCGCCTTAAAAATCGCAAAAGCCTAAGTTTTCCTTCTGCTATCATCTTTAAAGAATAATTTGATAGCATAAAAAAACGTGCTTAAACAAAAGCACGGATTAATACGGGCACTATGCAAAGAGATCGCAAATTGTGTACGATAACCGTTTTGTTCTTAACCTTCTACAGAAACATACTCAAATAAACCTTTAAAATCATAAAAGTTTTTCAAAGCTTAGTCATGTAGATGAAGTATTTACTTCGATTAGTTAAGAACAGAAACCCTCACAAAAAACATCTCCTAAAATATTGTTACCTATAAAATAACAGAACTCATGATTAACTGTCAATATAAGGATAATCATTTGAAGCCCATTTTTAGCTATTTCGGATCTCTTCAATGCTTTTTCCACCTAAAAAGGCATGACCAGTTTTCAAATTTGCGATTGTTTCAAAACCTGATTTCTTATAAACCTTCTCAACTCTTTCACTTATCGGCATCACCCAAAATCGTTCTACATGTTTCTTTTCTACTTCCTCTTGAATATGATGAATGAGCTGTCCAATCAATCCCTTACCTCGGTACTCTTCCAGTGTAGCTACACTTTCTAGTCTAGCATCCTGTTCATACTGGAATATACATGCGGTTGAACAAGGGACACCATCATATTTTAATAAATAGTGAGTATAGGCCTCTTGTGAAAATTCCTCTTCAAAAGCTTTTTCCCTAATTGACCCGCCTAGTTCTTGAATTTGACATTCGATATTTATAGCATCTAGTTTATTTTCACTTGTTACTTTTTCAATTGTTACATTTGGGTCCTTCACGAAATCGACCTTTGTTTTCCAAAGTTGAACCGGACAATCAAACTCTTCAAACCCGAATCCTTTTTGTTTCAGAGCACTAATAAAACCTGTATGCCCTTCGTAGTTGGAAAGATAAAATCTTGGAATTAATTGTTGAGCCTGATAAAAAGAAATAACCTCATCAATGATCTTTTCATAATCACCAACGTAGGAAGAAATATGTGCATGGTTTGCATCATAATAGTTTGGTTGATTTTTATTATAAAAAAGATAGCCCCAGCTTGTTTCTATTTTTGTTGAAAACGAAGAAACATACGCAATATCTAACGCTTCAATATATTTTTCGATCATCGTGTCTTCTCCCCAAGGTTTATATTATTGATTTGTTATTCTTATCATAGCAGTTATGCATATCAATCTACCACCTGTTTTTTGATCATGTCATGAGTGGACAATGATTCAGAAATAGCAAATGGAAAGGATTAATTTTTTTAGGTTTTCCACCCATTTCATAATGCATGTGATCTTCACGCAACTTTTTTCTCTAATTTTTCATTTTTTAATGATAGGATAGGTTAAACTGTTTTTATTGAAAGGAGTTAGAAGCGATGAATGTTTTGTTAGCTGAAGACGACGTTAAGCTTGGCGAGCTTATTACATATATGCTAGAGAAAAAGGCAAATTATCAGGTTGAATGGGTTCAAACTGGTGAGGATGCTTATGATTATGCTAGTGCTTCTCATTATGATGTCATTATTATGGATTGGATGATGCCTAATGGTGATGGAGTTGAAATTTGTAAGCGGCTAAGAAACGATAGCTATGGTGGAGCAATTTTAATGTTAACAGCTAAGGATGCTCTTCAGGATCGTGTTGTTGGCCTAGATGCTGGTGCAGATGATTATCTTGTGAAACCTTTCGAGATTGATGAGTTATTAGCAAGACTTCGAGCACTAGCACGACGTAATTTTTCACCAATTCGTGAAGAAATACTTACGATTGAAGGCCTTTCAATCAATCGAACAAGCCAATCCCTACAAATGGAACAACAGGTGATACAATTAACCCCACGAGAATACCAGCTACTAGATTTATTGGTACAAAATAAAGGACAAGTGTTAACAAGAGACATTATTTTTGATCGGATATGGGGAAATGAAACCGATGTTTCGTATAAAACAATTGATGCTACGGTGAAATTACTTCGTAAAAAGCTAACCAAGTTTCAAAAAGGCGATTGGTTACAAAGTATCAGAGGGGTTGGATATAAGCTTGATACGTAAACGACATGACCTATTCTCGAAAACCCAGCAAATGTTAACAGTAAAGTACAGCTTACTCATCATTTTGTTTCTATTATTATTTATCATTATTCTTTATTCAATTGTTTATATTTGGTTTACAACTGCTGAGAAAAATGAATTACGAGATACAGTACAGCATGAGGCAAATTTAGTTGAAACATTTTTGTCTATGGACTACGACAATGGACCTAACGATCGGAAGGCTAATCCTCAATTCGTGACCACTGATAGTGATCAATTATTTTATTATGTAATGAACACTCGAGGTGAATTAGTTTTACAAAATGAGCAGCTTCCCCTTCTCGAGACTGAATTTATTACGATCATTTCAGAGTGGAAGCCACAACGGGAAGAATTACAGAATGAGGAGATCTTCATTAATCGTAAAGAACTCATGCAAAATGAGGAGAAAAACCGATTTTCAACCTATGGACCTAAAAATCAACAGCTGGAGCTGCTTATGATCGCAAAGCCAATCTATGACCGAAACCAACTTGTTGGCTATCTCTATATCGGTCAAAATATCACTGATTTAACTAACCTTTTAAATGGACTTTTTAGGATCTTGTTGATTTCAACTCTTATTTTTTCAGGTGTTGCTTTTTATTTAAGTAGAGTAATGTCCAAACGGGCAATGATTCCAATCGAGCAAGCTTTTAAGCGACAACAGGTGTTTGTAGCTGATGCGTCCCATGAATTAAGGACACCATTAAGTGTCATGTTGTCTTCTTTAGATATACTTGAAATGGAGGACCAGCACCAAAATGAGGTTTCGACAAAGATGGTCGGTAATTTGAAGGAAGAAGTGAAACGAATGACAGGTCTTGTTGGGGATTTACTGACTTTAGCAAGATCTGATTCAGATGATCAAAAGATTTCATTTGAAGTATTTGACTTGGTTCCTATTTCGCAAAGAGCAATCGATTCTTTTGAAGCTCATGCACATACAAAAAATATCCAGCTTGAGCTAAAGAGTCCCGCATCTATTCAGATCAATGGAAATATAGAACGTTTGACCCAGCTACTTTATATTCTACTTGATAATGCTATAAAATACTCTCACGATTCTAGTTCAATATCATTGTCCTTATGGAAAGAATCAAATTTGATCTTTATCTCTGTGAAGGATACAGGAATTGGGATCGCTGCTAAAGATCTAGCCCATATATTTGATCGATTTTACCGTGTAGATAAAGCTAGAACAAGACACCTTGGTGGGCATGGACTAGGTTTATCCATTGCAAAATGGATTGTAGACATACACGGTGGTCGAATAAATGTAGAAAGTAGCGTTGGTGAAGGTAGTACGTTTCTAGTGAAAATTCCATATAAGGATAGCTTGTAGAGAAAATTCTACAGGCTTTTTTATTTACACATAACAAATTATGTACATAGATTGCACTCTTTTTTTTAGGAAGTACAAGGATTCTCTATTTATCTACGAAAATGTCCAATTTATCTTCGATTATTTAAATTTATCTTCGATTTTTCTAATTTATCGACCATTCGACAAAAATCTACTTTTCTCGCTTTCTACTACTTTTTTTACTCGCTCTTCTATTTTTCACCGTCTTTTCACCAAACTCTATTAAATTATACCTATAGCAAGTTAAGTACAATTTGAAAGGAGGTGGAGAAATGAAGAGAACTAGAAAAAGTCCTTTACTTTGGATTGGGATTGCCATACTTGGACTAATTGTCCTAACGATCATATTAAATGTTATAGGTCATTTAGCTACTGTCCATCAACATATGGAATATGGACGAGGTAGTGTCTTTCATCATGGAAGTGCAGGATTTAGAAACAACATAAACATGTTTGACTTTTCACTTTTACCGTTTCTTGTTTCTATAGGATTAATTGCTTTAGGCTGGTGGATTTGGAAAAAAGCTGATGGTGAATCAGTGAAGAAATGGGTAGGTATTTTCTTGCTAACTGTTGGGTTGTTTTCAATCTTACCACTAATTATTGCTATTCCAGTGTTATTACTAGCATTTTATCTCGCTTTTAAACAAAAAAAGGCGGGTACAGATTTTATAGATGAACCAATTATGGTTACATCCCCTTCATATCATACAACTACTCACGATATTCTAGATAATTGGGAACGTAAAACAAATAAGGAGAATGATAAATAATGGGAATTTTTAAACGTGTAAAAACAATAGCAGTTGCTGATATGAACCACAAATTGGACAAGTTTGAGGATCCAATAAGTATGGTAAAGCAGTATATTAGAGAGCTTGAAACAGAACTTGAAAAGGCACAATCTGCATTAGCAAATCAAATTTATTTTGAACAAAAACATGAAGGGTTAATTGAACAAGTTAAAACAGCAATTGAAAATCGTAAAAGACAACAACAATTAGCACTAGAAAAATATAATGACGATATGGCTAAGCTAGCAATCCATGATCGAATTGAGCATGAGAAAAAGCTACAAGCCCTTGAGCAACAACTAGCGTCTATTAAAAATCAAACAAAACAATTAAAAGCACAAGTTGTAAAATTAAAGGATACTTACGCTGAATTACAAAATCGTAAAGCATTACTCATATCAAGAGCAAATACCGCACAAACAACTTATAAGATTAAAAGCACACTATACTCTTCTCAATCTGAAAATATCTTGAATGGCTTTGCTAGAATGGAAGATAAAGTACTACACTTAGAGGCTCAAGCAAGTGCTCAGGATTACTTGTATGAAAAAGATCATTTAAAAGAAAAGACGTATTCTGTAGAGGTAGAAGAGGAATTTATTAAAGCAAAAGAGGCGCTCAATGAAAAACAAGCGTAATAAAGCGAAGAACCTGCTCAAAAATAGGACAGGTTCTTTTCCCTTTTAATTGGGCAGAATCTCCATATGTGGTTGCCTCCTATTTTTTCATTAATCTTTGTACCGTTACTAATAACTCATCGATGATTTCCTCATCCCCCTCTTGGATTCTCTCAACAACACATGTCCGTAAATGTCCTTCAAGCAACAGCTTACCAACACCATTGAAGGCAGATTGTGTTGCTGAGATTTGAGTAATGACATCATCACAATACGTATCCTTTTCAATCATAGCTTTTATCCCGCGAATTTGACCTTCAATCCGATTTAAACGGGTAACAAGATTTTTTTTCACTTTGTCTGAATGATGACTGTTTCTATGTTCATTATTACTACAGCTTTCGTGACAATCATTCTCTGTACTCATTGAACCATCCCCTTAAACTCTTATTTCCTTTATTTTAATATACCCCCTGGGACTATTCCAAGTGGTTACTTATTTATATTACTTAATATAAAAACAAAAAAAGATTCTAGCCATATTTTAGTTAGTATAAGGCTTTTTTCGCAAACTTTGTTGCTATTTACCAAGTAATACGGTATTGAAGAAACTTCTCAAAACATATTAGACAAGGTGAAGTGCATTCATAACGAATCGAGTAGGAGGGGGTGACTAACCCCCGACCTCTCACACCACCGTACGTACCGTTCGGTATACGGCGGTTCAAATTAAGTGTGACGTAAAGTTTCGTATCGTTCAGATAGACTTTTGAGACCCTCTTTTCTCCAGAAAGAGTTATTGAGGGCACGGTGAAGGATTGGACTACTGGTTATTCGCCAGTAGCCCTTTCTGCTATTTCCCCATTCATATGCTTTGTGTTTATCAATTCCTAGTCCTATAAGTTTCCTTATCCTTGTTTTAGGAAGTTTCCACTGTTTCCAGTAACACAATCTCAGTCTTCTTCGAATCCAACTTTCCAAACCTTTAAAGATACTTGGAGTATCTGCCAATGCGTAATACCCACACCAACCCACTAAATACTGATTTAATTTCTTTATTCTTACATCCATTGGTATCGGTGATTTTCTTGACGTTATTTCCCTAACCTTCTGTTTAAATCTCTTGATACTTTGTTTGGATATACGTATTTTCGGCTCTTTTCTGTTAGTAAAACTAAAGCCTAAGAATTTTCGGTTCCATGGTCGATCTACGGCTGATTTCTCACGATTTACCTTTAAACTAAGCTTCTTTTCAATGAAAGACGTTACACCCGCCATTGTTCGTAAGCCAGCTTTCTTAGATTTCACGTAAATATTACAATCATCCGCATACCTCACGAATTTATGCCCTCTATTCTCTAATTCTTTATCTAACAAATCTAGAATGATATTTGAAAGTAGTGGACTTAGCGGACCTCCTTGTGGAGTTCCCTCTGTATTTTGTGAGACCACGCCACCCATCATAATCCCGACATTGAGATATTTTCGAACAAGATTTAGTAGAACTTTATCGTCAATACGCTTTGACAGTAGCCCCATGAGTTTGTCATGGTTCACTTTATCGAAGAATTTCTCTAAGTCTATGTCGACTACCCACCTATAACCATCTTCGATGTATCTTTTCGCTTTCCGTACAGCGTCATGCCCTCGCCTTTGTGGACGAAACCCATAACTGTTTTCAGAAAATGTTGGGTCATAAATTGGGGTTAATGTTTGAGTAATCGCTTGTTGAATGAAACGGTCTATCACGGTAGGGATTCCTAGTAATCTAACTCCGCCGTTTGGTTTCGGGATTTCGACACGACGAACGGGTTGAGGTTCATAGGTTCCCTGTTGGAGAGACTTTCTCAATTCGTCCCAGTGCTCGACAATATACGAACGCAGGTATTGGGTCGACATCTTGTCTACACCGTGACTGCCTCCGTTACGTTCCACTCGTTTAAGAGCGTTCAGTAAGTTTTCTCGTGATAGAATTCGTTCCATTAACATTAAGATATATCCTCTCTACGTGAATGAGATGTTCTATTTGTGCCATTAGTAGCTCCACCCTTTTGAAGTCCCCTGTGTATTCACCACTTCTTCCTTCAAGTAAGTCTCGTAAGAGATTGTCTGCTTCTACACTACTTATGAACGCCTAGTTCTCATCCTTCCTAACTTGTTCAGTCCTTCCCTTTCATTCTCGAGTTTGAAAGGTACTATGACCTCTGCTGACTTCTGACTGTTCAGCTATCTATCACTAGATAGGTTACCAAGAGTGCTTGGCTTATCAGTCAGACCTCCCCAGGTAAGAGTACAGTCTTTCACTCCATCTATCTGCTTCATTTACTATATACCACCTTCGGCAGAAAGGACTTTGTTTTGTTAAGCAAACTCATCCAATGGTATCTAGCCTTATATGAAGTTCGTGTTCCTCAGACCGGAGGTTTGCCGCTCGCTTCCTTCAGATTCTGCGTCACCACAGACACCCTTGCGTTAAGCTACTGCTACTTCTGCCTTCACAGT
This sequence comes from Metabacillus sp. KUDC1714, assembly GCF_014217835.1. NCBI lineage: Bacteria > Bacillati > Bacillota > Bacilli > Caryophanales > Bacillaceae > Metabacillus > Metabacillus elymi. Next base: position 1,042,791 of record NZ_CP055263.1, read on the forward strand.
TCGGGACTTTCACCCTATAGACTGCACCCATGCTGGGCGCACTTAAAAAAGGCTGACATCTATAATTGTCAGCCCTTCTCAATTCCCACTTTACGTCAGCTCATTGGTTAAACCTATTATTCCTTTGTTTTCAATTGTTTATCTAAATAAAATGTTCCTAACGGTATGAATGCTAAGAAAACGGCCCAAATCCCCCATAAATAAGACCACCGCTTTTTAAACTTAACAAAAGCTATCATGATGACATATAAAACAAATAAGAAACCATGCAAACCCCCAACAATTGTAACTGCAATTGGAAGATCAAGAAAATACTTTAATGGCATTGCAATTAACAGAAGGACTAAATAAGAAATACCCTCTAATATACCAAAAAAACGCAATATCCCAACAGATGTGTTAAACATCCTATCAACTCCAATATTATCCGATTTATACTATTTATTATACATGCATCTCCACTTCCGAAAACGATAATCTTTGACAATTTCCCAACAGAAAAAGAGAATAGACACAGTACAACCATATGTATCGTTGCAGTGTGTCTATCCCATTTCATTTCTACATATATCCCGTATCATACAATCTAGACAAAAACGACTAATTTCCCTTCACTTTAAACTTATGAATGATTTCTTCTAGTTCATAAATCGTGCTTGATAGTGAAGCAGCTAAATCCCCTAATTCTTCAGCAGCTGCTGCCTGTTCTTCTGTTGTGGCAGTTACCTCTTCTGTTGTTGATGAGGATACTTCTGCAACCTCAACCATTTCATTGATTGCTATTTCAACCTTTTCTTTATTTGTGTTAATCTTTCCAATCGACGCCTCTACATAATTAATTTCGCTTATAATTGAATCTGTTCCCTCTAGGATATTTTCGAATGACTTTTGGGTATGATGAATCGAATTTGTTTGTTCGTTAAATAACGTTATCGTTGTTTTAACTAATTCAACTGATCGTTTTGTTTGATTTAAAATACTTGCAATGACTTGTTCAATTCTCATGGAAGAGCTCTTTGTTTGATCAGCCAGCTTACGAATTTCCTTAGCAACAACAGCAAATCCAAGACCAGCCTCACCAGCTCTAGCAGCCTCAATACTTGCATTAAGAGATAATAAATTCGTTTCCTCACTAACACTCTTAATCATTTCCACGATGTCTTTTATTTGAGTAATTTCCTTATTTAAGGCATTCATCGTCATATCCACTTGTCCGATATTTGCACCCATCTCATTATTTTTATCCGTTAAGTCTTTTATCGTTTCAATCGATTGGCTACTAAGCTTTTTCGTCGTTTCTGTGATCGTTGATACTTTTTCCATATTGTTGGCTACTTCAACGATTTCACTAGAAAGCTCCTTCATTTCTCGGTTCGTTCTTTCAGAATAGTCAACCTGACTAACTGCGCCCTTTGCAACTTCTTCAATTGCGCTAGCAATTTGTTCAGATGAGGAAGCGGATTCTTCTGCAATCCTCTTGAGATCATTTGCACGATTAACAGCATATGTCGAAACCTTTTTATTTTCTTCGATCATCAACGTGATATTGTCAATCATGTTATTAAAACTTTGTCCCAGCTGGCCTGCTTCATTTTTATATAAGTAATCAGCTCTATGTGTTAAATCACCTTTTTCAGCCTCTTTCATGATCGTGACAACTTTATTAATTGGTCTGATCATACTTTTCGCAATAAAGATACTAACAAAAACGGATAAAAGAACAAATGCCAAGCTTATGATATAAACAAGATAAATAACATCATGTATGTCTTTTAATAAATATGATTTTGAGGTTGAAACAGAAACCTGCCAGCCATTTTCACTTTCAATTGTGGATACTAAATATTCTTCACTATTTTTATGATTTTCATATTTACTACCTACTAATTCCTTTTTATTACTAGAAATGATAATGCCGTTTTCATTAATAATGGAGATATCTCTCCCAGAATTCTTCTCATCATTTTCAAAGACCTCTTGAAATAGCTGTACATCAGCCATAAGGATAAGGGTCCCAATGTTATCATACTCTCTAATCAAGTAAATATTTTTATAATTATTTTCTAGACCAGAAGCCCAAAATACCGAACCAGATAATTCCTCTACTTTTTCAGGGATGTCGGAATTAAGATAGTTTTCGATGTCAAATTCTTCTGCAGCATTTGTTTTACCATAAACTGTTTTTTCGTCATTAACAAAGAGTATGGCCTTTGCATTTTTGTTAGTAAAGGTAATACTTGAAAAATACTCCGTTATTTCTCTTTGCCTATTAAAAAGTTCATACTCCGTCAATCCTTCATCATTATCCAATTGTTCTATTAAGTCCATATTTGAGAAGGGAACTAATGTAATATTTTCAAATTCTTTTAGTGCATGATTTACATTTTTCGTGACTTGAACACCTATATCTTCATTCATATCAGATACTTTGTTTTCAATTGTATTCGAAGAAACAATATAAACAACATTTCCGATGATAACACTTGGAATGATCGTAAATAAAAGTAAGAAAAAGATTATTTTAGATTTAAGTGTCATCCCCTTTAGATTAGGAAAAAATTTTGTTCTCGTTCTTTTCTCTTTTTGTATATTATGAGTGGAATCCTTGTTATTATTAGCTTTTTTCTTCAATATCGCTAACCCCTTTGAATATATTTTCCTAATATTCCGTCAAGTTAAAATAAAATAAATATGAATCTACTTCCTCACTATATTAGGCTAGTAAGAAACGTTATTTACTTCTAGTATTCTCCCACGTATGTATCCGTTTTCAATTATACTATAATTCGACCGTTTTTCAGCATAAAAATATTTGTTTTTCGACTAAACCTAGTAATATTATCCTGTTTTTTATTCAGGACTTTAATAACTAATAAACTTTTAATAATTCTATTAGCTCGAAAACTAAATATTTGTAGAAATTTGTCGATACAATAAGAGAATTTAACACCAAATCAACTTAGTCATACTGGAGGGATATTTTTGAAACACCTGAGATGGAAAAATACCAAAATTGGTGGTAAGTACTTTTATGTTTTTTTAGTTGTTGCCATTACTTTTCTACTATCTATAATCATCACATTTTCTTTATTGAAACAAACAAGTCAATCGATGAAAAATACACTAGTGAAAAATGAAATTGCTCTTTATAGTGCAGATTTAGTTTCACTCTACCATGAAAAATACAATCTTATTCCTGAATATATTTTATTATCCGATGATAAAAAGCTTTTGGAATATCTAGAGGATAGTAGAGAATTTGTTTCTACTGCAAAGAAATTAAAACAGCAATTAGATAATGAAGAGCAATTAGCTATTTTCCATAAAATCATTGAAAACAATCATAAACTGGATGAGTATTTTTTCAGTACGATAGTCCCTAAAGTGAAACAAATTAATACAGCTGAGTTTAATAAGCTTCAAAATGAAGCCAATGCAATAAAGGTAGAGACGACCGAATTGAGTAATCAGCTTAAGGAGATTGCCACAGAATCTAATAAAGCGTCACTAACAAAATCACAAACTGCTATCGAGAAGACGATCTTTTTATTAGTAATATCAGGGGTTATTTCATTGTTAATCTCTGTCATTCTACTTTTTGTTATCAGTAAGCGGATATCAGCAGGATTGAATAGAGTTGTGCTTACAAGCGAAGAAATCGCAAACGGAAATCTTAATTTTAAACCTTTAAAAGTTGTTAGCTCAGATGAAATTGGTCAGCTTTCACAATCGATAAACCACATGGGTACCCGTTTACGTGAAATGATTTTAGAGGTTTCTCATATTGCTTCAGATGTTGATTCCGAAATTGCAACTTTTGCGCAATCTTCATCAGAATTAAAGCAAGGCAGCTCTCAAGTTGCACATACAATTGAAGAATTAGCAACTGGAGTGAATAACCAAGCAAATGAGGTATCTGATATCTCCGAAAATATTAAAGAATTTAGTAACAAATTAGTTGAGGTAAACCAAGATGGTAGTAAATTAGTTCAATTCTCCGATGAAGTGCTACTCGTATCTGTGAACGGGGATCAACAAATGAAACAATCACTAGAACAAATGAAACTCATTCATTCTATTGTAGAACGCTCTGTTGAAAAGATTAAGAATCTTGAAACGAAAACTCAATCTATTACCGAGCTTGTTACTGTCATTAAATCAATCGCTGAACAAACAAACCTTCTTTCCCTTAATGCATCTATAGAAGCTGCAAGAGCAGGTGAAAGTGGTAAAGGATTTGCTGTAGTAGCCTCCGAAGTTAAAAAACTAGCAAATGAAGTATCAAGTTCAATCGAAAATATTACCTCACTTGTTACTAGCATTAAGGAAGAAACTACCTCAATGTCTAATGAATTATATAGTGGTTTTCAAAAGGTGAATGAAGGAACAGAACAGATTCAATTAACCGGTCAATATTTTTCTGAGATAAAAGATAAAATTACCGATATGACCAATCGGGTAAAAAATATATCCTCAGCCTTTAATTATTTTGAGAAGACTAGTCATGAGATTAATCAGTCTGTCGAGCATATCGCTGCTATTTCAGAGGAGTCAGCAGCAGGTTCAGAAGAAATATCTGCTGCTGTTTATCAGCAAACTCAATCAATTGATAACATTTCAACTAGTGCATACACGTTATCCAATATGGTTGTGCGTATGAACGAAATGATTAGTAAATTTAAAGTATAATGAACGATTTAATTGGTGGAGGGATTAAAGTGACTACATTTTTTAAACATGCAAGCTTTGGACTTTTGTTTACTTTTTTTGTCCTAATTACTACTGCTTGTTCAACATCAGAGGAAGCTTCAAGCGAGCAATCAGTAAAGTTAAAAGCAGATGAATCCGTTCCTTATATTGGTTTTGTATTAGACACTCTTGAACAGGAACGATGGTATAAAGATAAGGAATTATTTGAAGATCAAGTTCAATCCCTGGGTGGACAGGTAAAAACATTGGCTGCAAACGGAATTGATGAGGTTCAATTAAAACAAGCACAGCTATTGATTGAAGAAGGTGTAGATGTTCTTGTCGTTGTTCCACACAATGCCGAGGCTGCAGCAAAAATTGTTGAGCTTGCACATCAAAACGATGTTACGGTTATTTCGTATGATCGACTTATTACAAATAGTGATTTAGATTATTACATTTCCTTTGACAATGAAAAGGTTGGAGCATTACAAGCAACTGAAATTCTTAAAAGGGTACCAAAAGGCAACTTTGCATATATTGGTGGTGCTGAAACAGACAACAATGCTCTGTTATTTAGAAAAGGTGCAATGTCAGTGTTACAGCCTTTAATTGATAAAGGAGATATTAAGTTAGTTGTTGATAAATATACGGATGAATGGAGGCCAACCATCGCTGAACAAAATATGGTACTGGCATTAAAGGAAACGAAGAATGATATTCATGCTGTAGTTGCTGCTAACGATGGGAATGCTGGTGGTGTTATCAATGCTTTAACTTCTGTCGGATTAGCTGGTAAGGTACCTGTTTCAGGTCAAGATGCCGAATTAAGTGGTATTAAGCGAATTATAGCTGGGACACAAACAATGACAGTGTATAAGCCAATAAACGTCATCGCAACTAAAGCAGCTAAAATGGCTTACGATATAGCAATTGGGAAACAAATAAAAACAGATACTACAATTGATAATAATAAAGTTAAAGTGCCAACAATCTTGCTTGAACCTACAACTGTTACAAAAGAAACGATTAACAGTACAGTTATTAAAGATGGGTATTTAACTGAAGAAGAAGTTTATTCAAAGTAAGAAAAATAGACTCAGCCCATAAAAAAGAGGTCCAACTCATTTTTTGAGTTGAACCTCTTTTTGCTTTATACTCTTAAATTGCTAACGTTTCATCAGAGTTTTCTGCTTTTTTTCTTTGGCGTTTTGCTTTTTTAAAGTGTAGTAGCTCATAAATAACTGGGATGACCACTAACGTTAAAATAGTCGCGACACTTAGTCCTCCAATTACAACAACAGCTAGACTTGCAGAAACCAAGTTCCCCGCTTCAGCTTCTTTAAACAATAATGGAAGCATTGCTGAGATTGTTGCTACAGCTGTCATAATGATCGGACGCATTCTAATTGTAGCAGCCTCGACAATTGCATCTCTAATAATCATTGATTGTTCATTTTGTTTCACTCGGTCAAGTAGGACAATTGCATTCGTCACAACAATACCGATTAACATCAGAGCCCCTAGTAGTGCTGTAATATCTACAGAAATGCCGCTAATTATAATTCCTAAAATTGCCCCGATCGCTGCAAGTGGTAAAGAGCATAGGATCGCGATAGGTGCACGGATTGTTTTAAAGGTAATCACCATAATTAGGAATACAATTCCAATCGATGCAAGCATTGTCATAAATAAATCATTAAATTCGTTGGCTTGATCAACACTAGCCCCACCAACAAGTACTTCCATATTATCAGGAATGTTTAATCCTTCTTCTGTCTTATCTCCTAAGATCCGTTTATTTATTTCAGTTGAAATCGTCGATAGTTTTTCAGGATCTACCGTTGCTGTAACCCTTACATATTGCTCACCATCTTTGTGGAATGTACTAGTAGGTTCTTCTGTCTGCTTTAACTCCGCTACCTTCGAAATGGAAGTCATACCACTAGCTGTCATAATCGGAACATTTGATAATTCTTTTTCAGTGTCAGGATTGAAGACTGGTTCAAGCATAACCATCGTTTGCAGTCCATTCATTTCAATTGTACCCAACGGTGTTTGATTTAGCATGACCGCAGCTTGTTGCGCAACTTGATCTGCTTTTGCCAATCCTGGATCGACGACAAATGAATAGACTGCTTTGGTTTCATCTTGGTTGGAGCTTACCTTCTCAATCCCTTCAATATCATTAATCTCGGCTTGAACTTTTTCTGATACAGAAATAAGTTCATCTTCATTATCACCAATGACATCAATCGTGATTGATGTAGAACCACCGCCCATTAGTGTAGCCTCAGTAACCTCTAATGTAGCACTATCATACTCATCTTTTTGAGTATTTACTTTATCTATAAAGGCTCCCATATCAGCATCTTCTTCTAAAATCGTCATAATTTGCGTTTGAGTTGGATTACCTACGGCACCGTATTTAGCAGCATCTTCTGAATTTCCAAGCTGCAAATATAATTTATCAACGCCATCTTGTTTTAACACATATTCCTCAAGTTTCAAAGACTCTTCTTTTACTTTTTCAATTGGGGTTTCATTAGGGTATTTTAACGAAACAAATACATAATCAGCTTTTGTTTTGTTTACAGAACCTTTTGGAAGTACCAAATACCCTCCGACTGATCCGGCGAACAAAATGATAGCTGTTACTAAAACAACCCATTTATGATTTAATGACCATGTTAAAAACTTTGCAAATCCTGGAGATGGTTTGTGCTCTTTAATTTTTGCGTGTTTAAGTAAGGCAGCACTCATAACAGGTACGACTGTAATCGCTACGATTAAAGAAGCTAAAAGTGAATACGTAATCGTCAAGGCGAAAGGAAGTAGGAAATCCTGTAAGCTTCCACTTAATAATCCCATTGGTAAAAATACAGCAACAGTTGTCAGAGTGGACGATGTAATTGCTGAGCCAACTTCTTTAGTTGCTTCAATGACCATTTTGATCGTGAATTTTTCATTCTGTGCTCTTCTAAAAATGTTCTCAATGACTACGATACTATCATCTACAAGACGACCTACAGCAACAGCTACCCCACCAAGTGTTAAGATATTTAACGTTACACCAGACTGTGCAAGAAGGAATAAAGTAAATCCTAATGAAAGCGGGATCGACACAATTGTAATAAGTGTTGAACGTAGATTTCGTAAGAAAAGCATAATCACGATTGTCGCAAAAAGTGCACCTAATAAGACTTCTTTTATCATACTGTGAACAGATGACTCTACCGAATCAGCTGAAGCTAATACAACGGTTGTTTCAAGATTATCGTACTTATCATTCACTTCTTCTGATACTTTTTCCGCTTCTTTACTAATTGTTACCGCATTTGAATTACTATCTTTTGTGATGACGAATAGTAATCCATCCTTACCATTGACACGTGTAAGATTATTTTCTTGTTTATCAACTGTAATGCTTGCTACATCCTTTAGTGGTACTTTCGGAATAATTTCTGTATCCTCAAGTTTTTCAATCGTATTTATATCACCAACAACTTTTATATTTGCTGCCTTATTATCAATATTTTTTTCACCAACTGCAGTTGCAATATTTTGACCCTGGAGCAGTGGCATGATATTTTCAAGTGTGACTTGCTTTTCTGCCATCTTCTTTTCGTCTAATTCAACAGATACATATGAAGGAATCGTTCCATTCGTTTGAATATCTGAAACACCATCGATTTCTTTAAAATATGGGACAATTTCATCTTCTGCATATTGAATGGTTTCAGGATTAATTCCTTCATCAAACGTTAACGCAATGTAGGAAACAGGGATCATAGACGTGTTCAATTGAACAATATTTGGTTTCATCACATTTGTTGGTAATTGTACATTTGCTAATGCATCCTCAATTTCACGCTTTGCTTCTTTTTTGTCGACATTTGACTCAAAGTGAATATCAACGGATGAATAGCCATCCCCAGTGGTAGAAAACACATTGGTCTTTCCATTAACACTATCTACAGCATTTTCAATCGGATTCGTTACTTGATCCTCCATCAAGCTTGCATCTAATCCTTCTCCCATTGCAACAACTGAAATAAATGGTTGATCAGCAGATGGTAAAAACTCCATCGGTAATCGAAAATAACTTAAAACCCCCATTACTAAGATAAGCAGAGACATTATGGCAATAGCAGCTTTGTTCCTAAATGACCATTTCGTAAACCAAGACATTTAATATTAACTCCTTCCAAATTTCTTTTCCTTTAAAATTGTTTTCTTTGACTCCTCCCTAATCATAGGGAAATTTTGTCATATTCAGTTAGTTACTACAGTCACTATTTTAATAACAAAATGTGGAAGAGTTAAATGACTTAAGGTGTAAAACCTTCTAAGGCTTAAGACGTATATTGGAAAAGAGTAAGCGCCAATTGTTATATCAAATATTACGAATATCCAGAAACTCAGATACCTGTTGCATAATGCATTGTAATACTGGGATATAATAACAGAATCAAAGTCAATGTTTAGATTTAGAATAATTCGAAAACCTTTATGGTGATAAAAATGAAGCAGGAAAAAATAAGTGCACTCCAACTTTTTTATGTGATCATTGGTTTTGAAATAGGAAATACAATGATATTTGGGATTGGATCAGGAGCAAAGCAGGATGCTTGGATAGCAATTGGAGCAGGCATGTTATGCGGTCTGATATTAATGTTCGTCTATACTAAATTATCTGATTATTATCCTGATGATACTATAATCCAGATGATCCCTAAAATTATTGGTAAGTATCTTGCATACCCAGTAATTTTAATTTATATCCTTTATTTTACTTTTCTCGCCTCAACTGCTTGCCGAGATTTTGGGGAGCTGATTGTCTCATCGATCTTAGTTGAAACCCCAATTGTTATCATTATAGGGAGTTTTATGGTGTTGATGATTTATTGCCTAAGAGGTGGTGTTGAGACGTTTGGACGTATGGGGGAAGTAGTCTTTCCAGTTTATATGATGGCAACCATAGTCGTTTGGTTGCTTTTATTAAGTGTGGAAGAATTCAGCCTTAATAACCTTACTCCTGTATTAGGTAATGGTGTAAAACCAGTATTAAAAGAAGTTTTCCCTTATACGATCACTTTCCCATTTGGTGAAACCATCATTATTACAATGTTTTTTCCTATTTTGAATAAAAAAAAGAACACCAAGTTGGTAGGTATAGCGGTAATTTTGATTGGGGGTATTTTGTTAACCATAAATTCAATTTTGAACATCTCAGTTTTAGGTCCAGAAGTTTATGCCAACCAGCTATTCCCACTTCTTGCATCTACAAAACAAGTTTCTATTGCCGATTTTCTTGAACGATTTGATGCATTAATCATTTTACTGATTGTATCAGGTGTATTTTTTAAGGTAGGTGGGTGGACGTACGGTGCTTCTGTAGGTATTTCTCAATTATTTAACATAAAGGATAACCGCTCAATATTACTATCAATGGGTACAATTATTATTCCTTTATCACTCTTATATGGTAATGATTTTATTAAAGCTATAGAGGTTGGTAAAGAATTCATTACGATCTATTTACATATCCCATTACAAATTATTGTACCAATACTATTGTTATGTATCGCCTTTATCCGTAAAAAGTTTAATGCAAAAGTTTAATGCCATTCTCACACTTTTAGAGAATGGCTTTTTAATGGGACTCAATTTATATATTAAGACCTGAGTACTCAATATATAAAAGTTGAACATATCTTTACTTTTGCATCTATCTTATTCCATGTTTTATCTTTTTCTTGCAATTTTAAAGCCATTGTCGATTTCATTAAAGCCGATTCGCGGATAATATTTCATTGCTTCTTGTGAAGCTAATAATAATAATGCTACTTCTTCTCCTAATTCATCCTTTACCAAGGAGATAAGTTCTTTACCAATCCCATTTTTCTGATAGTTTTTATTAACTGCTAAGTCAGATAAATAGCAGCAATAGCTAAAATCCGTAATCGCCCTGGCAATCCCAACTAACTGATTACCATCCCATGCTGAAATGAGGATGTCTGCGTGCTCGATCATTCGTCCGAGTCTTGGTAGATCATCTACTGGCCGTTTTATTCCAGATGCTCTGAAAACCGATGATAATTCCAGAGCGTTTATTTCCGCATTAACTTTATAGGTTATTTGTACAGTCATAATCATTCTCCTTCTTAAAAGTATTTATTACCGAAATAATAATTAGCTGTTCAGTATTTTCATGGGAAGATAACGAAAAAAATAGACCTCTAAATTTACAGAAGAGTATTCCTTTGAATGAATACATACCATGCATTAGAGGTCAGTATTATAGAATTATGTTAACTACCTTTATTACTTTCCTTCACAAACTTCAATAAAGGCTTTCATATAATCGGGAAGATCTGGTGGACGTCTACTTGAAATCAGATGGCCGTCGACAACAACCGCTTCGTCTAGCCACTTAGCCCCTGCATTTTCCATATCATCACGAATTCCAGGTGTGCTTGTTACGGTTTTACCATTCAATATTTTAGCAGAGATTAAAACCCATCCTGCATGACAAATCTGTCCGATTGGTTTCTTTTTCTCTTCCATATGTTGCACAATGTCAATTACCTCTTTAAACCTGCGAAGCTTATCTGGAGCCCATCCTCCTGGAACTAGCAAGGCATCATATACGCTTGGGTCAATATCTTGAAATGCATAATCAGATTTAGCTGGTACACCATATTTCCCTTTATATGTATATCCTGCATCTTCTCCTGCTAAATCAACGATTGCCCCTTCTTCACGTAAGCGATGGATCGGATACCATAGCTCTAAATCTTCAAAATCCTCATGAACGAAGCTTAATACCTTTTTACCTACTAATTTCATTTAATTCGCTCCCCCTTGAATTTTCTTTAATCTTAACTTAACCCATGTAGCAGGGAAATACAAATTGTTTGAATATAATCACTTTGCAATTCTTAACATAATTTATAAGCCGGTGCTGTTCCTTTTTCTACTAAAAAGCCATAAAGGTCATTTTCAACCTCTATGGCTAATATTCCATATCAACTAATAAACTTGCAGTATGCTCGTCAGTTATTAATACATTTGCATACTTGCCTTTTAATGCACCATATATGGCTTCAAGTTTTTTCGGTCCACCCGCTACAAGAATTGATTTCTCCTTTTTAGCTAGTTCATGAAGCTCAATTCCAATCGTGCGATTATTTAAATTCTCTACACAAATTTCCCCATTTTTATCAAAAAATCTTGAGCATATTTCACCAGCAGCTTTTGATTGAATTAAGTGTTTATCTTCCTCTGAGAAATATTCTGCTTGTAATAAAACCGAATCAACTACAGGAGTTCCAACACTAAAAATAGCAATGTTTGCTTGTTTACCTAAGTCAAGAATTTTTCGGATATGTCGATCAGCTTCTATCGCTTGCTTTACTACAATATGGTCAACAATTGCTGGTAACGGTAACAAAAAGGTTTGTGTATGAAATGCTTCACCGAATAAATGAATAATTTCAGAAGCATAGGTCTTTGTTTCTGAATGACTCACCCCACCATTTAACTGGACAACTGTTGTATGACTAATTGGCTTTGGCTTTAACTTTGTAGCTAGCTCATAAACAGTCGTTCCCCAGGATGTAGCAATGACATCATGATCTTTAACAATTTTATTTAAATAGCTTGCTGCTGTCTCTCCTAAATGCCGTTTAATTAACGTATTGTCATACTCTGAAACTGAGGCAACTACAACTTCCTTCAGGGAAAACTTATCCTTTAACCTTTCAGATAATAGCTCGCCAGCTTCAACAGGATTATGAATTTTTATCTCGACAATTCCAGAATCCTTTGCTTGCTTTAATAATCTTGAAACAGTTGGTCTTGACACATCTAATTTTTTTGCAATCTCTTGCTGGCTATAATCTAATTGGTAGTAGAGCCTTGCGACTTCAATTATTTTATTAAGCTTGTCCTTTTCCATTTACACAGCACCTAAATTATAATAATTTGATTGACCCTTTTAAAATAAAGGCTGACTCGCCAAACTTTGTTGCTTTTAAAATAGCATTGGGTTGGTTGATTGCAGCGAGAGGATGCTCGCTTTCCGTGGGGCGGGCGATGAGCCTCCTCAGCGTGAAGCGCCTGCGGGGTCTCATCTGTCCCGCTACTCCCACAGGAGTCTCGCACCTTCTGCACCAATCAACCTAATCAGTTTTGTTCAAAAACAACAATCTTTTAGAAAAGAGCCGCAATAAAAGAGAGAGGCTGACAAAATTACGTATACGTCAGCCTCTTAATATTCCTATTATGCTTCAATAAGTTTCTTCACACGAGCAACAACGTTATCAACAGTAAAACCGTATTCAGCTAAAATTTTACTTTCTGGAGCAGACGCACCAAAGGTATTAATCGCTAAAATATCGCCTTCGTCACCTGTGTAACGGTCCCAACCAAGTGGTGAAGCCATTTCGATTGCTAAACGTTTCTTCACTTCTTTAGGAAGAACAGAACGTTTGTATTCATCAGACTGAGCTTCAAAACGATTCCATGCTGGCATACTTACAACAGCCGCTTCAATTCCCTCTGTAGCTAATACTGCTTGAGCTTCAACAGCAAGACCAACCTCTGATCCTGATGCTAATAGAAGAACATCTGCTGTTTCTTTACCTGCAGGAGAGATTACATACGCACCTTTTTGAACACCTTCATAGGCAGTTTCTTTTGTATTTTTTATTGTTTTTAAGTTTTGACGAGTTAATACTAGTGCAGTTGGAGTTGAAGTTGATTCAATTGCACTTTTCCAAGCTGCAGCCGTTTCGTTACCATCTGCTGGACGAACTACAGATAGGTTAGGCATTGCACGCAATGATGCAAGCTGTTCGATTGGCTCATGTGTTGGTCCATCTTCACCAACAGCAATACTATCATGTGTAAAGACATATGTTACAGGTAGATTCATTAAAGCTGCTAAACGTATTGCAGGGCGTAAGTAATCAGAGAATACAAAGAATGTACCACCAAATGCGTGTAGTCCGCCATGTAGTGCCATACCATTTAAAGCAGCACCCATCGCAAATTCACGCACACCGAACCAAATGTTGCGTCCACCGTAATTCGCACTTGAGAAATCTCCTGCACCACTAATTGTTGTTTTATTAGAACCAGCTAAGTCTGCTGAACCACCAAAGAATGATGGAAGGTTTTTCGCAATTCCATTTAATACTTCACCAGAAGATGCACGTGAAGCTAGACTTGACCCTTCTTCATATACTGGAATATCCTTATCCCAACCTTCAGGAAGCTCACCGCTAATTGCAGTTTTGAATTGTGTCGCAAGCTCTGGAAAATCTTTTTCATATGCTGCTACTAATTCATTCCACTCGTTTTCTTTCGCTGCTCCTGCTTCTTTAACTGTTTTATTAAAGTGATCATATACTTCACTTGGAACATGGAAATCTTCTTCAAATGTCCAGTTATACGCTTCTTTCGTTAATTTGATTTCATCTGCACCAAGTGGAGAACCGTGTGAAGCAGATTTACCAGATTTATTAGGAGAACCGTATCCAATTGTTGTTCTAACTTCGATCAATGTTGGACGATCTAAATCTTGCTTCGACTGTTCAATCGCATTTGAAATTTCGTTCAGATCATTTCCGTCTTCAACACGGATGACTTGCCATCCTTGTGCAGTAAAACGTTGCTCTACATTTTCAGAGAATGATTTGTGTAAATCACCATCTAATGAAATGTCATTTGAATCATAAAGAACAACAAGACGGCCTAATTTTAAATGAGCTGCTAATGAAGCTGCTTCTGAAGAAATACCTTCCATTAAGTCCCCATCACCACAGATTGCATATGTGAAATGATCAACAACATTGTAAGATGGCTTGTTGTAAGTCTCTGCCAAGTGACGCTCAGCCATTGCCATACCTACTGCCATCGCAATTCCTTGTCCTAATGGACCAGTTGTTGCATCAACACCTGCAGTGTGACCGTACTCTGGGTGACCTGGAGTTTTACTACCCCATTGTCTAAATGATTTTAAATCGTCAATCGTTAAGTCATGACCAGTTAAATGGAGTAAGCTGTATAAAAGCATTGATCCATGACCTGCAGAAAGAACAAAACGATCACGATTAAACCAGCTTGGATTTGATGGGCTGATATTCATAAATTTTGTCCAAAGAGTGTAAGCCATTGGTGCTGCACCCATCGGCATTCCAGGATGTCCTGAATTTGCTTTTTCAATTGCATCAATAGATAATGTACGAATTGTTTCAATTGATAACTTTTCTGTTTGTGTTAATTCACTCATTATTTTGTAACCTCCGAGATTTTATTTGTTTGTGTATACATTACTTGATTGTCTTGAATAACTAATTGACCTGAAGGCTGATCAGATAAACTCCAATCAACTACTGCCTTTTTCAATTGATTAGCAATAAGTCTGTCTAATGCGGTAGGATATGGTCCTCCGCATTGGGATTCATCGATCTCAACTATTTTCCAATCAAGATCAAATTCTTCAAAGTGTACTTCTAATTTAACCGGATCCACTGTGTGGTCCATCAATAAGAAAGTATACCCTTCTTTATTCGCTTCTTTCTTCCTAATATGCTGTTTTATGTAAGCAATTTCTTCCTCGTTAGCATTTGTCACAACTTCTGCTTCAACTGCTAATGCTGAATTCAGCAATAAGTTGGATGAGCCAAATCCAGGAATTTGCACATTAAATACTCTCACTTTTCCATATGATAATGAACTAGCAGTATCTCTAACACTTTCAATATTTTTAACTATAGAGTTTAATGCAGTATCATACCCTAAGGTTGATTGCGATCCATCTACATTATTAAAAATACTTACTGGCACGTGTAATTGCTTCGGTGAAGATTGATTAATTTCAACTTCACTTCCACCTAAAAAAATAATTTTATTCAATTTTGATAGCTTATTTGCTATTTCTTGGGATCGTTCATTCCAAATATCAATAGGAAAACTACGTAATACACAGCTATCTGATCCTAAATTTGCTGTTATGCCCTCAGTTTTTAATTCTCTGAGCTCTATATCTTTTGACATTCGATTGCATTCGATTGCATATATCGTTTTCTCTTGTCTGGATAGTCCTTCTATAAGGGTACGAACGATCTGAGCTGTACCTGCTGAAGCCCAACCAAAATGAACTACACCTATCATCTACGTTACCCCCTTTAGAAAGAAATTTCGTTCACTACTAACTGAACATTTGTTACATTGATTAGTATACATGATATGAAGAAAAAGATAAATACATAAAAACACTAATTTTCAAAAAACTTATTAGGATTAGGAAATTCACTCACTGAACACAAAGAACGACCACACATTTGTAGTGGTCGTTCTTATTATAAGCATGTTCGTCATATCCTATTAATATTAAATCACACCATTGGTAACCTAATAATAAATGACGTAGACTCTTGATTTGATTCACAGTTTATCAAGCCTTTATGCTTTTCAATTAGTGTTTTACATACGTATAGTCCTATACCAGTTCCTAAACTTTTCGTCGTATAAAAGGGTTCAAATATAGCCTCCTTCATTTCAACAGGAATTTCAGGACCATTATTAGTGATTGTAAATACAATTGATTCTTGTTTATTTTCACAAGAAATTGCCAATTGACGGTTGGATGATCTATGCTTTAATGCATCTATTGAATTTAAAATTATATTAACTAGAACTTGTTTCACTTCATCTTTTACTGCGATAATTTTACAGGTTGAGTCTATGTTTGTTTTAACGTCCACATCACCATCAACGATACTCGGGTATAAAAATGAAAGAATTTCATTAAATAAGTCTTCCATCTTGATTTCTTCTTGATGTTTATCAACAATCTCAAGTCTAGACGCATGTAGGAATTGTGTAATCCTAAATTTTAACTGATCGAGTTCATGCTCTATTGTTTCCATGTATTTAAGAGAGGGGTTTTCCATCTTTAAAAGCTTAATAAAGCCTATTACTGCTGTTAGAGGATTTCTAAACTCATGAACAAAGCTCGAGGACATTTGACCAAGGAGGGATAATCGATCTTTGTGAGATTGGTTGATAAATACCACCTTTTCCTTTAAATCTAAATCTTTTAATTCTGTGTATCTTGTTACAGCATGGTAGCAAAAGCGATCAAACTGTTCATTAATATTATCAATGATAGGTTGTAAATCCGTAATAGTTATACCTGATTTAGTAACGTATTTTATGACTGCACTTCTTCCTAAATTAACATTATAGACAAATTCCCCAATATTGCTGTTACTTAAAGCACGCTCCTTTGCCACCTTATAAGCAAGCTCTTTTACTTCTTCGTCCAATACAGATTGTGTAATGGAACGTTTAATTAACATATACATTTGGTAACCATTTTGCGTGACATTTTCCTTATAAATATCTTCTTCATGTATGATGATACTTTCTTCCCATAATGTCAGAAAAGCTTCTTCAGCCTCTTCAAGGAATTGAATCAATTTTTCTTTTGTTAAAACCTCTGATTCAGATGCTAAACTCAAATAATACCACCACTTTCATTGTTTCAGATATTTAGTAATAAATTTAGACAAAACTTGATAAAAACCTTCTTTATTTTTTTTGAATTTCAAATTTATTTTTCGAAAAATATATTTTATATTACAAATGACTAAAACTAAACGGTAATTAGTTCCATCAAAAAAGTGTTAGCCCTACCTAGTGAGCTAACACTTTATCCATCCAATAACCCATATTTTTTTCTAAAACGCTGTAAAATTTTAATCCAGCTGTTTGCAAAAACGATTAAGAAAAATACATTAGATAACGCGTGTGCTAAGTCAAAATACATGCTCGCCCCATAATAAGCGATAATCTCCGCAAATTTAACTTGATCACCTAAACTTACAAAGTACCATAAATTCATTACCCAGCCGAATAATATCCCGCTGAAAAACCCAAATATTATCCTACCAAATGACTTCTTTATCAACCAAGTATTTCGTAAAAAACCGGCAACCAGCCCAATCATTCCCCATGCATACATTTGCCAAGGAGTCCATGGTCCCTGACCTAAAAATAGATTTGAAACTAGTGCAGCAAGCGCTCCTACAACAAAGCCACTTTCCGCTCCAAAAGCGATACCTGTAACAATAATGACAAAGGTTGTCGGCTGGACACTTGGAATCGATGCAAAAGGGACACGGCTAACTGCTGCAATCGCTGCTAAAACTGCAAGAATAACTAGCTCCCGACCAGCAACCTTTCTCCTCTCAAAGCGAATGATAAAAGGGACAAAGGTCAATGTCATAAACAACAAACTTACTAGTAAAAAATGTTGGTTAGCAATTAGTGGTGTGGCTACTAAAATAACACTAACTATGACAACTATTGATAAAAGGATTACTCGTGAACGCGCCAAGATCTCCGAGCCTCCTCTACTGTTAAAACATCTGGAACATCGCTTCCTCTTGTAATACGATTAATAACTGTAGTATAAAATGCATTCCCTTGAAAAAAACTCTTCGAAGGGGCTTCAATCGTGATCGAACCTTGAAACATCATCGCACATCGTGTTGCATACTTTGCAGCAAATTCAATGTCATGGGTAACCATAACAATTGTAAGCCCCTGCTTTTGTAACGATTGTAACAGATCTCCAAATCGTTGTTTTGCTTCGGGATCAAGCCCCTTTGTTGGTTCATCAACTAAAAGAAGCTTAGGCTGCGGAAGCAAAACACCAGCAAGTGCCGCTTTTTGTAATTCCCCGCCACTCAAATCATATGGGTGTCGATTTCTTAAGTCCCTCATTTGAAAAATAGATAAAAGTTCTTTGATTCTCTCATCACCGGAATCAATTTGACGAAAGTTTATGATTTCTTTTAGTTCAGCTTCAATTGTATCTTGGATAAAAAACAACTTTGGATTTTGTGGGAGATAACCAATTTCTTCAGGAAGCTGTTTCTTTACCTTTTTTCCCTTATATATAACTGAACCACGTTGCGCCTTTTCAAGTCCTGCCATGATCTTTAATAACGTTGATTTTCCAGTTCCATTCGCACCCACTATTGAAAGCCATTCCCCTTCATTAATAGTTAATGACAAATTATTCAATATCTTGTCAGTCTCTTTCGAGTATTGGAAATCAATCTGTCTTAACTTTAAAAGCTCCTTATTATCATGATCATTTCGTTCATCTGTATTGATTCCTTCAATCCGATGCTGCTTCAACCAATGCTTGCCTTCTTTAACCGATAATGGGATTGCCTCACTAATGATGTTTGAAGTGTGTTCAATATATAATCGTGCAGCACTAGGTAAATAATTGTACATAGCATGATTTAGATCTTGACTAAGAGTATGAATAACCCGTTTAGGAATATCAAAAGCAATAATCTCACCCTTATCCAAGACAATTGTCCGATCTGCTATCGCAAATAGCTCCTCTAATCGATGCTCTGCAATAATGACAGTAATGCCAAATTCTTCATTCATCGTCTTCAGCATACTAATAAATTCTCTAGCTGCCACCGGGTCCAATTGTGCCGTCGGTTCGTCGAGCAACAACAATTTAGGCTCTAGTAATAGCACAGAAGCTAAATTCACTAACTGCTTTTGTCCTCCAGAAAGCTCATGTGTCTTCCGATTAAGTAATCCTTCTAAACCAAAAAAGTGAACGATTTCTGCAACACGTTTTCTCATTTCTTCAGTCGTCGCACCCATATTTTCCATACCAAATATAAGCTCTTCTAACACTTTATCCATAACAATTTGATTTTCAGGATCCTGAAAAACCATTCCCACTTCTTTTGCCATTTGCTCAAGTGGTGCAGTGGATAGCGACTCCTTGTTGAGGAAGAATTCACCTACTCTTTTCCCATGTGGAGCAATTTCACGTTTCATTAACCTTAAAAGCGTTGATTTCCCACTTCCAGAAGGGCCACAAAGCACAATAAACTCACCTTGTTCGATTGTAAAAGAAACATCCTTAAGCACACATTGCTTTTCTTCAGGATATGTAAAGCTTATATGCTTCGCTTCCAAGAATGCCATAGTACAACCTCCTTTGCCTCTATAATAAGTGGTGAACCAATAAACACCATAAATATGCTCAAGTAAAACCACTCTCTACCTTGGATATACATTGTTTCTAATACTGGATAAACACTTAAAACTCCATCACCTAACCACCAACCTACAACAGCAATTGCAGCAACAATTAGCAGATAAATAATGGCTAGCCAATCCCTTAAAACCATTTTATATGGTGTGTATTTGCTTCTTTTCTTAACCCCATATCCCCGTGCTGCCATTGAGTCAGCTGTTTGAATAGCCTCCTCAAGAGACCAGGTTAATAAAATTTGTACAAGTAAAATTCCATTTTTAGCTCTAGTTCTTAGTTTTCCCTCAGTTACAGAGAGTCCCTTTCCTTTTTGGACTGTTTCAATTTCCCTTAACCTTCTTCTTAAAAGAGGGACAAATCTCATCGAAAGCATTGCTAATAACGCCCATTGAGGCAGCCATCTCGAAAATAAGAATAAAAATTTATCAGCTGTAATAACAAGATTATAAGAAGTGAATAAGATCATAATCGTAAAAATTGATAATGCCGAGATCACACCTTGAATGATCGCTTCCAGCATAATAGGGTTACTGTACAAGTAAAATAAAATATGTGTACCGCGGTGGTTGACTAGGGGATTAATGATCAAGAAAAACAAAGCAAGGAAAGTTAGCATAATCATCCAACTTTTTAAGGTCTTCCCTTTATCTAACCGAAAATTAAATAAAATGAGCAAAATTGCTCCAACAAGTAAAAACACCGGATGCTTATAAAGCATGACCAGTGCAGTCGCTCCAACATAATAAATTAAACTAACGAATGGATGAAAAGAATGGATTCCTCTCGTCATTATTTACCATCCTCTTCATAATCTGAAGTGTAGATCCACTGAATAGAGTCACCACTTTTCACTTGAACAGCACCAGAACTTCTGTCTAATTTGGCGCCATTACGTTTGACTGTCCAACCACTTAAAGGCCCGTGATCAAATTCAAATAGGTTGGCGATTCCCTCTACATACGCCCCTGATCCGCCACCAGTAACACTGATAGGAATACCTTTTTGTTTAAGAATTTTTGTTGTAATATCCAAAACCGTATTCCCTTCTTCCATTTCTACCTTTGTTGATGAAAGAATTGTCCCTTTTTGTTGATCTCCCACAATTGAAATGGTAACAGTTTGTTTTGGTGCTTCCTTTTTTGGTGGTGTAGCTGTTTGTTCTTTTTCTTTTTCTGTCTCTGTTTGATTAGAACTTTGTTCATTTGTTGTGATTTTTTTCTCAGCTATTGTTTGCGTTTTTTGTGTAGTAATTGACGTCTTATTTGTTACTGTTTCTTCTTTTTCCGTTGTAATTGTTTGATTGGTTGAAGATTCTGTTGTTGACTTTTGAGCTGTTGATTCCTTGGTCGGTTCCTTTGGTTCCTCTTTCGTTGTTACTACTGTATCTGAATCATCACTCGAATCATTTGTGGTTGATGTGCTCTCAGTAGATTCCTGTTGTTCTTGTTTTGATTGTTCCGCTTGTACCTCTATAGTTGTGGTTTCTTCCTTTTGCTCAACCTGAGCTTCTGAAGTAGTTTGCTCTACATTTGTTGTTTTTTCTTCAGCAATTGGTACCACTTCATCTTTTTCACAACCTGATAAAATTAAAATAACTGATAAAATAGCAATAATTATCACTTTATACATCCGCATTATAAGTACCTCCAATCATTTATTAATTTAATTCTAAGAATGCTACACCAAAAGCGCAAGCGCCCGTTTAGCGACGTATGGACTGGACTGAGCCGTAGTAGATAAAGGAAACACGAAGAGCGATAGCGATTCGATGTTGACTTATCGTACAGAGGTGAGGGAAGTCCACTAGTCGCTGGGCGCTGGAGCTGGATGCCAAGCGCTTATCCACAGTACAAGAATTTTATAGTTTCCTAAACAACAGGAAAACGCCCCTCCAATTTGGAGAGGGCATTTTTTTGCGCTTTAGACTTTATTTGTTTGACGTCTATTTGAATAAACAAGAACTGTCGAACCAATCACTAGTAAAGTACCACCCGCTGCTAATAAATTAAATAGTGGGGTAGCTGTGTTTGGAAGAGGTTGCCCTTTTACTATTTCTTGAGCACTTTCCTTTTTATTTACTACTGTAGTAGCTTCTGATTTTGTTTCTGGTTGTTTTACTTCGTTCAACGATTCCTCAATTTCAGCTGTTTTTTCTGGTGTTGGCGTTACTTCATTATCAACGATTTCATCAGAATCTACGACTACTTTTGGTTTACTAAATCGATAAATCGAACCTTTATCTGTTAAGAGATAATCATATGCAGTTAACGCTAACAGAGCTTGAGTACTCGCCATCGTGTTAGTATCACCACCGCTTAGATGAGCAAAACCACCGTCTGACTGCTTAAATGTAAGAAGATGCTGAATAAGATTAACGCCTGTTGAAGCTCCTGAATCAAGGCTCGCAACAACCAGGTCTCCTGCTTGCTTGGTGAATCTCTCATCGGTTGGATCCACACCAACAGATGCTAAACCAATGATGACCTGTGCAGTTGTTTCACTAGCGTCACCACCATTTGTATCATCACTAAACCCACCATTGCTATCTTGGACACTAGAGAACCATTCGACTGCTTTATTGATAGCAGCTTGTACATTCTCCTGTTCTTTGTATGGTGCTAATGCTGCAAGCGCCATTCCAGTAATGTCCACACTAGGAGATGTACCAAATAGGGACCAGCCGCCCTTATTAAGCTGTTGATCAAGTAAATAGTTTACAAGTTTTTCTCTTGTCCATTTTGCATCACTTGGTATTTCATAGTTTCCACTATCATATGCTAGCAGTGCATAGATTACACCATTATTACCTTGTTTTATCATCCGCTCATTCGAGTGAATTTTTTCAACTAGATTGTATCCTGCGAAGTTCGTAGGATCAATTCCAGCTGCCGTTAATCCAATTACAAACCGCTCATAATCTGTTACATTTCGATAAATGCCTTCTTTTTCTATGATATCCTCTTTTAATCTATCAATATATTCTTGAGGTACATCTCCTCCAACAACTTCAAGAGCTATTGCAGTAAAATCGTCATTTATAGCTTTCTTTGATAAATATTGTTTCGTTGATTGAACAGCAGTTCTTACTTGTTCTAGCGTGACTGGAGTTTGATCTGGTTTTGGTTCTTCTGTCCCAGTATCATCTTCTGGTGTTTCACCATCTGTTACAGGTTGCTCATCTTCACCAGTTTCATCCGGTGGAGGTCCCCATGATTCTACAACAAGCTTTAAATGGTCCCCATTTTTAACAATAGTAGAAGTAATCCCTTCTTGCATGTATTCGTCATTTAAGTATGTGCTCCAGTAATCATAGTCACCTAATTCAACCTTGCCGATGTTATTTACATAGGCAAAAAATTCAGAATCAATGGATGTATCTACACTAACTTCTGCCGTTTTACCAGCTAGTTTTAAAGCATCGTATGCACTTGATCCATTCACAACTGATACCGTTTCTCTGAATACTACATTTTTATTTTTGTCGACCGCAGAAACTGTTATATCAACTGTTTCGGCTGGATAACTAATCACTTTAAAAAGTAGGCTATCTCCCTTTTCTACAACATAACTTGATGCTCCAACCTGTGCTCCTTCACCATTAATCATAAAGCCCCAATAATGATCACCTTCTGGAATAACAGACCCAATACTATTGATAAATGCTCCAAAATTAGGATCCTCACCATAGTCTAGAATAACGTCCTGTTCCTCTGTAACTTCTTTTAATAAATCAAAAGCTGTTTCACCTTCTTCAATCTCCACTGCAGTCAAAGGCAATATCTTATTTCCATCTTTATCTACTGCTGAAATTGTTGCACCATTTGTTAATACTGCTGCATCAACCTGCTGAGGGAAAAATGATAAAACTTGAAAAAGAACTAATAAGGTAATAGAAAATAAAGCTATACCTCGTTTTGACAAATTTCGTTTGTTCAAAGTAAAAAGCCCCCTAATTATGTTTTTCTTTCTATAAGAATAAAAGCACGAGAGTTACGATACCTTGCGCGCTTATCCAAAGTAGGATTCTGTGTACCTAAAAAATAAAAAAACACATCACTATACAGAGATGTGTGCTTGTCACAGGGTAAAAAAACAGTAAAGTACATATGTATACCTGTGCTCAAACACCATCCCTATCCTCGTAAGTTTTGGTGATTAAAAAAACAGGCAGGTCTCCTGGCTCATGATCAACACTCTTTTACAACCTTCCCATTATGAACAGTGGCATAATGCAAAGAGCTCCCATTTACAGTGGCGGGACCGCGCCGGATTGTTCACCGGTCTTCCCTTTTCATGATAGACTTACTAGATCTATCAACCTATTTTTATCGTATTTAGTTACATTTAAGATTACTTAATAATAGTCTAGTATAAAAAGGGTGTCAATATTCGTCTCTTTCTCAATTTAAAAAAGGCACTCCCAGGACCAAACCCCTGGAGTACCTTTCCTGACTAATTATTTTGTTTCTCGATGCAATGTATGTTTTTTTAATCGTGGGCAGTACTTCATTCTTTCAATTCTATCTGGATTATTTCGTTTATTTTTTGTTGTTATATAATTTCGATCCCCGGTTTCAGTACACGCTAATATTATATTTATTCTCATTTTATTTCCTCCTAATAAAAAATTTAGTTTGATTTTCTTACGAATCTAAATAGCAACGGTAAATGAAGGTATTGGGTCAATAAACGTTGACCAATCTTGATTCATTTCTTCATCCGTTAATAAGCAATGATCTAGTGATTCCTCAACTTCAACACGATTCATATCAATACCAATCATAACGAGCTCTGTCATACGATCACCATATTTATCATCCCACTTTTCTAATAGTTCAGGTTCCTCTATTAGAACTTGTTGTTGTTCCTGCTGAGAATAAGTTGCGATCCACGCTCCTGCTCCCTGTATAATAATAGAGGGTCCTGCCTGAGAAAGTAATCCAGTCATATCATTTCGAGAGGCTAACCAAAAGAATCCTTTGGCACGGACAACATCAACTGGCCAATCCTCAAGCCAAGCCATCAATCTTTCAGGGTGGAATGGTCGTTTACGCTTGTATACGAATGAAGAAATGCCGAACTCTTCTGTTTCTGGCGTATGTTCTGTCATAAGCTCTTGTATCCATCCGGCAGCTTGACTTGCTTTCTCAAAATTAAACAGGTGGGTATTTAATATTTCGTTAATGTCGACCTTAGAAAACACACTTTCTACCACTTTCGCCTCAGGATTTAATTTTTTAATAACTCTCTTTAATTCGTCAATATCTTCCCTATGGACTAAATCTGTTTTATTCAAAACAATTATATTTGCAAATTCTATTTGATCGATTAACAGATCAACGACTTCCCTCGTATCTGTTTCATCAGTTGCTAGCTTTCGATCCAAAAGTGTCTCTCCAGAAGCAAAATCGTACCAAAAGCGGTTTGCATCTACTACCGTAATCATTGCATCTAATTTACATAGCTCTGATAGATTGATCCCGAGCTCTTCATCCACATATGTAAATGTTTGTGCTACTGGAACAGGCTCTGAAATACCTGTTGATTCAATGACAAGATTGTCAATATCTCCTTGCTTTACAAGCTTCTCAACTTCAAAAATTAAATCTTCGCGCAATGTACAACAAATACAACCATTTTGTAGCTCGACTAGCTTTTCCTCTGTCTGAGAAAAACCACCCTGTTTAATTAATGAGGCATCAATATTTACCTCGCTCATATCATTTACAATTACTGCAACTCGCTTATTTTCTCTGTTAGCTAAAATATGATTTAATAAAGTTGTTTTTCCAGATCCTAAATAACCACTTAAGACTGTTACTGGTATTTTCTTTTTTCTCATTTGAACCCTTCTTTCTAGATCGTTATTATTACGATTTAAAGTCTGTATTTTTCCTACCTATTTATTACGCACAACTGCTATCCTTAATTATGTGTAATTGGTCGTAATTAAATATCTTGTGGCAACATCACAAACAGTAATAATTACGATTTAAATTTTATAATAATATTGGTTCTTTTGCAAGCACCACTTTAGATTAAAGACATAGTAACCTTGCTATCATTCTCTTTAGGAGTAGACAATAATGCCTAATCTTACCTCCATCCTGATCTAATTAAAATTACATGCGCGAAATATTTATATTCTATGTTTAGCAAGCTATTTAAATGGGAATTAAAAAATTAAGACAAAAAAGAGCTGACTCATTTATGCCAGCTCTAATCAAAACTTATAAATTTACGCGCACAACACGTCCATTAAATTTCTCTGCCCAATAACCACTACTCATATTAGCGATTGCTACACCAGTTGAACTTTGAGAACCGATGAATTTACCACCGCCAACATAAATACCAACATGGCCATCTGTTTTATAAGTATTAAAGAAAACAAGATCTCCAGGTTGCATATTACTTCTTGAAACTTGAGTTCCTGCGTGCTTTAATGAATCCGTATTACCACCTAAGCTAACTCCAACTGTTGAAAAGGCCCAATTTACAAAACCTGAACAGTCAAATCTTCCATTTGCTATATCGGAAGAAGATCTACCGCCACCAAATACATAGACAGAGTTACCAATATATTTATAACCTGCGCGAATCAAGTCGTTAACAGTACCATTTGGATTTACAGGTGTTGAAGCAACAGTTTTATTGCTGCTTGTAGATTTTTTTGAGCTTGATGTTGAATTAGAGTTTGAGTTTGCTTTTGAATTAGAGCTTTCTCCATTAGTTCCACTTGTTAACTCTACAGATGTTGATGCTGAGGTTTCTGCTTGAGCTAAGCTTTGTTGGACACTAGACTCTTGTAATGCAAGATTACTATCTTGCTGTTGCATGCTAGCTTTAGCAGCTAATGTTGCTGATTCTTCACTCTTAAGCTGTTCTTTTAATTGATCATTTTGTTCCTTTTGCTCAAGAACAAGAGCTTGCATACCTTCTAATTCTGTTTTCATCTCTGTTAGTTCTGCAAGTCTTTTTACCTTTGCAGCTTGTGTTTCCTTTAAGGTAGCTTGGTCTTCCTCATGCTGCTTTATAAGATCACTGTCTGCTTCTGCAATTTTCCCGACTGCAATCGCACGGTTAACAAAATCACTGAAACTAGAAGAACCAACTAATACGTCAAAATAGTCAACATTTCCACCACTATGTTGATATGCAATAGCACGTTGTTTTAATATTTCTGTTCTATTTTTAATTGTCTCTTCTAAAACTGCGATTTCATTTTGCATTTTGCTAATTTCTTCATTAGCAACAGTTATGTCTTTTTTCGTTTGTTCCATTTTAGTGTTGTTATCTGCAATCGCCTGATCAACACGTTCAATTTGCTCATTTAACTTAGCAAGTTCTTTCTGAACATCATTTAGCTCTTGCTCAGCGTTTTCAATTTTCTCTTGAACTTGTGTGCGCTGTTGCTGAATTTCAGATAAGCTCTCCGCTGTTTCAGCTTTAGCTGAAGGAATAGCAAATGAACTGCCTAATCCAATCATGACTGCTAAACTCATGACTAGTAGTTTCTTTTTCGACATTTCTCTTCCCCTACTTTCAAATCTTATATGTATGAATACTAATTCTATATATCTATTTATCTTCAATACATTAAAAAATTATCATACTTTTTACTTATTTAGCCACAATAAGTAGTATATCATCAAAAAGTGACAAAATCATGTTGTTAATATTACAATTATATTTCAAATATAACAAAAGACCCTTTTTTTCTACTATAAAACCCACAAACTATACTCTAACATATATCAAAATCTATTTCTAGGACCTATTAGTCATGTAAATAAAAGGGGCAAATACCCTAGTTTTTACTAGTTCTAGCATCGTAAAACCAGTACTCACGGGCCAAAGTGCAAAACTAGGAAGACAGGATGTTTGTTTTTAGTATCCTTATATCTAAGAGGCTGGAGTTGTAATAATAAAAAAAGACGATTCCAAATAAGATGGAATCGCCTCTATTACCTTTATTTAGTTGGATTGAGAACCGCATCAATTATCCCATACTCCACTGCTTCTTTTGCACTCATAAAATAATCCCGTTCTGTATCAATTCTTATCTTTTCAATTGGCTGGCCGGTGATATCTGCATACAAATTGTTCACATGTTCTTTCAGCTTTAGTATACGCCTTGCTGTAATTTCGATATCTGTCGCTTGCCCTTTTGCTCCACCTAAAGGCTGGTGTATCATGATTTCACTATTTGGCAAAGCATAGCGTTTACCTTTTGTACCTGCTAAAAGCAAGGTAGCACCGAATGAAGCTGCCATTCCTGTACAAATTGTTCTTATATCAGGTTTTATATATTGCATCGTATCGAAAATTGCAAACCCTGCAGATGTAGAGCCACCTGGACTATTGATATATAATGAAATATCCTTTTCTGGATCGTCGGCAGCTAAAAATAACATTTGTGCAACAATACTATTAGCTACCTGATCATTAATCTCATCTCCAAGCATGATAATCCGGTCCTTTAAAAGTCTCGAATAAATATCATATGAACGTTCCCCTCGATTTGATTGGTCAATAACATATGGAATTGTTGTCATTGTAAAACCCTCCTTATCATTGTTTCAAATTAAGCAGCCATGCAAAGTCCACTTGAAGGAGAGAGTGTTTTTGAAGGTACAGGAGCAACAGCTTCCTTCATTAAAGAGTGAAATGTCGGGATGTTACGAATTAGTGCTGTTGGGTCCTGCAGTGTTAGAGCTTCGTAGAAAAGTTCTGAAAGCAATTGTTCTTCTTCTTTTTCCCAGATTAGCGTCAAGCCGTTCCCCCCATTATTTTCAATCCGCTTTCTCAAGCGATGAAGAATCGACTTGACCGCCATTTCAGTTGTTCCAAGAATATTAGCAATTTCAGAGGACCGATAGCAAAAAGCCTCTTTCAGAAAGAGAATCACTGCTTGCTTTGGAGTGAAATGTTTGACTAAATACTGCACGATGTCAAAGGCATCTTCAACTGTACGTTCATACTTTGCCTCGTTATATGTTATATCGGATTCAAGCGTCTCCTTTTTTCTCTTACGAACAGTATCAATCCAATGATTATAAGCAATTCTTTTAAGCAAAGCAGGTGAGATCAATTCAGTCTTTTGACCGTACGCTTCAATTGCCTTCATCACCGTTTCTTGGGCGATATCCTCACCATCCCAGCTACTATTTGTTAGAAATCGGCAATATGCAACCAGCGCTGGAATATAGTCTTCGATCTTTACACGTGCCCTGAGTTTTAATTCTTTCATTACATTACTTTGCATTCCATTCACTCCTTTAAACACTCTCAGTTATATAACGAATAAGGTGGCAAAAAAAGATATGGGGTCATTTATATTTTTATAGCTCCGTTAAACTTGGTTGTTGATTTACGCTTTGGTGTTCGCTTTCCGCGGGCGGTACGGGAGCCTTACCGTATCCGTTCCAATCAACAAAGTGCCAAAATCAACAATGAGATTTAACAGAGCCATTTTTATAAATTAATTATTACTTGTATATAACCACATGATTAATTCCATCATATGTAACTTGTTTGATACATTTTAATCAAGGGTATTGTTTTTAAAAACTCCCATTTTCATTTAACCTTAGGAGGCCAAAATGCTGGAACATTTCGAAACAGATTATCTAATTTTACTCCTGTCACTGCTTTTATTATTAGGAGTTATTACAACAAAATTCTCTACTAAAATCGGCGTTCCTGCTCTTGTGTTGTTTATCGGGTTAGGAATGGTTATGGGTAGTGATGGATTAAACATTATCTATTTTAGCGATGTGAAAATTGCCCAAATTATTGGGATTATAGCGTTAGTCATAATCCTATTTGAAGGAGGACTAAAAACGAGATGGAGTTCTGTTAAGAAGGTCGCTGCCCCATCTCTATCATTAGCAACAATTGGTGTCCTAATTACGACTTTAATTACTGCTATAGGAGCAAAAGTGATTTTTGAAATGGACTGGCTCGAGTCTTTTTTGATTGGAGCAATTGTGGGTTCAACAGATGCAGCAGCAGTATTTGCGATCTTAGCAGGACAAAATGTGAAAGAAAAACTTACTTCTGTATTAGAAGCTGAATCAGGAACAAACGATCCTATGGCCATGTTTTTAACCATATCCACAATCCAGTTACTGACTTCTGATGACGCTAATATCGTCATGCTGATTTTATCATTTTTCTGGCAAATGAGCATCGGGCTTCTTCTTGGTTACGGACTTGGTTGGCTAGCCTCAAAATCAATTAATAAAATCAATTTAGACTTTAACGGGTTATACCCTGTTTTTACTTTAGTATTCGCGATCCTTTCATATAGTGTCACTTCTATGCTTAACGCAAGCGGGCTTTTTGCTGTTTATGTAACTGCACTTGTAATCGGCAATAAAGATCTTACATATCGAAACTCAATTTTGCGATTTCATTCAGGATTGGCTTGGATGATGCAAATTTTAATGTTTATTATTCTCGGTTTATTAGTTTCCCCTTCTCAGTTATTTGATTTGGATTTAATTTGGAGAGCTTTGCTTTTATCAGTGATTCTTATTGTGATCGCACGCCCTGCAGCTGTATATGCTGCACTATCATACTTTCCATTTTCTTCAAAGGAATTACTTTTTATATCATGGGCAGGATTACGTGGAGCTGTCCCAATTGTACTTGCAACCTTTCCATTCATTGATGGCGTGGAAAATAGTCATATTATCTTTCATATTGTTTTCTTCGTTGTCTTAACTTCAGCCCTTGTGCAAGGATCTACTATTCCATTAGTTGCAAAAAAGCTTGGACTTACTGAACCAGAAAAGGATATTTCACCTGATTTACTTGAAGTCATTTCACTGAGCAAGGTAAATGCAGAATTAATTGAATACATTGTTAGTCAAAAATGCAGTTTGTTAAATAAGGAAGTGAAGGATATTACGTTTCCTGAAAAGGTATGGGTGAATGCCCTTATTAGGAACAAGGACCTTTTGCCACCCAGTGAGGATTTAACGATTAAAAAGGATGATATATTGTATATTCTTGCTGATAAGAAGAGTATTCCTGATTTGAAGGAGTTGCTGAATGTTGAATGAAGTTTTTAAGGTATAAAATACACTCTATCCTTTGTTCTTCCTTCATGAACATAATTTAATGTACTGAAAAACTTTGTTGCACTAGTACGTGATGAGATGTGAAGAAATGACCGGAGCTGTTGATTTGATATTTTATTTCCAAAAAGATATTTGTATTCTTCTAGAGTTCTGAGGTGAGCATCCTTCGCTTTATGTTTACAAAATGAACATCGCCAAAAACCTTGGGTTCTTTTAGCAGGAAATTGGCCGCAGCCTGGACATTGCACTCCAGTTAGAATGTCATTCTTTGAAATATTATATTTGGCAAATAAGTCAACATCCTCTTCTGTATGCTTTTCCATAAGTGTTTTAGATAACTTTTTAAGAGTAGGTTTCGTTAATAACTGTTCTTTAAACTTCTTTTCTAGAACTCCTAATTTGTAAGGAATGTTTGCGCTATGAAGGATTTGGGATTTGAGTGACTTTGGGGCTTTTATAATTGTAGAAGGACTACTAATAACAACAAAACTTTGACAAGGGATTCGTGGAAATTTATGATTTTCCAGCCAATTCTCTAGATGGGATTGCTGCCTCCGTATTTGAATCAGGGGGCTTGGGAAGCCTTCCTCTTTCCCATCTAACGTTCGTATCATCTGATCATATTCTTCATCAAAATATAAAGTTCCCGCTATATTTTTCACTTCGAGGTTGCAAATAAAGAATGGTGAAGCAATAAGTGTATCGATTTGAAAAAAATGATTCTTATCTTTTAGCCTAATATTACTGAAAATAAGATAATTATCATTGATGTAACTTAAATAGTAGTCAATTGACTTTTCTCCTTTATATCCTGCAAGTTTTTTTGCATAATCTTTCTCTAAAATGGGATAGCTACTGTGCGATTTCCGGAGTCTATTTACTATCGCCTCTAACTTTAATAGCTCAGAAGACTTTTTTTGTTCTTTAATAATCAGGGGATATTCACTCCTTTATGTTTTGGATTACGTATCAAAAATGATATTCGCTATAATTGATAGTTATCCTGCAACTATTTTAATCATTTTAAAATGTATTTTATTAAAAAAGTAGACCATTTCAGTTTGCTTTACTGATGAAACCAGACTGAAATTTCTACCTTTTCATACGTTTTTAGTGAATTGAATCAGGTTAATGAATTAACTTCATTTTTTCCCACCACGCTTTCCTAGTGGATTGAACCAGGTTTTCTTTTTTTCGAACCACGCTCATTTACTATTTAACCAATTTGTTTATCTATTGAACCTCTTTTCTCATTTATTGAACCAACTCCATTTTCCCACCACGCATTCCTAGTAGATTGAACCAGGTTTTCTTTTTTTCGAACCACGCTCATTTACTATTTAACCACTTTCTCTCTCTATTGAACCTCTTTGCTCATTTATTGAACCAACTCCATTTTCCCACCACGCTTTCCAAGCCGATTGAACCAATTTTTAAACCCCACCATAAAAAAACCTCCCTAAATATAGTGTCAGGAGGTCGTAAATTTTCTATTTCAATATCCAGCTACAGGTTCATCATTGTACCAGATAAAACCTTCATTTCAACTGATCTTCAACCGCTTTTATCCAAGTTCTCGCCATTAGCATATTTCCTGCTGGATTCATATGAACACCATCTGTTGTTAATTTGTAGTCGTTACCAGATTGTAAATAGTTAATAAATGCTTTATGTGTTGGAACAACTGTTGCCTGAAAATCTTTTGCTACTTTATGAACAATCTCAACGTAGTCAAATAATAGTTGGTTTCCTTTAGCTTTTACATCTTCTTCAATAATCGTCGGCTCCATCAGGATGATTTTTGCATTTGTTTTTTCTCTTATTTGCGTTAATAAATCGGTATATAGCTGTTGAAATTGTTCCGTTGGTATTTGCTCCATGTCAGGATGATCTAATTGTCTCCATACATCATTTATTCCGATAGAAATTGAAATATAATCTGGTTTTAAGTCAATGACGTCCTTTTGCCATCTTTCAGCTAAATCGGTAATGCGATCGCCACCAACACCTCTGTTTAGAAATTGATAGGCTTGGTTTGGATACGTTGTAACAAAATAATCATGAATAAGTCTTACATAACCTGAGCCTAAGTTTTCATGGTCCTCATGTCTTCCCCACTCAGTTATACTATCACCGATCAGTAAAACCTTTTTCTCTACCACTTCATAACCTCCCACATACTATTTCTTTGCTTGAACATCTTTTCGATACCATTCCTTTAAAACGTTTTCAGCCTTTTTACCATAAATGTCAAAGTAAGTATTTGACTTAGCTTCTGCTAATGGATAAAGTTTTGTACTCCAGTCCCACCAGAAAAAGCCACCAAACCAAGGCTCGTCCCAAAATACTTTCATAACCGAACTATAAAAGTTTGCTTGTTCATCTTCACTATACGGAAGCTCTGTATGTTCAAAATCCCAAGGCATCGTCGCACAACCTTCAGCACTTCGACAACCAATTTCCATGAAGACAATTGGCTTGTTAAACCTTTCGTGAAGCTTCACTAATTTCACTTTCACTTTTTCCCAGTTTTTCATCATATTTTCTTCACTATCTCCAGGTCCTTCAGCTACTGGATAGTAAGCACTTGTCCCGATGATATCGACCTTGTCAAACCATGCTACTCCTTCTTCTTTCCCGTGGTTCGCATTATAAATAATCGGTCCGTTATAAACCCCTCTTACCTTTGCAATCACTTGCTCCCATTGTTCTGTTCTTGACTCAGTTCCAATCATTTCACAACCAACACAGAACATCTCACAGCCAAGCTCTTCTGCAAGCTCAGCATAGTGAAGGAGGAAATTCTCATAAGATCTGAACCATTTATCCCAATACTCTGTTGCATCCTCTGGAAATCCAATTCGCGCTCGCCATAATCCATCTCTTGAATTCACAACAGGCTTTAAGCAAACCTTTATACCAAGTTCCTTCGCTTTATTTACCGCAAATTCAATATCGCGATCTGTCATTGTAAATCCATAATCAAATGCGATCTCGGTAGATGAATATGTATCTTGATACGTAAAAAAGGACAATGCAATCCACTCACTGCCTGTTTCCCTTAATTTTTCTAGTGATTCAACTGCTTTAGGGGTACGATAAGCTCCACGAGATGTGTTCCAGCCATATGTCATCCCTTTCACGAAAATCTCTTTCATTGTTTTTTCTCCTCTATTATCAATATTCGCATTCCATCTGTTGATGGGATCCGACTATAAAGTTAAAAATCTCTGCAATACTTTATCAGATAAATGGGGCAGGAACTCATGGCCAAATTCATGATATAGAAGCAGTTTTTTTCTGCCGTAATTTTATTGTATGCAGCAAATTGTGAGGAAGGCGGACATATCATGTCAATCATCCCTGTTATCCATAATGTTTTTGCTTTAATTCGTTCAGCAAAATGTTGAATATCAATGTAACCTAGCTTTGTGAAGATCTCTTCTTCTCGTTCATGATGTGGATCAAAATTACGGAAATACTCGGCGATTTCTGCGTATGCTGAATTATTCATATCCATATCCCAAACCCGATAGCCAAAATTATTAATTTTTCGGCATTTACACTTTATTTAGTCTAGCTGTTGATTCACGAAGCAAAATTGTTCCAGCCAGTAGCACCTTCTCAAAAGGTAAATGTTTTTCTCTCATTCTTCTCATTAGCATTTCAACTGCTCGTTTTCCCAAATCTTTTTTTGCAACATCAACAGTTGTAATTGTTGGTGTCATCGAATAAGAAAATTCCATGTTATCAAAACCTACAACTGAGACTTTATTTGGTACGTGATAACCTATTTCTTCTAGCTCTGTAATCATTCTTTTCGCCACATTATCATTACAGCAAACAAATGCAGTAGGCATAGTTTGTTTTGTTTGTTTTTTTAACCATTGTTTAATTTCATCGCGCACTCGATCAGCACCCTCGGAATAGACAATGGTATCCCCTTTTAAAGTCAGCTTATTCCTCTCCATCGCACTTCTGTATCCAAGCCAGCGATCATAGAAACTACGGGAGTATTCAATGTTTCCAACAAATTGAATGTGTTGATGACCAAGTCCTACTAAATGATTTGTTAAATTCAAGCTACAATCAAAGCTGTTATTAAAAACCGAATCACACGGAATTAATGCATCCTCATAGTCCACCATAATTAATGGTATATGTAAGCGATGGACCTCGAGTAATAACGCAGTAGAGACAACCCCTATACTAATCACACCTAAAAAGCCCCTTGGATTCAAAACATTCCCAAGGCTTTCTACGTTATTTTCTGTAAGAACAACCATGCCAGCTCCGATTGTTTCTACTATTTCTCCAATGCCATCTAATATCCGCCCCCAATAACGTGATTCTTTGTTTTGGAAGCGGATATTTGGCATAAGCACTAACACACTTTTGTTATTTGTCACAGTAGTATCGATCGTTTGCTGCTCATTTTGTTGTTGATCATGTATATCTTCAATTTTCATATTCCTTTGAGCGAAGTATCCAAGCTTTGAGGCAGCTTGGAACACTTTTTCTCTTGTCGAAGGGTTGACCCCTTCTTTTCCAGACAGTGCTCTAGAAACAACAAACTTTGATACACCTAAGTAATCGGCAATTTGCTGCATCGTAACTTTTTTTGCCATGCTTTTATCTCACTCCACCAACGTATTTGATCATATTTCATGTATTTATTTTTAAGACTCTGTTAAACTCGGTTGTTGATTTCCGCTACAGACAGTGTCTTCTATCACTAATGTTCAAGAGTAGAATTACCCGGCCTATTATTATCAAAATGACGAAGGGATATGAGAGTCATTCAGTAATTTCTATGCAATATCAAAAACACTGCGAAGTGATAACTGTTGCTTAAATGCACCTAGACTTAGATCTTCACTCAAACTTTCTTTTTGAACGACAATCGTTCTATTAACTCCTGCCGAAAGGTCAAAGTAATTGTCACTAAACTTGCAATCTGCTGCGACTAATTCAAGTTCAATGTATTTTGCAAAAGCTATCGAGGATACAACAATTTCAAATGTTTCATCTGTTTCTGTCACGTCAACTGATAGTTCTGGATTTAGGAAAGTAAAATGCTTCGGCTTCGTAAACAACAGGGTTGTTACAGTTGTTTGTTCACCATTTACATACAATATGCACTCAAGGTACGTATTTCTCATTGCATCAAAAGTCAAAAATTCACCAAATGATAATTTCTCACATTGATTAGCCGTAAGACTTTCAATAGTTGCAGTCACTGTTCCTTCTTGAAGAACTTCTGACGTATTTTTACGTAATTTCCATTCAATTCGCGCATTTACATTTGCTAAAGAATCGTTTGTCACATGGATTTCTACATCTGTTCCATCTTCTCTAAGTGATAACAAAACTGGCGAATAAAACTTCTTCGTGAAATAATGCAACGCTTTCCAGCGACCGTAATAATCAATACTAGACCAAGAAGCAACCGGCCAACAGTCATTTAACTGCCAGTAAAGTGACCCCATACAACGACCGCGATTTCTTCTCCAATGTTCTACCCCATATTTAATTGCTTCTGCCTGCAATAGCTGGGAGGCATATAGTAAAGAATCAAAGTCTTTTGGATAAAGGAAGTTTTCAGAAAGGTAAAAGAGAATTTTCCCATTCGCAGCTCCATTCTTCTGGTGCTTTTCCATGACATATGAAAAAATATTGCGGTCTTCAGGCTCTGTAAAGGTTTCAATCGTTTTCATTGATGGGAATGATTGAAAACCAAATTCCGAACAGAAGCGGAAATGGAACTTCTCATATTCTGAGAATGGTTTTAATCCATGCCATACTTCCCAATAATGCATATCACCTTCATTTGGATTACGCGGTTCATTAAATCCTCCACCAGATGATGGGGATGATGACCAGTAAAAGGTCTGAGGGTCAAGTTCCTTAGCAAGCTCAGGAATAATAAATTCGAAAAGCTTGATATAGTCTGCTTTATGTTTGTAATCATCATTAGGCATATCTCCCCAATATACCCAGGCTTCTTCAACTTCATTATTTCCACACCAAATTCCAAGACTTGCATGGTGACGAATCCGCTTCATATTGTCGATTACTTCTTGTTCAACGGTTTCTCTAAACTCATCATTTAATTCGTACATACTACAAGCAAACATAAAGTCCTGCCAAACGATTAGCCCTTTTTCGTCACATAAATCAAAGAAATAATCCTCAGGATAAATTCCACCACCCCAGACACGAATCATATTAAAGTTAGCTTCCACACAATCATTGATTAATCGTTCGGTTCTTTCTGATGAATTTCTCGCTAACAAATTATCTTCTGGAATGTAGTTCGCGCCCATCGCAAAAATTGAGAGACCATTTACTTCAAATTCGAATGATTTTCCCCATTGATCAGGTTCATGTTTTACTTTTATCGTACGCAGTCCAATGGTTAATGCTTTTTCATCTAACAAGCCCTCCTCATTTGAAACAAGGACTTCTACCTTATATAATGGCTGTTCTCCATATCCATTTGGCCACCATAATTGTGGATTTGCTACATCAATCGTAATTGTTTCTTCCGATTTCATAGCCGTGATTTTTGTTGAATTTATTTCACCCGTTGGACTTGTAAGCTTCACCTCAAGGTTTACGATTTCTTTCTGTACATCCTTTACTTTCACACGTACATTTACACCGACCTCATTTTCATGGTGATCCTGACTAACATACACATCTTCAATGCGACTATCATTCCAAGCTAGCAGAGAAACAGTACGCCAAATTCCTAAATCAGGAATTCGAGGACCCCAGTCCCAACCGAACATACTATGGCCTTTTCGTATATGTGGATACCCTTCAACGGCATCGGTTACTCCCCATAATTTCGTTTCTTTCTGCTTTTCAGTTATATACTGAATTGGTGAGAGGAGAGTTACTTGTAAATGATTTGTTCCTTTCACTAAATAAGCCTTAATATCAAATTCATAGGTACGATGCATATTGTTTGTTTTTGCAACTAATTGTCCATTAACCATTATTTTTGAAAGTGTATCAAGACCATCAAATCGAATCGCAACCTGGCTATGACTAAGTAGTTCTTCATCAACTGAAAATTCACGAGTAAATTCATAATCCTTTGCAGCTATTTCATAAGCATGGTCTTCATTATCACGATAAAAAGGATCATCAATTTTCCCCTGCCTTAACAAGTCATTCATAACAGAACCTGGAACGATTGCATCTAACCATTCAGTTTCATTCGTACACTTCATTTTCCAAGATCCATTTAAATCTATTTTCTTCATTCTTCTCACCCTTCTAATCTGTTATTTTTGTTAGTTTTTTTGAGTAGTTTTAGATAAATATAGATATCTATAGAATCATTTAAACTTCCACTAGTTAAGCAATATATTAATTCAACCTATATTATTACAAATCAAGTACATTTACCCCTCTTGTTATTTTAGTTATTTTATTTGTTATTATAAAACTAACTTTATACTAATATTCAATTATAGTAAAGACATAACAAACATATTTTCATCCTAAAATATTCGACAAAAAAGGTAGCCCCCTAAACAAGAGTTTGCTACCTTAAGGATCGTTCACCTTCATCATTATTTAGTTGCATAAAAAGCCTTAATTACCTTCTCTGCTGGTTTTCCATAAACAGCATAATCATCATTATTTGCCGCGTTTTCTTCCATATGAAGCAGAGCTTTCCAGTCCCACAGACCAAAACCCTGTACCCAGTCTCTATCCTTTGTTTTTTCGAACATTACTTTATAATAATCCTCTTGCGCTTTCAGGTCCGTCTCACCTTCGAGACCCCAATCATTCGGAACATACGGCGAATTCGAACGACTTGGACAACCAGCTTCCGCAAAGAAAAACGGTTTATTAAATGGTTTAATAATCTTTTCGATACGATCTAACTGATTATCCCAATCATTTATTGGATAATAACCACTGGACGAGATCACATCTAACGCATCCCACCATTTCACATTTCCTTCTTGGTATTTATCAGTATTATACGTAATAGCCCCATTATAAACCGTACGCACTTCATCTACTAAAGCACGCCACTCTTTGTCTTTACGTTCTGTTTGTACCATTTCACAACCAACAATGATCATGTCACAATTTGTTTTCTGAGCAATTGCAGCATAATGCATTTGATATTCCGTATAGCTCTTAAACCAATCTTTCCACTTAGGTTCACAAGGAACATCTAGGTCAAAGAAATTAATATGCGCTCTCCATGTACCATCCTTACAATTCACTGTAGGTTTTAAGATCACCTTCAGGCCAAGCGACTGAGCATATTCAATCATGTCTACTAATTCTTCATCTGAAACCATGTGTTCCCCAGTATAATCAACTACTGTTGTATGGGCACCATCCTGTAAAGCTGCTAATGAAATAATTGCATAATCTGTATTTGTTCGTTCTTTTAAGAGCCTCATAGACTCCTTCGCTTCAGGCTTCTTAAAATCTCCTTTTCTACTCATCCAACCATACGTAAAACCTTTGATGAATTCCAAAAACGGCTCCTCCTTACAAAATAAGGGCTGACATCAAAACTAAAATTCAGTCCCTTACGGTTTCCCATTACAAAAATAACGTCTCAAAAATATGACTTTCCAACACTATCCCAGACAGGACCATTCGATGAATAATTACTTAACTGAACCTGCCATTCCGTTGTATATATGTTTCTGAAGTGAGATGAAAGCAATCAACGTCGGGATAATCGCAATCATAATCCCAGCACAGATAACCTCCCACTGTGATCCATAAGGTCCTTTAAACGTAAACAGCGCGGTTGAAATAACATGAAGCTCCTTTTTCGGCATATAGAGAAACGGTGTATAAAAATCGTTATATACATTTACACCTTTAACGATGATAACCGTAACAATAGCCGGCTTAAGTAAAGGTAAAATAATTTTTCTGAAAATCGTTACATATGACGCACCATCAAGCATTGCTGATTCATCTAATGAAACTGAAATCGAATCCATAAACTGCAAGAAAATATAAACTGCAATAATATCTGTACTCATGTACAAAATAATTGCCGCTCCTCTTGTATTAAACAACCCAAGCCCCTCAATTATTTGGAAGGTTGCAACTTGCGTTGTAACAGCTGGAATAAGTGTAGCAAGTAAAAAGGCACCCATTAATAGATTGCTACCTCTGAATTTAAAACGATTTAATACAAATGCGATCATTGAACCTGTTAACGTTGCACCTACAATCGAAACAAGTAAAATTATCGTTGTATTTACAAACCCCACCATCATATTTCCTTCAACAAATGCCCTTGTGTAATTTTCGAAGTTTGTCCAATTTTCAGGCGGTGTTAAAGGTCCTGAACTCTTATATTCACTACTTGTTTTAAAAGAGGCAAAGAATACGACCGCAATTGGAATTAAAGCTGCGAATAATCCTAGAAGCAGTGATACATATTTAACTACGCTACCTAACGTATACTTTAATTTATACACTTCTAGTCCTCCTTAAAGAATTTTTTCTGTATAAGCGTTACAACGATAACAATAATCATAAGCACAACAGCCATCGCAGAACCTAGACCGACCTTACCATACTTAAACGCAATATCTACTGTCTGGATAACAAACGTTTTACTACCGTTAGCACCAGCTGTCATAATGTAAGGAATTTCAAACGAAGAAAGTGCTCCACTTATCGCTAGAATTAAATTAAGCTGAATGATTCTGCGAATACTCGGTAAAATAATATATCTAAACTGGTGCCATTTATTCGCACCATCAATTTCCGCTGCTTCATATACATCTTTAGGAATCGATGAAATCGCTCCTAAAAAGATGATAAAGTTAAAACCCATATATCT
Organism: Metabacillus sp. KUDC1714; assembly: GCF_014217835.1. Lineage (NCBI taxonomy): Bacteria > Bacillati > Bacillota > Bacilli > Caryophanales > Bacillaceae > Metabacillus > Metabacillus elymi. Next base: position 1,083,535 of record NZ_CP055263.1, read on the forward strand.
CCATATAGAAGTTCCTGCTAAAGAAATATTAATAATATCTGGGTTTCCTAACCAAAGTTGAATAAACTCGCCTAATCCTAAAGTATTTAAAACCGTATCCAATGTTCCCTCAGGTCTAAAGAAAAACAAAAACATAAAACCAATCGCAACACCATTTAATAAGTAAGGAAAAAACAAAACACCTTTAAAGAAATTCTTAAAACGCACGTTAAAACTTAAAATTGTCGCAAAATATAACGCTAATCCCATTTGCACAAACGTTGCAAAGAAATAATACAAACTTACTTTAAAAACAACAAAGTATTCTGGATCAGTAAAAATTGTCAGGTAATTTTCAAATCCGACAAACTCCTTATCACTAAATCCATTCCAATCTGTGAAACTGTAATAGAACATATTCGCTACCGGTATATAAGCAAAAGTAATTAACAATGCTACCGGAACAATTGAGAAAAGAATAATAATGACTCTTCTTTGCGCGTCATAAGATAGGTTTGAGAATTTGAACACAGACTACACCTCCCGGCAGTAATAAAAGCGAAATTCACATAAGCTTAGCCTCAGGCAAATAAGTCGCTCAGGAATGGAAGGTGTTAAAGTACCTTCAATTCCTGAGTGGCTTATATCCTTTTAGGACTGGGCGCTAAGAGTAAACTTTAGTATTTAAGTTAAGAAAAGTGCATAACATGCACTTTTCTCTAACACATTTTGTTATCGGGTATCCTTAACTACTCACCCTTGATTTTCTCTGCTGCTTCATTCCAATCAGCATTTAATTCTTTATTTATATCTTCATAAGTCTCATCTCTATTTCCGATAGCCGCTTCAATAATACGCTTCTTATTATCTTCTAACCAGAAACCAACTTCAGATTCTTTATCAATTTGGTCAAGCAAACCTTCTTGTCCTTCTTTAGCCGGTTCAAGTAATGAGAATACAACTCCCTGTTCTTCATATGCTTTTAACTCTTCTGGAAGTGGAACGCTCTTAGCTGCACTAATACCACCAGCTTGCTCAACAGCATATCCAGAGTCATGAATGAACCAGTCAACCCACGCTAATGCAGCATCTTTATGCTCAGTATGCTTATTAACACCGATTTGCAAGTCTGCTCCTAATGGGAAAATTACTTCTTCCGCATTCGTTGGGAATGGCATATAACCAATATCATCTGGGTTTTCAGAAACACCTTTAATTTGGTCAATTGCCCAAGAACCTAATACCATCGTAGCAATTTCACCTTTACCCATCATCTCTTTTGATAATTCCCAATCAGTTGTTAATGGATCTTTTTCAATCAAACCTTGTTTAGCGATATCATACATAATTTTATAAAGCTCATATTGAGGTTTTCCAGGTACTAATGGATCCTTTTCGTTTACTAGTGTTTGGTTATAGTATGCAGCATCACCAGCAACAGTTGTTATAGCACCTTGCCACTGTGTTAACGGCCATCCAGCTGCATAGTTCGTGTACATTGGAATTGCATCAGTATTATCTTTAACTTTGTTTAAAGCCTCCATAAACTCATCTATTGTTTTAGGAGTTTTTTCAATTCCAGCTTCTGCAAATACCTTTTTGTTATAAACGACACCAGTGTAAGTTACTGCAATTGGAATACCATACACTGTACCATCTACTGCTCTTTCTTCAACACCCATATAATCCTTTTCCATTTCAGCAAGTTTTCCAAGTGGCTCAAAGAAATTTGGAATATCTTCAATTGGAACTTGTGGAGCCATTAAAAGCACATCACCATAATCTTCAGTGTTCATACGCGGTGTTATTTGTCCGCCGTAATCTGTTAATGCCTCGAAATTCACTTCAACATTTGGATAGATCTTTTGGAATTCTTTCTCATACTCAGGGAATACCGTATCAACAATATCCGTTCTTTGAGTAATGAATGTAATTTCCCCTTCAATTTCCTTAGGATCTTTATCTTTCCAACTTACATCCGCTTCAGTTGAACCACCATTTGCGCTCCCATCATCTTCCTTTGAAGTAGATGAACAACCAGTAAGAGCTGCAAGTACAACAAGTACCATAGCCATAAGTAAGCTTAGTAATCTAGTTTTTTTCATTCTATTAACTCCTCTCTTTAATTCACTTTTAAGTTACCGTATAGGTTACAAATTAATTGTATGATGGTAACGCTTTCTTGTCAATGACTTTTCTTTTAATATTTTCAACATTCTACAAATTTTTTAAACTTTCACTCTAAATTAATAGTAATCTCTTTAATAACCACTGTTTATTTCGACATTTACTAGTTATTTTATGACTGTAATATACAATAAAAATCCACCTTTTCTGCATAAAATAAACCCTTGTCCCTTTCACATACTTCTCTGTTTCTTTATTACACTCTGTTTATAATCCTATATGTAAAGTTAACGTTAAGTTAATTATTCCTCGTTTAATTATTCTCAAGTAAACCTTCTCAGTTTATTCTTTTAATTTATAACAAACAAAATAGGGTTACTCTCATAGAGAGACATGTATGCCCTCGTGAGTAACCCTACTAGCAATTTCATTAACTACTCTATTTTTCTACTTCCAAAACCTTAACTAATGAAAAAATAACACCTAGCCCATATAAAAAGGGACCGAATACAACAAAAAATACAAGATTATAACCAGCAGCAATAAATAGTAGAATAATTATCACTAAAATTGAGACCGAATTTATTGGATTTTTGATAATGGCTAAGAAGGCATGGATATTGCCATCCTTTACATTCATGTTTTTAAAAGCAAGAAATGCCGTACTATAAGTTAACATCAATAATACCATTGCCAAGAAATAGATTAATAAAATAGATAGGACAAGTGAAAATGCATTTGTTTGCTTATTTACAAAGAAAAGACATGTATAAACAATGATCATACTAAAAGTATAGATAAAAGATGTCACCTTATACATTTTAAATGATTCATAATAATGATTAAAAAGAAGCTTTACATTTTTATTTTTCTCCTCATCCTCACCCTTATTTATGTCACGCAACACTAAAAACAGTGTACAAAAGCTCGGGACGATACTATATACAACTAAACCCTTTAATAGCGATAGCCAAAAGCATAAACTTACTTGAAAATATTTATACATATATTGAAAAAACAAAACGATTTTGCTATTCATTTTTTTCACTACCTTTATAAATAGCTCTATTAAACTTGGTTGTTGATTTCCGCTGCGGGCGTTCGCTCCAATCAACAAAGTGCCAAAATCAACAGTGAGCTTAACAGAGCCAAAAAATAATTAAACTTGGAAAAGGCTTCTTAAAATAACATTCATCTACACATTTAGTATACTAAAAAAATAACAACAAGGTATAATGTTACCTTGTTGTTATTTTTTTAACTGACTTTCGATAGACTATTTTTCCTTTTACTAATACACGTCCAAAGTTTTTCTTTGGATCCTTTATTTTTTCTAAAGTGAAGCTCACTGCGTTATTCGCCATTTCTTCTATGTCAACTTCAACTGTAGTTAGTCCAGGTTCTGTTATCGTTGCATATACATCGTTATCAAAGCTTACGACCGAACAATCTTCCGGAACTTTATATCCTAATTTTGTTAGCTTGTGAACTAAATTATGTGCAACCTGATCACAGTTACACACAAATGCAGTTGGAAGCTTTTCAGGAATTGTAATATCGATATAAGTACCATGTTCGTCGCGATCATTTAGGATATAGTCTTGCTTTAACTCAACTTTATGCTCAAGTAATGATTTAAAATAGCCTAAGAAACGGTCCTGTATACTACTAGTTGAATATAAATTCCCAACATAAGCAATCTCACGATGACCATTGTGAAGAAGATAGTTCGTAATTTCATAGGCTCCATAGAAGTTATCTGTAATAACTGAATCAATATCTGCATGCTCATCATAGAAATCAAGAAAAACTTTTGGAAGCTCGATACCTTGGATTTTTTCAATATATTTTTTACTTATTTGCCCAAGAATAATGAAACCATCTACTTTTTTCTCATAATAAATTCTTGGAAGGTTTTGCTTTTTTTCATCTTCACTATTTAAAATATGGAGTATTCCATAGTAACCATGGTTCTCCAAAACCCTTGATATACTTTGGTATACATTTAAATAAAACGATGATTGTTCCATACCTGCAAAACGCTCAGGAACGATAACGCCAATATTATAAGATAATCCTTCTTTCATAGACTTTGCCATTGCGTTATAGCGATAGCCCATTTCTTCAGCAAGGTGTTTAATTTTAAGTTTAAGCTCCTCACTCACTCCATCTTTATCGTTAAGTGCCTTTGAAACAGTAACACTACTTACGCCTAATTGATCGGCTATATCCCTCATCGTCACATTGTTTTTCATTTTTCATTTCCTCCGAGCAAATTGCTTATCTCATTTTGCTAGTAATGTATATAAGGCTGTTTTCGCAAACATTGTTGCTATTTACCAAGTAATGCAGCGTGGTTGATTGCAGCGAGAGATGCTCGCTTTCCGCGGGGCGGGCGGTGAGCCTCCTCGGCGTAAACGCCTGCGGGGTCTCACCTGTCCTGCTACTCCCGCAGGAGTCTCGCAATCCGTTCCAATCAACCTGAAATAGTTTTTGTTTTAAAAGCAACTATCTCTTAAAAAATAGCCTATATAAACAATCACTTAATCTCTTTAAGTAATTCTAAATTCCGCTCAATCAATTCCTTACGCTGTGCAGCACATTCTAAAGAGCGAAAAGGATCTTCAGGAGTATTAAAGGTGTAATCAACAAGCTTTTCTATTGTTGTCGTTGCCACGTGAATACGAGTGTCACTTGATGCATAATAGATAAACACTTCATTATTTTCATTTACTACAGCTCCGTTACAGAAGACAACATTTGATACATCACCTATCCGCTCTTCATCATAGGGTGCAATAAAATGGCCACCAGGTGTTGCAATTACTTGCGATGGATCCTCTAAACTAGTTGCAAGTGTGTAAAGGACATAACGTAAACCCGCTGCAGTGTTTCTCACTCCATGTGCAATATGAATCCAGCCTTTATCCGTTTTAATTGGTGCTGGTCCTTGCCCATTTTTAACCTCGTAAATCGTATGGTAGCGCTTCTCATGCATAACCTGTTCTTCTTTTATAATTGGATTTAAAATATCTTCACATAAGGCAAATGCTATTCCACCACCAGAGCCTGTTGAAATAAATCCATCCTGTGGACGAGTGTAAAATGCATATTTACCATCAACAAATTCAGGGTGTAGAACCACATTACGTTGTTGTGGTGATGGAGTTTCAATATTAGGGAGACGATCCCATTTTTTAAGATCCTTTGTCCGCACTAACCCCGCTTGGGCAATAGCACTAGATGTATCAAACTCAGATGCATTTAGGTCCTTGCTTTCAGAGCAATAAATCCCGTAAATCCAACCATCTTCATGCTGAACTAAACGCATATCATAAATATTCGTTTCTTTTTCATCAATATCTTCCCATGTCAATGGTGTATCAATGAATCGAAAGTTATCTATGCCATTGTCACTCTCAGCTAGCGCAAAAATCGATTTACGATCTAAGCCTTCAGTACGAACAACAAGATAGAACTTATTATTTAAATAAATTGCACCTGGGTTAAAAGCTGCATTTATTCCTAATCTCTCCATAAAGTGAGGATTTGTTTCTATATTTAAATCAAAGCGCCAATGTAATGGAACATGGTGACGAGTTACAACCGGGTTATCATAACGATCATATATTCCATTATAAAAGTCTGCCTTTTTCTCATTTTTTTTGTTTAATAGTTCATTTTGTTTTTCAACTAATTCAAAATACTTTTCATGTATCATTTGTTTTCAATCCTCTCCATCATTTCTAAACAAAATCTTGAATTATGATATGGTGTTTTCCATGGTTCTCCAACTGCTCTTTCCGTTGGCTTGCCATCTGGTTCAACAGACCAATACCATTCTCCACCGTCACGATAATCGACAATATTATTTTTCGTGTACTCCCATAATCCATTTACTAATGTTAAAAATTTCTCATCATTCGTTCTTTCATACGCATTATGGAAGCCAACCATTGCTTCTGCTTGGACCCACCAAATGCGTGTAAGGTCAACATCATCATTATGCTGTTCATTTGCAAGAGAACCATCTTCAAGAATTGCTGCATCTGCAATGTTATAGGCAATATCAATAACCATTTGAACAAAACGTTCATCTTCAAGACCTAACACATTAAGTGCATCATCAATTAACCAGCTTGCTTCGATGTCATGTCCAAATGATTTTAAATGGAGCAAAGAGTTCCAGTGTTTATCAAAAAATACGTTTAAGAATTTTGTATCCTTGTCATAAATCTTTTCATAGAAAATCTCGATTAAATTTGTTAATCGTTCCTTAACCACTTCTTCTGCAGATGCTTTATAAAGATTTGTATAGGCTTCTAAAACATGAAGATGTGTGTTAGTCGTAATTTCTGCTACAACACCATTTTCACTCAGCTTTTCATTTGGAAGCTCGTTCCATTCCCGATCAAATTCTTCTTTATATGCATTGTTATCCTTATCAAAGCCTATTGTTTCGATTAAATTAAAAATTTTATTTGCGTATTGTAGTGCCTCTTCACTTTTTGTTATAAGGTAATATTCACTTAATGCATAAACACCAAATGATTGAGTATAAACATGTTTTTGGTCTTCAACAGGATTCCCTTTATAATCGACTTGCCAAAATAAACCTTGGTGTTCATGATCATATATTTTCTCAACTAAGAATGAGTAAGCATGATGTGCGCATTCTAAATATTCAGGTCTTTTTGTCACTCGGTAAGCTGCTGAGAACGACCATAAAAACCGCGAAGCAGCAATACCACCTTTATCGGCTTCTTTATTAACAGTTAGATCATAATTAACTTTGCCAAAGAAACCACCATTTTGTTCATCCTTAAGATTTATCCAAAACGGTAAAATATGATTAAGTAAATGATTTTCTATTTCACTTTTTAGTTTACTCAAAATATAAAAAACCTCCAAACTTTAGTTTACCGATAACTTAATTATTATGTTACTTTGTAACTTGATATTTGTCAATCTATTATAAAGCGGTTTCAATACTTCAGATCGTATTTGCTAATAGGTAGTCTTTTAAACTATATTTTTATAAAGGCTGTTTTCGCAAACTCAGTTGCTCTTTACCAAGTAATGAGGTGCGGTTGAATTCCGCTGCAGGCGTTGCGAAAAAACAAAAAGAGAATTAACCCATTAAAACAATTTGAAGGTTAATTCTCTCTTTATTAAACTTATTAATTTATGTTCTTATTTGTCTTTTACTTAAATTTGTATTCTTTATAACATGAACTTAATTCAAACCACTAAGAAATATTCGCTTGCCTTTGTTTCCCCGTTCACCACAATGGAAATCTTGTGTTTTCCTGGATAATGTTTTCGTGTTGTTAAATCTTTAAATGAATGTTTCTTCGTATAAACCTTTTTTTCACCAGAGTTTATCACATTTTCAGCGATTTTAAATAACTTCGTTGAATGCTTTCCATTAGCCTTCACGAAATCAAGTGCGTATTCAACCCGGATCTTTGTAGGCTTTTCATCTGATGATATAAGCTGAAAAGAAAAAGATAACGCATCACCAATCGTTAGTTTATCTGTCACAGTTAACTCTTCTACAATTAGATTAGGATTCGTACCAAAACCAAACAATTCTAGCGCTTGTTGATCTCCCTTTTTCATTAAGGTTCTTATTCCTCTTTTGATTATCCAATTCGTATCAATGTTGTCGCCATACCATTTTTGAGCGATTTCAAGGACAAGCTCTGGGTGGTCCTTTGAAATGTCATTTAAATTGTTTGCTACACTTTTTCGAACATATAAAGATGGATCCGCTTTTAAATTCTCTAAGATTGGAAAAATTGGAGTTGGATCTTTTTTGAGGCTTGTTAATGCAATTCCCCATGGTAGTCGAGGTCTAGAGCCTTCACTTGCTAATCTTCTTACATGCTCATTCGGATGTTTGCTCCATTTTAAAAATTGATCCATCATAAGTGATTGGTTTTTCATAACAAAAGGTCTTACTGCAAATTCAGAGGTTGATAATTGCGTAAAGTATTCAAGAGCTTTAATCGATTCATTCCAAAACTCAAGTCCATATACCTCTACATAATCTGGAAAGACAATGCCAGTTAATCCCCCCCTACAATGTGGAGCGACCTTTTTTAATAGCTCTAGTACTTCTATAAATTCCATAGCTAATGTTTTATGAAGACAATTCGTGATATGTCTTACTCGTTGCTTTAATGCTAATTCATTCCACATATCATCATAAATTAGCGATTGAAATAAGCGAGAATCAAAATTTCGATATTCTGATTTAATTGAGGTTGAAAGCTCATTAATATAGTCTTTATCAAATAAATTTCTTAATTCTTCTGCCATTTACCTTCTCCTCTGTCTATAATTGGCTTATTAACGATTGAATCAGTTTAGCCTACTATCAAAGTAGGCTACTTTTCATTATTATCAAAACGATCTATCTTTTCGACTGCCTTCAACCCGCATGTTTCTTCATTTTCTACTAGATGTCTTAGCATTGAAATTTTGTTATCCCAAAATTGTTCATAAAAGGAAAGCCAGTCCTTTAATTCAAGCAAAGTATCTGGCTGCAGCTTGTACCTTATTTCTCTTCCTACTTTTTCTACACTTAAAAGATTAGCTTCAGATAGTATCCGTAAATGCTTGGACACAGCCGTACGACTCATCGGGAAGTGCTTGCTTATTACGGTCACAGGTAATTCCTGATTCGCGAGTAGCTTTAGCATTTTGCGGCGAGAAGGATCAGCAATCGCTTGGAAAACATCATATTTTTGAACGGCTGTCATTATCCCTCAACTACTTTGCGAAGACGATCATTAACAATTCCTTCCCAACCATTGTTCATTCGATCTCTTATGACAGTATGTGTCTCACCTGCTGGCCCGACCACTTCGTTTGGTGCCCCCCAGCCAGAATGGATAAGTGTAAATTCTGTTTTTCCTTCTAATTCCTTTAACTCGAACGAAACTTTCCAGCCAAATACGCCCCAAGTGAATGTAAGTCCAGTTGGCGGATTCACTTCTAACACTTTACACGGTGATTTCTCATATGGTGAATGGAGCGTGAACTCATGACCTTCCTTTGGCTCAAAATCATTTGGCATAAACCATTCAGCAATTCCCTCTGAAGATGAAACTGCTTGCCATACCTTTTCAATTGATGCATTAAATACTGTTGTTTTACGAATTTCTGGTACTTTTTCTTGATTATTTGTCATGTGTATTGCCTCCATGTATATTATGTAACCAAATGGTTTCCTAACAACAATAATACGAAACCTTTTGGTTATGTGTCAATAAGAATTTTAAATCATTACATTAGGGAATAATTACAATTGTTCCTCTAACCACTGAATGATATGAGTTATTACTTCTTTTCGATTTGTTTCATTCAGCATTTCATGACGTCCTTCTTTATAAAACATATAATCTATATTTTTAATTCCATGTTTTTTATATTGTTTGATAACACCGATAACACCTTTTGTTTGATTACCGACCGGGTCATGATCCCCACTGAAAAAGAAGAAGGGTAGATCCGTTTCAATTTTTTTGACTTCACCGTTTCGATGGATTGTTTCTAATCCAGAAAGTAAATCATAATAAAAGCTAGTTGTAGCAATAAATCCGCAATGAGGATCTTCTATATATTTTTGTACCTCGTTTCGATCCCTTGTCAGCCAATCATAATCAGTTTCAACCGTGGAGAACTTCTTATTATACCCACCAAAGGTTAGCTTGTTCATGAATGGACTCTCAGTTCGCTCACCCAATTTATTAACCTGAGATTTTGCTAGTCTTTTACCGATTTTCCCCATCAATCCTGGATCTCCACCTGTTCCAGAGATGATCACTCCATCAACCTGTTTTTGAAAGCGTTGTACAAAACGTCGAACTAAAAATGATCCCATACTATGTCCCATTATGAAAATAGGTGTATCTGGATACTCAGTGTGAATGAAATCGTTTATTTCCCCTAGGTCCTCAACAGCTCGTTCAAATCCATCACCATCAGCAAAAAAACCTAAAGTCCCGGCTTTTTCACCTGTTTTTCCATGTCCACGATGGTCATTTCCATAAACAAAAAAACCTGCTGAAACAAGTGCAATGGCAAATTCGTGATATCGATTTATATGCTCTGCCATCCCATGTGATACTTGTAAGATCGCTCTTGGCTTAACATTTTCTTTATACCATTTAAGCAAATAAACCTCATGGCCATCAGACATTGTTAACCACTTTTTCTGATTCATACTAAGCATCCCCTTTTCACTAGGTTCTTATCAACTAAAGCGCAAGCGCCTTGATCAGCCTCAGGCAAATAAGATAATTTAGAATAGAAGGCGTTCTTTGACTTCAATTCTAAATTATCTAGACCCTAGAGGGGCTAGGCGCTGGAGCTGGATGTCGTGCGCTTATCCACAGTTCAAGAATTTTATAATTTCCTTAACGACTAAAAAAGAGACCGGAACTATCATTATAACAATCGCTATAATGTAGCATGGTCTCTTCAAGTCTCCTACGGTCTTATTTACTTAACTAAATTATAACATCCCTTAACATTGCATAACAGAAAAAAGCGCAATACAAATTACGTGATACGCCAATATTTGTTTTAAAAAGTTATCTAAAGTACTCCCAAAGCTCTCTTTTTGAAGTTGTAATTGCCTCAGCACCCGCTGACAGTGCGTCCTCAACCTCCCGAGTACTACGGATAAGACCTCCGGCAAAAATCTTAATGTTTGTTCTTTCCTTTACCTCTTTAATCATCCATGGCATAGCGCCTGGTAATACTTCAATATAATCAGGCTTTGTTTTTTCAACTAAGCGATAACTTCTCTCCAGAGCATGTGAATCAATTAAAAACATCCGTTGAATCGCAATAACTCCCTTTTGCTTCGCTTTAATAATAACAGAGGATTTAGTTGAAATCAGTCCATATGGTTCAAACTCCTGGCAGATATATTCTGTTGCATAATCATCATTTTTCAGCCCATGAATGAGATCAACATGGTAAATAATTTTTTTATTATATTGCTTTGCAAGCTTATGGATATTAATTAATTGTGAAATGTGAGTTTCTAAGAATACACCGATCTCATAATTACTTTGTAAAAACTTTTCAAATTGCTTAATAGTAGAAAAAGCCGGTAATATTTTTTGCATTTGCATAGTCTTCACCTTTTCATTTAGCTATATTAATAATCGCACATTGTTGAATAGGGGTATTTTTAATAAGTATATGGCTTCCTTTGTTATCACAAATTCCTCTCGAGGTACAATCATCAATACTAATTACTACTCGTCATTTTTAAGGGTATTGCCTACTAATTATCTATCATTAAACAAAATTATTAGCAATATTGTACCATTAATCTTGTTGTTTTCCACAGCAGTCCTCATAAAAAACTATTATTTTAATATTTGAATTAGTCATAACTTACACCATTTCGTTAATGAGTGATTACTCACTTTACAAGAGAAGTAACAAGGTTTATTATTTAAGTGAGTAATCACTCATTTTATAGGAAGAGGTGAAGAATTTTGAAACAGACAAAAGAGATTGTTTCAATTCAACATATCTCAAGAGCATTTGGTAAACAGCAGGTCTTAAACGATATTAGTCTAGATATCTATGAAGGCGAGATCTTTGGACTGCTTGGACCCTCAGGTGCAGGTAAAACTACACTAGTCAAACAGTTGGTTGGTTTGGATCTACCCACATCAGGAGAAAACTTTCTATTTCAAGAGAAAATGCCATCATTAAAATTAATCGAAAGAGTCGGATATATGGCCCAAGCTGATGCACTTTATGGAGAATTATCAGCAAAGGAAAATCTTCAATTTTTTGCATCACTTTATGGGTTAAAAGGCATGAAGCAGCAACAAAGAATGACTGATGTGATGGAAGTTGTTCAACTTACAGATCACATGACTAAACTCGTCTCTAATTACTCTGGTGGCATGAAAAGAAGGCTATCATTAGCTATTTCACTTCTCCACGAGCCTGATATTCTAATACTCGATGAGCCTACCGTGGGGATTGACCCAGTTTTAAGAAGAAGCATTTGGGAAGCATTTTATGACCTAAAGAAAAAGGGTACAACGATAATTGTGACGACACACGTCATGGATGAAGCGGAAAAATGTGACAGATTAGGATTAATGCGAAACGGTGGCCTGATTGCAGTTGGTACACCAAAGGAACTGAAAGAAAAAACAAAGACCACGACAATTGAAGAAGCATTTCTCGTCTATGGAGGTGCCTACTTATGAGAATAAAAGCATTAATCATTCGAATTTTACGACAAATCGTTCGTGATAAAAGAACGATGGGGTTGTTAATATTCGCTCCGATTCTTGTTTTAACGATGCTTCACTTCGTTTTTAATACTGATGATTATAACCCTAAGGTAGGTCTAGTAAATGTTCCAGAAACAGTCGTAGATAAACTTGAGCTAGATGACGCAACAGTCACTCAATATAATGATGAAAAGGATGCTAAAAGGGATCTTTCTGATCGAGAAATCGATGGCTATATCCGATTTGACAACCAAGTTCCTTCAATTTTTCTTGAAGGTAGTGATCCAAGTGTTAATGGAGCAACAGTTAAATGGATCCAAACCGCTTTAGGATCTCTGCAAGGAAATAGTGCAGCTTTTGACCTTGAAGTTGATTATTTACACGGTTCCAGTGAAATGGGACAGTTTGATTATTTTGGACCAGTTCTACTTGGATTTTTTGTTTTCTTCTTTGTTTTCCTTATTGCAGGTGTTTCATTTTTAAGAGAACGCACAACAGGAACACTTGAACGACTTCTATCAAGTCCATTGAGAAAGTGGGAAATCGTAATTGGCTATCTACTTGGCTTTGGTATATTTACCATGGTTCAGGCGTCAATCATTGCCGCTTATGCTATTTATGTATTAGGGATGCTGATGGAAGGAGCATTCGTCTATGTCATGTTAATAACCTTACTCCTTTCGTTAACAGCTCTTACTTTAGGAATTTTACTTTCATCTTTTGCTAATAATGAACTGCAAATGATTCAGTTTATACCAATTATCGTTGTCCCGCAAATATTCTTTTCAGGATTGTTTAACTTAGAAACAATTTCAGACTGGCTCAGTTGGATTGGACCAATCACACCATTATACTATGCTGCAGATGCACTAAGAGAAGTAATGGTTAGGGGCTATGGCTGGGATAAAATCCAACTGGACCTCCTTGCATTAGCAGGCTTCTCCATCTTATTTATACTGTTAAACATCTCAGCGCTTAAAAAGTACCGGAAAATATAGATTCGCGGATAAACGAAATGTTGAATTTCACCTACTAGTAAAAATCATTTATTATAGACTTATATTCAAGGTACAAAGGAGCACAAAATGTCTGAACAAGATAAAATGATCGATGAATTGTTTAATCATGATGAGGAGTTAACAGAAAAACAGAAAAAAATCTTAGCTGCTGCAATTGAGTCCTTTGCAGAGAAGGGCTATGCGGCTACCTCTACAAGTGAGATTGCGAAAAAAGCTGGTGTAGCAGAAGGAACAATCTTTAGGCATTATAAAACGAAGAAGGAATTACTGCTAACCATTGTAGCCCCAATGATGGCAAAACTAATAGCACCTTTTGTTATAAAAGATTTTAATAAAGTACTAAACCAGGATTATGAACACTTTGAAGACTTCGTGAGAGCGATGATTGAGAACCGCACAAAATTTCTTATGAGTAACATGCAACTTTTTAGAATACTCATTCAAGAAATTCCTTTTCATCCAGAATTAAAAGAACAATTTAAAGAACATATTGCGAAAAAAATATTTGAACGGTTCGAAAAGGTGATTGCACATTACCAGGCTAAAGGACAGATCATTGACATGCCACCTTTTAGCGTTATCCGGATGACAGCTTCAACGATCTTTGGCTATGTTATTGCCCGCTATTTGCTAGTGCCTGAAGCAGAATGGGACGATGAGGCCGAAATCGAAAGAACGGTACAGTTTTTAATGCACGGGTTATCTCCTATAAAGTAAGGGTTTTCTATGTAATTAAAGTCCCTGCAAAAAGTAACGAGGTAGGCTAGTCCATAAGATTTTGACCAGCCTTCCTTGTTATCAACTATTTCATAAATCGCTTAATGATTTTTAAACTATTTTTTGCATTTGGATAACGAAAACGCAAGTCAAAACGATTCGTTTGTTTGAGAACACTTTTGTAATGTGAGAAGGCAACAAAACTAGATTCACCATGGTATGAACCTATCCCACTTTCTCCTACTCCACCGAATGGAAGATAAGGTGTCGCTATGTGCATTAACGTATCATTGACACATCCTCCTCCGAATGAAATAGAATTTGTAACCACACTTTCAATCTTTTCATTTGTGGTAAAAATGTAAAGCGCCAATGGCTTTGGACGACTTGTAACAAAATCAATTACGTCTTGAATATGTTCATATTCAATTATCGGCAAAATTGGACCGAAAATTTCATCCGTCATTACAGGGACTGACATACCTCTAGGCTTTATCAATGTGGGGTTAATCTTATGTTTTTCTTCGCTAATTTGTCCACCGAACAAAATTTCTCCATCATTTAAATACCCTCTTACACGATTGAAATGTCGTTGATTCACAATTTTGGGATACTTTTCGTTTTCAATTGGATTTTGTCCATAAAAATCAACAACAACTTTTTTTAATTCTTCGATAAACTTATTTTGAATGTTTTTATGAATGTACAAATAGTCAGGAGCTATGCAAGTTTGTCCTGAATTTGTCCATTTTCCAAATGCAATTCGTTTAGCAGCCAATCCGATATCTGCAGTTTCGTCTACAATACAAGGGCTTTTCCCCCCAAGCTCTAACGTAACAGGAATCAATCGATTAGCTGCTTTTTGCATCACGATTTTCCCAACCGGTACACTCCCTGTAAAAAAAATATAATCAAACGGCTGTTCAAGTAAGTGGCTAGTCGTTTCTACTCCGCCTTCCATTACTGCAATAAATGCTGGATCAAACACCTCACTAATTACCTTAGCAAGCAAGCTGGAAGTATGTGGGGTTAATTCTGAAGGTTTTAAAATAGCTGTATTACCCGCAGCAATTGCACCTATTAACGGAGCTAGCTGTAATTGGAAAGGATAATTCCATGGCGCAATAATTAGTGTGACACCATAAGGCTCAGCAATTTTGTATCCTTTTGATCCAATATGGGTCTTTGCAGTTTTTACCTTTTCTGGTTTCATCCATTTGTTGATATTTTTTAAAGTAAAGCGGATCTCTTCAAGCAAAAATCCAATTTCAGTAACATATGCTTCGGTTTTTGATTTATTTAAGTCGAGTTTTAGCGCTTCACATATTTGCTCCTCATTGGAACGGATTAGATTAGCAAGATTTTCAAGCATTTTCACTCTAATTTCGATTGGTTTTGTTTGACCACTATGGAAGAATTTTTTCTGCAATAGAACATTTGAATGGACTGAATCTAATGTATGATCATTAGTAATTGTTTTAGGCAATGAAATCCCTCCTACCTATTTAGCTTTCATTAACACAAATTGAATTTAAATGATATACAAACTGTTAACGAAGTAGATTTTCAGATTCAAGGTAACCTAGTAATTTTTTGAGTCTGTTCCATCTTGATAGGCATCAAAGTATAGAGCTTATCCTAATGTGAATAAGCTCTTACTACTTTATTAATAATTTTCGCTATTCAGTCTGTGGTTCCTGCTTTGTTGCAGGAGTGGACATTGCAAGTTTGTCATTCGTCAACATAAAAACAAAAACAATAACAAGAGCAGCAGGGATCAACGCCCACATAAATGTTTGGGCAATTGAACTAGATAATGCATCTGTGATTTTTTCAAGTATTGGTTCAGGAATTGCTTTTCTTGCTTCAGGTGATAAAAGAGACCGTGGATCACTTCCCTGAAACGCTTGCCCGCTGCCTTCGAAAGAGTCATTCATATGTTCTGAAAAGATGTTCCGCTGGATAATTCCATAAACTGTTATTCCAATTGTCATTCCAAGTTGTCGTACAAAAGAGATTGTTGAATTGGCTGAGCCCCTTTGTCTTGCATCCATATGATGAATCGCAGCCATGCTTAATACAGAAAAGGAAGCTCCTGTTCCAAGACCAACAATAATCATGTACAACGTTAAGATCAATTTAGGTGTATCCACTGTCAGTGTACCTAGAAGGTAGATTCCAATAATGAAGATAGCTGCGAAAGCCATCATCACATTCCGATATCCAATCCTTGACGCTAAGATTGCCCCCAGCTGACTAGAAACGACAACACCTAGCATCATAGGCAGAAGAATAAGTCCAGAATTTGTAGCAGTTCCCCCTGTGACACCTTGTACGTAAAGAGGGATATAGATTGAAGCGACTATGAAGGCTATTCCATAAAACAAGCCTACAAGAGTACTAGAAGCAAATAATCTGTCCTTAAACATGTTAAACGAAATAACCGGGTCTGATGCTTTCGTTTCGACAACTAAAAATGTTATAAATAAAATGACAAAGCCTACAAATAAACTAATAATATTAATTGAGTCCCAATCATATTCGTTTCCACCAAGCTCTAATGCAAACATAAGACAAATAACCGCACCCACAAGGGTAAAAGCACCAATCCAATCAATCTTTTGCTTAGAATGCTCTAGAGATTCTTGATAATATTTAAAAATTAAAAAGAATGAAATTAGCCCGAGCGGAAGATTAATGTAGAAAATCCAATGCCAGCTTATGTAATCCGTAATATAAGCACCTAGCAACGGACCAAAAATACTTGAAAGTCCAAAAACTGCTCCAAACAAGCCTGTCATTTTCCCTCGTTTTTCTGGTGGGAAAATATCAAAAAGAATGGTAAAGGTGATTGGGATTAGCGCACCTCCGCCAATTCCTTGTATAGCTCGATAAACGCTAAGCTGCTCAATACTTTGTGCTGTACCGCAAAGAATGGAACCGAATAAAAAAAGAACAATCCCTAAGATGAAAAATCGTTTGCGTCCAAACATGTCAGACAACTTCCCAAAGATTGGCATACCGGCCATCTCAGCTACCATATAGGCAGAAGTTACCCATATGAATTTATCAAGGCCACCCAAATCTGAAACAATTGTCCCCATCGCTGTTGCTACAATCGTATTGTCCATCGATGACATCAATATAGCTAATAGCAAACCAGCAACAACAAAGCCTATTTTGTTATTCTCAGTATTCAAATGTGTGTCTCCTTTAATCTATTTATGTTGTTTCCTTAATACTATATAATCACTAAATGAAGACATTAGCCTACACTCTTAAAATCTACAACATTATAATTTCACTTTAACCTTCATATTATCATTCAATTTGACATCCACTAACAGTAATCCTTTGTGAGCCTTCAAGGAGGACACTAATACTTTAAATGTCATTTTATCCAATGAATCAGGAAGCCATACACTTACTTTAGAATCTTGTTTTGTCCATTTTTTTACCTGTTTCCAAAAAGCATGTGACGATAAAAGAGAGCCACAGCAATTCAAAACAAAATAAGGAACTGGGACAACAAAGTGATAATTTTTCTTTGTTACAATCGTTACTTTAATCATTTATCTCACTCAATAATAACGGATACCTTATCGCCGTTTGCAGAGGTAATATCAACGATTTGTCCGTCTATTTCGTTTTCTATCGCTTGCAGAAGAAGATCAATATCAATGTCTTTTACATACATTTCTGCTTGCGGAACCTTGCTCGCAATTCCATGGCCAGCTTTTAAAACAGCTTTAACTAGATTGATTGGCACATTCACATTAATATTATCTCCCTCAGTAGATACAACTTGTACTCTGAGCATCTTTTTATTGTAATCTACTTCTTTTTCCGCTAGATTTCTTGTTTCTGTTCCTCTCATCACCTGTAGAAGTTCAGCTGCCTTTTCTACATCAAGCTTTCCTTCTTGTACCATGGCCATCACTTTAGCTATTTCCTCTTTCATATGCATCCGCCTCACCTTCCTTAATCATGTTAATTGCCTCTTCAGGAGTTATTTCACCCGATTCTAGCATTGAAATTACCTTTTTCTTATCGATCTTACTTTTTGATTGTGCAGCATATCCAAGCGCTTCAATAATTTCATTTAGTTTTCCACGGACTGTAGGGTAAGATATGGATAGCTCCTTTTCTACTTCTTTAATATTTCCCCTACATTTTAAAAAAACTTCGATAAATTGAAGCTGCTCCTGTTCTAGAGAAAAAAATTTAGACATCTCAAATTCATTTTCAATAGTTGTTTGGCAATTTGAACAATGTAATTTTGTAACTTTCAACTTCTTAGTGCATACTGGACAATCTGTTATCAATGGATAAGCCATGATTCTCCCCTTTCACGTTTATATCTATATTTTAATACAAAAATTAAATAATTCAAGTTTATTATTAAATACTTTAATTAATTTATATAAATAAATTAATTTTTGAAATCATATTATAAACATTATGGATCCAATCACTTTTTGGAGGTTAACATATAGAAAAGCCTTTAATCTAACATATAGTATCTTTTTCCAATAAAAAAAGCCAACCTGTATGGTTGACTAGTTTTTGCTTTTTGTGATTACGCGCCTTAGAGGATTCGAACCTCTGACCGACAGCTTAGAAGGCTGTTGCTCTATCCTGCTGAGCTAAAGGCGCACTATATTTACAGTAGAAGAAAACTTCAAAACTCTCACTCTAAGAGAGGTGTTCTTCAGCCATTTTGAGGATTACTCCAAGTAAAATGGCTCCGCAGGTAGGACTCGAACCTACGACCGATCGGTTAACAGCCGATAGCTCTACCACTGAGCTACTGCGGAATAAAAATATGAAATGGTGGGCCTAAATGGACTCGAACCATCGACCTCACGCTTATCAGGCGTGCGCTCTAACCAGCTGAGCTATAGGCCCCCTTTTAAAAATTGGAGCGGGTGAAGGGAATCGAACCCTCATCATCAGCTTGGAAGGCTGAGGTTTTACCACTAAACTACACCCGCAAGTAAATGGGGCGACTGATGGGAATCGAACCCACGAATGCCTGAACCACAATCAGGTGCGTTAACCACTTCGCCACAATCGCCACAAGAGTTAAATTTAATCTAAAAAATGGTGGCTCGGGACGGAATCGAACCGCCGACACATGGATTTTCAGTCCATTGCTCTACCAACTGAGCTACCGAGCCATAAATTGTTTACGGCTTCCGTTAAGCTTCAAATCTCTTCGTCAACTCCTGCACTCACATCCTCACGTATTGACATACGCTCCGGTGTTCGTTTAGTCGTTTCCTCGACCTTTTAGCTTACCGAAACCCTTTTACTTAAGATTAGTAAAAAAGTAAATATTATCATAATAAAAATGGCGGTCCGGACGGGACTCGAACCCGCGACCTCCTGCGTGACAGGCAGGCATTCTAACCAACTGAACTACCGGACCATTTGGTTGCGGGGACAGGATTTGAACCTGCGACCTTCGGGTTATGAGCCCGACGAGCTACCAGACTGCTCCACCCCGCGATAATAAAAATAATAAAGATATTCTATGCATATTGTTTCTGCTTATACGGACCGTCCCGATTTCAGGAAGTAAATTCAAGATGCAGTTCAATCGGTGCGCTGATGTTAATCAATGAAGCATATTCGTTCGTGCTCCACCCCGCGATAATAAAATATAAAATTTTAAAAATATGGAGGAGGAAGGGGGATTCGAACCCCCGCGGGTTTTGACACCCCTGTCGGTTTTCAAGACCGATCCCTTCAGCCGGACTTGGGTATTCCTCCGTAATATGATGGAAACTGGTGGACCTTGTAGGACTCGAACCTACGACCGGACGGTTATGAGCCGTCTGCTCTAACCAGCTGAGCTAAAGGTCCAAATTGGTAGCGGCGGAGGGAGTCGAACCCACGACCTCACGGGTATGAACCGTACGCTCTAGCCAGCTGAGCTACACCGCCAAAATGGAAATTTATTATTTAACTATATGGTGGAGCCTAGCGGGATCGAACCGCTGACCTCCTGCGTGCAAAGCAGGCGCTCTCCCAGCTGAGCTAAGGCCCCAAAATAAATCTTCAGACTACTTTTAAACTTAATGGCGCGCCCGAGAGGAGTCGAACCCCTAACCTTTTGATCCGTAGTCAAACGCTCTATCCAATTGAGCTACGGGCGCATTTTGTAAGTGGTGCCGAGGACCGGAATCGAACCGGTACGGTAGTCACCTACCGCAGGATTTTAAGTCCTGTGCGTCTGCCAGTTCCGCCACCCCGGCTAACTAAAAATAGGATAAAATTCGACAAAATAATAGCCCCAAATAAGGGGCTTTTACCTGGCAACGTCCTACTCTCACAGGGGGAAACCCCCAACTACCATCGGCGCTGAAGAGCTTAACTTCCGTGTTCGGCATGGGAACGGGTGTGGCCTCTTCGCCATCATTACCAGATAAAATATTAAATTGAAGGGATATTCCTTCAAAACTAGATAACGATTCACAATTCAATTCACTAAGTTTAGTTTACGCTTTTACTTTGTCCAGCTACAGAAGCCAAATCCTACGTTAATTTCACTCTCTCGTACGAAGTCAAAGAACGACTTCTTCTCGATCGCTCCAATTCCCTATGGATAAAAGCTAATCTTCTTCCGCTTTTCTAATAGGTTAAGTCCTCGATCGATTAGTATCTGTCAGCTCCACACGTCACCGCGCTTCCACCTCAGACCTATCAACCTGATCATCTTTCAGGGATCTTACTAGCTTACGCTATGGGAAATCTCATCTTGAGGGGGGCTTCATGCTTAGATGCTTTCAGCACTTATCCCTTCCGCACATAGCTACCCAGCTATGCCTTTGGCAAGACAACTGGTACACCAGCGGTGCGTCCATCCCGGTCCTCTCGTACTAAGGACAGCTCCTCTCAAATTTCCTACGCCCACGACGGATAGGGACCGAACTGTCTCACGACGTTCTGAACCCAGCTCGCGTACCGCTTTAATGGGCGAACAGCCCAACCCTTGGGACCGACTACAGCCCCAGGATGCGATGAGCCGACATCGAGGTGCCAAACCTCCCCGTCGATGTGGACTCTTGGGGGAGATAAGCCTGTTATCCCCGGGGTAGCTTTTATCCGTTGAGCGATGGCCCTTCCATGCGGAACCACCGGATCACTAAGCCCGACTTTCGTCCCTGCTCGACTTGTAGGTCTCGCAGTCAAGCTCCCTTGTGCCTTTACACTCTACGAATGATTTCCAACCATTCTGAGGGAACCTTTGGGCGCCTCCGTTACATTTTAGGAGGCGACCGCCCCAGTCAAACTGCCCACCTGACACTGTCTCCCAGCCCGATAAGGGCTGTGGGTTAGAATTTCAATACAGCCAGGGTAGTATCCCACCGACGCCTCCACCGAAGCTAGCGCTCCGGCTTCTCAGGCTCCTACCTATCCTGTACAAGCTGTACCAAAATTCAATATCAGGCTACAGTAAAGCTCCACGGGGTCTTTCCGTCCTGTCGCGGGTAACCTGCATCTTCACAGGTACTATAATTTCACCGAGTCTCTCGTTGAGACAGTGCCCAGATCGTTACGCCTTTCGTGCGGGTCGGAACTTACCCGACAAGGAATTTCGCTACCTTAGGACCGTTATAGTTACGGCCGCCGTTTACTGGGGCTTCGGTTCAAAGCTTCGCTTACGCTAACCTCTCCCCTTAACCTTCCAGCACCGGGCAGGCGTCAGCCCCTATACTTCGCCTTGCGGCTTCGCAGAGACCTGTGTTTTTGCTAAACAGTCGCCTGGGCCTATTCACTGCGGCTTTTCCGGGCTATTCACCCTAAAAAGCACCCCTTCTCCCGAAGTTACGGGGTCATTTTGCCGAGTTCCTTAACGAGAGTTCTCTCGCTCACCTTAGGATTCTCTCCTCGCCTACCTGTGTCGGTTTGCGGTACGGGCACCTCTCACCTCGCTAGAGGCTTTTCTTGGCAGTGTGGAATCAGGAACTTCGGTACTATAGTTCCCTCGCCATCACAGCTCAGCCTTATACGACAACGGGATTTGCCTCGTTGTCAGCCTAACTGCTTGGACGCGCATATCCAACAGCGCGCTTACCCTATCCTTCTGCGTCCCCCCATTGCTCAAATGGTGAGGAGGTGGTACAGGAATTTCAACCTGTTGTCCATCGCCTACGCCTTTCGGCCTCGGCTTAGGTCCCGACTTACCCTGAGCGGACGAGCCTTCCTCAGGAAACCTTAGGCATTCGGTGGAGGGGATTCTCACCCCTCTTTCGCTACTCATACCGGCATTCTCACTTCTAAGCGCTCCACTAGTCCTTACGGTCTAGCTTCACAGCCCTTAGAACGCTCTCCTACCACTGTTCTAAAAGAACAGTCCACAGCTTCGGTGATACGTTTAGCCCCGGTACATTTTCGGCGCAGAGTCACTCGACCAGTGAGCTATTACGCACTCTTTAAATGGTGGCTGCTTCTAAGCCAACATCCTGGTTGTCTAAGCAACTCCACATCCTTTTCCACTTAACGTATACTTTGGGACCTTAGCTGGTGGTCTGGGCTGTTTCCCTCTTGACTACGGATCTTATCACTCGCAGTCTGACTCCTGAATATAAGTCTTTGGCATTCGGAGTTTGACTGAATTCGGTAACCCGTTGGGGGCCCCTAGTCCAATCAGTGCTCTACCTCCAAGACTCTAAATTCAAGGCTAGCCCTAAAGCTATTTCGGAGAGAACCAGCTATCTCCAGGTTCGATTGGAATTTCTCCGCTACCCACACCTCATCCCCGCACTTTTCAACGTGCGTGGGTTCGGGCCTCCATTCAGTGTTACCTGAACTTCACCCTGGACATGGGTAGATCACCTGGTTTCGGGTCTACGACCACGTACTCTTTCGCCCTATTCAGACTCGCTTTCGCTGCGGCTCCGTCTCATCAACTTAACCTTGCACGGGATCGTAACTCGCCGGTTCATTCTACAAAAGGCACGCCATTACCCATTAACGGGCTTTGACTACTTGTAGGCACACGGTTTCAGGATCTATTTCACTCCCCTTCCGGGGTGCTTTTCACCTTTCCCTCACGGTACTGGTTCACTATCGGTCACTAGGGAGTATTTAGCCTTGGGAGATGGTCCTCCCTGCTTCCGACGGGATTTCTCGTGTCCCGCCGTACTCAGGATCCACTCTGGAGGGAACGAAGTTTCAACTACAGGGTTGTTACCTTCTTTGACGGGCCTTTCCAGACCTCTTCATTTACTTCGTTCCTTTGTAACTCCGTATAGAGTGTCCTACAACCCCAAGAGGCAAGCCTCTTGGTTTGGGCTAATTCCGTTTCGCTCGCCGCTACTCAGGAAATCGCGTTTGCTTTCTCTTCCTCCGGGTACTTAGATGTTTCAGTTCCCCGGGTCTGCCTTTATTACCCTATGTATTCAGGTAAAAATACTACTCCATTACGAGCAGTGGGTTTCCCCATTCGGAAATCTCCGGATCAAAGCTTACTTACAGCTCCCCGAAGCATATCGGTGTTAGTACCGTCCTTCATCGGCTCCTAGTGCCAAGGCATCCACCGTGCGCCCTTAACAACTTAACCTTCGACATTAAAAATGTCATTTAAATCAATCATTAAGAGAATCACTAAACTAAGCGTTTAAACTCAGTGAATTACTTGAATTGTTATCGTTATCTAGTTTTCAAGGAACATAAAGCACAGGATGTGCAAATGCTAGATGCATTTAAACTCCTATGTCTTTTCTTACATATTGAAAGATCAGTATGATCTCTCAAAACTAAACAAAAACCAAGTGTGCCTCATTTTCCTTAGAAAGGAGGTGATCCAGCCGCACCTTCCGATACGGCTACCTTGTTACGACTTCACCCCAATCATCTGTCCCACCTTAGGCGGCTGGCTCCTTACGGTTACCCCACCGACTTCGGGTGTTACAAACTCTCGTGGTGTGACGGGCGGTGTGTACAAGGCCCGGGAACGTATTCACCGCGGCATGCTGATCCGCGATTACTAGCGATTCCAGCTTCATGCAGGCGAGTTGCAGCCTGCAATCCGAACTGAGAATGGTTTTATGGGATTGGCTTGACCTCGCGGTCTTGCAGCCCTTTGTACCATCCATTGTAGCACGTGTGTAGCCCAGGTCATAAGGGGCATGATGATTTGACGTCATCCCCACCTTCCTCCGGTTTGTCACCGGCAGTCACCTTAGAGTGCCCAACTAAATGCTGGCAACTAAGATCAAGGGTTGCGCTCGTTGCGGGACTTAACCCAACATCTCACGACACGAGCTGACGACAACCATGCACCACCTGTCACCACTGTCCCCGAAGGGAAAGGTATATCTCTATACCGGGCAGTGGGATGTCAAGACCTGGTAAGGTTCTTCGCGTTGCTTCGAATTAAACCACATGCTCCACCGCTTGTGCGGGCCCCCGTCAATTCCTTTGAGTTTCAGTCTTGCGACCGTACTCCCCAGGCGGAGTGCTTAATGCGTTTGCTGCAGCACTAAAGGGCGGAAACCCTCTAACACTTAGCACTCATCGTTTACGGCGTGGACTACCAGGGTATCTAATCCTGTTCGCTCCCCACGCTTTCGTACCTCAGCGTCAGTTACAGACCAGAGAGTCGCCTTCGCCACTGGTGTTCCTCCACATCTCTACGCATTTCACCGCTACACGTGGAATTCCACTCTCCTCTTCTGTACTCAAGTTCCCCAGTTTCCAATGACCCTCCACGGTTGAGCCGTGGGCTTTCACATCAGACTTAAGAAACCGCCTGCGTACGCTTTACGCCCAATAATTCCGGACAACGCTTGCCACCTACGTATTACCGCGGCTGCTGGCACGTAGTTAGCCGTGGCTTTCTGGTTAGGTACCGTCAAGGTACCAGCAGTTACTCTGGTACTTGTTCTTCCCTAACAACAGAACTTTACGACCCGAAGGCCTTCATCGTTCACGCGGCGTTGCTCCGTCAGACTTTCGTCCATTGCGGAAGATTCCCTACTGCTGCCTCCCGTAGGAGTCTGGGCCGTGTCTCAGTCCCAGTGTGGCCGATCACCCTCTCAGGTCGGCTACGCATCGTTGCCTTGGTGAGCCGTTACCTCACCAACTAGCTAATGCGCCGCGGGTCCATCTGTAAGTGATAGCCGAAACCATCTTTCAATTCTGAACCATGCGGTTCAAAATGTTATCCGGTATTAGCTCCGGTTTCCCGGAGTTATCCCAATCTTACAGGCAGGTTACCCACGTGTTACTCACCCGTCCGCCGCTAATCTCAGGGAGCAAGCTCCCATTGATTCGCTCGACTTGCATGTATTAGGCACGCCGCCAGCGTTCGTCCTGAGCCAGGATCAAACTCTCCAATAAAGTAGTTTGACTTGCACATGATGTGCTGACTTCTGCGTTCGTCACAGGACGTGACGGAACTTAGCAGAAGTTCCTTAGCTTTTTTTGTACTATATAGTACGTTGTTTTGTTAATTAAAATTAACGTTTGGCACGCTTGGTTTTGTTTAGTTTTCAAAGATCATTTGCTTGTGTCATTTCACTCAGAAGCGACCTTTATAATATATCAAATTTAAATTTTAAAGTCAACATATTTTTTAAAACCACTTCGGAAGACATTTGCCTATCAATTCGACAGGAATTTAATAATATAACAGAATCAAATTAAAGTCAATAAACAATTATAAAATAATTAACTCCTTTGCAACTTATATTTATAAGCTACAGGCAATTACCTTTCTACAAAAAATAAGAAAGGTCTTGTATAGACCCTTCTTATCGGAATGATTAAAGTGTATTTAAATGAAATTAGTAGAATGATTCTTTAAATGCATACCACTTCTATAAAAAATATCTACTAAATACGAGTTTCTTCTATAGTATAAGCACTTCTACACTCTCTCTGGTTTAATCTGCATATTTTGCTGCTTTAATAAGCGCTTTTGCCAGACCATTGCAATTGATAGTGTTACAACTAAAAGGATAAGCCCTAAAATGAATGGATAGGTTATTTGAACATCATATAACATCCCCGCAAGTGTTGGCCCTAAAACATTCCCGATACTCATATACGCATTATTCATACCCATAGCAAAACCTTGCTCGTTGCCTGCCATCTTTGAGATAAGAGTATTCAAAACCGGACGAAGTATAGACGTTGCAAGGAATATTAATAAAGAGATTCCAAAGAAAAACCCATAACTTGTAGCAAATAGGGAAAGAAAAAAGCCAATAGCTGCAACTCCCAAAAAGATATTTAGCACATTCCCTTCTCCAAACCGACTTACAATTCGATCTACTACAAAAAGCTGCACAATAACACTAACAATACCCGTTGACGTAATCATAAGCGCAATTTCCTGTGGCGTTGCACCGAACTGGTTATCAACAAAAAGTCCAATAACTGATTCATATGCCATTAAGCCAAAACTCATCACAAGGGTAATAATCAGCGGAATGAAGAATGGCATCTTAACAGACCGAACGATTTTTCTTACCATTGATTCGTCATCCTTTGGCAAATTATTCGCTGTAGAGGTTTGTTTTATTTCACTTTCCTTCAGAACAAGAACAGAGAATGCCACTGCAAAAAGTGAAACAATTGCAGAAACTAAAAACGGGATTTTTAATCCAAAATCAGCTAAGAATCCGCCAATACCTGGTCCAACGACGATTCCAAGTGACATTGCTGCAGATACTAAGCTATTCCCTTTCGCACGTTGCTCCAACGTCGTTATATCTGCCACATAAGCAAATATCGCTGGTATTAGTAAGGCAGCTCCAATTCCTCCGATAACACGTGAAGCATATAACAACCAAATAGAATTAACCGCATAAAAAACAAACATTGATAAGGTTAAACCTATTAGTCCGTAAATTATCATCTTTCTACGTCCATATTGATCAGCCCATTTTCCAGCAATTGGAGAAAAAATCAATTGAGCTCCTGCAAAAATAGCAATCATAAGCCCCGCAGCTGTTCCCCCTTGATTAATTGACTCTAAATATGCTGGTAAGATCGGGATTATAATTCCGAAACTTCCTATCGCAATAAACATATTAATCATTAAAATGATCATCTTTTTCCTTTGCTCTGCTGACATGTGTGACAGCCTCTCTTTCCATATTGAATTCTAATTTGGGATATGCTCTTTGATTAATATATCTCCAATGAAACATAAAAAACCTCCCATCCAAATCTGAACAGGAGGCAATGTCATACAGCAAAAGAAATAATTAATAAATTTCATTTTGTCTATATAGGCACACTACTAATCCTATCCAGAAAAGATATCGCTAAAAACAGATTGATTTTCTGAACAGGAAAAGAGCACTTAAAATCTTATTCCGTATTAAGGGTTTTATCGACCTTAAAAAGTACAGATTATCCCATTCAAAAAAACATCAATGCAACTTATAACGAATGTTTTTCTTGAAAATAGGATTATAAAATCATGTACTTACTACACCCTTCCACTTTTTAATAACTCTATACTAAACAATAAGCCAAACAAAAGTCAAGATAATAATATTGTTAGTCTACCTATTATCATTTCTGAAATGAACCATAACGTTCGAAAATAGTAATGATTATTTAAGGCTCTTTTTTAAGCGATTGTTGCTTTTAAAACGAAAAACTAGTTTTACCTATTCGGATTCATGTGAACCTCTTCATACGGCTGAACAACTACAAAGCCATCCCCCTCAAATTTCATTTGTATCGATTCACCGCTCCCACGTCCAAAAAATGTTTTTAACGTAATATCTGTTTGAAATTCTGGTTGTAAATTTCCTGACCAGGCCACCGTCGCATTCGGATCAGTGATAACAGGTCTTCCTGGTGTTACCTTTAATGTGAGTGGCTCATAATGAGAGGTAATAGCGACCATCCCTGTTCCCTCACACCGAACATTGAACAAGCCTCCAGCCATCATACCTGCAATACGTTTCATAAGTTTAATATCCCATTGTATGCTTTGTTCAAATGCGAGTAGATCATTACCATTCACAAAGATTACATCATTTTGCAATTGAAGAATAATCACCTTTTTCCCTTCATCTGCAAGATATAACTTTCCTTGACCAGTTGCCTTCATTAAAGAAGTACCTTCACCAGTTAGTGCCTTTTTAAATGATTTTCCTAGTCCATGCTCTAAAATACCTTCGCGTTCAAATTTAATTCTTCCGTTATATGCGATCATTGATCCAGCTTTAGCCCAAACTTGACTTTCTAGGTTCACTTCGAGAATACGTGGACTCTCTAATTCAAACAACCCTTCACCTTTATCCTCTTGTTCAGTTTGTTTAATAAATTCATCAATAGAATATCTAGTCAATGCTTACACGTCCTTTCTATACTTGTATATACGTGTAACCCCTTGCTATGTTTCATTTATAATTTCCTTAATAAAAAAATGTCAAAATAATTTCTGACAAAACCTACTAATTACTAGTCCTCTCATATTCAAGGAGTTCAGTCACGGTTTTAAATTCATACCCCTGTTCATGTAACTCTTTGATAATCCCCTCAACTGTTTCAAGTGATTCTTTTCGACTTTCATACATAACATGCAATAAGATAATTGAGCCATTTTCAACATTGGAACGAACATGATCAATGATTTTTTCAGAATCGGCTCCAATATTTCCATCTGTTTCCGGCTCTATATTCCATACTATTGATGGTCGATTATGTTCTTCTAAGTATTTTGGCAAAAAGATGAACTTCTTCCCATAAGGTGGTCTAAATAGAATCTCTCCTTGGTATCCCGCTTCCCTAATCAGTTTATCCGTCTTTTCTATTTCTTCTTTAACAAAGGATGGTGATTTGAATACCATTCTTTGATGGGAATACGTATGATTTCCGACTTCATGTCCTGCTTTTACAATTTCTTTAGCCTCTACAAAATTTTCCTCAATTTCACTTCCAGTTAAGAAAAAGGTAGCCTTAATTTTATTTTTATCGAGTATTTCCAATATGTCATCTGTTTTACTTGTTGGCCCATCATCGAATGTTAAGGCAACAACCTTCTCGTTGGTGTCTACCTTATTTACAATTTCACCGAATAATTGATAGCTTGTCGAGTTTATTACTTGCAAAAAGCAATAGCACAATCCAATGAGTAGGCCAAAGAGTATGATGAAAACCTTTATACTTTTCTTCATTTTTCCCTCCCATAATTCTTCATACAAAAGAATGAAAGGCTAAGAAAGCACAATGTTTGTGCAAATCTTAGCCCTCATACATTAAAAATAAACAAGATAAATAACAAACACTAATACAATTCGGTAAATCGCAAATGGAACAAGCTTAATTTTGTTAATCAGCTTCAGGAAAAAGCGGATAGAAATTAACGCAAACACAAACGCACTAATGAACCCAGCAATGAAAAATGGCATCGCATCAAGTGTAAAGTATTGCCAGTTTTTCAACAATGATATACCACTAGCACCAGCCATAATTGGAACTGCCATAATAAATGTAAAATCAGCAGCTGCGCGATGACTCATCCCTAGTAAAACTCCGCCTGAAATGGTTGATCCTGATCTAGAGAAGCCAGGCCAAAGTGATAAGCATTGGATGAATCCAACAGACAGCGCTTGTTTATAAGTGATTTGGTCCACTGTTTCAATCTTAGGCTGCTTTGGACCAAATATGTCTGCTAAAATCATTAAAATGGCCCCAATCACTAAACCTACTAATACTGTTTCGATTGAAAATAAATGTTCATCAATATAATCTTCGAAAAGTACGCCTAATACACCAGCTGGAATCAAGCCTACGATAACCTGTGAAAGCTTAAGACGATTTTGATTTGAACCTGATTTTTTGTTTATACGCCCTAACCCTAGTAAATCAATAAATCGATCCTTAAAGACAACAACAACAGCTAATATAGAACCAAGTTGAATCACAATTTTAAATGTATTCGCTACATATTTCCCCAAAAATTCTTCTGACTGTAACCACATATCATCAACAATAATCATATGACCTGTTGAAGAAACTGGCGCAAATTCCGTCAATCCTTCTACTAATCCAAGGATGACTGCTTTTAAAAGTGTTAGAAAATCCATAAATTATTCTCCCTTATAAGTATTTCTTTTTTTAATAAATAGTAGCAGGGCCACAATCATCCCAACCCCTATCAAAACATAAATGATATTAGAGTAAATGTCCATAAAATGAACGATTTCTTCCCATGACTCGCCAAATTTAGCACCAACTGAAACTAAAATGATATTCCATACTAATGTTCCAATTGTAGTAAAGAGTAGAAACAACCAAAAATTTAAACGAGACATTCCAGCCGGAATTGATATAAGACTTCTAATTAATGGAATGATCCTACAAACGAGCACTGTCCAGTATCCATATTTATCAAACCAGTGATCAGCTCTATGGATATCTTTCTTTTTCACTCGAAGAATATGCCCCCACCGATCTACAATTTTCTCAAGTCTCTCTACATCCAATAGATTACCAATCTTATACAGGATTGCTGCCCCAACAAGTGAACCAGCTGTTGCAGACAAAACAACTCCTGGTATTGATAAATTAGTAAAGTTCGTCGACATTCCCCCGAATGTAAGTATAACTTCTGATGGAATCGGAGGAAATACATTTTCTAAAGCAATCATAAGAAAGATCCCCATATAACCAAATTGTTCAATAATATCTGTAATCCAGTTTTCCATTATAACCTCCTATAGTGGTTGATCAAATCAAGGATTTTTTCAACTTTCTTACATACATTTTTCGGATAAAGAAGAAATAAATAAGCTGCGCAAGAAAGAAACAAACAAGTACAACAATCGTTTCATTTGCAATAGATAAAGTGAAATAGCTTTGTAGTGCTCTAAAAGCAAAAAGACTGTGAATAGTTGCAACAATAATCGGGATAAAAAATAATAAAAGCAGTTGTTGTGTGACAATTTTAGTCAACTCTTGGTCAGTTAGACCAACTCGCATGATCGTCAAATATTGTCGTACATCATAATCCATATCTGCATATAAGCGGAAGTATAAGAAGCTTCCTGCAGCAATGAAGAAGACCGCTCCAATTAACAATGCAATAAACAACATCATGTTAAACAAGCTTATTTGTTTATAAAGTAACGTTCCACTTACAGTCATTGCATATGACTTGTTTTCTTCATGCATGACCTTACCTTCATTTACGAATCCCTCAAGCATTCCATTTGTACCCTTGTAATCTTTTATAAAAAAACCAGTAAATAATTCTTTCTTTACGTCTACTTGTAATTTTCTAAATAAATCATCATTTACGATGAGACCTTCGTCTTCAACGAGTTCCCGCGGAATAACGACATGTTCTGTGAAATCGTTTCTTTGCACCTTTATGTTGTTTTGTCCTAATGTATAGGTATACTTGCCAATGTCATTTTCAAAACGATGTGTCGTCATTCCTAATACTTTATTATTTGCAGGTGGCTTCTCATGGAATTCAAAGCCTGCCAATAACGCTACCATTTTATAATCTGAAAAAGAAATCACAGGAAGCTTTTCAGGAGAAGATCGGTCAGAAGCTGAAACAACCTCAACGTAAATAATCGGAAATTGTAACGTTGAAAAAGTAAACTTGTTTTCATTTAATTCTGATTCGATTTGTTGAACATTTTGCTGGTGGGCTAATTGCTCATCTTTTGCTACATAGCTAATGGCTGCAGGATAATCCACTTCAAATTGTTTATTAATCACATTCATCGAAGCTAATGTTCCCACCGCACAAAAAGCCACCGTTGAAACGATTGTTACCATAAAAAACATTCTAGCATTATCCTTCATTCGATACGCTAAGTTAGAAATGGTGATCATATTTGTTTTCTTCCGGAATATGCGTTTCTTTTTCTGTAACCATTTAATAATAAACACGGATAACTGTGTGTAGAAAAAAAACGTTCCCACAATCGTCATGCCTATAACAGGAAGCATTCGATATAATAATGACTCCATTGTTGTCGTAGCGGATAGATAATAACTAGTAAAAAGGAGAACTGCAGCTCCGAACGACAAGAAGGAAGAAACCTTCAAATCCTTTTTTGGTTTTTGTCCTGCTTGAAATAAATCGATTAACTTATTTGTCCCAACAAGAATCGTTGTAAAGAGAGAGATGCACAGAAATAGCAACAAAAAAGCGACTATTGTTAAGATTAATGCTTGATAGGATAAATGAAAGGAAAGTGACTTAATATTTAGCATCACAGAACTGATCATTAAAAACAGTTTACCGATTATTAATCCTGAGCCGATTCCTACTATAACTGCCCCTATACCAATCAGCATGTTTTCTAAAAATACGAGCCAATTAAGTTGCCTTCTAGTCATTCCATGCATCATTAAAATTCCAAATTCACGTTTTCTCGTTTTTAAAAAGGTCCCCACGGAATAAAAGACAAAAAAGAAGGAAAAAAAGTACATTATTAATTCAGCTGCTGTCATCAATTGAACAGCAACAGAATTGGTAACCCCTTTTTGGATATCAGGATGAAAAATAAAGAGTGCATAGACAAAAAAGATCATAACAGAGAAAGCACTACTTAAAAAATAGGCAGCATATGTACGTTTATTTCGAATGACATTTCTATAAGCGAATTGTGGAAAGGTCATGACTATTTCCCCCTAACAAAGAAAGCATATCAATAATTTTTTGATAGAAGGTTTGTCTATTCTCACCACAATAAATTTCGTTATAAAGTTTTCCGTCTTTTATAAAAATTACTCGATTGCAATAACTCGCTGCCACTGGATCATGTGTAACCATTAAGGTTGTTGCACCTTCCTCTTTATTAAGGGAAGATAATGTATCCATTACATCTTTAGATGCTTTTGAATCCAAATTACCCGTTGGTTCATCTGCTAAGATAAGCGACGGTTCGTGAATAATAGCCCGTGCGATCGCCGTTCGTTGCATTTGCCCTCCGGAAATTTCATACGTTCGTTTTCCTAGAATTTGTTCGATCCCTAATTTCTTAGCTAAATAGGTAACCTTTTTATCCATCTCTTCAACCTGTTCACCATCTAATGTAAGTGGTAAAACAATATTTTCTTCAACTGTTAAAGTATCTAACAAATTATAATGCTGAAAAACAAAGCCAAGTTCATGCCTTCTAAATAAAGCTGTATCCTTACGATTCAGGTGATGCGGATTTTTACCATTGATTAAAATTTCACCAGATGTTGGCTGGTCAATCGTTGCAATTAAATTTAGTAAGGTCGTTTTACCACTCCCTGATGGACCCATAATCCCAACAAATTCTTCTTTTTCAATCGAGAAACTAATATTATCTAAAGCAGTCTGCGCAATTTTACCTTCATATATTTTCGTTAAATGGCGTACTTGTAATATCGACAACCCTTTCACTCCTTGTTAATTCTACCTCATATATTATCTAGAATGGAATGACTCTACCATGTCGTTATATTACAGTTAGCTTACAATATTGTAAGAAAAGCGAAAGCGCCTTGGTCAGCGGCGAGAAACAAGAGCACCCCGTATGAGATAAAGCGAGACTTTCATCAGTGGGTTATCTGATGGATAGCGAGACTTATCGGACAATTACGGGCAGTTATATCATTTACTGCCCGTTAATGTGCGGCAAAGGAAACACGAAGAGCGTTAGCGATTCGATGTTGACTTATCGTAAGGAGGGGTGTGAAGTTCAGTAGGCGCTAGGCGCTGGAGCTGGACAAGTCGAAAAGCGAAAGCGCCTTGGTCAGCGGTAAAATACTTACCATTAAAACTCTAAAAACTTATCATTCTAGAACACTATCCGCACAATCGTACCTGAATTCACATCTGATTCTATTTCTACTCGATGACCTAATTTATCACAAATTTGTTTTACAAGATAAAGTCCCATTCCTGTAGACTCTTGAAAATCTCGACCATTTTCTCCAGTAAAGTATGGATCGAATACACGTGGTAGGTCACTTTTTGGGATACCAACCCCTTGGTCGATCACCTCTAAAACAGTTTTATTTTCATTCCGACTACCTCGAAACACAATTTTCTTCCCTTTTTCTACTGTATACCTAACAGAATTGGTCATAAGTTGTGAAACAACAAAAGAGAGCCATTTTTCATCTGAAACAACTTTTATTGAAGGATCGATAGCAAGTTCAGGGTAGACTCTATTGCGAATAAATAGACGTTTTTGACTAGAAGTTAATTTCCGAACTAATTCTTTTAACTGAATGGTCTCCACATGAAAATCTCTTTCAAACATATCTAGTCTTGAACTAAACAAGACCATCTCTAGCCCCTTTTTTAGACGATCAAGCTCCTCATCAATCGATTCCAAAAGCTCATCCTCTAAATCTTGAATACTTAAATGAATAACAGAAATGGGTGTTTTCATTTGATGAACCCATTGATTAATAAATTGGATATGATGATCGAGTTTATGTTTGTATGTATATAGCTCTTGTTTATAATTTTGCATTTGTTGTTTTTGAAATCGATCCAAGCTTTCGGGTAATGGAGCTGATTGTAATTCGATATTTACATCACTAAGTGAAGAAGGCGGTGTTGATAGCCTTTTATAAAAAGACCGATTCGTTACATAACGAAGGAATAGGTATCCGATAAATATACATGTACTTAGAAAACAAGCGTATACCATTGTTGCCCAATGATCAAAACCATCTAGCAAAAAAAGAAGGAGAACAACCAAAAGTTGAATAAAATAAAAGAAGGTTAATGGTAGATGATCACGAATAAACAGTTTCATGATTCTATACTCCAATTCGCCTTCAATTGATACCCTTTTCCTCTAACAGTTTGCAATGCATCATTAATATGACACTGTGCCAGCTTCTTACGCACTCTTGTTATGTAAACATTTAACGTATTGTCATCGACAAAGGCTTGTTCATCCCATATTTTTTCTAGCAAACGGTCACGACTAACTACCCGATCTGCTTTCTTCATTAACTCTTCTAATATTCTTGCCTCAGTATGACTCAACTCGATCTTTTGTTGCCCAAGCCGTAATTCAAGCCTTTCTACGTCCAAAATCAAACCATTAACATTTACATTCCAGCCATTTTGATTTGTTGCATATGAACCATATGCTCTTCTTAAAAGGCTTTTTATTTTTGCAAGAACAATTTCATAATCAAATGGTTTTGTAATATAATCATCTGCCCCATTCTCCAACGCCATCACTTGATCCATTTTAGCGTCTCTAGCAGATACAAATAAAATTGGGCATGTCGATATTTTCCTTATTTGCCTACACCAGTAATACCCATCATATTTCGGTAAATTAACATCGAGTAAAACAAGATGTGGTTCAATCTGTTCAAATTGTGGTAAAACTGTATCAAAGTTTTTAACTGAGTAAGTTTCGTATTCATATTTAGTTAGAAAGTCTTCTAGCAGTGAAACTAGCTTTCCATCATCTTCCACTATAAAAATTTTGAACATGATGATATCTCCTCTACCTTTTGTTATTAGTATGTATTTATTTCCCCAGTGTAAGTATAACTTCAATAGGAAGATGATGGAATTATTTAATGTTAAGACTTTCGAAAAATGAAATAGAACACTACAGTAGATTAATATTGCAACGGAGATTAATTTCACTATATGCCAGTGAAGTTAACATCTATATCAAAAAAGAACCAGTATCTATTGAATACTGATTCTTGTTTTACGGGGAGTGAAATAGGGTGATGATCAAATTCAAACCTACATTTAGTATATACCGATTTTGAATAATTCATATCGTTTAAACTTTAAACATTGTTTTTTCAAAGCTTTAAAATATTCTTACTTAGAATGACGAGTATCTACTTTTTCCTGTTCTTCTGACATTAAATCTTTTGCTGAATTTTTAAATTCTCTTAATGTATTTCCAAATGCACGACCAATTTCAGGTAGCTTAGATGGCCCAAATATGATAAGAGCAAGAATTAAAAGTAAAATGAGACCGGGTACGCCAATATTTTGTAGCAAGTTGTTACCTCCAAAAATATGTTTTTTCTACTGGTAAACTTGAAAAATGCTATTTATTCTTCTAGTTGTTATCCTTTTATTTTTTCCTTTTCATTAATTAATGGTAGAGGATCGATGCTTTGATCATTCGCAGTTAAATCAATTCCATAATCCTTTGCGAATACCATATGCGTATCAACTAGCACGCCCTCTTTATTTTCATCTAAATTGAACACTCTTGCTCCGCGAAGTCTATTTCTTTCAGCACCAGATAGCCCGTAAGTACCAAATCCCGTATTACCCGCATATCCAAGCATGATTCCATAATAGTTACCACAATATGTGTTTATATGATCATGGCCACAGAAAACCCCTTTAACGTCACCTCTATCTAACATTGCTGAAAACAAGCCACTATTCACCGGACCAGGACATTCGTCTTCATTTCTTTCTCCGACAATATTATGCCTTTTCATTGCAAGATCATGGCTAGCAGATGTTCTGCTATCAACACTTCCATACCACATAAATCGATGTTCCCATAATGGAATATGAATAAACACAAGTGATGGTACTTTATAGCCGTATTGCTTTTCAATTCCTTTAGATTTCTCATAGTACCAATTTATTTGATTAAAACGAAGCCAGTCCCATGTAGGGTATCCCTTAAAATCTTGCCCAGCTATTTGCGATGGGGCATATCTGCCACTATCAAGAAGCCACAGGTTGAACGCAGCATTTTTGCCTTTTGACTGTCTAATGAGGAGGTTCATATTTCCAGTTCCAGTAATGCCTTTTTCACCAGGTTCGTTCATATTATATTTGTAACTCATGTAAAATTTCAGCATATCCTCTTCATACATACCACTTTTTGATGAAGAATCTTCATCATGATTTCCAAACGTAACTGCCCATTTAATTTTTCTTTCTTCCATTGGCTGAGCCACATTGTTAAGAGCTTGTTTCATCTCTAATTCCGTATCACAGCCCCCTGTTATACAATCGCCATTAATTACAACAAAATCCGGCTTCTCTGAATCAAGAACTTTCTCCATTAGCTCAATTGTTCTTCGATCAATTCGTTCGTCATCTTGAGTATCATTGAATTGGACGACTTTAAACTTTCCATTCGAATTAAATTGAAGTTTCGTATGCTCTTGGCCCTTTGCCTGTACAGTATTGGTCAGTAAATCACCTGGTAATCCTGTTGTCGCAAGTGTTAAGGCAAGTGTACTCATTCCGCCAATTTTCAAAAAGCTCCTTCTGTCTAACCCTTTGGTATGATCCATGTTACTCATTCCTACCTACCTCCATTTTCTTAATTAATCGGACCCAGTAATCGAAAAATGAAAAAATTTAAGAATTCTTTTTCACACGCCCAACCAAGACCAGCTAAAAATACTTAATAAAATAAACTGTCTCTTAGCGTGCTCTTCTTCTACATAGTAGGATAAAAATATTAATAGATTATTAATCATGCTAGAAAGGTAAGTTAAAAAAACACAGAAAAGACAAAAAACAAAAAAAACACAGAAAGCGACATTCATCCCC
Organism: Metabacillus sp. KUDC1714; assembly: GCF_014217835.1. Taxonomy (NCBI): domain Bacteria; kingdom Bacillati; phylum Bacillota; class Bacilli; order Caryophanales; family Bacillaceae; genus Metabacillus; species Metabacillus elymi. Next base: position 1,121,163 of record NZ_CP055263.1, read on the forward strand.
TTTCTAATAGAAAACTCTCAAGTTTTTCTAGTAGAAAAGATAGATAAAATAGATGTTTATTTGTTTTGCTTCAACTGTCATTTTTGTTTAATTTACAAAAGTTAATATATTCGTAGTCTTTTTTTTATATTCAGTTTTTATAATGGATTAAAACAAAACAAATCAAAAAATCATAAAATGCTCTGGAGGAATAATGAATACATCGTATATGACTGAAAGACAAAAAATAATAATAAGAGAACTCGAGATAAAAAATAAAATTAGTGTCGTAGACTTAGCATTAAAGTTAAACGTAACACCTGAAACGATACGAAAGGATTTAAGCACACTTGAAGCGAAAAGGAAATTACGGAGAATTCATGGTGGTGCAATCCAATACTTTGGATTAATTAAGGAACCTCATTTCAATAAAAAAGTCGGAATTTCTCACAATCAAAAAAAATTGATTGGTGAAGCTGCCGCAACGTTCATTATGGATGGAGAAACCGTCGTACTAGATGTAGGGTCAACAACCTTACATATTGCTAGTTCAATTAAGAATGTTCAAAATGCCACGATAGTGACCAACTCTTTAGCTGCCGCGGAAATTTTAAATAATCGCTTAGAAAACCGCTTATTTGATGGAAAGGTCATTGTCCTTGGGGGCACAACCAATCCACTGCAACGTTCAATTAGTGGCTCGTTAACAAATATGTTGTTAGAGAATTTTTATTTTGATAAAGCCTTTATATCATGTGGAGGAGTAAACAAAGATGGAATCTGCGATTTCAATATTGATGAAGCTGCTGCATCTTCAATCATGATTAAAAAAGCAAGCCAAGTTTTTGTTGTAGCCGATTCCTCAAAAATGAATCAGAGAGCACTTTTTCAAATCGGTTCATTTTCATCTATCGATTATGTCATAACTGATTCAGAAATGCCCAACGATTGGTCGAAAGATGCAATGGTTAGGGGGCTGAATTGGGTAAATGTAGGTGATTCGCAATGAAAATAGATTACCATGTTCATCTTGAGGAAGGCCCCTATTCATTTCGATGGTTAGAGAAAACATATCATAATCTATTAACTGGACAACCAATATCAGAATTAAAACATTCGAAACAATGGCTTAGCGAATCCTTGCTTTTGTTATCAGAAAGAATGGCAAAAGGTGCATATGATCCAAGTTGGCTCGACCTCTATCTAGAGAATGCGAAAAAGAAAGGATTAAAAGAGGTAGGAATTGTCGATCACCTATATCGCTTTACAGAAAGCAGGAACTACTTCAAAAAACATATCTTGCTTGACGACAGTCGCCTAGGGTCTTTACAAAAGCAATGGCTCGATCTCGTAATGACAGAAAGTATGGGTGATTTTGTAAAAGCAATAACAGCTAGTAAAGAAAAATGGGAAAAGCAAGGCATCAAATTAAAAATAGGACTGGAAGCTGATTATTTTGAAGCTGGAGAGGATGAATTAACAGAAATACTTGGTAAACATGAATGGGATTTTATCCATGGGTCCGTTCATTTTGTTCGCGGATGGGGATTTGATAATCCTCAAACGAAGGATGAATTTAAAAAATATGATTTATATGAGTTATACAAGGAATTCTTTCAAACTATAGAAAATGCCACAAGGAGCGGCTTGTTTGATTTTATCTCCCATTTGGATAATTTAAAGGTTTTCGGATATCGTCCAAATGAATCTGAACTAATACCTCTATATAAAAAGGTCGTAAAGGCTTTGAAGCAAATGAATGTAGCTACAGAGATTAATGCTGGTTTATATTACAGGTTCCCAGTAAAGGAAATATGTCCAAATGAAACATTTTTAGATTTGCTGATTGAGGAAAACATTCCCTTGCTCATTTCTTCTGATGCTCATTTCCCTGAAGATATCGGTGCTTTCGTACACGAAAATATTGAGATGCTGCAGCAAAAGGGAGTCAAGGAAATTGCTACTTTTGAAAAGAGAAATCGAGTAATGAAGCCTTTGTCATTGTAAAAGCATTCTGGATTGAAGGAACCTAGACCCCTTGTGTCCCTTCAATCCTTTTATATTTTATCCACCATTTCAAAGACTCTGTATTAGTTAATTAAGGACTCACCGTATTCGGTAAGTCCTTTAGAAAGTATCGATTATATTGATTTTTGTTTTAATGGAACGGCATGTGTAGATTTTTCTCTTCCCCATACGACCGATAAAGCTAGACCCAATAATCCGATTGCTCCAGCAAGATAAAATACAGTAGCAAAATTGATATTCTGACTAACCGCCCCTGCTGCAAACGGCCCAACAAAAATCCCAATTGCATAGATGGCTTGAAACAATCCCATAGCTGTAGCTCGTTTGTTTAAAGGGATCGTTTGAATTGCCATCCCCATTAGGAGAGGGATCGTCATTCCTTGAGCATAGCCATTTAACATTTGTGTTACATATAATATCTCAAGATTCGTAATAAATGGGATGACAGCTGAAAATAGAAATGTCCCTAAAAATCCTACTAGTAAAATAGACCATTTATTAAAGCGATTTAATAAATATCTCCCTGTAATTATAGGCGCAACAGCATGTGGGATCATAAAGCTAAAAACAAGTACGATTAAACTGTCCTTTGTCGCCCCAATATTTAAAGCATATGTAGGTGTGAACCCAAACATTGTTATAAATAACACTCCATTAGCTAATGCAGATAATAAAGCGACCTTTATGACTAAAGGCTCCTTTATCACATCACGTAATTCTTTGAATTCAATTTTTTGATTGCTTGTTTGATTCCCCACTTCTCTTACCCAAAACGACATAACAATACCGATACAACCTAAAATACCGCCTAACCAAAAGGGTGTCTTCCATCCCCATTCACTTACAAGATACCCGCTCAACCCCATACTTATTAACTGGGAAGCCACTGTAACAAACTGAATATTCCCCATTGCTTTCGTCGTTTCTTCAGCTCTAAAGTAGCTTGCATATAAAACTGTAAAAGCAACCCACATTGAAGCAGTAACTCCAGATATCACTCGAGAAGCAAATGCAAAGCTTAAGCTCTCAGTCAACGCAAACCCAAAACAGCTAATCACACCGGTAACAAGCCCTACAATGATAAAAGGCTTACGAATTTGCATTTTATCAGAGATGATTCCAAGCGGAAACCTTAATAAAATCTGCATAATTCCATAGCTACCTGCAATAAATCCAATTAAAGTATAGGCTCCGCCAAGATAATCTAGATATTCAACAAAAATAGGAACATAAATATATAACGAAAACCAATAGATAAACGTAATAACGACGAAAAAAAGATGATAGTATAATGAGATTTTTTGAGTAGAATGGTTAGTGTTCAAGTTTTGTCCTCCTGTTCTAAAAAACATGACTAGTATTTACTTCTATAATATTAAGCCTTTTTCCTCTTATTGCTCATTAACACAAAACGGACTCACCGTATTGGTAAGTCCGTATTCTTTATCATTATGACTAAAGAAAAATAGAAATGTATCTACTTAGGTTGGTCTTATTAGAAATTGGTAATTCACCAGAAAATCATGAAGCTTGTGAACCGATTTTGGATATTTATCTTCGATTTCGGGAATTTATCTTCGATTTTTCGCTTTTATCGACTATTAGACAAAAATCGACAAAAAAACTCATTTCTACACCGTATGATCAAAAGAATACAGAGGGATACTACAAATTGAACTGTATTTACGAGAGGTGGATATAATGTTAAGTCCCGAAAAAATAGCAATAATAAAATCAACAGTCCCTGTATTAGAAAAGCATGGAGTAGAGATTACAACACGTTTTTACCAATTACTTTTCGAAAGTCATCCAGAGCTTCTTAATGTTTTTAATCAAGCAAATCAAAAAAGGGGCAGACAACAAACAGCTTTAGCAAACGCTGTTTATGCAGCTGCTTCGCATATTGAAAATCTTGGAGAAATACTAGATGAGGTGAAATTAATTGCTCACAAGCATAGAAGCTTAGGCATCAAACCGGAACAATATCCGATCGTCGGTGAGAATTTATTAAAGGCAATCAAAGATGTTTTAGGAGATGCAGCTACAGATGAGATCATTGATGCCTGGAGTGATGCGTATAACATGATTGCCGATGCATTTATTGGAATTGAAGCAGATCTTTACCAACAAGCAAGCGAACAACCAGGTGGGTGGAAAGATTTCCGGAAATTTGTCGTTGATCGAAAAGTCGAAGAAAGTAGTGTCATTACATCCTTTTATTTAAAACCTAAAGATCAAAAGGAAATTGCTCAGTTTATACCAGGACAATACATAAGCGTGAAGGTTGAAGTGCCTGATGAAAAATATACCCAAATCCGTGAATACAGCCTATCTGATTCCCCAGGGAAAAATTATTATCGTATTAGCGTAAAGAGTGAAGATGAAATGAATAATAGTCCCGAAGGTGTTGTATCTAATTATTTACATAGCAAAATACAAGAAGGAGATACGATTGAAATTAGTGCACCAGCTGGGGTTTTCACTCTAGATACGAATACGAACCAACCAGTTGTGCTTATTAGTGGTGGTGTTGGTGTAACTCCATTAATGAGTATGTTAAATTCATTAGTTGACTCTCAATCGAGGAAAGATATTTATTTCATCCATTCTGCAATTAATAGTGAATACCACGCTTTTAAAGACCATGTAGAAAAGCTTTCATCCGAACATGACAATATCAAGTCTTTTGTATGCTATGAAAAGCCGACAGAAGACGATCAAAAAAATAAGAATTATGATAAAGAAGGATATCTTGATTTAAATTGGCTACATTCCATTCTTCCTTCAAATGAAGCAAGTTTTTATTTTTGTGGACCCATCCCATTTATGAAAGCAGTCTATGGAGCTTTAAAGCAATGGCAAGTATCAGAAGAGCATATTCATTATGAATTCTTTGGTCCTGCTGGAACATTAGAGGGAGATGGCGACTTTGAACCTGCACTTGATGATTAGAATCGTAAACTTAATCAAATATAAAAGGTGGACATCCAATACCGTTGTCCACCTTTTATCTATCCTTTATCACTTCAATATTTTATTCATTAAAAAATTCATCTGACTTAATAAGTGTTCTTTAATAGAAACATTTAGTTCCATTTCGTTAAGTGTTTCTTCCATCGTATCCAACCATATTTTAGCCCGTTCAGGAGATGTTTGAAATGGGTGTCTTTCAGTTACTTTTGATATATTAATAGCTTGATCTTTAGAAGAATCTGTATTAACCAGGCGAGCTATAAAGACTCTTTGTCTACTTTTAAGTAGATTAATGTCTACACCTCTCTCTGCAAACATTGAACTGAAGTAGGCATCTTTAGTAAGTTTGCTGTAAAATCGTTCTACCACCTCATCAATTTGCCCCTGTTCTAAAATATTAGACATAGCGCATTCCCCTTTTTATTAATAAAATTCTTTGCCTTCATTATAGTGGAAATAGTTAAGGAGATAAGTGAGATAGCTCACAATTATTGAACGATTAATTTATTTTTAAAGTGTTATATAGCGCATATCCTTACCATAACGAAAATAGGATGGTTTCAAGACCAAAAATAAAAATCACAATTTAAATACTTAAATATACGCGAAAGAAATGGAGGTTTCTTAAAAATGGCGAGCCAAACAGGGGCTATTGTCCAACATGCATTAGATGCTTTACTTGAAGATAAATCCTTTTTACCTAATTTACCTGATCGCGCTAGAGAACAAGCATTTACATCATTGGCAGCAATTCTTTCAACTCCAAATCATGTACATAAATCCTTTTTAAGAATCCCATTAGAAAAAGGGAAAATTGTACGCATCCCTGCCTTTCGTGTTCAACATAATGACACACTTGGGCCTTATAAAGGAGGGATTCGCTTTCACGAATCGGTGAATGAAGATGAAGTTGTAAATCTCGCTGCTTTAATGACGTTGAAAAATGCGCTTCATGAAGTTCCTTTTGGCGGAGGAAAAGGAGGCGTTGTCATTAATCCAAGAGATTTCACTGAAAGGGAACTGCATTTAATATGTGAAAAATATGTTCGATACTTTAGTGATATTCTAGGGCCTGACAAGGATATCCCCGCACCCGATGTTGGTACAGGGGATCGTGAAATGGACTGGATGATGGCAGAATATAAAAGCATCCGACCTGGTAAACCGTATAGAGGTAGTTTCACAGGGAAGAGTGTTGTTAATGGCGGTTCATTAGGACGAAGAGAAGCTACAGGTAAAGGTGTTTATTTTACCTTTCGTTTCATGCTCTACGATTTCTTGAAAGATCATAGCAAGTGGCTTACTGAAACTAATAATAGCTTTGCCAAAACAGCATTAGCTCTCGCTGATCGCTCACTAAAAGTAGCAGTTCAAGGGTTTGGAAATGTAGGGTCCATAACGGCTCTTGAGGCTTACCACTGTACACATTTAAAAAATAAAGTGGTTGCTGTAAGTGACCGTAATGTTACCTTATACAACTCAGATGGATTAAATATCCCAGCATTAGTTGAGTTTACAACGAAGAATGGAGGAGACCTCCCTACTACAGAAGAACAGCTGTCTCAGAATAAAATTAAAGCTGAGATTAAAACCCGAGATGAAGTTCTTTATCTTGATATTGATGTATTGATCTTGGCTGCATTGGAGGATCAAATTCACCAAAGTAATATGGAGCAGGTGAAAGCAAAAATGATTGTAGAAGGAGCAAATGCACCAGTTACCGGTGAAGCAGATAAGTACCTGAGTGACAAAGGTGTCATTATTGTCCCTGATATTCTTGCAAACGCAGGAGGGGTCATCGTTTCGTATTTTGAATGGCTCCAAGGCCGTGAAACTCAATTTTACAGTGAAGAAGAAGTGTTTAAGCTGCTTTTTGACAAGATGGAAGTAACAATGGATACAATTCTCCCCCAGTTTTTTGGTGATCCATTTTCTTTGCGTCAAAACTGCTATATTCATGCTGTTATGAAGTTATGCACGATTTTGTATCGTCAGGGTAAATTGTATTAAGATTTATAATGGGGGAGAGGAAATCTCTATTCCCCCATTGTTAACCTTAATTAAGTAGGTATTCTAGTCTTTTGGCATTAATTTCATACCGATAAATTTCATTTCTGTCATATCTTCAATTGCATATTTAATGCCTTCTTTACCAATTCCACTTTTCTTAACACCTCCATACGGATGATTATCCTGCCGGTACGTTGATATTTCATTAATCCATACCCCGCCCATTTCTAATTGATCTGCGACACGCATCGCACGATCAATATCTTTAGTGAATACCCCTGCTTGTAAACCATATATGGAATCATTGGCTACTCTAATTACCTCATCCTCATTATCAAAGGGGATCACAGATACGATCGGTGCAAATACCTCCTCGGAAACGATTTTCATCGTATGCTCAACATTTGTCATGATTGTTGGGGAGAGAATCGCACCATTTCGGGTGCCACCCACCTCTATTTTAGCGCCATTATTCACAGCATCATCTATCCAAAGCTTTGCACGTTTGGCTTCTTCCTCCTTGATCATTGGCCCAATGTCGGTCTCTTCTTTCGTTGGGTCTCCAATTGTTAAGGCTTTTGTTTCCTTTATAAACTGTTCTAGAAATCTGCCATAAATACTTTTCTGAACATAAATTCGTTGTGCAGAGATACAAACCTGCCCTGAAAAGGCAAATGCCCCTTTAACTAATTCAGTTACTGCGCGTTGGATATTACCGTCTTCAAAAATGATATTAGGTGAATTTGACCCTAATTCAAGTGTAACTTTCTTAAAGCCAGCTGTTTCGCGAATTTTCCTTCCAACTGGCAAGCTTCCCGTAAAGGTAATTTTGTGTACCTTCTCATGAGTGACAAGAGGACTGCCAATCTCTTCTCCAGTTCCCATTAATAGATTTAACACACCATCTGGAAGACCTGCTTGTTGGAATAACTTAACTAGCTTATAAGCAGATACTGGCGTTTTTTCAGCAGGTTTAAAAACGATGGTATTACCAGCTGCAATAGCTGGTGCAATTTTATGCAGAGATAAATTTAACGGGAAGTTGAATGGTGTAATCGCTCCGACCACACCTAATGGTATCCGCTTTATAAGTCCCATACGATTTTCTCCACCAATTGCCGCATCCATTGGGATAACTTCTCCGGTAATATTTTTTGCTAGTTCAGATGCAAATCGAATCACCTGAACTGAACGTGCAATCTCGTCTCTACTATATTTAATCGGCTTTCCAGCTTCCTGGACAATCGTTTGAGCAAAATCCTCCGCATTTTCTTCTAATAAATCGGCAGCATTTCGTAATATTTCGCCACGTTGATGAGCAGGCATCTTTTTCATGGTAGAATGAAATGTTTCAAAGCTATTCGTTACTGCCTCATCAAGATCCGCTTTTTTTGCTAATGCTAATTCCGCTACTATTTCTTGATTGAACGGGTTTTTCACCTCGAGTGTATCTCGATTACTTTCACTTCTCTCTTGTCCATTAATTATTGAGCCAAGTCGCATGTTGGATTCCTCCTTTCAATTAACAATTAATATCTCTTAGTTTTTCTGTTAATTTCATATTCTCACTATAATCAACTGGGCAATCGATAAGAACTGGTTTTTTAAGTGAAATTGCTTTTTCTAAAATGCCTTTAAGCTCCTCACCTTTTTTTACTTGGAGAGCCTCAAAACCATAGGATAAGGCGAGTTGAATAAAATCTGGATTTCCAAATTTAATATTGGAAGAACGATTAAACTTTTTCAGCTGATGCCATTCGATTAAGCCGTACCCATCATCTCTCCATAATAAAACGATAATTGGTAGATTAAGTCTTTTCGCTGTTTCTAGCTCGGCACCTGTCATTTGGAAGGATCCGTCGCCACAAACAGCAACAACAGTACGCTCTGGATGGACAATTTTCGCACCAATTGCTCCAGGTACAGCGATTCCCATTGATGCGAGACCATTTGAAATCAAACAAGTATTTGGTTGATACGTATGGTACATTCGAGCCATCCACATTTTATGTGCGCCAACGTCAGAAATAACGATATCTTCTTCTTTTAAAACAGAACGTAAATCAGAAATGATCTTTTGCGGTTTAAGCGGGAAGCTTGTATCCTCTTTAAATTGTTCTAATTCATTTAGAGCTTTTTTGCGAACGTTAGCTACCCAAGCATTGTTTCTTTCTTTAGGTGAAAGAGCTTGTTGTAATTTTTTAAAGTTCTCATTAATATCTCCAACCACATTTAGTTGCACTGGATAGCAATCATCTGTCTCAGCTTCCTCTGTGTCAATGTGTAGTATTGGTGTCGCTCCATCAGGATTCCAGTTTTCTGGAGAGAATTCAGCGATGTCGAAACCAATTGCGATAATTAAATCAGAATCCTTAAAACCGCAAGTAATGTAATCCTTTCCTGCTAATCCTGCTGTAAGTAAACTAAGCTCATTTGTCCAGGAAAGTGCCCCTTTTCCCATAAATGTATGGACGACTGGAATATTTATCTTTTCAACTAGAGTTCGTAATTGGTCTGAAGCATGGCCTCTAGTTATCCCGTTACCTGCCAAAATAATTGGATGCTTCGCCTGTTCGATGAGTTTAGCAGCCTCTTTTATAACCTGATCTCCTGCTTCTGATAACGTGTGTTTAGTTACTTCTAAAGGAGAGGAAGCATTAACCTCCAACTCAGCAATATCTTCTGGGAGATCAATATGGGTTGCACCGGGTTTTTCTTGAGTTGCTACTTGAAACGCTTTACGAATCACTTCAGGTACAATTTCACCCTTTTTTATTTGAGCATTCCACTTTGTAACAGGTTCATATATATGGATCAAATCATAATACTGATGACTAATCTTATGTTGACGGTCTAAACCAGCTTGACCAGTAATTGCAACAATTGGATTTAAATCCATGTTCGCATTGGCTACACCTGTTAGTAGATTTGTTGCTCCTGGTCCTAAGGTGGCTAAGCAGACACCAGGCTTTCCAGTAAGTCTTCCGTATGTACCAGCCATAAATGCCGCACTCGTTTCATGTCTTGTTACGATGAATTGAATACTTGAATCAAGAAGAGCATCCATAATATCAATATTTTCCTCACCAGGCACACCAAAGATATATTCAACACCCTCTTGCTCAAGACATTTAATTAATAATTCAGCAACTTTCATTAAAAACACCCTTTGTAGTATGATTATCTGCTAGTTAATAATTAGTGGAGGCTCCCGGACTGCCCGCGGAAATCAACAACCGAGTCTAGTGCCTAATAATTAAAACCGAATAGATCTTTAGCTTCCTTTGTAAACGATTGTTTGATAAAGATCCTCTAGTGGCCAAACTTCCCCTTTTTCATTTTTATAAACAATATGTTCTCGATTAAAATGAACTGGGGAATCTAGTCCAGCAGCTGCGGCTAGTCTAAACAAACCTTTACGCATTGTAATTAAATAGTTAGCTGTGCGATATTTTTTTTCATCAATAACAAGTGCTTTTTGTAATTCTGGGTCGGTTGTTGCGACACCTACCGGACAAGCATTTGATTCGCATTTTAATGCTTGGATACAACCGACTGTTATCATAAATCCTCGTGCGATATTGACCAAATCTGCCCCCATTGCTAAGGCTATTGCTATTCGATCTGGGGAAAACAGTTTACCTGATGCGATTATTTTCACTCGATCACGAACTCCATGTTTCATTAATGCGTTGTTTACAAGTGGTAACGCAGATTTAATAGGCAAACCAACACTATCAGCTAATTCTTGATAGGAAGCACCCGTACCACCTTCACCACCATCTACCGTAATAAAGTCAGGTCCCTTCCCTGTCTCTTTCATGATTCTTGCTAATTCATCTGCTTCATGATGACTTCCAATGACAACTTTCATTCCTACAGGTTTCCCGGTATGGTCGCGGATCCGCTCAATAAAATCAAATAATGAAGGTAAATCACTAAATTCTCTAAATCGATTTGGACTATCAATTGATTTAAATGGTTCTACCATACGTATTCTTGCAATTTCCTCTGTTACCTTTTCACCATCAATATGACCTCCCCGTGTTTTTGCTCCTTGAGCTAATTTAATTTCAAATGCTTTCACTTGAGGTATTTTACTTTTTTCCGATAATGCTTCCCAACTAAAATTCCCCTGTTTATCTCTAACCCCAAATAAACCTGGGCCAATTTGCATAATAATATCAACACCACCCTTTAAGTGATAGTCAGAAATGCCACCTTCCCCTGAATTCATCCATGTTCCTTTCGCTATTCCTAACCCTTCTGAAAGTGCAGTAATTGCGCGATCACCTAATGAACCATAGCTCATTGCAGACATACCAATTTGGCCCTTTACGATAAAGGGGTACTTCGTATCCTTGCCAATAACAATCGCATCTTCATCTTCTAATAAATAGGCAGATGATTCATGTTTCTCTAATTCTTCCTTTTTCTGCGTAAATAAAGGGTCCTTTAATAATAAATATCGATTTGTAGTTACCTTAGTATCCTGGTCCATTTTTAACTCTTCCGTTAATTTTGGAAACATTGAATTTCTTATATAAAAACCTTGTTCTTCAAAATCACGCTGTGACCCAAACCCGATCACATCCCGTTTATATTTTGCTTTTTTAACAATATGTTGATAATCCTTACGCGAAAAAGGCTTCCCTTCATTATCATTGTTAAAAAAATACTGACGGAGCTCTGGACCAATCTGCTCCAGAAAATACCTCGCTCGTCCAATTACTGGATAATTTCGCAGAATAGGATGCTGCTTTTGCGTTCGATCGACAATATATAAATAAATGACAATCACTAGGCAGATTAAAAAAATGACAGCAAAAAAAACAAAACCAATTATTGTTAAAACGTTTGCTAAATTCACACTTCATTTCCCCCTAAATAAAAATGGTTATAGGCTTATTTAAATCAGATAAATTGCCTGGGTCCTAGATTAGTATTTATAGTTAAGATTCTCGAAATGGGGTAAATTTATCCATTAATTTTATAAAACCCAATTAAAAAAAGACCCATTTCACTATATGAAATGCGTCCGATTGCGTTATATCGATATGATGTTTAATTAGGACAAAAAACCTAGAGGTCTTGCCCCCTAGGTTGATCCGAATCATTTTTAACAAACTCCAGCTCAAGCTGATATTGACGCTGTCTCTTTTCCTATTTCTTTACAATCATGACTCCATATCCATCTAATGAAGTTGTCCCGTTAAATTCCTTACCTGTTAACAGGTCTGTTCCTTCACTTATCTCGAATTCTATTGTTGATGCATTGTGGTTCATGACAAATAAGTAAGAGAAACCATCCTTGCTTCTCTCTGTCACTTCCACCCCTTTTGGAACATCAAGTAATGGTTTTATTTCCTTTTCATCACAAATCGTTTTCACAAAATCCGTTAAAAACGCTGTGTCAGGGCATGTTCCTACGTAATACGCTTTCCCTTTTCCATAGGAATTACACGTAATCACCGGTGTACCCGCATAAAAGTCAGAACCATATTCAGCCAGCACTTCTGCACCCTCTGAATGGATAATATCAAACAATAAACTGCACTCATAGCTACCGGTTAGGCTGCCTGCTTCTTTTTTGACGACAATTTGATTTTTTTCTTCAGGTGGCAGAGAATCGATTTCCTCAACCCAAATGCCAAGGAGATCTCGCAGTTCTCCTGGATAACCGCCAAGGGTGACAAGGTCATGTTCATTCACAATTCCGCTAAAGAACGTTGTCACAAATGTTCCTCCATTTTGAACAAATTCTTTTACCTTATTGGCATACCCTGATTTCACCATATATAACACGGGCGCAAAGACGATTTCATATTTGCTTAAATCTTCATCAACACCAATCATGTCAACCGAAATATTTTCTCCAAATAAGGCGGCATAATATTTATGAACTTCATTTACATAATCCAATGCCTTTGAAGGGCCACTTGATAATTCCGTTGCCCAGCGGTTTTCCCAATCAAACACGATCGCTACTTTAGCTTTTACACGTGCATCGAGCAATGTATTAGAAAGCTTCGACAGTTCCTTGCCAAGTGCAGATGTTTCCCGGAAAACTCTAGTATTCTCATGACCAACATGTTCGATCACTGCTCCATGGTATTTTTCACAGGCTCCAACTGATCTTCTCAATTGGAAAAACATGACCGTATCCGCACCACGGGCCACTGCTTGATAGCTCCATAAGCGCATAACACCCGGCCGTTTCAACGAATTATATGGCTGCCAATTTTGCTGGCTCGGCGTCTGCTCCATTAGCATAAAAGGCTGGCCGCTTTTCAAGCCTCTCATAAGATCATGCCTCATCGCCGTAAAGCTCTCAGGTGTGTCATAAGCAGGATAGTTATCCCAAGAAACAACATCCATTTCTTTGCCCCATTTAAAATAATCGAGCTCTTTATAGGTACCCATTAAATTTGTTGTGATTGGGATAGTAGGAGTATGCTTTTTCAAGACATCCCTCTCAAGCTTAAAGCATTCTAGTAAGCTATCGGATTGAAAAATTCGATAATCTAAAGATATTCCTTGAAAGCTAGTAGAATCCCCATTCCACTCTTCACTTAAAGCATTCGGAGGGACAATTTCATCCCAATCATAAAACGTATGACCCCAAAAGCGAGTGTTCCATGCTTTATTTAAGCTCGCTAAGTTTCCGTATTTTTCTTGAAGCCATTTTCTGAAGTTCTCAGCACAATTGTCACAATAACAGTAGCCGCCATATTCATTGGAAACATGCCAAATTAATACTCCAGGATGATCCTTATATCTTTCACCTAACCGGTCTGCCATCTGTTCTGCATACTTTCGATAGGTTGGGCTGTTTGGACAGGAATTGTGTCTACCGCCAAACTTCCGTTTTCTTCCTTGGTAATCAACCCTTAGTACGTCTGGATATTTTTTTGCCATCCAAGCTGGATGCGCCGCTGTACTAGTTGCCAAACACGTATAAATTCCATTTTGATATAAACGCTCAATTTGTTCATCCAGCCATGCAAAATCATATGTTTCTTCATTAGGCTGATTTAATGCCCAAGAAAAAACATTTAATGTTGCTACATCAATTCCTGCTAGTTTAAACATACGGACATCTTCATCCCAATCCTCTTTTCCCCACTGCTCTGGATTATAATCTCCGCCATACCAAATTTTTGGAAGCTTTTCGTTAATCATATTTAATCACCTTTTTCCTTATATCATTTTAGTTCCATTGTATACGATTACAAAACAGGATTATATATAATATAATGGAAAGCGATATAAGAAAAAGGCACTGATTAAACAACGATTCCTCGAAAGGAGTGTACCAATGAAAAAACATTTTCTCATCCCATTAAATGAAAGTAAACTGCCGCTTTTTGCTGAAACGATTGGTTTCAATCCTACACAAGAAAATATTACACGGCCAAATGGTTATCCTTATTACCATTGGATTCAAACTGTTAGCGGACAAGGTTCTATCATGATTCAAAATCAACAGATCAACCTCACGGCTAATAACGGGATCCTCCTTCTACCGCATATGGCACATTCGTATAAAAATGAACAAAGTGATTCTACTCCATGGAAAACACTTTATGTAACATTTGGCGGGATGATGGTAAAAGAGATTTTGATTACACTTGGACTCTATCAATCTGCTTTTTTTCACTGGGAACAAGAAGCACCAATTTCCACATTCATTACGAAAGTGTTAAAACAAAGTGACGAGACAACAGACAGCTTTAGCATAAGCGCCTCTTCCCATGTCTATGAATTTCTCTTGCTTTTAAAAAAGTATGGGAAAACCGATAAAAGTAGCTTGAAAGAAACCAATAACTTAGTTACGTTATATTCACTCATTGACTGGATGAAATCCCATATTTCCAACCCAGATGTCAGCCTTGATGAAATGGCTCTCTTTATTAATACATCAAAACGCCATTTGAATTCGTTGTTTCAAAAGAACTTTCACGTAACACCCTATGCCTATTTAGTGAATTTACGAATTCAGCAAGCTAAAAAACTCCTTTTAGAAAACAATTCAGCTACAATCGGTGAAATTGCCCTGCAAGTCGGTTTTCGTTCCTCAAGCCATTTTGTGGCTACTTTCAGAAAAATGGTCGGGATTCCTCCAGAAAAATACCGGCATTTAAATGGTGTATTTTGATTCAGAAAAAGAAGCACATAACCTAATCTGCTAGTGCTTCTAAATAAATATTTTTACATTAGCCTTCCATAAACGAACTATTTTTCACTTTTTAGCTTTTCGATTTCTCTATTTAATTCCTCTTCATTCACATAGTTACGATATGCAGCATCATGAATTGCGAAGGAATTCGCAAATTGGCTACCAGCTTGTGCCTCTGATTCCATTAATAAAACTCGTTCTTCTGCACGGGCAACACCTCTAACTATTGTATCGGCTTGGAAGGAAACAGTTGCTTGCTGAATATGTTTAATAGACTGAGCCACATTCGCACGCGATGCTAATAATACTTTCTTATGCTGTAATTCGTTATAGATTTCTTGTAATTCATATAATTTTTCCTTAAGTATTTCCGTTTGTCCTTGAATCGCTTCATATTGCTGTTGATAGAGACTGAGTTGCTTTTCGTGCGTTAATTTTTCTTGCACAGCTAATTTCGCCATCATATCCTCTTCCTGCTCAATGGCAAGCTTTGCTTGTCGTGTTCTTTTATCCACTACATTCTTTGTTTCCAGAATAAGTGCTGCTTGTTTATTTTCTACAAATATTTGACGAGAAAGAGCCTTCTGAGCTTTCGCCATTTCTTGCTCCATCTCTCTCGAATACTCATTTAACATAGCTATTGGATCTTCCATTCCATCCAGTAGTCCGTTAATATCAGCCTTTGCAATTGTTTTTATTCTTTTAAAAATACCCATATTAGTCATTCTCCTTTTTATTTGTTATGTTTCTTTCCCACTGATCTAAAATACTTACATTTTGGTTTATCATCGGTTTATGTGAACTCATTAAAGATGTATCGATAAGCTGTTGCATCGAAGAAGCCTTTGATTTCTTTCTTAGCCATTTCACTAAGAAAACCAAAATAGCAATCCCGATAATAAGGAATACTAGTAATCCAATCCATGAAAATCCTCCATGATGAGGGCCGTTCATCATATGACCGCCTCCAAAACCTCCTCGTGGTCCCATTCTTTCTGGACCATGTCCATGTGGTCCTGCTGCAAGGGCACTATATCCCCCTAACAGGAAGTAGACTCCCAAAACCATTGGAGTGATGATTGCACCCCAAAAAATTGTTTTCTTATACTTGAAATTCATCGTTCTCTTTCCTCCTATCATTCTTGATGATTATAGTTTAGTAGAGTTTGGTGAAAAATCGGTGAAAGGGATAAACGGATAGCAAAAATTTTTCTATCAAGCGAGGTAGGGTCTTGCACCTTAGTGGGGCGTAATAAAAAAGCCCGCTTCCGATTGGAAGAGGACTCATTTTAATAGAAGAATTTCAAATGAATAATCTCATATTGTCTTGCCAAATTAAGCTTTATTAAGAACAAGCTCCAGCTGTAAGGAGAGTTCATTCTTAGTATCCAAAACAAACAATCGTAAGTAGTTTTGTATCACGTGATCCGCAAAAGTTACTATTTTCTTGATTACAAATTACAATACCACTGAGCGGCAGCTTCAACTTCTTCCATTGTCAATTGATGACCTCTATTTTCCCAATGAAGTTCTACTTTTGCATTTGCTTTCTCTAGTAACGATTGAAGTTCAGAAGATTCCATTGGCGAGCAGATTGGATCATTTTTCCCTGCTGCAATAAATACCGACTTTCCTGACAAATCAGGAAGTTCAATTCCTTTTCTCGGTACCATTGGATGATGAAGAATTGCACCCTTTAATGCACGTTGGTAGTGAAATAATAAACTTGCAGCAATATTGGCCCCATTAGAATAACCAATCGCAATCATATTTTCTCGATCAAAACTATACTTTTCTGCTGCTTCATCAAGAAACTCATTTAATTCCTTCGTGCGAAAAACAAGGTCTTCTTCATCGAACACACCTTCAGCTAATCTTCGAAAGAATCGGGGCATACCATTTTCTAATACATTCCCTCTAACACTTAACACGGAAGCCTCATCATCAATTCTTCCCGCAAGAGGTAAAAGGTCTAATTCATTTCCACCAGTACCATGAAGTAAAAGTAACGTTGGTTTTGTTAGATCTTTTCCTTTATTAAAAATATGTTTCATCATTTATCCCCCTCCAGAACACGAACCTCCACACTAGGTAAGGTTTCTTCTAATTCTTCTCGCTTTGACTCTAGCCATGATGGTAACATGAGTTTATTTCCAATTTCAGTGACAGGTTCATCAACTGAAAAGCCTGGTGGATCGGTCGCTATTTCGAAAAGTATGCCTCCACCTTCATGGAAATACACTGCTTTGAAATAGTTTCGGTCACGTATTTCAGTCGGATAATATTCCTTGTCTTGTAGCAGTGATCTCCACTTGAGAAGGTCTTCTTCATCCTTTGCCCTCCATGCGATATGGTGAACAGTTCCAGCTCCCATTAGCCCGCGAACCGAAGGAGATAGCTTAATATCAATTATATTTCCTAGATTCCCTTCAGATCTAAATCTTAGAAATCCCTCTTCATCACCAATGCATTCGAGTCCCAATATATTTTCTAGAACCTCCGCAGTTTTATTAGGTTGTGCTGAAATTAAAACAGCTCCCCCAAAACCTTTAATCGCATTTTCTGCTTGAATACCCCCAAAGTTCCTATTATTTTTTGGTCCTTCAGTTCGTTCTATAAGTTCAAGCTGGAGCCCGTCAGGATCAGTGAATTGCAAATACCGTTCACCAAAGCGTTCAGAATCACTAAATTCAATACTGAATTTTTGTAAACGTTGTTCCCAGAAATGAATGGATCCTCCTGGAATAATAAAGCTAATGACTCCGACCTGTCCTGTCCCAATTCGACCTTTTAACTGATTAGCCCATGGAAAAAAAGTAATAACAGTTCCTGGTTCACCAGTTTTGTTACCAAAATAGAGATGATACACTTCTGGACGATCAAAATTTATCGTCTTTTTTACAAGTCTTAACCCAAGTACGCCAGCATAAAAGTCAATATTTCTTTGGGCATCGTTAACCATCGCTGTTATATGGTGGATACCAGGTGTTTTTTGCACTTTCATCATCTCCATTCTTTTCACGGGTTTGATTCTAGAATTCAATTTGGTCGCTCTATGGAAAAAATCTCTCCTATTTTCGCATAATTTGTTCCTGCTAATCGGCTCACAGCAGCTAAGCCCCTTGGATCAATTCTTCCATTTTCATAAATGCTGTTTTCAATATGAAATTGAACAACTTTACCGATGATAAGATCACACCCAGGTGAGTCCAATCCTCCCAATTCTAAAGAATGTTCTAAAATACATTCCATTCGAATTTTTGCTTCTTTTACACCAGGTACCGAGATTTTATCACTATCAACTGGTGTTAATTTACCTAGCTCTATTTCGCTTTGATCAGGAGGAAGGCTAGCCGCTGTTTCATTCACCTTTTCAACATTTTGCTCATCAACTATATGGATAACAAATTCTTTTGAACCAATGATGTTTCTCGCTGTATCCTTTTGTATTCCCTTTGAACGTTGAATTGATAATGAAATCATCGGTGGATTGGATGATACGATATTGAAGTAGCTAAATGGTGCACCATTTAAAACGCCATCCTTTGATAGGGTTGTGACAAAAGCAATAGGTCTAGGTATGATGCTACCTATTAGAAATTTATAATTTTCTCTTTCTGTATTTTTAGCAGGGTCAATTGATAGCAAAGAAATCACTCCTTCACATGAAACTTATTCTAACTCTCTTACTTCAAACTTTAGTAAACTTCGTTCAATCTGTCCTCTAAATTGTTCATACTGTTCTGGTAACATTAATTTATCTCCCATTGTCGCTACGGATTCATCGTGTGCAAATCCAGGAGGATCTGTTGCAATTTCAAAGAGAATTTCCCCATGTTCTTTAAAGTAAATGGCATTAAAGTAGTTTCTATCTTTTACAGGAGTTACACCATAGCCATTCTCTGCAATATACTCTTGCCAATCCAATTGGTCTTGGTCATCAATTGCTCGCCAAGCAATGTGGTGTACTGTTCCTACACCCATTTGCCCACGTCCTATTGGGGTTATTTTCAAGTCAATTACATTTCCAATTTCTGCAGAAGAACGATAACGGATAAAATCCCCTTCCTTTGAAATAAGTTCTAATCCCATAACCTTTTCTAATAATTCCGCAGTTTTATTTGGCTGAGTGGATAATAGTGTTGCTCCACCAAATCCTTTTATAGCAACTTCCGGAGTTATTCCTCCAAAGTTCCATGAATTTTCTTCCCCTTCTTCCCTTTCAACAATTTCCAAGTGAAGCCCATGTGGATCATCAAATTCCAAATATTGTTCCTCAAATCTCTCCATAACAGTAAAAGATACATTGAATTTTTCTAGTCTGTTTTTCCAGAAGTTCATTGCTCCTTTTGGAACAACAAATGACGTAACTCCTACTTGACCGTCTCCTATAACTCCTTGATTAGCTCCAGCCCAGGGAAAAAAAGTAATGATTGTACCTGGTTTGCCACCTTCATCACCAAAATAAAGGTGGTAAGTGCCTGGGTCATCAAAATTGACTGTTTGTTTCACTAAACGTAGACCTAAAACACCTGCGTAGAAATCAACATTCTCTTGAGGATGACCAACTATTGCTGTAATGTGGTGAATACCCATTGTGTTTTTACTCATTTTATTTCAACTCCTATTTTAAAATTTCAAATAGTTTCTTAATAAAAATTCGCTAACTGGTTTACGGTACCCTCTATTTCTAGTATATAAATCTGCCATTTACTCACACATATACCTTTAATCAAAACATCTTCACTTCAAGATATATTAAAATAAAAAAGCATCGAGACTATACTGACCAGCACCTATTAAAGCTATGCCGATAGCAACCGCAAGCAAGGTTAGGTTATATTCGTATCCATTTGATGTTGCCCATAATCCATTTGGAGCGTGCACTTTAACAATAGCCATTAACATAGTTCCTGCAATCATAATTCCAGCAAGTGGAGTTAAGAATCCTAAAGCGAATAAAATTCCTCCAATAAGTTCTGCTAATCCCGCGAACAGAGCCATAGTTACTCCTGGCTTCATGCCAATTGACTCAAACCATCCTCCTGTCCCTTTTAATCCATAACCACCGAACCAACCAAACAATTTTTGAGCACCGTGACCAATAAATAAAACACCAATTACCAATCTAATTATTAATAATCCAATATCTATCATAATTAATTTCCTCCAATTAATTTATTTTATCTTGAATTCGAGATATATGATTATAAAAATTTATTTTTCCAATCAGCATTAGCAATATAAATGGATGATTCGTGCACTTTCTTTCCATGAGACACCTCCTTATTGAATTCCTCGCAATTTATCTCGAATTAATTAATCTTGAATATGAGATAATTTTATAATCTATATTTTCTTTTGTCAATAGCTTTTCGAAAGTCTAAAAAAATTGTATTATCTAATCCAATCATGTAGACTATGTCCTCTCAATTTAAATGTGACATATATACAAATGCTTTGTTCAGCCTTCTTAGATGCAATTGATCTTGATTAAGAAAGTATTGGTATGGTCAAATTCCAGTATGAGCCTTGAATAATCTGACTGAATTTAAACATGCAAAATAAAGAAAGCAAAAAGGCTGTTTCCAATCTCATTGCAATCATGAATTGATATTAAATTGCATTGTTTCGACTCTCCACAGTCTTATACTCATTTTCTAATTCAGGTAAGGTCAACTCATATAACTGACGATTATCAGATGATTTATACCTTTTCATCTTTAACAACTTTTGAATCATCTTTTCTTTCGGATTCATCATTGCTTTGATAGAAATATTGTTCATATTTTCACGCCTTTTGAAAAAGAAATTTAAATGAATAAGTTTTCTTCGTATCGCTGCACGTAAATGTCTAATTTTGATTTATTTTTACTCGCTTCTGTTAATTTCTTTGTATACTGTAGAAATGATTCTTCATCACCTTTTTCCAGAGTTTGATCGATCTTAAATTGTAAATAGTTTACTTTTAAATCTAAATCCACTAACGACAAAATATATCCACACTTGAAATAATGTTCCAAATCTTCAATCGCTATAAAAAAGTCTCTGCTTTTATTAATAAAAATTAGAAAGTACCAGCCGAAGTCATCGATGTATCTGCGCTCGTTCGTTACTTCCAAAATATCTCCCTTACTTATTGTCACGACATCTGCATGCCCGCCATCTGGGCAAAAACAGTCAATTTGATGTTCAAACATAATTTCAGCAATAAAATATCTGCTCATACACTTATCTCCTTTTTGAAAAATAACCAACTGTGATATGTAACATCCTGGGTTATTAGGCTATTAACTCTGTATTGCCACTCTTGAAAAAAGAATGATTTCATCACCAGATGATAATAATTCTCAACAAAAGACATATTTAATGCTCGTATAACGAAAGAAAACAGGCTTCGATAAGCTCCAGTCCACAACATGTACAATGAGTATAGGCAAAATTCTGGTCATCAACAATTTCTTGTCTAAAAGCACACCATTCACAAATCAACATAGTTTCTATACCTTTCTAAACCTATTTCTTTTATTCTAAAAACAAATGATAATGATTATCATTATCTTTTTTGTGTTATATTTGATAACCATTCTCATTGTCAAGAGAATCTCTTGTTCTTAATCTATCTAGAAGTTAAGAATAATGATTTATTTATTCTTGTTACCTGATACTCCTGAAAAACCACTCTATAAGGATAAAGCGACTTAGATATTGGTTATGAATGATAAAACATGTTAAACATATTAAAGTAAACCTGTGATCATAAATTCTTTTAGATTTCTTTTTTACAAATAAATAATAGCTTGAGGTGAATCATGTGCTTACGTTAGGCATTCTTATCTCCATATTGATTAGTACTTTCGTTCTTATTGTCTTTCTAGATATAATGCAAGGTAATGATATATTCGAAGCTTGGTTTAATCTTAAAAATATCTTGAAAGTAGCAAGAGGAGAAGATTATTTTCTTATCACGATTTTTATTGTTTTATTTCTACGATTATTTTGGTACCATTTACGCGGAAAGAAATAACCTCTATTTATTTTATGAAGTAACTTGTTTTATTTTTCCTTTTATAAATACTGAAATTAATAAAAGTACCGGGATGATTATTTGAAAAGGTATATGAAGAAGATAAGGGACTTCTTTTAGCCCTTCATCTAAATGATCTTGGTAACTAGGTGCAATAATAATCGACGATATATAAATAATTGCTCCTACAAAATAAGTAGGAAACGAACTAGGTTTTAATTTGAACATGTTGTTCATTCCAATGACTGCACAAAAGAAAAATATTGATATTTTTATAAATGCTAGAATCACAACTAATAAGATGATAAAAGTATCTAATCGCTGGAGAAATCCTGCGATATTTATATAGCCAACTGCTGTAAGTGCAGGAAAAGCAGATCTTGATACGACGTCAGTTCCTAGTATGCAAATTAATAAAAGCGTGTTTAATGTTAAATACAAACCCACGAATACAACCGCCATACCTCCAACCTTCATTATTTTCGTTTGTTTATTTATATAAGGGAATATCATAGACAAGATAATTAATTCCCCATAAGGAACCGTAATATTTAACGGTATTAATTCTTTTAGTATCGGTTTCCATCCCTCTACAAGAACGGGTGTTACATTTTCAAAATGGATTAAATCACCTATTACATAAAAGATATTTATTATTAATAATGTGAAAGCAATCATAATAAAACAAATGCAAACTGCCTTTGTGAATACTTCTATACCAAAATTCACTGCGTAGATTAAGACAAACGTCATGCAGATACCAATTGTAATAATTGAAGTTTTATTGTATGGGGCACTAATTAATAATTCCTCAAAGTCTCGTAAAACTCTTGAAGCGATATAAATAAAATAAATGATATAAAAGTACCCAATTATACCTCCGATGTATTTCCCCCATATCTTCCTAACATATTCTGTTAAAGGTAAATCCGGAAAATGCTTGTGGAGTTGATAATAAACTGTAAACACAATCAATCCCGCAATAGGAGAGATTAGAGTTACGATCCACGCATCTTGTTTTGCTCCACTGCCTAGATCTAAAAAAATCGTAGTCCCAAACATGAAAAGAACCATCATACAGAATAATTGAATGCCATCAATTTTAACTTTTGACAAAACAACTCACCTCTTGGTTATTTAGTTTCATAGGGATCTGTAATCATTCCTGAATTATTGATAAAAGTATTCACATGGACATCAACACCTGCATTAGTGAATATTTTGTCCCACTCTTTTTTATGTTTTTTCCAATATTCAGGGTCTTCCTTTGATAGTTTATTTCCAAACCCAAAAACATCTGATCCAGCATCTTGTGCGATTTGAATGGTTTGTTTTATTTGGTTTGCGATTTCTTTTTCTAAATCATTTTCCAACTTTTTCAACACTTTTGCTTTACTAATATCAATATTACAATTTGTTTCACCAATTTCACTGTTTAATGTTACGTTAACTTGTAAAGTTGGACTAGGTTTTAAAACAGTTTTAATTGAGCTCTTACTTCCTTTGGTCATAAATGTAATGTGCTTATTTTCATCACAGGATATAGGAAATGACGTACTTTCTAATTCTGATAGAATTAAATGAGCAGTACGAGCCATTTCTCTATCGTACCAATTTACTAATTTATTATGATTAAAAATCGCTAAACCACTAACTTCTATAATTGCTGGTTCTATATCTTGTAAATTTTTAGTTTGGTTTCTCGATTTTAGGTCCTTATTTAATTTAATCCCAGTTAATAGAAGATCTGTTCCTTCACTAGTTAGGGCAGAAATGACTTCATATACAGGCTTAACCTTTGCACTCGCATACATTTTTTGATTGTTTTCACTTGTACTAATGATGCTTTTTGTTGGGTTTGACTCAATAGGTTCAATTACCCCTAAAATGTCTTCAGCAGTCGAACCTCTTGCAATAAAAACAGGCATATACGTTCTAGCATTTTCCCCTCGTTCAAACGAATCAAATAATAAATTTAGTCCGTCTCTCGCCACCTCTTCACCAATGACTAATAGAGATAGATGTGTGACGTCGTTTTCTCTCGGAATGACGGTAGATGCCATTCGAATCGCATCATAGATCGTTTTAGATTCAACTGTATAATTCGTAACTGGTATTCCATTAGAAGGGCCTGTTGTCGATAATTGGCTTGGATTCATCACTTGATAGGTAACACGGTATCCATTTTCTACATCCTGAGAGCGATCTATTCCCATAGCAATAATCAGACCTAATTCATTTAATTCTCGATAGTTGGAACACCCAGTAAACAACATCATACATAGAAGCATCATTATATAGATTTTCTTCATTTTTGATCCCTTCTTATATTCACGCGAGTTTCATTTGATTTATTTACCGGTGATTTCCTAAGCGCTGAAATAATTGGAAAACGAATTAAACCATCTCTTTGTTCATCTATTCTTAAAGGTGCAAAAGGAGCGAAATAAGGTACACCTAACGATCGTAAACTACATATATGTAGTAAAATACATAATGAAATTAGTAAAATTCCATAAAAACCAATAAAAGCAGAGCTGCAAATTATCATAAAACGTAGCCCTCTCGCAATATTCACAATACTTGTATTCGGAATCGTAAAGCTACTAATTGCAGAAGTGGCTACAATGATAACAATTGCAGCTGAAACAAATCCAGCCTCAACTGCTGCTTGCCCTAAAATGAGTGCTCCTACAATAGAAACAGCAGGACCAATTGCTCTAGGCATACGTACTCCAGCCTCTCTTAGCACTTCAAATGCTAGTTCCATAATTAATAATTCAACGATTGCTGGAAACGGAACCCTCTCTCTTTGGGCCATTAACGAAACCATTAATGTAGTGGGGATTAATCCATGATGGTGTGTGATTAAAGCTAAATAGATTGCAGATGCATACATATTCACAAAAAATGAGCCAATTCGAATCAATCTTACAAAAGAACTAAAAATACTGTTTTCATAATAATCTTCTGATGATTGAAAAAACTGGATGAAGAATACCGGTATAATTAAGACAAATGGTGTCCCTTGTATGAGAATAGCAATTCTGCCTTCTAATAAATTCGCAACAACAGTATCTGGCCTCTCAGAATTCTGCAAAAGAGGAAAAATTGTATTTCTGTTGTCTCGAATAACCTCTTCTATATAATTGGAATCAAGTATACCGTTTAACTCAATCTTCTTTATCCTGGACATAGCTTCCATAACCATGTTCTTATCCGCAATTCCCTCAATATACATAATGCCAATATCCGTTTTTGTCACGCTTCCTACTTTTGTACGTTCAAGCCTTAATTTTGAATTTTGAATTCGTGCACGAACTAATGAAATGTTTGTACTTATATTCTCTGTAAAACTATCCTTTGGACCCTTAATTACTGTTTGGGTAGTTGGTTCAGTAATAGAACGGGATTGAATTTTTTGTGTACCAACAGTTATTGCCTTTGTATTGCCATTAATCAAAATCACTGTATTTCCAGCCAAAATACGATCTAAGAGTTCAGACCAGTCTAAAATAATATTGATGGAGGCTACAGATATAATTTGAATGATTTGATCCACCAAGTCTTTTGTAGTATTGGTAGACTCGATTTCTTTAAGAAGGTGTATAAGTGGTTTGATCACATTTTCATTTATGCTTTGTTCGTCTACTATACCTTCAATATGTATGATGGAAACATTTGAATTAGTGGAAAATTTGAGTTTTCTAATAGATAAATCGGCACTGTTTCCGAATTCATTCTCTAGGTTTTGGATATTTTCATCTACATTCTCGCTAATTGGAATAAAATTATTATTTTTTCGTAACACAATAAATCCCCTTTAGATGAAATGCCATACATTTTAGATCATTATTATGTTTCCCGGAATAATCTTAATTATGATTTAGATTTTAAGAGGAGAGGAAATACGAATAAATATTTTTGAAATAAGTCATAGAAATTTCTACATATCGTAATAAGAGACGAATTGAATCGGAGAAACTATTGACTGTTAAAAAACATTCCTGTTATTCTAAGTCCATTGCTGAGTACCGTCATTAGGCTTGTGTAGTGGAGACACCATGCTCCCCGGAACAATGCCTTTTTTTTGCAAAAATCACGAAAATCTCAATTAGTTTCTGTAACTAATAAATCTAAAATTTTATCCATCCTGATAGTTGGAGGCTTTTTTTTGAAGAATGTTATTGTAAATAAATTTAAGAGAATGACTTATAAACAAATTCTTTTTTACACCATACTAACACTTTGCTTTGCCGTCTCAATTGTTTTTGTTAATCACAATTATTCATTCTATGAACGTCCTATAGCCAAAGTCATCGAAACGAACTTGGAAGATACAACTGAAAGTATTGATATCCATGATAACGAGGATAAGATATTCACTCAGAGTATAATAGCCGAATTGAAAAATGGAGAAGAAAAAAGACATCTTATCCACTTAACTAATGAGTATTCATCATCCGGAGGCTATGATCAAGAATATCATGTTGGGAATGATTTGTTTGTTTCGATTGATTCAAACACAGTACAAAATAAAGAGTTAACTGGAACCATAAATGACGTTAAACGTGA
The DNA here is from genome assembly GCF_014217835.1 of Metabacillus sp. KUDC1714. Taxonomy (NCBI): domain Bacteria; kingdom Bacillati; phylum Bacillota; class Bacilli; order Caryophanales; family Bacillaceae; genus Metabacillus; species Metabacillus elymi. The sequence goes on from NZ_CP055263.1 coordinate 1,147,934, forward strand.
TAAATATGTTTTGATTATTGCATGGATTTTTATCTTCACTTTACTTTTCGTTGGCAAAAAACAAGGGTTGTTTTCTATCATAAGTTTGGCAGTCAATGCCATTTTATTATCATATTCATTAGATATTTATCTGAAAACATCAAACATGAGTTTGTTATTGATATGCAGTATAAGTGTTATTTTATTTACAGGCATTTCTTTGTTACTCGTTAACGGTTTTAATGAAAAAACATTTGCAGCTATTGTTGCGACCTTGTTAGGAACTTTTATTTCGCTGTTAATTACCTATCTTGTTATGTGGTTAACTGCTGAAGAAGGACTTCGATATGAAGAAATGCAATTTCTAACCCGGCCTTATAAAATGGTGTTTATGGCAGGGGTATTAATCGGATCTTTAGGAGCCGTAATGGATGTAGCCATTACAATGTCTTCTTCTATCTTTGGGTTATATGAAAATAATAATAGCATCCCAATAAAAGCACTGAAAACGTCAGGATTGGATATTGGTAAAGATATTATGGGAACCATGACAAATATATTGTTTTTTGCATATATAAGTGGTTCCATCCCAATGCTTATTTTATATTTGACGAATGATTCTCCATTGGCGTTTACACTTTCCATGAACCTTTCATTGGAATTAGCTCGAGCCTTAGCGGGTGGTATTGGAATCGTGTTAACGATTCCGATAGGTTTATATACATCTATTTTTTTCGTTAATAGAAAGAGGGCAAGATTATGAGTGTATTAGTATTAATGGCTGCCATTTTATTTCTATTGATGATCCTTATTGGTGGAAAAAAAGGGGCACGGTCTTTTATTGCTTTATTTTTAAACTTTGGTGTACTCTTTCTTACTATTCTTTTTATGACAGATCCAAATGTTGATCCGATTACCTTAACAGTGATTTCATCTACAGTGATTAGTTGTATAACTCTATTTTATATTAATGAAGTGAACCGCAAAACAACAGCAGCATTCATTTCTACTATTATCACTATTGTTATTTCACTCTTTTTTATTGTTATCGTGACAGAAAATTCCATGATTCAGGGGTTTGGTGAAGAAGAAATAGAGGAGCTTAGCATGTTTTCCATTTATATTGGAGTAGACTTTGTTAAAGTTGGAGCTGCCATGATTATCATGAGTACAATAGGTGCGATTACTGATGTTGCCATTTCCATTGCATCACCAATGCGCGAAATATCTCATCATAATCCATTAATTAGTAGGAAGGATTTATTCACATTTGGATTAAGTATTGGGAAGGATATCTTAGGAACAAATACAAATACGTTATTTTTCGCCTTCTTTGGAGGCTATCTGGCATTAATTATCTGGTTTAAAGATTTATCTTATTCTATTGGGGAAATTGTAAATTCAAAAGTATTTAGTGTTGAAATGATCACTATACTTTGTGCCGGAATTGGTATAGCTCTGGTTATTCCAATTACTTCGTTGATAACTGCCTATTTTTTTGTGAAAACAAGAGAATAACCTTAAATAGGCTTTATGACAATAAAGTATATGTACCACATCCAATAGTTAATTTTGCTGATAAATGAAGGAAACCCAATCTTCCATAATGGTAAGGTTGGGTTTTTCTTCTAAATCTTTGAAAATCCTTAATGTATATTGCCAGTCAACCTAATTACAAACCTTCATTATCTTTTCCTTTTATTATAAGCTATTGGGTTATCACAGAAAAATAGTAACCGCAGAATAAATCAATAACAAGCACATAATGAACCGAAATGACTTATCATGTTTGGTAAAAAAACTTTTGAATAGCGAGCCAAACCCTGACCATAGAAGCAACGCTAACCAACCTAGAAAAATGGCTAAAGATAAATAGAAGACAATAGATTTACTAGAATGATTGAACGGCAGAATAAAAGCACTCATCACTGTTAAAAAGAACAATATGCTTTTAACATTTATAATTTGAAAGATAAAGCCTGATAAAAAGGAAGATTTCACATCACTAAAATTCTCCTTGGAACTTTTTGAAAGACCCACCTGCCAAGCCAAATAGAGTAGATATATTGCACCGGCAATTTTAAAATATGGCTCTATAATTGGAACTAAATTGTATAGACCAGTTGTAAATACTCCACTCATAATCCCAAGTGCCGCAAATCCTGCCAAGATACCAATCATAAACCTCCATGACCCTAAAAAGCCAAATCTTCTCGCTTCATTCATCATTAAGATGTTACTTGGCCCCGGTGTAATTGATGTAATAATCACATACGAAAGAAACGCTATTATACTCATAGACTCACCTTCATTTACTAATTTACGATCGAACAGCTTTTATTGTATGATGATCATAGCTATAAATAAAATTGAAATTTAAAAATTCATTATCATTTTTTTCAATACATCATACAACATAAGGAGAAATGATATGGAAATTAGACACCTTATAACATTTCAAGCTATTGTAGAAATAGGAAGTTATACAGGGGCTGCTACGAAGTTAGGTTATACTCAATCTACACTAACTTCACATATACAGGCTCTTGAACGTGAGATTGATGGGGAGCTTTTTACTTATATAAATAGAAATTTGCATCTTACTCATTTAGGGAGAGAATTAATACCTTTAGCCGAGGATTTACTTTCCACTCACGAACAGATTAAGAACATGCGAAGCACCAACCAGGTTAAGGGAGTACTAAAAGTGGCTGCACCAGAGTCTTTAACAATCTCTAGGTTAGGCCCAATAATAAGGGAATATTCCTTAAAATATCCTAATGTTAAATTAATATTAACCAACGGTACTTGTGGGCAAAACCAAATTGACTTAATGAGTGGACGAGTAGATGTTGCATTCATGGTCTATCCAGAAATAAAACCTGAAAAATGCATTCATTATTCGTTAATTGAGGAAAAAATCGTTCTTGTAAATGGAAATAGCGGTCCAGCACACTTTGATGAATATAAAAAAAATAACACCAACCATTATTTCATTACAAATGAAGAAGGTTGTAGTTATCGGTCAATGTTCGAAAGATATCTTTTAAAGCATGGAGTGCACAACTTTCAAACAATGGAGCTATGGAGTATAGAAGCAATCAAACAGATTGTTATGAGTGGACTTGGATTTTCTGCCTTGCCATATATGACAGTTAAAGAAGATGTAGAGAATGGTAATCTAAAAGTCTTGCCTCATTCTGAAAAATTTGAACCAATTTATTCTCATATGCTGATCAAAAAGAAAAAGTGGTTATCTCCTGCTATAGAAGCTTTTGTGGAACTTGTTATAAATTCGATTAGTGAAACTGATAAAGATATGTTTGTTCAAGATCAAGAAATAGAATTAATCAAGCAAAGCTAAAAAACCTTCCAAAACTATAACAGTATTTTCCATGAACAGCACTATTATAGATCATTACCTAGCTTGCTTATAATTGTTTCAGCTTTTAAAAAGGAAATAAGCGCTAATCCTTGATCAAGGATAGCGCTTGATTGTTAAAGACCCTTATTAACTGGTCAAACCGTTCGTCCATCTCTCAATAAAATAAAATTGTTATGCAGCTCCCTTTCATTAATCGATATCCTAATTGCCAAGTCTTTAGTTCGTAAAACAAAATCTCTGACACCTATAAATTCAGATTCAGCAATCAAATAGAATTGTGTTCCCTTTTTTAGACCTTTAAAATCATTCTTAAGCTTATATATCTTCATTTTATTACCTAGCTACTTCCTTTTAAATTTATTGATCACTGGTGACCCTAACCAAACTTAATAGGTTGCAGGTCTTGCATGAATTCCAGAATTGCTAATTATTATATATTTTTTTTCAACCATTTTAATTCTCCATCTTTAAAAGATCTTCCAACAACCTAGAATAATTCACTTTTGTATAATCTGATACATCCATTTCATATAACTTACCTAATTCAAACGTATCATATCCTCTAGTTGTACATCTTTTTATAAATTCATCATAGTTTAATAAGTTATCAGCATTTCTTCTATCAGCTAAGTGATCCCCTTTTTTGTAGGAAGTTACGATATGACTCAAATGCCTTGTCGGATCTAAATCTCGGTTTTTTTGTCGTTCAAATAAAACATCTAAATCTGCAATTAATCGAATAGTAACAACCTCATAACCGTATCTTTCTACTAATTGCTGAATATGGGGTTTTTGTTTCTGACTAAAAGGATAATCAGACATAATATTGCTACCTACTTGCATTTGCTGTTCCATTATTTCATAGTACTTCGCCCATGCTATTTTTTCAATCTTCTGCTTTTCTTCTAAATTACGATAACCATACATATCACAATAAGATTCTTTCAAGTTATCCTGAGAAAGATTATAAAATAACCCTAATGTACTATTGATGATATTACTCAAGTAGGTTTTTCCTGTTCCTGGTAAACCCGCTAATAAGATTAAGACTTTATCCATCTTACCACCTCATAATCTAAAGAGAGAGTACAAGGAATTCCCCGTACTCTCTTTCTTTATTAGTCATATTTTCTCAAACTCTTATGAAAAAGACTATGAACTTTTATTGTAATTATTTTACTTGAAGGGTACGGTCTTCTTTATTCATGAAGATTCCGATTTTATGTTTGACAATTTCTTTTACTGCATGGTTACATGGAATAATATTATGTCGTAATGATTTAGTTACTTTTGTTTCTCCGAATGTTTCTTTTGCTGTTTTCGTCCATGCTACTAATAATTCAGTACCCACATTAAATTTACGAATCCCGTTATTAATTAACTCATGTATATCCATTTCATTAACACCTGTACCTCCGTGAATAACTAAAGGTACATCTACTACAGCGTTGATTTCTTTTAATAGTGGTAAATTAACTTCTGTTTTGGATTTATATTGACCATGATTAGTACCAATTGCAATGGCCAAAGCATCTACTCCTGTTGCTTTAACAAACTCTTCTGCATCTTTTGGGTCCGTGTAAACCTTATCATTCTCATCTACATGTATCCCTTCTTCTGTACCGCCAATAGTTCCTAGTTCGCCCTCGACTGAAACACCATATTTGTGTGCATATTCTACTACTGCTCTTGTTTTCATAATGTTCTCTTTGAATGGTAAATGAGAACCATCAAACATCACTGATGTATATCCTTTATTGATTGCCTCTTTAATATCATCAAAATCCCTTGCATGGTCTAAATGCAATACCACATCCACCATTTCATTTGTAGCCATCGTTTTACATACAGCAACGATATTTTCATGACCAATATATTTCGCAGTATCTATACTTGTTTGTATAATAATTGGCGCTCCTTGCTCTTTTGCTGCACGGATCATATCCGGTAACATCTCTAAATTATGTGCATTAAATGAACCAACTGTATAATTCAATTCTTCAGCTCTAAGTGTTACGTCTTTTAATGTTGTATACATGGTCAATTACTCTCCTTTTATATTAATCATTTATTTTCATTTTCTTCCTTATCAAACACCGCGTGTAACCTCTTTAGAAACTTGCATCATTTGATCCATTTTCTTTAGATATACCTGTAATAATTCTTCATTATTCACTTTTGCTGCTTCTGCACGCTTCTTGTTATAAAGTTTTAATAACGTTTTGTAACCATTTCCTAATGACTTTTTGGCCTGAATACTTTTTTCTAACGAATCAATAGCATTATCTTCATCGCCAAGTTCATTAAATGCTAAGCCAATCTCCTCATAAATTTTTGCTTGTTCTTCTCTAGATGTTTGATTTATGTCTTCTTTTTTAATAGAGATGGTCCGTAATAACGCTTCTTTTCGTTCTGCTGTTAACACTATCTCTTCGGTTGTTTCTTTTTTCGGTTCTTTCGTTTTTTTCTTACCAAATCCAAACATTACTTAAAACCTCCCTTTCTCTTCCCACATTCTAGAAAGCTTTTAAAAGTGGACCAATGAGCCATGCATATAGTAAAGCAGCTGTTACTGTATCAACATCTGTAGCTGTTGCATTGACAAATCCCATAGAATTGAAAGTCGTTACTAACAGTGCTGGTAATAATGTAATGAAGAAACCATGTACAATACCACCAATAATTGCTCCACGAATACCACCTGTTAAGTTACCGAATATACCGGCAGTACCACCCGCGAAGAAAGCTGTAAGCATACCTGGTAAGATCATTGCTAACCCAAAGACAGGTAATACAAACATTGCAATAATCGAGCCTATAGTAGTTGTGATAAACCCTACAATGACTGCATTGGGGCTAAAAGGGAATAGGACTGGACAATCTAATGCAGGCTTTGCATTTGGAACCAATCGCATGGCAATCCCTCTAAATGCCGGAACAATTTCACCTAGTAGTAAGCGAACCCCTGCTAATAATACATACACCCCAACTACGAATTGGATAGATTGTAAGAACGCAAACATTAAATAGTGGGTATCTCCTGATAATGTAGAAGCGAACTCTTCACCTGCAAACGCTGCTGTAATAATGTAAAGTGGAGTCATTACCACCATCAAAGATAGATAGGTATCTTGTAAGAATTCAAATTGAGCTGGTAATTTCAAATCTTCAACAGATTTTTTCTTATCGCCTTTTCCCCCAACAAGTTTCGCTACTCCTGCTTCAAACACATACCCAACTGTACAAAAGTGACCTAAAGCAATATCATCCATTCCAGTAATTTTACGAACAAATGGTTGTGCAATTGCAGGCATTGCTACCGCAAAGACACCCCCAATGAAACCGCCTACTAAAATCAAAGCAAGACCACGTAAACCTGCAAAGTAACCAAATACTGTTGTCATAGTAGCCATCCAAAGAATTGCCTGACCAGTTAAAAAGATGTATTTCCATTTAGTGAACCGTGCAATGATGATATTAAAAACAAAGATAGCTAAGAAAGTTAGTGCGATATCACGACCTAAACCTAACTCATTCATTGCTTGACCGTTAATAGCTTCAATCGAAGGAATAATCCCTTGCATATGGAAACCTTCTGTAAAAATATGACCGAAATATATTAAACTACCAACAATAATGCTAGAACCGGCTGACAATACCATAAACCCTAACATCGTCTTTAACGAACCAGAAATAACTTGCCCTGTTGACTTCTTTTGCAAAATTAATCCCAACATAGCAATCAACGCGATGGTGACTGATGCCTGTGTCAAAATATTCTCGATAATAAAATTAACTACACCCATGTTTCCCCCCCCATTTCTAGCTATCTCTATTTATTTTTAAGCTATAACGCCTTTTTCCCTTAATACTGGGGTGATTTTTTCTTCAATCTCTGGCTTAGATACAATATTTCTCAAATAAACAATTGTCGTTTGTTTCGGATCAACTGAAAATTTTTCAAATTGGGATTTGAAATTCTGTGCCGTAATAATAATATCGGGTTTTACTGAAACAGCAGACGAGATATCACTATGATCTAGCTTGGCATTGACACCTAATTTGCTTAATACATCCTCTGCCGCCATTTGACAAGCAAAACTGCTTCCTAAACCTGCTCCACATACAAATAAGATATTTACTTTTTTCATTTCACTCACTCCTATACACTTTTTGGATTATATATTTATTTGGTACTAGAAAAATCATTTGTTTTATATAAGTTCTTCTACATCAATTTTAATAACCACAGCTTTCCTTACTCCATTACTTCACTTCCATATAACACCTGCTTAAACATGTTTATATTTTGTGCTGTAATCAATTGGTCCAATTTCTCTTCATCATTAATTAACTCAATCAGATTTTTCATCACATTTAGATGCGAATAAGAATCCACTGCTGCTAGACAAAAGACAATTTTCACCGGATCATTATCAGGATTTCCGAAATTCACCGGTTCCTTTAATGTCATAACACTTACACCTAATTTATTTACTCCATCTTCCGGCCTTGCGTGCGCTAACGCTAAATGCTTCCCTACTACTATATAAGGCCCATACTCTTCCACAGATTTAATCATGGCATCTATATATCGTTCTTCAATGACCTCTTCTGTTAACAATACCTGGGCAGACTTCGTAATCGCCTCTTTCCAGTCTTTGCATTCTTGCTTTAGTAGAATGTTGGAATCCCTCAAAATATCCTGCAACATCGGCTGTATCTCCCTTGTATTAATTTTCAAATGATGTTCTTTAAAAGTATCTTCTACTTTGTGATAGCTCTCCTGTGTTACCTTCCCACCGCTTTCAACAATTAACATCAGAATATCCTGCATTAGCTTTGTGGCATCTAACTTATTGGAAACGATTCTTCTCTTATTCTTATTTTTGAGTAAAAAATCTTTAATTTCCTTCTTATCACTTTCTCTTAAAATCGGATTAAGTAATAATACAGGTTTTCTTGGATAATCAATTGAAATGGTTGTAAAAACTAAATCAACATCCAGCTTGTCAATAAAGGCTAGTTCATACGAACTCAATACAGCTACAATCTCGATATTGAATTGCTCTTTCAAATTTGCAGCCAATAGCTTTCCAGTTGAAATCCCATGATTACAAAGCACAACCGCCTGATAAACATATTGTTCTTTCTGCTTTATCTGGCTAGCAGAAGTTGAAAAATAAACGGTCAAAAACCCGATCTCATCTTCTGATAATGGCTTTTTGATGTAGTCTTCTATTTGCTTACTAAAGTAAGTGACTGCCTGATAAATTTCGGCATAGGATTCTTTAATAGTGTCTTTTAACGGATTAAATACCTGTAAATCATTCTTCGCCCTGCTTAATAACCCTGTGATATGCTTATACAAACCTTCATACAAATCTTCTTCTCTCTGAGAAAAAGGAATTCTGGTTACCTTTTCTACATGTTCAATTAATTGAATAGCTAATAATTGTGCTGTAACCCAATCGAATGAATTATTCATATCTTTTGGATTAAACGATTCGATTGTAAAGGTAGTATATTTAATTTCATTTAATGATGGATATAAACCAAACTCTATACAGATGGAATCGACAAAGTTTCTGACTGGATCTTCTCTTATCTCGGCTCTTACTTTGGCTAATTCCCTAAGGGTATTTCCTTCTTGCAACCGCCTTACCCATATCCCTAAAAATAGAATGCTTTGATTTCGATATACATGATTAATCTCTACTCTTGACTTTTCAAAGACATCGTCATAATGTTCTCCAATGACCCTCAATGCACTTGTATCCAAATAATCAAGAACAAATCGGTCTGCAAAGGTATTCACTGCATCAATATCTCGGTATCCCAAGAGATTTGCAATATCTGTCATACTATTAATCACGTCGTACAACATAGTGCGTATTGATCGTTCATCACCTTTTAATACAATTCCTTGCTTCGTTAAACTCACTACAGAAATACCATACTCCTTTAAAAACTGACGTAGTTTTCTCATATCCTCATCTAATGTACTTTTCGATACCTGCAGTTTTTCTTCCATTTCAAAAAGCAATGTCGTTTTTGTAGTATCGGCAATATCTAAAAGTAAGGCAAGAAACCGTTCATTGGGCCTATAATAATCTGTTTCTCTGTCATCCCCAATTTTAGACAGGAGCTTTTCTCGATCCATCTCTGACAGCTCTAATTTCAACCCTTTCCCTCTTGTCGTCGTAATCGACGGATAGTTATTTTCTTCTAGGTATTTATTAATTAGGACCAATTCATTTCGGAAAGTACGCTCACTAATATTGAACTCTTTACTTAAATCCTCACAAGTCAAAAAGGTATTTACTGTCAAAAATCTTGTTAGTACTCGTTGAGTTCGTTCTTTCATGATAGTAACTCCTTTCATAATTTGATTATAAATTGTAATATTTAAATAGTTTAGTACATCTTTTTGCAACTTCAATTTGCAAAAATGTAAGCGTTAACACTTTTTTTACAACGACAAAAAGCGACCTCATTATTCTAATTAGAATAATGAAGTCGCTTAGCCTATTTTCATACTTATTATTATTTCCACTCATTTTGAAACAGTATTACAAGATTATTGAAACATTATGTAAGGTAAGAATCAATTTCAAATCGATCTTTTTATACAAAATCAGTTAATGTTAATTTGTTTTTTCTCTCAATTTTAAATCCTGTTACCTCCTATATTTACATCCATATCTTTATGATTTTCAATCTATCATTCTTTTATACATCTAAACTTCCTAATGGAACAAAGTAAAATCTCCTTAAACTTCCAGACCTCGTTCCTAGTATCGGCCCCACCTACGCTAAATACTTTTGACAGCCACGCGTGCCATCCAACCCATAATCATTATAATTGAAAACGCTTTCAAATCCAAAGGTTATTAGAAACCAAATTTCGACATAGGATTTGATATTCCCTGCCCTGCAATATCTGGTGCTGATCCATGAACAGATTCGAACATACTTGGTGTACGTCCTTCAGGGTTAAGGTTAGCACTGGCAGCTAAACCTAAGCTTCCAGCAAGTGCGCTTCCTAAATCCGAAAGTATGTCAGCAAATAAGTTAGAAGCTACTGTAAGTAAAAAGTGTTATCTATTCCTTCTATATTCGATTGTTACTTTTTTATTTTACCATCGGTAGGAGGAGTTTGTTTGAAGTAAGCAAGACTTTGCACCCATACTAAATTTACTTTATTAGTAGTGTGTATTTAAGAATTCCCTAATTTCATTGTTAATTTCGATTAAATGTTCTTCTGAAGGAAAATGTCCCATATCAATTGTTTTGACGTCTATTAAATTTGATATGATTTCTCTTGCTACTTTGTTTAACCGATAGGCTGGAAAAAAGATGTCTTTTTCTCCTGTAATAATCAAGGTTGGAGAGTTATACTGCATTAATTCCTCCTTTTTTGTTAATTTAGGCATTTCTTGTTCAAGTTTAATATATTTGAAAATATCTCCAATAATGCGTTTATCAATTTCTTTCATGCTATTAGAAGACATAATGTTAGTAATATTATTGAGATGTTTTTCAGAAGAAGTGACATTAAATAGGATTAATGGAAGTAAAATATGCTTAATCATTTTAAACTTAGATCCCAACTGTATTCCTGCTGGAGAGACTAAAATTGAACAATCAATCTTATCTGGCATAAATGCAGCTAATCTAAGAATAATTCCAGCACCATAAGATGGACCGATAAATGCACATTTTTCAATATTAAAATAATTCATTTGCTCTGTTATCCATTGAGCAAAACTATTGTCCTTTGCTGAAATCCTTTTTTGTTCACTGTATCCAGGGTGACCGATAGTATCTGGTGCGTAGATTCTATACTTATCCATAAGAGGTAAAAACCATGACAGTGTCATCGGATTAATACAATTTCCTCCTTGAAGTATAAACAAAGGTTTACCTTCAGTCGGACCCGCAACAAGCATATGAGTTTTCCCGAAACTTGTATCAATATAAAATCTTTCAATATCGTATGTAAAAGTCTTTATATAATTTTCATAGTACTGATCAATTTTTCTTTTTCCTTCTGTACTTTTGTAAATTGATGTTTCCCTCATGATACACCTCGATTCATATTCCAAATATAACCTTCTATTTAGATTTTACGTTAACTATCCTTTAAAAGTTTCATCTTTCTTTATTTGTAGAATGTGATCTTCAGTTATATCGCCCTAAAAAGGATACCATCGGCAACTAAACCAGTAGGTATCCCTTCAAGTTTTTATCCCTCCACACGTTCAATTTATAACCACTGTCCAACTGGCAAAATGATTCCTTTTTTCATCACAATTTCTTTATAACAATAGATTTAAGTTTCCTGCTTCATTGAGTTTCTATATTAATTTAACGGATTACGAGGGCGATAAAAGGAACTAATGAAGAAGTAGCGTAAATATTCGAAATACTCTACAATATAGTCAGACACCTATTGTACAACTTTCTTAAAAAATATTCGTATTAAGAGAGGCGGTAAATGTAATGGAAACAACTAAAAAAATTACAGTAGAAACAACAGTTCACGTACCAGTAGAAAAGGTATGGGAATATTGGACAGAGCCAACTCATATAAAGAAATGGAACAATGCTTCAGATGAGTGGCACACACCAGTTGCTGAGAATGATTTGAGAGCAGGTGGGAAATTCCTTTCAAGAATGGAAGCCAAAGATGGCAGTTTTGGTTTCGATTTTGGTGGAATTTATGATGAAGTGATATTACATGAGGTTATTGCTTATACAATGGGTGATGGAAGAAAAGTTAAAATTACTTTTAAAGGTCAAGATAACGAAACCGAAGTAATTGAAATCTTTGATGCTGAAACTACAAATTCAATTGAGTTACAACAACAAGGATGGCAGGCAATTCTAGATAATTTTAAAAAGTATGCAGAGCAAACAACCATTTAAAAAGCATAATAAAAAGATAACAGTTTCTACAACATCTTTAGCCATTACAGGCGAGTCAATAGGTTGATGACTTAAATACGCCTCTTTCCTCCAATCAGGTATAGTATCTATCATCGGAGTACTTACAATTGTAGGTACAACAGCTTTTGAGCTGTTTGCGTCTTAATTGAGTTGCAAAAACGCATGACATTTTTTCGTGTCATGCGTTTATTTTATTTGGCGTGATGTATTATTTCTGCCAAAAATTAATTCTCTTTATCCTGAATAACTTTTTAAATAACCTCCGCTAAAGGGCCTCCTATACGAAGAACAACCCTTTTTCGTTCATTCACTTTTTATTATTGTCAGCGTAGTAAGCCATAGCATCTCGCATGAATTGTGCCAGTCCTTCACCGAATTGGTCGATACTTTCCGTGAATCGCTCATCTTCGACATACATTTCACCTAGGCCCTTGAATGCCTCTAGTGAATAATGGATTCCGATATTACTGTTCAAAAAGATGTACCATTTTTGGATTGCTGCTTGAGCTTCATCTGATTCTGGTAAAGTGTGACGAAGAGAGGCAAGGCTGCGATAGATGGCGTTCATTTCTTCTTGCATCGCTTTTTGTTCCTCTTTTGTCATACTAGCCAGGTTAGCGTTTGATTTATCGACTGCTTCATCACCCCAACGTTCACGTGCTTCCTGTTCATATGGATTATGACTAAAGTCGAACCCTTCGAATTTTTCTTTATTGGTCATTGCGATCGTTCCTTTCATATGTTCAATTGTCATATCGATCGTCGAGATCATCTTATCGATGCGCAAGCGTCTTTCCACCAGTATTTTCCGATGGAAATTGAGTGCTTCCTTTCGATCGAAGGAGGGACGATTGATGATCTCCTTTATTTTCTTTAAAGGGAAGTCAAGCTCTTTAAAAAACAGGATTTGTTGCAAGGTTTCAAGATTTTCATCGGAATATAGACGATAACCAGCTTCAGACGTCTGTTCCGGTTTCAATAACCCTATTTCGTCATAATGATGCAGTGTGCGCACACTGATGCCGACCAAGTCAGCAACTTCCTTCACTTTCATAGCTGTGTACCTCCCTTTAATCTTTACTTTAAGGTATCACGTAACGTGAGAGTCAACTAGAAAATGTTAATTAATAAATGGGTGAAAGTTATGGAAAAACGACATTCGCCATGCGTTGATTAAAAGCACGCATATTTTCAGTTCGTAAATCCACATAAGATGCGTCACATAACTGTACGAGATGTAAAACGTTATCCCCAACAATTATGCACCAGGATTGGATAAACGTAATGAAAGATCTAGATAGTTCGGATAATTTTCCTTCTAATATGTTCAAGAAACATACAATCTATAAGTAATCTAAATTCGCAGACATTTGGTTTTATTTATGTTAAAGGCTGTTTTCGCAAACTTTGTTGCTTTTAAAATAGTATTGGGTTGGTTGATTGGCACTCCAGGATGCTCGCTTTCCGTGGGGCGGGCGATGAGCCTCCTCAGCGCGAAGCGCCTGCGGGGTCTCATCTGTCCCGCTTCTCCCACAGGAGTCTCGCATATCCGTTCCAATCAACCTAATTAGTTTTGTTCAAAAACAACAATCTTTTAGAAAAGAGCCATGTTAAATGACCATTATAATGATGAGTTAAAGTTTACCACAATGCTTGCATCGTCCCCGCCTTTTTAAATAATAGGCTAAAATTGCTATCCCTAGAGATATTCCCCATGGCAACCAGAACAAAAAAGGAACAAATTGTCCCCAATTTTCATTGGTAATTGAGCCATTAACCATCATAAATATGATTTGTGGACTGAGCTTTAGCCCCGTTATCGTGATAATAGCCGACATCAACATTGCAGGAACCATAACAAACCAAATTGGAATTTGTTTACCTGCTAGAAAAAAACACCACCTTGGAAAAATCACTCCCCACCTCTGAATAAGTCCAAGAGTTAGAATTCCACCGCCAATACATAATCCTCCCAGTATTGCTTCAACTATTACATTGTCTTCATTTCCAACCATTGATGAGTCGTTTGTCCCCAAAGGAATCCCTAACGCCCACGCCCATCGGACAATACCATATGGCAATGCCATAATAACGGCTAAATAGGTAAACCACTTTCCCCACTTTGCTGTTGCTTTTGCTGATGATCCTACTGTAGCGTCATTCCTGCCACAATTGCCGCAAGCATTCTGTGTAAGACGAAAATATGCTATTGCAGATGCGCCCCATATGAACCCACCAACTATACAAAAAACTTGATTAATAACTCTCCAATCCAGCAGATCAAAGTGAAGCAAAAACAAATAAGCAAAGTTCTGCACAATTCGCGAATCTGGAATGATAAATATAAGCGTCACACTCATTATCCAAGCAAAGGAGAGAAATATTGAACGAGGAAAACGACTTCCCCATGTCATTATCATCGCTATAGCTACCACTGTACCTACCAATCCAGCTATGGCAATGACTGGTCCCCCGACATCAACATTAAGATTTGATAAAAATGATCCCATCATTTCTGCCCGTGAATCGTTTTTACCGAAAGGAAATCCATTGCCACCTAATAACCAGTACAGCCCGAGTAACCCGTATAGTAGGGACCATAGAGCAGCTGCATACCCAGTCCACTGAGGCCAACGTGACAGCCAGGAAAAATGTGTAGAATTATTGATATTTATTTTCGGTTCCATTTCACCCTCCCTAAATTTAGAGGCCTCTGAAAATCCCAATCCAGTATTTCTTGAAAAAATTCCATTAATTTCACTCCTCTCGCTAATTCGACAATGCTATGTAAGGAGGGGAAACATATTATGTTTATACATTGTATTAGCTTTTATCTGAGGTATTCTAAGAATGATAATAATAATCCTTCTTTAATTTAATAAAAAAGACACTTACCTTTTTACCGATAAGCGCCTCGATTGTTGAAGAAAATATTGAATTGACTATTAACAACTAGTTATTGTCAGGGTATGAGTGCTTACTATTAAGTAAGGATCGTAAATCACCTCTATAAAGAGTATCTTTTAACTCTTCGTATCTAAAAGGAATTAATGGAGAAAGATAGGGAACCCCTGCAGACTTTAGATTTGTCATATACAAAATGAGGATTGTTGTTCCAGCAACTAAACCAGTGAATCCAAAAAAAACAGCAATTAGTAAAAAAAGGAAACGCAATGTCCCCACTGCATCGGCTAATCCTCTATATACGATGAGAAAGCTTGCTAAAAAAGTAATTCCTATGGTAATTAGGCTTGCAGGGTGAATGATTTTAGCTGTAACAGCTGTTTCACCAATAACAATTGTTGCAACTAACGATACTAGAATGATTGCGCTTTTAGGAATCCGGAAAGAAGCATCCGTAAGAATTTTTAATAAAAACATCAAAAACAACATTTCCCAAAAGGCGGGTAATAATTCACCATCAGAGAACAATGACTTTACTACTTTTTTGGAATACTCACCTTGATGGAATTTTTCTAATGTTACATATATTGCAGGCAGATAAACAGATAAGAAAAAGCCAATAAAACGGATAAATCGGGTTGTAAATCGACCTGCTTTAAAATAATAATCATCTGGGGTTTGAAAGGCATCTATAAATAAGGATGGTGTAATAATAGCGAAAGGAGTACCATCCACAATAATTCCTACCTTTCCTTCGTACAAAGCGGATGCAAGAACATCAGGACGTTCTGTTGTTTTGTTTAAGGTAAAAATACTTTTATGTCCTTCAATTGCCTCGTCAATAATTCTGGCTTCTAATATGTATTTAACTGAGAGATTGCTTATACGTGATTTTACCTTTTCTAATACTCCTTTATCGACGAGTCCATACATATAAATAACTGATATGTGTGTTTTTGAAATTAGTCCAATCTCTTTATTTTCTACACATAGCTTAGGGGATTTAATAATTGAACGTAAAATATTAATATTCGTTTTGAGTTTTTCTGTTAAACCAATAATGGGTCCATGTGGTACACGTTCACCTTGAGCTTCTTCAAGACTTCTTTCATTCCACTTTGGAGTATCTACAATAATTCCAATGTCATGATCTTCAAATAAAATAGCTGTTTTGCCATTAATTAATGCATCTGTTAGTTCCTGAAAGTTTGTACCCATTTTGACATCAGCCGTTTCAATAACTTCACTGACTAAATTTATAATATCGTTTTTTTCAGATGTTTTTGTAAAATCAAGTAATGGTCTAATCACAAAATCCTGTATTATTTCCGAATCAATAATACCATCAATATAAATAATGGCTGCATGTTCTGACTTCTCAATACCAAACTTTAATTTTCTTACAACTAAATCAGATGTTTGATTAAATAAGTTCTTTATATGATCGATATTGTCTTCAAGTTTTTTTTCAATATTATCCACTTTTATCTCCTCAGGGTTAAAGAATTTAAACTTATTATGTGAGGAGCTTTTTTATTTATTCCTAATCAACAATATGCCCGATTGTTGAACAAGATCTGTGATAACCAGTTCACATAAGCAATGTTATCAGTTGAACTAACGAGTTTTATTAAAAATACACCCAGTTTAGATAGTTCGGATATTTTTCCTTATCGTTAATTTTTATAATTAAAAAGACGCCTCAATCCAATATTACCCAGGATTTAAGACGTCACATTTATACTCATAATGGAAACCTTTGCAGTATGAGTGTCTGACAAATTTTAATTACTACGGAAGATATTTTTCTATTCGAGAATCGTTAATTATAGTTTTCTCTCATCCGTCTTATATCTACTCTAGGTGAACAGCCAAACATTCGGGAATACTCCCGACTAAATTGCGATTGACTTTCGTACCCCACCTTGAATGCAACATTAGCTACATCTGTTGGATCAGCCAATAACAAGCGCCTTGCTTCTTGCAATCTCAATTGTTTTTGGAACTGAATAGGACTCATAGCTGTTACCTCTTTAAAATGTCGATGAAGAGATGACACACTCATATTAGCTATTTTAGCAAGCTCTTCAATTCGAAAGGGTTCTTGAAAGTTTTTGATAATATGGTCTATCACTTCTCTTATTCTAGATGCATTGCTACCCTCTAATGCTATTTGTTCTAGTGCTTCTCCATGTGGACCTTGTAAGATCCAATAGATAATTTCCTTTGTTAATAATGGACCAAGAACAGGAATGTGCTTTGGATTCTCTAATAAACAAGCTAATCTTAAAACTGCATCCAACAAAGATGGTTCTACTTCGCTAACAAACATAGCTCGTTTCGAGTTCTTTCTCTGATGAAATGGAATATCTGTTTCATTTAAAACTTCTAAAACTTGTTTCGTTGTAAATTCAAGCTTGAGAGCTAAATAGGGAATTTCTGTAGAGGCCTTTCTTACTTGCCCTGTTACTGGCAAATCAACAGAAGCCACAATATAATGACCAGGACTGTACAAGAATCGCTCTTCTCCCAATAATACTTCCTTCTCCCCTTGGAGGATAATGCAAAAAGAAGGCTCGTTAACTCTTGAAATTGGTTCAGTAATAATGGATTCACGGATGAGAAATAAAGAGGGGATAGATGTAGCGTGGACACCATCCTGTTTTGAAAAGTTCTCTATGAGATTAGCAAGTTCTAGTTGCTGTTTGTAGGTTTTCTCAGACATTATTTATTTCTCCCTTTCTTCATCTACATTTATATTATCTGATATTCGTTGTTTAGGTAAGAGGAGTTGATAGGATTAGGCAAAAACTTGGTAGGAATGGGATAAGGGTTTCCTTATTATTTATGACATAATTATTTCTAAAGAGGTCACGATAAACGTGGCAAATAAACTAAAGAGGGGGAACAATCGAATGGAGTATGTGAAACTTGGTAATACAGGCTTAGATGTATCTCGATTTTGTCTTGGTTGTATGGGTTTTGGTGATGCAACTAAATGGCTTCACCAATGGGTACTTAACGAACAGGACTCACGCCCCGTAATAAAAAAAGCCCTTGAATTAGGGATTAATTTTTTTGATACTGCCAATGTATACTCACTTGGCACAAGTGAGGAATATCTTGGGCGAGCCCTGAAAGATTACGCAAATCGTGATGAAGTTGTAATCGCAACGAAAGTCCACGGTCAAATGCACAAAGGTCCAAATGGTTCAGGCCTATCTCGAAAAGCCATAATGAGTGAAATTGATAATAGCCTTAAGCGTTTGGAAACAGATTATGTAGATCTTTATCTCATCCATCGTTGGGACTACAATACTCCTATTGAAGAAACAATGGAAGCATTGCATGACGTTGTGAAGTCAGGAAAAACAAGATATATTGGTGCTTCTGCGATGTTCGCTTGGCAATTCCAAAAAGCTTTACACGTGGCAGAAAAAAATGGTTGGACGAAGTTCGTTTCCATGCAAAACCACCTCAACCTCATCTACCGTGAAGAGGAAAGGGAAATGCTACCTCTTTGTAAGGAAGAGAAAATTGGTGTAACTCCATATAGCCCTCTTGCCTCTGGGAGATTAACACGGGACTGGTCAGTAACCACACATCGTTCTGAGACCGATCAAATTCAAAAATCAAAATACGATGCGACTACCGATGCCGACCGATTAGTCGTTGAGCGAGTAGCATCAATTGCAGAAAAACACAGTGTTCCTCGTACACACATCGCACTTGCTTGGTTATTACGAAAAGAGACAGTAACAGCACCAATTATCGGGGCAACGAAAATATCACATCTTGAGGATGCTGTAGGTGCTTTAACGGTAAAGCTATCACCTGAAGAAATTGCTTTTCTTGAAGAGCCATATGTACCACATCAAATAGTAGGTCATAACTAGTTTCGATATTTTTAGAGCAGCGATTGAAATGTCGAAAGAACAAATTCAGGCATTCCAGCAAATCTTTCCCGACAACCATCGTCCTGTTTTCCGAAGAAAAATACCACACAAACTCATATTTAGGGTAAATAATAAGAATCCATTTTGCAAAAGAAATTGATCAAAATGGATTCTTATCTAGCAGTTTTAGTTTTGTTTTATAATAATGTTTGATCATTTCAACCTTCTTCCGCAATCGCGCTTGATTGTTGAAGATCACAATTTATTTCTATTAGCTGGTTTGACCGAAGATCAATATTAAAAAATAGATACCTAAGTGTTTTTATTTTCTTTTTCCTCTATTAGCTTATCTATTTTTTCTTCTACTCGTTTTAGTCGTTTATTTCTTTTATTCATAATTAAAAATACAACAACAATTACTATTGGAATACCTATAACGCTTAAAATCATTAATAATTAAAAGATTATGTCTCCTGTATTAAATCCACCTTGTGCCATAAAAAAACTCCTCTCATTTAAATAATTTAACATATTTACCTATTTTTTTCGTTTGGGGAAATAACAAAGTTTCATCACTTATCATACATGTAGTACTAATTTGAAATCGAGGCCAACTTTTGATCTTTTACAATATGGCCCTAAACTGAAATAAGCGCATTTCCATGTCCAGAAAGGCGCTTGATTACTGAAGATTGATATTGAAGGCAATAATTTTGACGATTAGAAGATTTCAGGGAAATTTATCCTCACATTTTTTTCCTATAAGACTAGAAATATGAAATAATTGAACAAACTCTTACCAAAAATATAGTATACTTTTTTAAGTTGATATAGAAGACGAAAGGAAGTCATTCCCTTGTTTGAAACATTGCTAGTGAATTTCTTATTTTTACTTTTACCTGTTGTAATATTTCTGATTTTCTTTGAAAACAAACAATATACATATAATAAAATAATTCTGATATTACTTTCATCCGTAACAATGTTTCTTTGTATGACCATTCCAATTAGATTAGATATCGGCTTTATTTTTGATTTGCGATATATTCCTTTTATTGTCGTTGCCCTTTTTGGTGGTTACAAAAACGCTTTCCCCCTTTATCTCGTATTAAATATTTATCGATTCTACTTAGGTGGGGAGGGAACTATTCAATCCTTTCTTTTTTCAACAGTAATATTCATTATAGTACCTTTGTTAAGCAAAAAGTTTAGTCAACTACAATCAAAAAATAGAATATTTTTCGCAACATTTGTTTCTTTTTTTACTATGGGATTTTACCTTTTTATTTTAAGTACATTTTTTGATTCATTAACTAGAGAGTTTTGGATATTAACAATAAATGCATTAACTACTCATGTAGGGATGATGCTCATCATTATGACCTTAATAGAGCGAATTATTATCAATATTAAAAATCGTGAAAGGTTTTTCCATACAGAAAGACTATCTGTTATTGGTGAATTATCAGCTAGTGTTTCCCATGAAATAAGAAATCCACTTACTGTTACAAATGGATTTCTACAACTTTTAAAATCATCCAAGAACCTATCTCAAGATGAAAAGAGATATGTCGAGTTTGCATTACAGGAATTAATTCGAGCTGAAAAAATAGTAAGTGATTATCTAACACTAGCTAAGCCACAATCAAAAAATATGATTTATTCCAATTTAGAAGTCGAGACAGAATATACAAAAGATCTAATTACACCCTTTGCGAATATGCATCAAGTCAATGTTCAATATTGTTTTAACAATTCGTTAAAAATAAATTATGATAAAAATCAAATCCAACAATGTATGATAAATTTGTATAAAAACGCAATTGAAGCGATGAAGGAAAAAGGTGGAGGGACTCTACTCATAGATATTTCTGAGCAAAAGCAAAACATTTTGATCAAAATTCAAGATACAGGAATCGGAATGACAAAAGAAGAAGTTTTACGTTTAGGTAAACCATATTACTCAACAAAAGAAAAAGGAACTGGTCTTGGCATGCTAATGGTATACAGTACAATTGATAAATTGAAAGGAAAAGTTGAAGTTCAAAGTGTAAAGGGAAAAGGCACAACATTTATGATAACTATTCCCGTTTAACAATAACACATCATTTTTTTATGGCTATGTAATTGTGACACTAAACAATCGTATTTTTCATATGATATTTAACAGCCTGACGGATTACCGTTAAGCATAGTTTTTTCCCAACAAGACCTAAAAATAACAAGCGCTTATCCTTATTTATGGACAGCGCTTGTTCTAATTTCACTCGTTAAATAATTAACTTTCTTGTGATTGATCCTCAACAATCTGGCTCTATAAATGAAAAAGAGCGACATCCTTATTCAAGAATGGCGCCCTTTAGCTGGAGAAGGACACATCAGTCTATCATTGATTTATCCTCTCTAATTCTAATTGATTAACAACCGAAGATACTAGTGTATTCAATGGGTTAATAATAGTCTTAGATGTTTCATACTCGACTTGCTGAGATGCATCAACCATAGATAATTGAGCAACGGAGATAACTTTCTTCCCATCTTTAATGATTTGATTTAAGAACTTTGAAATTTCTTGGTTGTATTCTTCTTTTAGTCCTCGCATTATCAATTCAAAAGTATTATTTATAACAACAACCTCAAAATCTAAAGATTTTTGATGGTTATTAGCATGTTGTTTAAGACGTTCTACTGTACCTTCAACAGTTGCAGGATTTGTAAAAAGAATTGTCTGAGGTTGCTGTATATTGCAGATGTAATCAAAGAAAGGTTCATCAATTTTAATAATTGGCACTGATATCGAGAGTTGATCTTCCTGTAAGATGGCAATATAGTTTGTGCAAGTAATAAGGATAGCATCAACATTACATTTGGCAATCCATTCTATTTGCTCTTTAACTTTAGTTTGAGCATCTGCTTCTTGAAAATTTTCATCTGATGTAACTCGATACATTAATGCGGGGTCAACAAAATGGATTAATTCTATGTTATATGGGGAAAGTGCATTTTCTATATATTCTATATTCGAATAATGGGCGTGTAAGCATCCTAATCTTTTTTTCAATTCCATTCCACCTTTAATATATTTCTGCTTATTCTATCAGTATACGAATCCAACTGTCTATTAAAATTGAGATAGAGACCCTTCCTCTTATTCCACTGAATGGCTCCGATTGTGGAATAAAGAGATTGTATTATTATAAAGATATGCCGTTAGTCTACATGACCTAAATTTTATGTTATTTTAGTTATAGCAGAATCAGAAAATACTAATATAAACATAGAAAGGTTACCAACGGCGATAACCAATCGGTAACCTTTCTTTGTTTATATTATTTTTTTCCTTTACACGACCAATTGATAATCCTTGTCCTCGATTCCAAATCATGATCATTCGCCATAAGTTGATTAAATGCACTTATGTTTTCAGTTCGCAAATCAACATAAGTGGCGTCACATACCTGTGTATGTACATCTTTCTTATTAGTATTGCTTTAGATGATAATAGTCGCAATTAGCGCAACGAATAGAGCCTGTTACATAAATTATTACATATGGCCTTTTTTTATCGCATTGAGGGCAAAATTTCAAATTCGATTGTGCTGTCTTTTCAATTGTTTCATTCATGTAAAAACCTCCTTTACACATAATTCGTTGAAAAATCAACATTTTCATCTCCTAAAGGAGATTTACAATTGCATAAAAATGCTAATTTTCATATCCTCTATTGAAAACAATTGTTTTGTGTATAAATGAAGCTTAAGAACAACTCTCTATTCTATTGCGTTTTTATCTCAAGTTATTTTGTTATATTAGTAAAGTCTTTTCCATAGGAAATCAATTCCTCAAATCTTTTCTCTATCAACTAAATATATGACTATGTATATATTAGTTTAATGTTCTAAATGTAAAATTGGAGCAATTTAATCAATTATCACATAGCATCTCATAAGAGAAGAATGACATAAAATAAAAATAATGAACTACCCTTTGTATCGGCCCCACCTACGCCAAATACTATGACGGCCACGCGTGCCATCCATCCCATTAATATTATAACTGAAAACGCTTACATTTGTAAAGATTAATAGAACAAAAGTTTCTAATTGTTGACCAACCGTTTTTTTATTTTTTATGATTATGTACTATTTTATACAACGTTGATTTATCATCGTTACTGTGAAATAAAAAAAGATACCATCAGTAATAAACCAATTGGTATCCCTTCAATTAATATCATTTTGATTCCTTTACCCGACCAATTGATAATCCTTGTCCAACCGGCAGTATAATCGATTCTAAATCAGGATCATTCGCCATACGTTGATTAAATGCACGCATGTTTTCAGTTCGCAAATCAACATAAGAGGCGTCACATACCTGTCCACGTTGCAAAACATTATCCCCAACAATTAAAGCTCCAGGATTGGCTAAACGTATTGAACGATCCAGGTAGTTCGGATAATTTTCCTTATCCGCATCGATAAAAATGAAATCAAACCTTTTTTCGTTCTTCTCAAGTTGATCTAAACTCTTTAATGCTTCTCCCGTATAATAAGTAACCCGATCACCAAACCCAGCTCTTTGTAGATTTTCATGTGCCAATTGAGCATATTCTTCTTTTAGCTCTAAAGAGGTTAAATGCCCCTCTTCCCGAAGGCCACGAACAAGACAAATTCCACTATATCCTCCAAGTGCTCCAATTTCCAGTATTTCTTTGGCTCCAGAAATTTTCACCAATAGAGTAAGCAGCTTTCCGATTTCTGGTGGTACTGATATATTTCGCATACCGTTAGCATGAATACTCTCCAACACTTTGTCTAATATAGCATCATCTTTCGTAAATAAAGAGTGGATATACTCTTCTACATTCATCCATTTCCCTCCTGAATTTAAATCGGTTGAACTCTCTCTGGTAGATGATCGTTTCCTTTTTTACGATAAGTGCTGTATTTTGTCTTGAATCGGCGTTCTTTCTTTTGGCTCACTTATTTCTTCTGGATATCCTACACCAAATACTCCGATTACATCATATCCATCTTGAACACCTAGAATTTCGCGGTTTTTCTGAGCACCTCCCATTGATGACCAGAACGTTCCAACTCCTTCTTCCCAAGCGGCTAAATTAAAATTTTGCACGAAGCAAGCAGTAGCAATTACATTTTCTTCTGTTTCAATTTGTGTAGCACCATGCTTGGATAAAATGGCTAGTACTACAGGAGCATTGAAGAAATTTGCTTTATGATTTAACTTTTCTCTTGTCTCCGGTCCAACCACATACACTTCCCATGGTTCAGTCATTTTATGATTTGGAGCCATCGTACCAGCCTCCAGCCATTTGCTGATTTGCTCCATATTGACCGGATCTGATTTGAATTTTTTTATAGTGCGTCGAGAATTGATGATTTCTATAATACTCATGAAATATTCCTCCAATTAGTTTAATTTTAAAAATGAAACGCCTTTATCTAATTTCCTAGTTCTAAAATTGAAATGATGAGGTAAATGAAATCCATGAGTGACAATTGTTATGTAACCGCGAACATTCTGTCCTAAAGTTAAAATATATGCAGAAACTTCCCTTGATTGTCCAGCATCCGTATCTTTTTCACCACTTTATATAGCGACCCTAAATAATGGGTCAACTAATACGCACAACAATCCTGGCTATTTTCCTTCTTGGCGTTGTCGTCCTTGTGGTTTTAGAGAGCTTGTCATCTTCTGCATTATCTCGACAAGTGCCGTCTGTTCCTCCAGTGTTAACTGATTAAACGGACCAGCCAACATCTCAACTTGAGCATTTTTCATGCTTGTAATCGTTTCTCTACCAGTGTCTGTTAATTTAACAATTCGTGTTCTCGCATCATTCTTATCTTGTTCACGAAATACCGTTCCCGCTAACTCTAATCGGTCAATCATTTGCGACATTGAACTCGAACGAACCTCTAGACGCTCTGCTAGCTGACCAATCGTACAACCGTCGTGTTTCCACAGAAAACGCAGGATTAGCCATTGTGTTTTTGTAATTTCAGTTGCTCCTTGGTTACTCCATTGATTGCGTTTCATAAACCGCCCAATTGCTTGAAAGCAGTCTACAAATTGCTCCAGCTGCTTATCACGTGATTCCATCATATTCCACCTCACAAATAAATTATATAGCGATCCTAAATAACTTGTCAATACGTGGATAAATTGATTCCCAATTAGGAGTATCAATTAAGTAGGAAAAATCACGAAGTAAAAAGAACATCATGAAAACTATCATGATGTCCAAAAAATATTACACTAATAACTTGTTATTGATTATAGCAAGCTCTACGATCGGCTTATTTTATCAAGTGCCTATTGTGAAATACTCCAATTAGTAACTTTCCCTATCTATTTAAAATTTTCAAATAACTTCTTTTATTTTTCACAACATATCTCAAGTGTAACAGGACCAAGTAATCCAGAAGTTAAACGTGCATCATCCATTTCATTTGCGCGATTGTTAGTGACAGCAACAGTTAGTTTATTAACACCTTTTATAAGATAATCTGGATTAACTTCAAGGTGATAAGGTGCCCACATTTTCACACCAACCTCATGTCCATTTACTGTCACCTTTACGATTTCATGTACTTCTCCTAAATCTAGGTAGACTTTTATAATTGAATTCTTTTCTTCTATTATAAACTGATTCTCATAGATTACTGTTCCCGAGAAGGATTGCATACCATCCCAATGAAGCCACGATTCCAATGCGAGATTTTGTCTGTTATCAATGATCCAATTATTATCAAGCTCTAGGCTTTCCACTTTAAAGATCGGTATAACTGATCCGTCAATCAAAGGCTTTTGATCAGTATCGACAGCATACACAACTGAAGATCTACGGTCGACATTCAATGGAGCTACTAATCCACCACTTTGGCGTTTTAGGTTTACTTGTTCGATTTCACCAGTCCAAGCGTCCCATTTTTCGACACTTCCTTCTTCCTTCAGGTGGAAGATCCCTTTATAGTTTTCCTCCCCTTCATTAACAAAGAAATAAAAAAGCTGACAATCTTTAACGATTTTACTGACTCTTATGTCTTTGCTGGCAGGGGAGATCACTACTTCTTCACGGTGAATTGAAGATAGTATATCAACAACATCTTCAGGCCTTTGAACCGCTTTTGCCCCGTTCATCGGTGAAGATGCATGTTCATCTGTCAGTACGATTATCTCACCTCCACTTTGAATAAAAGTTTCGAGCTTATCGATTACAGCTGCTTCAAGCTTTAAGCTATCCTCAATAACCAAGGTTTGATAGGATTGACTCGCGATCTCTATTTTCCCATCCCTTAGATGACTGGATGATAAAAACAAAGACTCCTCAAGATAATTGAATTCCACTTGATTTTCAAATAATGGTTTTGCAACCCTCCATGGCAAATGATCTTCCACACACAAAATAGATACAGCCGTTTGATTCGTGCTATCGGTCATTAACCAGCTTAAACGCTTCATGTATTGGGCAAATTGTTTATAATACGGCCACCATAGATTATTCGGACCAACATCTGGTGGGCGCTCGTGACTTCTCCGTTCTCCTTCAATTGAAAAATAAAAGGCGTGTGGACTGAGAAGGTTGACACCTCTGACTAGTAGCCAATCTATATACCACTTCATGTCACCTGGAGTAAGCGCCCAAGGACTTTCTTTGCTACAAACTCCTAAAAACTCATTCAAATTTCTTCGTCTTCCTCTATGTCTTGCTGCGTCGGCTGAACACTTTCCGGCTGTAGAGTGTTCCCCTACTAAAGCTTTTTCATCCTCTGGTGCAACCCAACGCCACACAACATCCTGACCAGGGATTTGAAAATGATCGAGTAAACCAATGTCATCACTTTTCGCAGGATGTCCTGTTAAGGCAATACCGTGGCTTGCACACCAGTCACTAATTTGCTTATAGTAAGCTTCTGTTAGTCTTTTATTGACGGTTTTTCGATAGTTGCTTCGATTTGTTTCAGTTTCCACTCCGGCATTAAACCACAAAGAGGCCAAATGCTCCTCCTTGTTTCCATGCTGCTTATAAAAGCTGAGAAAATCTCTGGTCCATGGCTTCAAATCTCGAGCCGAACCTCTTCCCAAAATGTCTGGCTCATCGGTGAACATGGCAATCACCGTATTTCCGAAGTAGTCTTTTAACTTATCGTAATAATTATCATGTGTGATGCGGATAAATTTTGCCACTGCATCAGGATTTAGTAAATCAGCAGATGCTGGAGCATTCTCCTCACCATCGTCTTCACCAAAATGGATACCACGGATATTTCCACCCGAATACGTTTCGACGAACACGAGTATGGACCAGTTATCGTCATCTGGAGCACTAAACTCCACTCTGCCATTTACGCAATCTAACACCTGGGATGTCGATGAATCTATTGCTTTAAGTGATAGCTTTTTAACTGCTAGAGCCGAAACAAATGAGTCTCCCTCCACTAAATCAATCATTATTTCATTATCCATGTTACATGGATACTCGATCATTTTTAAGCCTCTACTTGCATATTCTGGATTATCTTTAACAACTAATCCTTTAGCTGACCCAGAAGGATACATCGCTTCATCGTATAAAATAACTAACATCCCCAACTGTTTCGCTTCTTCTACGGCTGTTTGGACTAATTCCATAAAATAATCCGACAAATATACGATTTCCTCAGGAATCCCAATCCTTGGGTGTAAAACGAATCCCATTACCCCTTTGTCATAGAAATCGTTGATTTGTCTAATAATTTCCTCTTTCGTTAAGGAATCATTCCAAAACCAGAAAGGAATCGGAGTAAACTCCTCTGGAGGATGCAAGAATTGTTGACGTAACGCGCTCATCACTATTTCCCAACCCCTTTCTATTTTGTGTCAATTCGAAAGGCTGTTTTCTAAGAAATTGTTGCTTTTTTAACATAAACTAATTCAGGTTGATTGGAGCGGAAGTGCGAGACTCCTACGGGAATAGCGGGACAGGTGAGACCCCGCAGGTGTTTACGCCGAGGAGGCTCACCGCCCGCCCCGCGGAAAGCGACAATCAACCACCGTATTACTTGGTAAATAGCAACAAAGTTTGCGAAAACAACCATTCGAAAACAGATCCTTCTTGTCCAAATCGTCTAAGGTGCTCGAATTAGAACTTAATTAGTTCGTCTACTTTTACTGCTTGACCTGTGTTAAGCGAGATGTTTCCTGCAATTCCAGTTAAAATGGACATCGCACCATCAACATGAGAAGCTGCCCGTTTGAATTCGTCTTCAACTGGAGTTCCGAAAATATCTTGTAAAAGGATCGGATCCCCACCACCGTGTCCTCCTTTTCCTTCGACAACATCTACTTCATAAGGCTGACCAAACATTGGCATAACCATGATTGATTTCTCCTTAACTTTTCCTTCGTCATCCTTGCTACCACCCGAATTAATGTAAGATTGTTCACGAATTCGAACTTCAATTCTTCCTTTTGTACCATTAATGGAAACAATGTAGCCTTCCCATGGTAAATAAGCGTTTAGAGAATAGTTTAAGATCGCTTTATTTTTGTAGGTTACCATAACACCAAGTGTATCTTCGATGTTAATTCCGTCTCCAAAAACACTTTGGTCACGTTGGTAACCATCTTCTTTTTCCGCATCCAAATACATAGCTGTTAAGTGCTCATTGCTTTCCAAGTCAATTGCGAAAGGATCATCTTTCGCATACTCACTTCCATATGCACGTTGATAAAATTGTGTAACACCTCTAGATTCTGCATTTTCTCTACCATAGAAACGTAGCCCTCCAGATGCATAAACTATTTCTGGTTTTGTATCGAGCCAAAAGTTCACTAAGTCAAAGTGATGTGTTGATTTATGAACAAGTAATCCACCACTATTGCGCTTATCGCGGTGCCATCTACGGAAATAGTCTGCACCGTGCTGAGTATCTAACGCCCACTCAAAATGAACGGAATTTACTTGGCCAATCACATCATTCATAATTAGCTCACGAATTTTCGTATTGTGTGGTGCATAACGATAGTTAAAAGCAACGCGAACTTCTTTTCCAGTTCTATTAATCGCGTCAATAATCGCTTGGCATTTTTCAGCATCCACTGTCATTGGTTTTTCAGTAACAACATCACAGCCTAATTCCAATGCTTTAATAATGTACGTATGGTGTGTACGGTCAACAGAAGTAACCACAACCGTGTCCGGTTTTTCTTCCGTAATCATTTTTTCAAAATCAGTGTGTATGTACGTGTTAATTTTAGGATGATTATATTTTTCTTCGAGTAAACGATTCGCATAATCCATTCTAGTTTGATTCAAATCACAGAAAGCGACTAGATTACAAGTTTCATTAAAATCTCTAACAATTGCTCCATAGAAAAATTCAGCTCTTCCACCAGTTCCAACTAATACATATTTTTTCACTTGATTCTCCCCCTTTATTTTTTAAGGAACAAATTCCTTTTCTAATTTGAATTATTTAATTGATTGTTAGACAAATAAGAAAAGTTACCAAAAGACGAGACAGAATAATCATCTCTCTTCTTACGTTAATATCTTGATAAATTTCCAGCAATAGTACTTTTTTGAAAAAGGCAAATTTGGGGTGATAATGATAAAATAGATGATCATTTTTAATAATTGAATATTAATTAGTAATGCCACTCTATAAAAAATGAAAGGGAAAACATAATATTGACAACGAGTATACAAATGTATACAATAACTTATGTATACATTTGTATACTGAAAGGATGAGGAAAATGAACGATAAACACGGAAGAAGATACAAAAGAGATGAAAGACACTTAAACGGTGAACACAATCGTGAAGAACATCGTCATGGCAAAGGTGGTGGGCACAAGCGTGGCGCAAAAACATTTCGCCGAGGTAGAGCTATTGAATTTTTAGACAGAATGAATGTAAAACGTACAACCTTAAAACAACAACTAGAATCACCAGAGCTGCAATCAATTAATCCAATTTTAGTAGGTGAATTAAAAGCGGTCGAATCAATCATAAATGAATTTACTCAATTATTTGAAATTCACGAAGATGAAATCAAACGTAAAGAAGATTATGGTTCAGCTGAAAATAGCCTTCCTAATGGGAATGAATAACAGGATAAAATTAGGAAAGTCACCTATGACAGAATTAAACACCTTAACTAAATCGTGGGAGTGCCTGGGCAGTTCCTTACCTATTTTCTATTAACCTTCAACTATTAAACTCAAACTTCAACAGGACTATCTAAAATCAATACGGTAATTCTTCGAAAGGATGAAAATATTGATGATTAATTCTCTAAGTAAATTAGATATCGCGACGAACAAACCTAAAAAGTCCAAGCGTTTATGGATCGCTTTTGTACTTGGAACATTAGTAGCCTTTGGACCACTCTCAATCGATATGTACTTACCTGCCCTGCCTCAGATGGCTAATGAGTTAAAAACTACCCCTTCGCTTATCCAACTTAGTTTAACTTTTTTCTTACTTGGTTTATCACTTGGCCAATTATTTACCGGACCATTAAGTGATGTCCATGGACGTCGAAAACCTTTGCTTATTGGCTTAGTCATCTATTTTATTGCTTCTTTATTATGCGTTTTTAGCCCATCAATCTGGATATTTATATTTTTGAGGTTTATTCAGGGGTTGGCAGCTTCCTCCGGTGTGGTCATTTCCCGTGCAGTAGTACGAGATCTTTACTCAGGTTCAGAGCTAACGAAATTTTTCTCTCTACTAGCTTTATTTAATGGTGTTGCACCGATTGTTGCGCCTGTAATTGGGAGCCAACTATTACATATTGCACCTTGGCAAGGTATCTTTGTTACCTTGAGTTTAATCGGCCTAGTAATGTTTTTCATTGTATTATTTGGTTTACCAGATACTTTACCTAATGAATTACGGTCTAAGGGTGGTATTAAAAAAACACTAACAACGTTTAAGAGCCTTTTAGTTGATCGTAGTTTCATAGGATACGCCCTTTCGCAAGGTTTAATATATGCTGCCATGTTTGCTTATATTGCAGGATCACCTTTCATATTACAAAATATTTATAATGTGTCTCCCCAAGAATACAGCATCATTTTTGCCATTAACGGAATTGGGATTGTGATTGCAAGTCAAATAACAGGAAAATTAGCTGGTCATATCAGTGAAAGAAGACTGTTCGTTTTGGGGCTAATTATTGCCTTCATCGGAGCAATTACATTGTTAATTATGTTAATCCTGAATATCGGATTATCGACAATATTACTTCCTCTATTCTTTGTCGTATCAAGTATCGGAATAGTCAGTACTTCTGGATCTTCTCTTGCAATGCAAAACCAAGGAAGATCAGCAGGCAGTGCTTCGGCATTACTTGGTGTATTAATGTTACTTTTGGGAGGAATTGCTTCCCCTCTTGTTGGTTTAGGAAATAACTCAGCTATAACGATGGGAATAGTAATTATTATAGTTAGTATTGGCTCGATCCTATCTTATCTTTTACTCGCCCCACGTAGAGAACATGAATCTAAGCAAAATTCAAATTCTGTATCAATGTAGGAATATGAAATATAAATAGGCATTGTTTCTTTTGATCAATGCCTATTTGTTTTTGTTAAATCTTGGTCCTTAACAATATCAATCACTTTTTCCGGACTCATTTTTACATAACTGCAGTTTTTCCAAAGACTATATTTATACTAGAAGATTAAATTTTTTTCCGAATAAATGCGATGCAGAGCAGCATGATAGGAAAAACAATCTGCAAAGGGATATGAAAGTATAAAGTAAAAAAATCTAACCCAATTTCATTATGTCGAATTTGGCTTGGTGCGATTAAAAGGGATAATGGGGTAAGAATAGTCCCTATGCCAAGGAATACAGAACGATTTTGTTTTAATTTAAATAATTGAGCAATCCCAATAGCTGAACCGAATGTCCATCCACCAATCTTAAAAAACACGCCTGCTAACATCGTTAAAATAACCAATGCATCAAATCGTTCCAGAAAATCCGCAATCGAAACCATTTGAGCAGCTGTAAGAAGAGGAAAAAAATTCCGACTGTATATTTCTGGTCCTAATACTGATAAAACCAAGATCAGATTTACTGTCATTAAAACACCTGTAAGTAGTATAGCTGCCATTCCAACAGTTCCTTTTCTACCCATATTGTTTAAATAAGGGAAAAACATAGTGATGATGATTGACTCTCCGAATGGGAAGGTTAATACTTTTGGAAATACTTCTTTTAATATAGGTTTTGGGCCATTTCCTAAGATGGGGGAAAGATTGTTTATATCAAATTCATCAACAGTTAGCAACAGAATCCAAATGATACTCAAGGCCATAATATAGGAAGGAATAACGGCTTCTCCCATTCTGCAAAATGATTCAATTCCACCTCGAAAACAATATACAATTAAAACCATAAAACTTCCTATTACAACCACCAAGGGGGTTTTGACTAACATTGATGCAGCGAGAATTTCTGCGAAGTCTCTACAAGCTCGAGCGGCTAGATATGTAAAATAGCTGATATAAATCAAAATGAATGGGATGGCCAAAAACTTTCCGATAATTTTTGGAATCATCTGGATCAATGTATCATCTGGATAATAGTTCGATAATTTTGTATACACTAACATCAAGATAAACCCACCTAGCATCGAAACCAAAATAACTAGCCAAGCATCTTGTTTTGCCCCTCCACCTAATCCAAAAACAAACGTATTACCAATTTGAAACCCTAGTATCACATAAAATAACTGTAGAGGACTTATTTTTTCGTGTTTCATATTATCACCCTAGAGGATATTGATAAATTATTTTTTGGAACTTTACGTAATACCCCTTACTCATATTGGTTATTTTATCCGTTAGTGGAATTTCTATTCTATTGTGATATTCAGAAAGGTGCATTTATCAATAAGTGAAGATGTTTCCAATGTTTTTGCTACTCAATTATTTATAATTCTTACTAAATTTGACGGATTGGATTTCTATTTATTTCCACTCAAAAAAAATAAGAATTATGTATACGTTCTTTAATAGAAGTATAAATAATTCCAACTAAAATAGACTATTAATCTTATTTTTTTCTTAATTGAAGCACTGCGTAAATTGATTATGTACTCTAAATATTCAGAATTATAATAGCGTTATTCTTGAGTAAAGGAATAGAAATTTGCAAATACAATGTAGGAAAGCTTGATTATCAATTCTGATTATCCTGTCACAACACCATATAACTGTTCATTCACATCAAGATGATTTGTGTTGATATAAGTTAAAGTTTCAATTAGTTCTTTTGTTTCCTCTCTATGTTTTTTTCGTGAAATGGCACGCATCGGAGCAGTTCTAAATAAATACTCCTCTTCCTCTGTCTCAGGGATTACTTCTGGTACAGGAACTGGTTTTCCATTGTCATCTATAGCTACAAGAGTCTGAAACGATACAGCTGCAATTCTTCTTTCTCCTGTCATCAAGTCTTCAGCAGTAGAGCGAATAAAAACTTCCATCGAAGTTCTGCTTGTCCATGTTACATAAGCTACTAAACAGATTGAATCCCCTACTCGAACCGGGGAAAGGAAATCGACAGAATCTGTAGAAGCTGTGACACAAGGTTTTCTTGCATGGCGGGTTGCAGATAATACAGCCACTTCATCTATTAACTGCATGAGTCTACCACCGAATAATGTGTGGTGATGCTGCGTATCTGGTGGAAGAACAACATTGGCTTTGACACAACGCGAAAGTTTACAGGGTTTAGCATCCATAATATCACCTCATAATATAGTAAATATAAATTGTATTATAACAGATGTATTATTAATTTGTTGTTATATTATAGATAGTGAGTAAAACAGGTAAATATACCTATTAAATTGAGTAAGAGAGGGTGACTAACCCTTTGAAGGAAACCAGTTAATTTCAATACCTTCATCATCGTATGAGCTACTGAATCCAGACATAAAATGAAAATAAGCGCTCATCCTTGTTACTGGAAAGCGCCAAAAGTGGAGCATCAAGGTCTTCAATTTCAAGGTTGCTCCAGCAGGCTCTGGCTTAGCTGCCTCATTCGGAAGAGTGGGAGGAATCTTTTCTTCTCTAGCCTTAACGAGCCCAAGAAAAGCCGCGTCAATGAAAGATCGGTCTCCCAGCCCAACGCCAGATAACATTAACCCAAATCTCATTTTGCT
Source organism: Metabacillus sp. KUDC1714 (assembly GCF_014217835.1). Lineage (NCBI taxonomy): Bacteria > Bacillati > Bacillota > Bacilli > Caryophanales > Bacillaceae > Metabacillus > Metabacillus elymi. The sequence goes on from NZ_CP055263.1 coordinate 1,182,244, forward strand.
TTCCAGGGTATTGACTCGCTCCTGCTTTCACAACCAGATAAGAATGTGCAATAGAATATTATTGGAAGAAATAAAAGTAATAATTTTCTGATTTTATTCATGTTTACTGTCTCCTTATGTGCGCGCTAATTATGAATAGACATCTATATTTTAAAGAACAATAAAGACACTTTGTTCTTTAAAAGTTTTAATAAATTGAACATGAAATTTAGTTAAATAAACTATCAATATCTTTATTAGCCCTATTCACATACACATTTATCTTATTGATACGTACTTCATGTCTTCCACCTTCAAATGGGGTAGTTAACCATATTTTTACTATTTCTCGAGCTAATCCTGGGCCGATTACACGTTCTCCCATGGCTAAAATGTTGGTGTTATTATGCTCTCTTGTTGCTTTTGCACTAAAAGTATCATGTACAAGCGCACACCTTATACCATTTACTTTATTCGCGGCAATACTCATTCCAATTCCTGTTCCACAAATTAAAATCCCTCGATCCGCTGCGCCGTATGCTACCATTTTAGCTACAGGAATTGCATAATCAGGATAGTCAACTGAAGAATTACATTCACATCCTAAATCAACATAATCAATAGCCATTGCTTTCATTAACTCAGTTACTTCTCTCTTAATATTGATGCCACCATGATCAGATGCAATTACTACTTTCATTCTTCTTCCACCTTTTTGGTTATGAATTTTTATAGACTATTAATCTTGTTCAGATTTCATTTAAAAAGCTTTTTCCGTATTGAGGCATAGGTACGTCAAAGTTTTCCGCAATTGTCGCACCAATATCAGCAAACGTTTTTCGGATCTCAAGATGTTTTCCTACTTTTATTTGCTCATTATAAACAAGCAAAGGTACATACTCTCTTGTATGATCAGTTCCTGGATGGGTAGGGTCATTTCCATGATCAGCTGTAATAATAAGTAAATCATCATGTTTCATTCTGGAAATTATCTCAGGTAACCGTGAATCAAATTCTTCAAGTGACTTTCCATAGCCTTGAGGATCACGTCTATGTCCATATTCGGCATCAAATTCAACAAGGTTTAGAAAACTTATGCCAGTAAAGTTCATTTCTAATGTCCTATTGAGTTTGTCCATGCCATCCATGTTTGATCTAGTTCTGAATGACTCTGTTACCCCTTCACCATCATAAATATCTGAGATTTTACCAATAGTAATGACATCAAAATTTGCATCCTTTAATTCGTTCATCACAGTTCTCCCATATGGTTTTAAGGCATAATCATGACGGTTTACTGTTCTCTTAAAATCACCAGGTGCTCCTATAAAAGGGCGCGCAATTACACGACCAACTTTATATTTATCGACATTAGTAATTTGTCGAACAGTTTCACATATCCTATAAAATTCATCTATTGGAATAATCTCTTCGTGTGCACATATTTGTAAAACTGAGTCTGCTGATGTATATACAATTAATGCTCCAGTGTCCATATGTTCCTTGCCAAGTTCTTCAATAATACTTGTTCCTGATAAAGGCTTGTTACCTATTACTTTTCTCCCTGTTTTCACTTCAATTTCTTTAATTAATTCTTTCGGAAATCCTTTTGGGAAGGTTAGAAAAGGTGTTTCAATAAATAGGCCCATAATCTCCCAGTGGCCTGTCATAGTATCTTTTCCGTTAGATGCTTCTTCCATTTTTGTATAATGCGCTAATGGTCTCTCTAATTTTTTTACACCTTTTATTTCACGGATATTACTAAGTCCAAGCATCTCCATATTTGGTAGACATAGACCATTCATATAATCCGCTATATGCCCCAATGTATCTGCACCTTCATCATTAAATCTATTAGCATCAGGAGCTTCACCAATACCCACAGAATCCATTACAATTAAAAAAATTCGTTTAAATCTGTTAACCAAGATTCTCATCCCTTTCAAAATTAAGTTTTATATTTGTCAGACGTCATACCTCTATGTTGAAAAAATAACCAACCCAACAATTTCGTCAGATCGGTATATCTTTTTTAATTAATAATCATAGAAATATTAAATCCATGTACTTTTAATAGAAAATAAATAGATCAAGTATGATTATCCAATCTCACTTTAATTCCTGTCGTGAATTCACTTAAAATAACATCCCCGCAATTGCCGCACTTAAAAGTGAAGCCAATGCGCCTGCAATTACAGAACGGACACCGAGCTTAGCAATGTCTGGGCGTCTGTTCGGAGCCAGACCACCTAATCCACCTAGAAGAATGGCAAGTGAACCTATATTTGCAAAGCCACATAGAGCAAAACTTACAACTATATTTGTTTTTTGAGATAAATTTCCCATCTCAGGTGCAAATGCTGCGTATGCAACAAATTCATTTAGAACAATTTTTTGCCCAATATAGCTTCCAGCTTGAAGTGCTTCAGTCCACGGAACTCCAATTATAAAAGCAATTGGAGCAAATACCCAACCTAATATCAATTCAAGGGAAAATGTATCAAATCCAAACCAACTACCTACACCACCTAAGATTCCATTAATTAGTGCAATTAAAGCAATAAAAGCAAGTAACATAGCACCAACATTTAGTGCAAGGCCTAGACCATCAGTTGCACCTCGTGCTGCAGCATCGATCAAATTTGTCGCTTCTTGATCCTTTTCCTTATTACTTCCTTCAGATACCTCAGTTACTTCAATATCTTTGGACATCTCTAACGATTCAGCTGTTGCAGCAGTTTGTTCTATTACAGTTATTTTGGGTTCAGGAACCATGATTTTTGCCATGATTAACCCTGCAGGTGCTGCCATAAAACTTGCTGCTAATAAATACTCAAGAGGGACGCCCATTAAAGAATATCCAATTAAAACAGATCCTGCGACTGAAGCAAGCCCACCTGTCATTACTGCAAAAAGCTCTGACTGTGTCATTTTTTCAATGTAAGGTCGAATGACTAAAGGTGCTTCTGTTTGACCAACAAAAATATTTGCAGCTGCAGACATTGATTCCGTTTTACTTGTCCCTAATAACTTTGAAAGTCCCCCACCGATTATTTTAATAACCCATTGCATAATCCCAAGATAATATAAGACAGAAATTAAGGATGAAAAGAAAATCATAACGGTTAAAACTTGAAATGCAAAAATAAATCCTATACCCTCATTACCAATTAAACCACCGAATAAAAACGTAACACCTTCATTAGTATAGTTGATGATATCTTGAATCTTTAATGATAGCCATTTAAGAGCTGTTTGCCCAAGATCCCATTTTAAAACAATAAGGGCAAATATGATTTGAATTGAGAGCCCACCAAAAACCGTACGTAAATTAATTGATTTTTTGTTATTTGATAGTAAGAAAGCAATCCCTAAAATAAAAATAATCCCCAAAACTCCCCAAAGAAAATTCATTTCTTTTCCCCCATTTTTTTATCTTATTCTTTTTTGAAATCCCTTTCATATCATTTTAAAAAACTTCACTATAATTTGTCGGAGGTCTGACCTCTTTAACTTGATGTCATTATAGAAAGTTCATTATCATGATAGTGAAGGATTATTCATACGCTTTCATTAGTTACCACCATATTAGTAACCAACGTAAGTATAGATTACATTAACCAAATAGAGTTTGTCAAACAAGATTTTGAATTTATTAGAAATGTATAACTTATAATTTAGTTAGTGAATTTTTCATAAATCCCATGCTAACCTACTTAGTGACAGTTTATCTGCCATTTGACTTCCAATATTTTCATAATAAATTATAGAAATTGTTAGAGAATTAATAGTTCTGGAAATATAGAAATCTCCTAAATTTAAGGCACTTTCCGAAAAATATTTATACTCTTTTGTTACGATAAACTAAAATGCTAACTCCTACAGCGACTAATAATGCACTGAACATTAAATAGTTATATATATTCGTTGCTGTTTTAGGCAATTTATGACCAATAGCTGAGTTATCATCACTATTTCCATTACTATTTTGCCCTTGTTTTCCTTCACTGTCGTTCTTATCTATTTTATCTGTCGTCTCTTTTTCTATTTCAGTCTCATCCTCCGTTTTATCTTTATCTTTCTCAATAGAGTCTTTACTATTTATTGGTTCGATTATTATTGCTCGACTTTCTAATTTAGGGTCTACTTTTTTACCTTCCGCTGCTAACCTTTCAATATAAGCAACAAATATGTCAGTATCTGTACTACCGTTTTTTAGTACTTTATTATTTGCAAATGCTGTAAAACCGTCACCACCATCTGCTAAAAACTCATTCATTGCTACTTTATATGTTTTGCTCATAGCCATTTTCGTTTTTCCATCTTCCAAAAATACATCTTTCACACAGTATACCAGATGGCAGTCAGTAGCCTTACTTCCGTCAACATACGAATAGTTGAATCCAGAAATTTGCAAAAATATTATTTCGTCAGGACTTTGCCATTGTTGATTTAAACCATCTTTAATCTCCTGACCTGTTAATTCAATAAGTTGTATATAATTATTAAAAGGTTGTACTGCATAAGCTGCTTTCCAAGTTAGATTATGTTCACCCTTTTCATTTGTTTCTGGAATTAAGGCTTCACGAATTCCTCCTGAATTGGTAATCGCAAAATCAGCATCTGACATCATGATACGTTGAGCATCGATAACAAGATTTCCCAGCTCATTTTCTCCGTCTTCAGGCTTGCGTTTTCCAATGGGATCACCACTTGCTGCTTGTCCAATTACTTGTTTAGACGCTTTTTCTGTCACTTGTTTTGCTTCATCCACTATTGCCTGAATTTCAGGATCTGGTGTTACATTACGTGTATTTAGAATTCTCTCTGCTTTTATTGAACCTTTAACAAAATCGTCTGTCATAGGATCAAGTTGTGTGCGAACATCTCCAAAAGCTTGTCCATAATTATAATTTTGAATGATGAGTTTTCCATCAACAACACCATTTGCGTATTCATGACTGTGAGCTGCAAATATGATATCAACTTCATCATCTATTTTTGTTGCGACATCTGCCATTACTCCAGTGGTTACGCTTTTAATTGTTGCTGCACCTTCATGAGCAACAACAACTATTGCCTTAACTCCCTTTTCTTTTAACTTTTCACTATATTCATTAATCGTTTTAGCTTCATCTAAGAATTGGTAGGGTTCTGTATATTTTGGCATAGCAGACTTAGGTGTTTCTGTTGTAACGATACCAATAAATCCGACTTTAACGCCTTCAATGTCTTGGACAATATAAGGGTCAAAAATAGGCTGACCAGAACTCTTATCGACAACATTTGCTGCTAAATAGCTGAAATCATCATCTATCCCATGGTACTCGTAATTCAATCCTTCTGTATATTTTGCTACATTAGGATGAACAGATGTTGCATAGAGTAAACGCTTGAACTCTGGAATCCCTTCATCAAATGAATGGTTTCCTAATACTCCTAATTTAAAGCCCATTTTATTAATTGCTTCCATAGTTGGTTCATCTTGAAGCAAGGAAGAAAGCGATGGACTTGCCCCGACGGTATCACCTGCATGTAAACGAAGGGTGTGAAATTTCCGCCCCACTTTTGTAGATTGTTCTTCAAAATCATTTTGCTGCTTATTTAATTGTGTAGCTAAATATGCAGCACCACCAACTTCTTTTCCTTCTAGCTGACTTTTCGTTTCAAGATTGCCATGGAAATCGTTAATAGATAGCATTTGGAAATTAATATAATCGCCTAAACTTTCTTCCTGTTGGTTTTGAGAAGGTTCAACTGCAAACACAGACGATATCGTGAGCTGAAAAACTAGTAAGCTAGTAAAAATTATTTTAAATCCCTTTTTCCACATATAGACTCCCCCATGATCCAAACTTTAAATATTGTTGATCCGAATCAATCAAGATATAAGATAAAATATAATTTTAGGTATATACTATATCTAACTACCACCTTTCCCTTTCATACTCATGGTCTAATTGTTATCGCTTTCATTTTTACTTTTAGCTAAGTACTTTCTTACATCTTACCTCCAATGCACATTTGGTTACCCCTATATTGGTAACCTATAAATATATTACTTTAGTTAATTTCTTTTTGTCAATTATAATTAGAAAATTCAAATATCAAAATTAGACAAAAGAATTTTAAAGAAATAATAAAAATATTGTAGGAATGCATAATATTGAAATATAACTGGGTTTTAAATTATTATTGGTAATAGAAATAAATAGTGGCACCTATACAGATAAATGCACTTGAATAATCTACTAGATGTTTACATAATTGAAGCTCTATAGGAGGATATATATTAGATGTTACAAAAGTTTGGTTTTTCACAATATGAAAGTAGTGTTTACGAAGTCCTAGTATCAAGTGAGGAACCCATGGATGCTACTAACATTGTTAAGTATTCGGGAGTTCCAAAATCAAAAGTATATGAGGTCATATCACGGATGATTGAAAAAGGAATGATATTGGATTCTGTATCCGAAAATAAAAAGCTATATATCGGATTACCCTTATCACTAGCTATTGAAAAATTGAATAATGAATTTCAAAGCAATATAAAGCAATTACAAAACAACAATACTAAAAAAAAGTCATACTATGATGAACACGTATGGAGTTTGAAAGTTGACTCATCAATTCGGGTACAAAGTAAACAACTTGTTCAAGATGCAAAAAAATCTATTAGAATTTCATCTTGGAATGATGACCTAAAGGAATATTTACCATTATTAAATGAAAAGGAAAAGCAAGGTGTAGATGTTGAAGTACTTGTTGTAGGTGAATTAGAAACAAATTTATCGAATACGCACACCCTAATTCCTGCAACTGAACATCAGTCCCTAGAACTGTTTCGATTAATTATTGTAGATGAAAAAGAAGTTATTTTTGCAGGTATGGAAGAGAACTCATGGCAAGCATTAAAGACAATGTCAAAACCATTTATAAAGATTTTTACAGAATTCTTTTACCATGATCTTGCGTTAGCAAAGATTAATGAAAAACATTACGATTTGTTAATGAATGATTCTGAAATAAAAAGCATTCTAATGAAATTACGCTATTAATCAAGAATACACCTACTGACTACATTTCCAAAATTAGATTGTTAATTTAAACTACACCTTAAAGTTGACTATCTCTTTATCAACTTTAAGGTGTATTCTTTATAAATGACGCTAGTGTATAGTCCTAATGTATAAGTAAGGCAGAAGCGACAATATTTAATAGAAAGAGAATAGAAATCAGATACACTAGAGGTGAAACTTGCTTCCATTTACCGATAGCTATTTTGACTATTGGATACACAATAAATCCAAACGCTAACCCATCTGCAATACTGGATGTCATAGGTATACATATAATAATTAAAAATGCCGGAAATCCCTCTGAAAAGTCATGGAAAGGTATGTCTTGGATTGACTTCATCATAAGTGCTCCAATGATAATCAGCACAGGTGCTACAGCGTTTCCAGGAATTAGTTGTATTAAAGGCATAGCTATTATAGAGAAACCAAATAAAATAGCGACGATAAAAGCAGGTATCCCTGTTTTTCCACCTTCAGTAATTCCTGCAGCACTCTCAGCAGAAGCAATTGTAGGGCTTGTACCTACTAATCCCGAAGCTACTGTAGAGATTGCTACAGCTTTGTAAGCCCGAGGGAATTTCTTTATATCGGGTAACATCCCACTTAATAACCCCATATTTTCAAATAAAACAATCATCGTCATAGAGAAAACAGCGATCCAAAATGGAATTTGAAATATATTTAATTCGCTAAAAGTAAATAGATATTTGCTTTGTGTTTGAAAGTCAACTACATTGGATGAGTTACCCTCAGTAAATGTAATCGTCAAGAAACTAGTAATAATAATTCCGATTAGCAAACTGCCTTTTACATTCCGTACAAATAATATAAGTGTGATGATTATCCCTACTATTGTCGAGAGCGTGACAGGACTACCTAAGTGTCCTAGGGCAACAACTGTGGTTTCACTAGATTGAATAATTCCGCCTTTTTGTAATCCGATAAAAGTAAGAAATAGACCAATACCAACTGTAATTCCATGCTTTAAAGAGGCGGGGACTGAATCTAAAATTCTATTGCCAAAAGTAGAGATACTAACAATAAAGAAAAATAGTCCTGCTAATATGACTACAACAAGTCCTTGCTGCGGAGAAAGTCCTAATGATTGAACCATAGTGTAACTAAAGAAAGCATTGACTCCCATGCCCGGAATCACAATAATAGGGGCATTTACCCAAATAGCCATCAGTAAACAACCTATAATTGATGCGACAATGGTTGCTATTACTGTCGTACCAATAGGAATACCGGCATCTTTTAAGATTAGGGGGTTGGCTAAGATGATATAGGCACATGTAAAAAATGATGTTAAACCGGCCATTAATTCCCTTTTCCAGGTAGTATTATTCTCTTCTAGTTGAAAGTGTTGAATTATTCGCTGAATCATTTTCTATTCCTCCATCTACATATCAGCCACAATTTCTTTTACTAATATTAAAAATTGAGCTTTGATTTTCTCGGTCGTTTCCATCACTTCTTCATGAGTCAAAGAATATTCAGATATACCAGCAGCCATATTACTAATGCAAGAAATACCTATTACCTCTAATCCCGAATGTTTAGCTACTATTACTTCTGGAACTGTCGACATTCCAACTGCATCCGCACCTATTACACTTAAAAACTTTATCTCTGCTGGTGTTTCATAACTAGGTCCCGGCATTCCAGCATAAACACCTTCTAAAACATTTATTTTGTTTTTATTTGCAATTTCTTTTGCCAAATTAATTAAACTCTTTGAATAAGCCTCAGTCAAATCAGGGAACCTTAATCCCTCACTATTCGGACCAATTAGCGGATTTTGAGAGGTCAAATTAATATGATCCTTAATAATCATTAAATCACCCGTTTTAAATGATGGATTAATCCCCCCAGCTGCATTTGTTACAATAATTTGCTGAACTCCAATAGCCTTCATTATGCGAATTGGATACGTTACAGCATCAAGAGAATGTCCTTCATAATAATGAAAGCGTCCTTGCATTGCAATGACACGTTTACCTCTTAAGTTTCCGATTACCAAGCGACCTTCATGACCTTCCACTGTTGAAACAGGAAAATGTGGAATTTCATCATAGTTAATATAGACGGGATTTTCAATTTCCTCAGCTAATATCCCAAGTCCAGAACCTAGAACAAGCCCAACCGATGGACAAAACTTAATTTTAGATAATAAATATTCCTTTGTTTGTTGAATTTTTTCACTATTCTTCATTGTTTTTCTCCTTTCAAATTAAAAAAATTATAATGTTTATATTTTTTTAGCAAACTAGTTTACCTTGCAAACGATTTGCTTCTGCTATTACTTTCTCTTCATCAATTGTTAAGCAGACTCTGTCTTTTACAATATTTTTACCATCAATATAAACATCACAAATGTCATTTCCATGTGCAGCATATAATAAATGTGAATATGCCGCACTAATTGGTTGTAAATGCTCTTTATCGTAAGGATATATTGTTATAAAGTCAGCCTTCTTTCCAACTTCTAAGGAACCAGTATTCCCCATACCAATAGCTTCCGCTCCTATTCTAGTTGCTAAAGCTAAGGTTTTTTCAGCAGGCAACTTAGTAGCATCTTTATACATTCCTTTTTGAAGCAATGCAGCAACTCTCATTTCCTCAAACATATCCAGATTGTTATTTGAAGCAACACTATCGGTTGCAATTCCTACCTTAATACCACTATCTAAAAGACTAACAATATCGGCAACCCCGGATCCTAGTTTCAAATTACTAATAGGGTTATGGGCAACTCGAACATCGTAATGTTTTAATATTTCTCGCTCTTCATCGTTAAGGACTACTCCATGTGCCATAATAGTTGGTTGATTAAAAATCCCTAAACTACGAAGATACTCGACAGGACGAACACCATAACGTTTTTCAATTTCATAGACTTCATTTTCAGTTTCAGAGACATGCGTGTGTACCATTAATTCATTTTCTTTGGCAATCCTTAGACTTTCTAGAAGGGCTTCTGTTCTACACGCATACGGACTATGCGGTGAAACCATAGTGGTTAAACGTCCATCAGCCACCCTCTTATACTTTTTAGCAAAACGCTCAGCTTCTACTAAATTCCGCTTTTGTTCTATCTGAGATCCCATGCTAAATATTGTATGGGAAAAAGCACCCCGAATCCCTGTACTCAAAATAGATTCCATTATCTCATCCGAATCGATTCCATTAGGATTAAACATGTCTGAGAATGTAGTTGTCCCAGTTTTTAACATTTCCAATATTCCAAGTTGAGCACTTACAGAAGCAATTTCTGTAGTATATTGTTGTTCCAGTGGCCATATTTTAGTTTCTAACCATGGTTTTAACAGCATATCATCTCCTTTACCACGCAAAAGAGTCATAAGAATATGTGAGTGTGTATTTACTAGTCCAGGAAGAACCCATTTCCCTTTTAAATCCACTATTTGCTCTACATCTATTAATTCCGATAATTGCTGGCCAATGTAGGATATGGAATTATCCTCTGTAATCATCATTCCATTTTCAAAAATTAAATTATCCTTATCTAAAGTAAAAAAAGTAGCGTTAACATAAGCTATTTTCAAATCTAAAACTCCTCCAAAATCAGTCATTTTTAAATTTTTTCTGAATAAAAACATACTTCTAATTGTTTACTCTATCTACTAAGAGATTCCTCGCATTTGTATCCGCTTACCCCTTTCTTAATTGACTACATTATTTCCTGAAATAGGGAAATCCCTTCCACACCCAATTAGGTTACCACCATAATGGTAACTATTTATCTTAAGAATAGGTTACATGGTTAGAATATTGTTGTCAAATATAAATTTTACAAACTTTAAATATTTATATGGTTTTAGTATTGTATGGGGATTCTAGAATCTGTGGAGTTATTCTAGATGTTCTTAGAATAGAAAAAGTATTGATGAGGTGTATGATTGGTATTTTCTTACTTATTTATAAAAATAGTCTGCTCACGATAGCTAGTTATGCCTGGTGCTCATGCAGGTTGGATTTCTTATCTTACTCCAAAAAAATGGCACAATAAAAATAAGTGCTCATCCTTGTTAAAGGAAAGCACCCAATTTTTAAAGTATTTAATTATATATATTGATGCTTTCCTGCATTAGAATTCAACATAAAAGGGTTGAAGATTGTCGTTTAAACAATATTCTATTCTTTGCCGAAAATTTTTCCAGGTGACCATCTCTAGTGCCTTACTTACTGGAAAAAAACCTACTTCTAATCTTTCAGAACTAGTAGTTAATTCTCCACCTATAGGTACTCCAAAAACAATGTATTACATATTGAGCCTCTTACATTCTGAAATACACCACAAAATCTAACTACTTCAATATCAATACCCGATTCTTCCTTTGTTTCTCTGATAGCAGCGTCCTTTAACGATTCCCCTTCTTCAACCTGCCCACCAGGCATCTCCCATCCTCTACGTGGACCTTTAATTAATAAAATTTCATTTTGATTATTTAATACAATAGTAGCTGCCGAAACGATATGTTTTGGTGGTGACATATTTAACCTCCTTAAAAGTTAATGCTATATGTCAATTCTATATTTTAGTAAGTAATCCTCCTTAAGGTTAAGCAAATATAAAATGGCAAATCTCATAGTGAATTTTTTCAGATGCTTAAGATCATTATTGCTTTTTACCCTTCATTTATTTAACAATTATTGCTACAAATGTTCCTCAGTAAATTTTTTTATAAAAACTTTTTTAAAAGATAAACTACTTAGTTCTAATATGAAAACTAATAATAAAGGAATTTCTAGAGCAGAATGCGTATCTAAAGTTAACGCTATCCGATAGTTTAATAATGATCTTATTTATTTAACTCTTTAGTTAAAGACGCAATCGCATCCATTACTTCTTGAATATTCTCTTTGCTATTCACTTCATTTCGAGCGTGGAGTAGAGTAGGTCTAACAGATTCAACTGAGCGACCAAATTCATACATCCATTTATATCTTGGAACCATCCAAGTATGGAAATGATGGGTTGTGTCTTCATTATAAAAATAATAAACATATTTTATTCCTAAAACAGTTCTTTGAGCCTCCCTGATCTTTGACAGAACCTTTATATAATCTATCTTTTCTTCTTCTGTTAATTCATCAAAACATTTTATATGTCGCTTAGAAGCTAATATTATTAGTCCCTTTATAGGATAAGCAACATCTTGATGAGCGTGAAAATACTCAGTTTCAAGCACCACACCACCATCTGGCTCAATCAATCCACTTGTTATTGCACAACTTAAACACTTTACTTCTACTGTTTTTCCATTTGATAAAGTTATTTGTCGCACGATCTGCTCCTCCTATTCTATATTTCATGGGAATCTCTACCCTTTAGCCTTCTTCAAGACTACACAGTAGTGAAAAGCAAAGCCTCATATTATTGAATATTATCAATTTTAAAAATTCACATGATAATATTTTTATATCATGATAGCATTCAAATTTAATAACAATTTTAGTAAAGAAAGGGGAAAAACTATGTATGCTAATGTCGAAAACATTCCAAAGTATCGCATTGCCTATGTGCGACAAGTTGGTCCATATGGTCCTAACAACATTCAAGCAATGGAAAAGTTAAAGAAATGGGCTGAGGAGAATAATCTTATTAAATCAGCGATTATTTTGGGAATTCCACAAGATAACCCTGAAACAACACTTCCTGAAAACTGTAGATATGATGCTTGTATTGCCATATCAGAGGATTTTCAACTTAATGATTCAATTTGTGAAAGTGAAATTTCAGGTGGAAAATATGTTATTAGCAAAGTCAAACATACAGTGGAAGATATTCAAAAAGCATGGGCTGAAATTCTCTCAACCATACAAAACAGTGAATACCAAATTGACAACAAACCGATTTTAGAAAGATACACTGGTGATATGATTAACAACGGTTATTGTGAAATATGTGTACCTGTAAAATCGTTACCATTTGATTAGTACATTATTACTTGTTCGGGCAGTGTATAATTAGAAAAAAAAGAACCTATAAACATACCGATACCTTGAGTAAACATGATGATTAAACCTTGTGCTTGTCCTTTTATTTTTTCACCTGCCACTTTATCGGTATAGAGATAGCCTGTTACGAAGAAAAAGTCCCAACAAAATCCGTGTAAAGCAATACCGATTAGCATGAATACTACAATTCCTTCTGTTGCACTTAGTGCAAACAACGACATACGAAGCACCCATGTCAGCATTCCAATTATAAACATCCATTTAAATCCCAATTTACGGAAAAAGAAAGGAATTAAATTCAATAAGAACTCCTACAGCGATAAAACCAATTGTTCCACACACACGAATGACTGGGAGGTTTTACAGAATATCCCATATTTCTAATGCTTATATTATTTGAAGTTGGATTAAACAAAAGCATATAAATAAACATAAGCCAAACAAATGATTTACCGTTACCTGAATTAATTTGTGCTGGAAGTAACCACAAAAGAATGCTCCCCCAAGATTAACTAGACCTAACACTTTTTGTGAAGGGACAAATCGATCTGTAATCATGCCTATAAAAACTGGAGAAATAATAGCAACTATGCCACCTACGGCATATGCAGGTGCAAAATAAATATACAAGTTACATCCTATATGTTTAAATAAAACAGCCCTGTTGTTAAACAGAGCTGTTTTATTTCGTTTATTAAGAACTAAACGCCTCATAACGAACTTCTTTTAATTGGGCTCCTTTTCCGGAAAGGACAATGCTTGTTCCTTTTTCTTTTTCATATGCCGTAAATGTTGCGACTTTTTCGCCCTTATTCACAAAGATTTCAATTGAATGAAGATCCACATAAAATTCTAGTGTGTTTTCTTCATTGTTAAAACAGTCACGTACGGTAATTGGTTCACTATCTCCATAATCAGAAGTAATCACAACAGAATTGGATGATGGATCGACACTCACGCGTGTTGCTGTTGTTTCTTTCTTGTTTAATTCAACAACAAACGATCCACTCTTAGATAATAGTGATAGGGATAAATATCCTGTTCTTCCGCTTTCAATGTGCAAGTCCTCATTTAATGAAACATGTTCATGAACAGCAACAGGTGTGAAATAATCGTCATGACTAATATAAGCTTGTTGAATCAATGTGTTGTTTTTGATGTGTAACTTTCTTGGTAAACTCATCATGCCGTTATAGCCGTACTCTTTTGGTGGTGTTGCTTTTGTCCAACGATGCATCCATCCAATTAAAAGTCTCTCTCCGTTTTGACCGTCCGTTGTTTGTGGTGCGTAAAACGTTGCATAATCTAGCAAGCCCTTTGCCTCAGGATTGAATGCTCCGTTTTCAAAATCCATGTGTCCAATCACATAAGACGTCTTTTTCTCTACTTCTCCGTCAAATTCAGGGTCGCATGGCATTTCTGAGAAAATCAATATATCTTTTCCATCTAAGTGGAAGAGATCTGGACATTCTAGTAACGTATTTTCTTTACATGGCATTTGAAAAATAGAAGAATGAAAGCTCCACTGAAGTAAATCTTTTGATTGGAACATGATGATTTCACCACGTCGTTTCGCATTTCTTACCGCTAATACACAGTAGTATTCCCCGTCACGCTCTAACACTTTAGGGTCTCTGAAATCACAAATGAGATACCCATCTGGCAATTCTTTTTCGCCAATCACAGGATTTAATTTGGATTTCTTGAAATGGATACCATCCTCTGACACTGCAACACACTGACGTTCAGCAATTTGTGATTCATCTTTATCAAACCCTAAGTTAGGATCAATATGACCTGTATAAATTAGATAGAGCTTCCCATCCTTTTCAATCGCACTTCCAGAAAAACATCCGTTTGCATCATACGCTTTGTCATTGGCCATCGCTACGGGAAGGTACTCCCAATTGACAAAATCATTTGTTGTTGCATGTCCCCAATGCATGTCATTCCATACAATGTCATACGGGTAATACTGATAAAAGAGCTGGTATTTCCCTTTGTAGAATGAAAAACCATTTGGGTCATTGATCCATCCGATTTCTGGTGAAAAGTGAAAAAGGGGTCGGTTATTTGTTTTATGTTTGTTTTCTTTGATATAGTCGTTTGCTTTTTGTAGTCGATTCATAGGGCACCTCTTTTATTTAATTCCACTTTGCATGGAACCTTCCACAATGTATTTTTGGAAAATGATATAAAGAATAACGATTGGAATCGTTACGATTGTTAGTGCTGCCATCATGTGACTTGTGAAAATGTTATACGTGTCTGCAAAAACAGCATTTAGGGCAACTTGAATTGGCATTAAATCTGCGTTTGATAACGCCATAACCGGCCATAGAAAATCGTTCCATGAAGCTAAGAACGTTAAAATTCCAACAGTAATATACATATTTAAGCTTGACGGCATGACGATTCGGAAGAAACATCCGACTTCACTTAGTCCATCGATTTTTCCTGATTCAATCAATTCACCAGGGAAAGATAAGAAGTGTTGTCTGAATAAGAAAATGTTCATCACATTGATGATAAATGGCAGCAAATAACCTGGAATCGTGTTGATTAATCCCATTTCATTTACCACTAAAAACAATGGAAGAATGGTCGCTTCAATTGGCACAATCATAAGAGCGATAATAAAAATTAAAATCCAATCTTTAAATGGGAATTTAAATCTTGCTAGAGCATATCCTGCCAATGAATTGATGGTTAATCCTACAACTACTGTAACGGATGCATAAATCAAACTATTTCCAACGTTTTTAAAGATGTTATAAAAACCTAATAACTCCACATAGGAATCAAACGAAAGATCAGAAAATCTTGGAACAAAGGCAAATATTGTATCAATATCTTTGTAAATCACTTCATCGATTTTAAATGAAGAAAGAATCATCCATATAAGAGGAAGTAAAAATTGTAATGCCACAAGAGACGCCAAGATATAAAACAAGGTTTTCTTTACAATTTTCATGCTACTTTCTCCTCTCTAAATAGCTTTTTAATAATGATTGAGATAACGACTAAGAAAATCGTGAATACTAATGTAATCGCACTTGCATATCCAATGTTTCGGTGACGGAATCCATACTCATAAATGTATTGCAAAATGGTAATCGTTGAGTAATCCGGACCTCCACCTGTCATAACCATCGGTTGAACAATGAGTTTAAACGCCTGAATCGTGGTGGTGATCACCAAAAACATCAGAATGGGTTTTAATGACGGAATGGTAATAAATAAAAACTTTTGGAACGCATTGGCTCCGTCAATGTCCGCTGCTTCATAAAGACTTCCATCAATATTTTTAAGTCCTGCTAAAAAGATCATCATTTGATACCCACACCCTGACCATGCAGAGATCGCAATGATCGTATACATTGCTTGAGACGCACTTGAGAGGAAAGGCTGCTTGGAAATTCCGACATTTTCAAGGAGTTCATTAATTAATCCAGATGTTGGGTTTAACATAACCGTCCATAGGATTGAGATGACAACAAGAGATAAAACAGCTGGTGAAAAATAGGCGGTACGGAAGAACCCTACGCCTCTGATTTTTTTGTTGACAATGAGCGCAAGTCCTAGTGCCATCGATAGTTGCAGAGGAACAACAAACACCACAAACTTAATCGTGTTCATGAAACTTTGTATCAACACTTCATCTGTCATCATTCGCTTAAAGTTTTCAAGCCCAATAAATTCTTTATCGTTTGGTTTTAATAAATAGTAATCCGTAAACCCGTACGTAAATGCTAGAATAATTGGTAAGACAATGAAGAGAATCGCAAGAATTAAAGCAGGTGTTAAAAATCCGTAAGCGGACACGATATCTCTTTTTCTATGATGCTCGCTTTGTCTGAAGTGTTCGGTTGTATTTCTCACTTTTACAAAACGTTTGATGAATTGCTTCATGGTTTACACCCCTTTTTAAAAAAAGTAGGAGGTGAGGTCACCGCCTCACCTCCTACTTTTACAAACGATTATTTTTTGTACTTTGCAAATTCTAATTCAATTTTCTTCGCTGCATCGTCTAAATATTGCTTGATCGTTGCTTCATCTGTCGCTTTGTTTTGAGCGATTTTTAGAATGACGTCTTTTGCAAAGGTTTCAGAAAGATAAGGATATCCAGGTGATACAGGACGAGATTTGTTTGTGTTTTCCACTTGATACTTTAAAACTGTCCATGCATCGTTGTGATATGGGTTGTCTGTATTTGTATCAATCGCGTCAACGGAATTGATTCTTGTTGGAATGGAACCGTTTTTAGCGAAATATTCTTTTGATGCTTCGTCGTTATTTAACCATTCCATGACTTCAACGGTTTGCTTGATGCGTTCTTCGTCTTCTTCTTGTCCGTTACGAACAAATGCCCAAGAACCTGATGGTGTATATAACCCGTCGAAGTCTTCACTCATTTTTGGATAACGAACCGTTTTGAATTTTAAATCAGGATAATTATTGATAAGTTCATTTACATACCAGAATCCGCTAACAGATAGTGCTGATTTTCCTGAATGGAATGTTTTTTCTGATTCTGTCGCACTAGCAAGTACTGGTTCAGCAAATAATTTCGCATACTTTGTTAATGCTTCTACACTTTTGTCACTGTTTAATACGCCATCAACTGTTACACCATCTTCAGCGACGATGTTTGCATCATTTCCCCAAAGAAGTGGTGTGAAGTAGTATGTTCCTAATTCATAGGCACCTGCAGTAATGTCTGTTAGTAATAAACTTACAGCCACTTCATAATTTGCATACGCAGGATCATCCGACGTTTTTGCAAACTCGTCCACTTTTCTTGATAACTCAATAAATTGATCCCATGTCCAATCTTGATCAAGTGAAGGAACTAATGCTTTTACATCTTCAGGTAATGCATTGATCATGTCTTCGTTATACATGATGGCTACGCCTGAGTCTGAATAACCCATTCCGTAGAATTTCCCGTCCACTGTTCCTTGGTCGATGATCGCTTGCGTGAATCCATCTTTGAATCCTTCGCTCATGTATTCATCTAGTTCACCAAGTAATCCTGAATCAACGTAAGCCCCAATATCAGGTCCGTCTAATGTGAAAATATCAGGCATGTCATTTGCTGTAATTGCTGCATTCAGCTTATCTATGTAGCCTGAACCAGCTCCTGCACGTGTGATGTTTTGTATTTCGACTATAGGTCCGTCTGGATGAGCCTCATTGTAGCTCTTTACTCGGTCGGCAAACATCTTTCCTTCTGGATGATCTGCTGCGGCTTGTGTCCAAACTACAATTTTGTCACTGCTGCTAGTTTTGTCTGAACTACAAGCTGCTAACGAAAAGACTAAAGACAGTATTGAAACAAACAACATTAACTTTTTCATACTTCTCCCCCTCGTTCTTTTTAACATCTTATCAAGCGCTTTCATTATTGAAATGCGATTTAGTTCAGCGCTTTCATAAGTTAATGATAAGGTATTTACAACGCTTTCAAAATGCGGCATTTCTCTAAAAAATGTTTAAATTCTTATTATTGAAGAAGAAAAGCGCAAGGCGCCCACTTATCGTCGACAAGCACAAGGCAATAAACAAAAAGAGGCTGGGACATAACTAAATTGACCATTCTTAAAGCCGAATAATTTTTAATTTAATTAAGCAATATAAATAAAAAAACCAAACTATTACGAAACTCAATTAGAATTTCGCATGATAGTTCAGGTTTTTCTTTGGCTGAAATACTTTTGTCCCAGCCTCTACTTATTTTTTACTAGTTTACGATATTCACTTGGTGTTTTTTTCGTTTTCCTTTTAAATACTTGGCTGAAGTAGCGCTGATCGGTATAGCCGACTTTTTCGGCAATTTCATATGTTTTAAGATCTGTATTTTGCAGGAAATGGCATGCATATTCCATTCTGACATTTGTTAAATAATCGAGAAAGGTAAGACCGGTTTTTTGTTTAAAAAGCAGGCTAAAATAGCTAACACTTAATCCTACTTGTTCGGCTGTCTGTTCCACGCCAAGATCTGTTTGAAAGTTATTTCGGATAAAGCCGAGTGCCTCTTCCATCATATCTGCAGCTGATCGGCTGGGCTTATATTCTTTCTTTAACCGCTCTTCTGTCAGAACATTTCCGCTTATATAGTTTTCATATTTTAGTAATTCCTTGGCAGCATCAACGGAATGCTTTATTTCAAATAACTGATCACCTACTTTACCAACCGAGACGATGCATTGATCAGAGCCTTCATGAAGAAGATGCTGTGAAAATGCATCGGTAATATCCGCTGCTTGATTGATGAAGTGTTTTGCCATTTCAACGACTACCATCACTTCTTTATCTGACAGCTTGTAAACAAATAGGTTCGGATTCCACTTAGAAAGAAAGTCTTCATTTTTTGTAAAAATTAATTCGATGTCTTCCTTATAGTTTTTTACAATCATTGAGAAATAAAGAGCTTGTTTGTTGTTGATTTGAGCGTCCACTTTCCCTGATGTAATCAGCTCATAAATCGCATATTTCTCATGCTCATACACACTTACTTTTTGCTCTTTTAATTTGTTAAGCGCTCTTTTAACGCAATCTTCCAATTCGTCATAATCAATCGGCTTTAAAATATAGTCGAACGCGTTATTTTTAATTCCTTCTTTTGCATATTCAAAATCATCATAACCGCTTATTAAGATAACCATTGGCTTATTATTGATCTGATTTAATGTCTTTAACAATTCAATCCCGCTCATTTCTGGCATTGAAATATCTGTTAATAGTAGATCTGCTTGTTGATTTTTGATGATCTCCATGACTTCTTGTCCATTTTGAGCTGTCCCAATAATTTCACAGTCTAATCCCTGCCAATCGATGATTTGTGCAAGATTTTTTAAGATTAATTTTTCGTCATCCGCAATTACTACTTTATATCCCATTCAATCACCTTTAATCGGAAATGAAATTTTAATTAACGTACCCTCATTTTTCGTCGAACAAATGATGAGACCATATTTCTCTCCATAAAAAAGTCTTATCCGCTCATCAACATTGCGTACACCGTGACCATTACTTGTTTGAGTATGATAATTTTCTAGTTTCCACTTATTTAATTCCATTAGTACACGTTCATCAATACCCTTACCATTGTCTTCAATCCAAAACTCACCTTGGCCGTTTGAAACCGTACCTCTAATCTTAATCAGCCCTTCTTCATCATCTCTGTTTGAAAACGCATGGATTAAAATATTTTCTACGAGCGGCTGCAGAGTTAGTTTAAGGACCGGATAATTATTCAGTTCTTCCTCTACATCTACTTCGAAAGAAAAACGATTATCAAATCTTATTTTCTGTATTTCCAGATAGCTGATCACATGACGGATCTCATCTTTTACTTTCACTTCATAACCTCCATTAATGCTGATGCGCAGCAGCTTACCGAGGTTAATCGTCATTTTACTAATTTCCCTTTGCCCGTTTAAAGCGGAGAGTGCATTAATTGATTCAAGCGTATTGTATAAAAAATGAGGATTGATTTGCTGCTGCAGCACTTTAAACTGAGCCTCTCGCTTGCGTTCCTGTTCTGTCTCAATGTCGCTCATCAATTGTTGAAGTTTTCCGATCATGTTATTAAAGCCCTGAGAAATGTTTTGTAATTCTTGAAATTTAAATCTCCCCATTCGTTTGCTGAGCCTGCCGCTTTCAACTTGTTTCATGCGTATTAACAGTTCATGAATAAAACGAGAAATACTTTTTAAATACAATAAATTAAATAAACCCGCGGTTAACACCGTAAACCCTACAACGACTAACATGGTGTTTCGGATATTGACGATATCACTGGAAATTATTTTCCAAGGCTTTATTGATACTAGGATGAGCTTTGAGTTACCTCCTGTTTCAAAACTAGACGGCATATAAGTAATCAAACTTTTTTCATCGTCCCATTCATCAGTGAGGTAACCACTTTTATTTGTTGGAAATTCAGACAAACTTTGAATGTCCAGAGTTTTACCAATGAAATTCCGATTTAATGAATAAAGCACGGTCCCCTCTTTATTTACAATCAATTCATGGCTGGGACCTCCATAAATATCTTTAAAAATCGGATCAAATAAATCTAGTTTTAGCTGTAGTATTAAATACCCTAAATTATCAAGCGTGTTAAGATCCTTTACGACTCTTGATTGAGTTAAAATATAGTCCTGACTAAAAAAAAGGTTTTGATTTTCATATGGAGTTAACCAAACCGGACGACCTTTCTGCTGTAAAACCTCATCCAAAAACAAACTTGAGCGAAGCGCATCTAAGCTCGTAACCTTATCATCGGTATAAGTAATCACATTACCATCAAGCGTATAAAGAACAAGATTATCAATCTGTGAATTTCCATACATCTTTCCGGCGATTTCCTGCTGATCGCTGTAAAATTCATAAATCGTGGACGTATTTTGTGTATTTAAATAGTCCTGAATAGCACTTGATGAAACAACATAGTCAGAAAAGGAATTCACTTCAGAAACAGCGGCTAATAAATTTCGATCAACCGCCTTTAAAGTTTGGATCATTTGCTCACTAATATTTTTTTGTAACGTGGTGGATGAAATTTTGTAAGAAACAACCCCTAGTATAATAATCGGAATTAACACAAAACAGATAAAGGCTATAATTAACTTATGCTGAAATTTTATCATATCGGCACCTAATTCTTTTATTTAGCATTCGAATAGCGGTTAAACATCTTTTCTAGATTCTTAAGATAATCATCCATATTTTGATCATAGTAAAACTGTGCCGTATATTTTCGAAACTCGGATTCTGCAGCGTTTCCTCCTGCCCAGTAATGATTTGGCCAGTTTACTACTTGCCCGCTTGCAATTTTTTCTCTTATTAAATGACCTTCTTTATGGGTGTTTGTAACTTCTTTAACAGCACTGATCGAACCTTCAAAATCGGAAACTCTTTGAGCGTTTTCCCTTTTTATTAAAAACGCTAAAAATGCTTTTACTTCTTCAGGATGTTTCGTATCAGCTGAAATGGCAAAGCCGATATCAACTCCTCCCAATACATTATGATCCTTTTGATTCGATGCTGGGAATGGAAAAATGCCATAATTTAAATAAGGATTCGACTTTTCGATCATCGTTAACGCCCATGTTCCCATAATGTACATAGAACCTTCACCTTTTGCAAATTTTTTATTTACATCATAATAGCTGTCTTCAAAAGAATTTGGCTGGACATATGACAGCACAGTAAGAGTTTTTTCTGTTATTTCCCTCCACCTCGGATCAGATACAATTGAAAATTCACCCTTTTCCCAATAACTCGTTTCGAATTCATTTGCGACTAAGTTTAGATTAAAAATACTCGCCTGGTTTGCATCTTTGTTTGGCATGACTAAAGCTGTTTTTCCATTAGACTTTAACTCTTCCAAAACTTGAACAAACGAATTCCAACTGTTAGGAACCGATAAATTTAATTCTTCGAAATGGTCCTTATTATATAGAACTCCTACCGCATTTTGCGTTAAGGCAGCACCGTACATCTTTCCGTTTATAAGATAACGATTTTGGATAGTGGGTTGGATATTTTTAATGAAGGGTTCATTTGATAAATCAAGCAGATATCCTTTTTCAGCTCTTACTTTATAATCTTGTTCGATCGGATAAGTAATAAAAAGATCTGGAATATCACCTCTTGCAATTCTTGCTTTTAGCACTGTCATCGGTTCAGGTACAATGACCTGCTTAATCGTAACCTTAGGATGCAGCTCTTCAAACTCTTGAATGAGTTCATTAAAGATCACTTCTGTTTCAGGTTTCGGTGAAAAAAATTCAAGTTCAATCTTATCTTCTTTTATGAGAGATTGATCTAATTCATTTCCTGTACAACCGGCTAACAAGAGAATGATAAGAATGGGACTGATAGAAAGAAATTGCTTCATATACCCTCCTATATAATATCTAACTAATACTTTGTTTATCCTTTATGTATACTATAAATCTCACTGTTTTGCTAAGCAATGTCTCCTTTTTCCAATTTCATGTTATCGAATTTGATAATTCAACTAAGTACAGTAGCAAAAAGGTTTTTTTGTACAAACGAAATCAAAAAAACGAGGCTGGGACAAAAGTATTTCAGCCAAAGAAAAACCCGAACTATCATGCGAAATTCTAATTTAGAGTTTCGTAATAGTTTGGGTTTTTTATTTATATCGCTTAATTAAATTAAAAATTATTCGGCTTTAAGAATGGTCAATTTAGTTATGTCCCAGCCTCGCCGCTTTGTTTTATATATGGTTTAGAATTCTTCAATCAGCCGGATCTTGATCATTAATTCTACCATCTGGGCGAGCTAATTCTGCAATCGCGCTCATTTCTGTTTCCTTTAGAGAAAATCAAAGATTGATATATTTCAAGTTGTCGTTCAGGAGATGAAGATTTAGGAATTGGATGGCTCCTAGTTGATAATGCCAATTTAGGAAAACTTATGCTTGAAGTCTCAAGACAAAACAAAAACCACCAAATATGTATTTGGTGGAGACGGTGGGACGTGCTATTCCATACTTTCGATATGGCACTGACTATATCTTGAACCTGATAGATACAGGTCCTTCGGCGTCTTATACGAAACATAGATTTACCTGAACTTAATCAGGCTGGTTTTCGTATCCTAGTACTACCAATCATGGCAGCCTATAAGTCGATACACGGCTGTTGGATTACTCCACATACCGCTCGGCATTGCCCTATCACATTTTTGTGACTTAGGTTTCACCGATAAAGCCGAATTTTCACTTATGTGTTACCACATAAGGCGACTAATAATTAATCGAACCCACGTCCAGAAACATCGCCACTTAAGCGTCTACGAGCGTAGTCGATATATTCGCAGTTTCGCTAACTCCTATGCCTATCGACAGGCGTCAGAGTAGCTAGTCTGATTGGTCTCTTCCATCATCCCCAGACGGAGGAATTAGGCGTAGTCCACTAAGAGTGAGTCCCTTACCCTACCACATGGACGATGGAGGGAGGAACAGCTACGCAGTTATTAAGCTGCGAAAGCTAAGTTATTGTTAGTTTTGCCAGTTATTATTGGCGTGACGTTTTAACGAAGACGATCCCTTCGGCCCGCAACCTAAGCTCGAACTACCCCTGTCGAATCCGTAACGTCCCCATGATAAGCCGTATTATACCAGCTAGGGAATACGGGAGATAAAGCAGTTAAAGCTTAATTGCTTATGAAATTGTTGTGAAGGAGTTAACCCTCATTTTTGATGACGTGTTTATCTGCCATCAGAGTTGTAAGTGACTGTCTTACAAAATCTATTATAACAGACTGATACAAGAATGCAATTGTAAGGTTTTTCCTACTATTCCTTTTGACGTTCTCTAAAGGCACGTTCGATATCACGCTTAGCTTCTTTTTTCTTTAAATCCTCACGTTTATCGTATTTTCTTTTACCCTTACCAAGGCCTATTAAAACCTTAGCGTAACCATTTTTTAAATACATTTTCAATGGTACCAATGCATAGCCTTCTTCTTTTGTAGCACCTATTAATTTTACAATTTCACGTCTATGCAATAAGAGCTTTCTTGTACGTAAGGGTTCATGGTTATAACGATTCCCTTGCTCATATGGACTAATGTGCATATTGTGCAAATATACTTCGCCATGTTCCACTCGTGCGAAGGAATCCTTTAATTGTACTCGACCGTTACGAATTGATTTTATTTCAGTACCTTGAAGGACAATGCCGGCTTCATAAGTTTCTTCAATTGAGAAATCATGATTAGCCTTTTTGTTTTGAGCTAATACTTTTCCAGTTCCTTTAGGCATTGCTTGACCCTCCCTTTAATAGCTATTTCATATAGCGATAAATTACATTTTAGCAAAAATTGGACTTTTCCTCAATATTTACGTGTTAATTCGAACAAAAACGAATGAAATGATGGAACTTAGATGGTTTTTTTGGCAATTTTGATTATTTTTTTGCAACTTACTTTGGTTTTTTTGCAAATATCGGTTGTTATTTTGCAACTTTCATTATTTATTTTGCAACTTCGTTCTTTTTTTTGCAACTTCCAATAAGTTCGCAGCCCAGCCCATTTTTTACAACTTCCAATGAGTTCGCAGCCACCTTTTTTTGCAACTATCCATTCTTATTATTCCAAAGTAAATTTGTTCCACAACTTAAGAGGGTCTGACACAAATTGCCTGTGCCAGACCCATCTTTAAACGATCAAGCTTTCTTTTTCTTTTTCCGCTTCGCTTTCGGTGCATTTTCATAGTGCTTTTTCTTCTTTTTTCGTGGTGGACGGGTTGACCAGTCGCCATCCTTATCCTTATCCTTATCTTTTCCACTACCGCTTCTATTACCTTTTTGATTTGCATCTTTTCTACCTTTACCAGCTATAATAACCTTTGGTCTATCTTTCGCTTCCGGTCTTCTCGTTCCCTTCATGCCAACGATCTCAAAGTCGATAGAGCGCTCTTCTTTATTAACATTTACGACTCGAACCGTAATTTCATCACCAATTCGATACACATTTCCTGTACGTTCGCCAATCATTGCGTAATGACGTTCATCATATCGATAATAGTCATCCGTCATATAACTAACATGAACGAGACCTTCAATTGTATTTGGTAACTCAACAAACATACCAAAGTTAGTAACAGAGCTTATCATGCCGTCATATTCTTCGCCAATTTTATCAAGCATGTATTCTGCTTTTTTCAACTCATCTGTTTCACGCTCTGCTTCAACCGCTCTGCGTTCCATATTTGATGCTTGTTCTGCAATGACAGGTAAGCTTTCTCCCCATCTCGAACGGGTCGCTTCATCAACTTTGCCTTCAATTAAATATGTTCGAATTAATCGATGGACAATTAAGTCAGGATAACGACGGATTGGAGATGTAAAATGTGTGTAAAATTCCGTTGATAATCCAAAGTGACCTAAGCTTTCTGGGTCATATTTTGCTTGCTTCATTGAACGAAGCATTACCGTTGATATCACCGTTTCTTCTGGTGTTCCTGCTACTTCCTCCAAAATATTTTGCAATGCTCTAGGATGGATTTCGTTAGCAGAACCTTTAACCGTGTATCCGAAATTTGTAATAAACTCTAGGAAACGCTGAAGCTTTTCAGTATTTGGATCTTCATGAATTCGATAAATAAATGGCACGTTCATCCAATGAAAATGCTCAGCAACCGTTTCATTTGCTAATAACATGAATTCTTCAATTAACCGCTCTGCAACCGAACGTTCTCGAATCACAACATCATGTGGGTGGCCTTCATCATTTACAAGCACCTTTGCTTCTTTAAAATCAAAATCAATTGCGCCACGGTTCATTCGTTTTGTGCGTAGGATTTGTGCAAGTTCACCCATTTGTTCAAACATTGGTACAAGCTTTTCATACTTTTGCAGAAGTGCCTCATCACGATCTTCGAGGATTTTTTTCACATCAGAGTAGGTCATCCGTTCAGTCGTTTTAATGACACTTTGGAAGATCTCATGTTTTACAACTGTTCCTGCTTCATCTATTTCCATTTCACATGACAAGGTTAGTCGATCTACCTTTGGATTTAATGAACATATTCCATTTGAGAGACGATGAGGAATCATTGGAATTACACGGTCTACAAGGTACACACTTGTCCCACGCTCTAATGCTTCACGATCGATTGGGGACTGCTCGGTTACATAATGACTTACATCGGCAATGTGAACACCTAGCTTGTAGTTTCCATTCGCTAATTTTTGAACGGTAACAGCATCATCTAAATCCTTTGCATCCGCTCCGTCAATTGTCACAATTGTTTCATTACGTAAATCACGACGGTCTTTTAAATCTTCTTCATTAATTGACTCAGGTACATCATTTGCTTGCTGAATCGCTTCTTCAGGAAACGGACCAGGTAGTCCATGTTTATGGATAACAGATAAAATATCAACACCTGGGTCATTTTTATGACCTAAAATGTCGATTACTTCACCCTCTGCACTCATTCGTCCTTCAGGATAAGTTGTAAGTTTTACAACAACTTTATGGCCTTCTACTGCCCCATTTGCAGCATTTTTTGGAATGAAAATATCATTGGCAATTTTCTTATCATCAGGAATCACAAAGCCAAAATTTTTGCTTTCTGTATATGTCCCAACAATTTCTTTTACGCCGCGTTCTAAAATACGAATAATCGTACCTTCTTGACGTGATCCACCTGCAGACTTAGCGCTTACTCTTACTAAAACAATATCACCATGCATCGCTGTTTTTAGTTCGGTAGGTGGGATAAATACATCATCTAAGCTAGTATCTTCAGGGTCTACGAAAGCAAATCCTTTTGCATGGCCGATAAGCTTCCCTTTTAATAAATTCATTTTTTCTGGTAAGCCATATCGGTTACTTCTCGTTCTAACAACTAATCCTTGATCCTCCATCGCTACTAACGCTTTGACAAAATCTTTAAATTCAGTTGAATCCTCTATTCCAAACGCTTCCTCTAGTTCTTGAACGGTAAGAGGCTTGTATGCTTCTTCCTTCATGAAAGCTAGTAGTTTATTGATATGTACTTGTATATCTTGATCCATGTAGTATCCTCCTTTTTACCAATCAAGGCTTTCTAGAAATTGGTAGACGTCTTCATGCAACTGGTCGCGTTCCTTATCTAGTGTAAGAACATGTCCAGACTCTTCGTACCATTTTATTTGCTTTTGATCGGTTTCTACTTCGTTATATATAATGTTTGCACTATCGGTATTAATCATGTGATCATGTCTACCTTGTGCGACAAACGTTGGTGAATAGATCATATCGACATTATTTCGGACGTCTGCAATTAGCTCCTGCAAAGCTTTTAATGTGTTCATTGGAGACTTCGCAAACTCATCCATTTCTTCTTCAATTTGTTCAGGTGATTTTCCTTCAAACTTTTTATAATTTCTCGCATACTCAAGAACACCTTGATACATTACTTCTTCGCTTTTTATATACATTGGTGCACACATTGGGACAATACCCTTTACAGGTACAGTGTAACCTAATTTAAGGGAAAACACTCCGCCAAGTGATAAACCTCCTACTACTATCTTTTCAAACCCCATATTCTTTAAATGATCATAACCTTGCTGGACGTCTTGCCACCAATCCTCAGGACCTGTATGTACTAGCTCTTCTGGAGGAACACCATGCCCCTTATATTGTGGTGCATGACAAGTATAGCCTCTTTCACTTAAATAACGAGCCAGCATCCTTACATCTGCTGTATTCCCAGTAAATCCATGTAATAATAAAACTGCTTTCTCTCCGCCCTCAAACGTAAACGGCTTTGGTAATACTCTTTTCATACTAAGTAACTCCTTCAAAATAAAGATCTTTTAACTAGTTTATCCCACTTTAACTTCCAGTAGTACATCTTGCGCTTTATGCCATATATCTATTTAAACAAACGTTTGATTTATTACCAAAAGGTTTGCTTGAAAGAAAAGCGGAAGCGCCTTGCTCAGCGACGTAGAAAAAAGAGCACTTCGTATGAGATAAAGGAAACACGAAGAGCACGAGCGTTCGATGTTGACTTAGCGTATAAGGAGTGTGAAGTTCACTAGTAGCTAGGCGCTGGAGCTAGACACAAAAACTAGGTACTATAGCGTCATAATGAAATATTAAAACTAAAAAAAGAGCCTGAAGCATCAGACCCTTTGTTTTAAAGATTATTTAACGATATATGCTACCAAGATAGTCAAAATAAAGAATAGCACTGATAAAATAACTGTCGCACGGTGTAAAACTAAATCAAGACCACGAGCCTTTTGCTTACCAAAAAGCTGCTCGGCACCACCAGAAATTGCACCTGATAGACCTGCACTCTTACCAGATTGTAATAATACAACTGTAATTAAAGCGACTGATACTAAAACAAGTAGGATAATTAATGCTGTATGCATGAAAAACGACACCTCCTGATATACGCACAACTAGATAGTTTTAATGTATCATATCTATTCGTAATTCACAATACAAGTTTAGATTGGGCATATTAGTGTTCTCATGGATTCGCAGATTCTATGGAAAATCATAAGCTGGTGGACCAACTATAGGGGATATCTTCGATTATGGGAGATTTATCTTCGATTTTTGTGATTTATCTTCGATTTGGAGAATTTATCTTCGATTATTCGTTTTTATCAACCATTAGACAAAAATCGACAAAGACTCACTATCCATCATTAGTCTAATTGATAAACACGATCTTTATTACTC
Organism: Metabacillus sp. KUDC1714; assembly: GCF_014217835.1. Classification (NCBI taxonomy): domain Bacteria; kingdom Bacillati; phylum Bacillota; class Bacilli; order Caryophanales; family Bacillaceae; genus Metabacillus; species Metabacillus elymi. Next base: position 1,211,523 of record NZ_CP055263.1, read on the forward strand.
CCTGTGTACCTGAGGTTCATTGATTTAAGTAGTCTATTCGCTATTGCCGGGGAAGTTATGTTCAAAAAATACCTCATTTCAGCATTTGAAATTGTTGGTTTTACTAACAGTTTGTACTCTTTTATGGCCTGAATATGAGCCTGTTTATCTTTTCTATTACATTTTGGACAATGCCAGTTAGCCTTTACTCTAATTAAGGGAAGGTAATTACAACTAGAACATATCACACCATTCAGAATTTCACTTTCATTTATTTTAAAGCGGGCTAATATAGAAAAATCTGCATTAGTATGCTTTTTGAGTAACTTTCGAGAGATCTTTTTTAGTTCCTTTTCTTCAATATCTGGTGAATTGATGGATTTCTCTAATTGAATAATTTTAGCGGGAAGGTTTTCTTTGCGGATTACTTTGTGGTGAATAATTTGGTCGTCTGGAGAAGAGCGAATTACTGTGGATGGGTTGCTTATGACAACAATTGAGGTGATTTTCATTTCTTTTAAATTATTATTTACTAGCCATTCTTTTAATTGTGATTCTTGCCGTTCCAATTGTATTAGCGGATATTGATATGCCTTTTCCGTTTGGTCTTTTGTTTGAATCAGTTGTTTAAATATCGGATCGAAGTAAATAGTTCCTGATATATTTTTCACCTCAATGATTATTGCAATTTTCCGAGTTAAGATAAGGGTATCAATTTGGAAGTAATGATTTTTACCTTTTAGCCTTATGTCATGAAAAATATAGTAGTCTTTTTCTTCAAGGAAGCTTAAATAATAGTCAATAGCTTCTTCACCTCTGTAGCCAGCCATTCTTTTTTTCAAATCTTCAATAATAATTGGGATTTTTGGATGTTTTAGAGGAAGTCTTAGAAGTAATGCTTCTAATTTTTCAATCGTAAGGGGGAATTCGCGGTGTTTTAAGATCATTTTCTCACTCCATATAATATTTTGCTTAAAACCTTCGCCAATTCTAGTGGAAATCCTGCTTCTATTTTTCTTCATTAATAATTTATCTACGATTTTGATGAGTTTATCTTCGATTTTTCAAATTTATCTTCGATTCTCGCAATTTATCAACGATTAGACATAGACCGTCAAAATTCGCCAAAACCCCCGAACAGAATATTAAAAAAGGAACTGCCTCAGCAGTCCCTTTCCCAAAAATTATTTCTTTAAGTTATAGAATGTTTTGATTCCATCATATCTTGCTGCATCTACAAGTTGATCTTCGATACGTAGAAGTTGGTTGTATTTCGCAACACGGTCTGTACGTGATGGAGCACCAGTTTTGATTTGGCCAGCGTTAGTTGCTACAGCGATGTCAGCAATTGTCGTATCTTCTGTTTCACCAGAACGATGAGAAATTACTGCAGTGTAACCAGCGCGTTTCGCCATTTCGATTGCTTCAAATGTTTCAGTTAATGTACCAATTTGGTTCACTTTGATTAAGATTGAGTTACCAATTCCTTTTTCGATACCTTCAGCAAGCTTCTTCGTGTTTGTAACGAATAAATCATCACCAACAAGTTGAACTTTACCGCCAAGACGCTCAGTTAATAATTTATGACCTTCCCAGTCATTTTCATCTAAACCATCTTCGATTGAAATGATTGGGTATTTAGAAGACATTTCTTCATACCAGTCAACCATTTCAGCAGATGTTTTGACAACACCTTCACCTGAAAGATGGTATTTACCGTCTTCTTTGTTGTAGAACTCAGAAGAAGCAGCATCCATAGCAAGCATAACTTGCTCACCTGGTTTGTAACCAGCTTTTTCGATTGCTTCGATGATTGTTTGAAGAGCTTCTTCGTTTGAACCTAAGTTTGGAGCGAATCCACCTTCATCACCTACAGCAGTGTTAAGACCTTTACCATGAAGAACTGATTTTAAGCTATGGAAGATTTCTGCTCCCATGCGTAGAGCTTCACGGAAGTTTTCAGCACCTACAGGCATAACCATGAATTCTTGAATGTCAACATTGTTATCAGCGTGCTCACCACCGTTAACGATGTTCATCATTGGTACTGGTAATGTTTTCGCGCTGAATCCACCAAGGTATTGGTATAAAGGTACTTGTAAGAAATCTGCAGCAGCACGAGCAGCAGCCATAGAAACACCAAGGATTGCGTTCGCACCTAATTTACCTTTGTTTTCTGTACCATCAAGCTCGATTAAAGCTTGGTCAATTGCAACTTGTTCAGTTACTTCGAAACCAAGTAATTCTGGAGCGATTAATTCATTTACGTTTTTAACAGCTGTTAGAACACCTTTTCCTAAATAGCGCTCTTTGTCACCATCACGAAGCTCAACTGCTTCGTATTCACCTGTTGAAGCACCACTTGGTACCATTGCGCGTCCGAACGCACCTGATTCTGTGTGTACTTCTACTTCAATTGTTGGATTTCCGCGTGAGTCTAATACTTCGCGTGCATATACGTCTACAATGTATGGCATTTAATTTCTCTCCTTTATTTTTGGATTAATGTTTTTCCTGTCATTTCTTTAGGTAATTCGACATTTAATAGATCAAGCATTGTTGGTGCTAAATCGCCAAGAATTCCACCTTCACGAAGTGTAGCACCCTCTTCAGTCACAATGACTGGAACCGGATTTGTCGTATGAGCTGTCATTGGCTCACCTTCTAATGTTACAACTTCATCAGAGTTACCATGGTCAGCTGTAATGATTGCTTTTCCACCTTTAGCGATGATTGCATCAACTATTTTTCCAAGACACTCATCAACTGTTTCAATTGCTTTAATTGTTGGCTCTAGCATTCCAGAATGTCCTACCATATCTGGATTTGCAAAGTTTAAAAGGATTGCATCAAATTTATCAGCTTCAATTTCGGCAAGTAACGCGTCCGTTACTTCATATGCACTCATTTCTGGCTGAAGATCATAAGTTGCAACCTTTGGTGAAGCAATTAAAATACGCTCTTCACCTGGAAACTTCTCTTCACGACCACCACTCATAAAGAAGGTTACGTGTGGATATTTTTCAGTTTCTGCAATACGAAGTTGTGTTAAATTATTTTGTGCTAACACTTCTCCAATTGTATTATCTAAGTTTGTTGGTTTAAAAGCAACATATCCATCAACTGTTTCACTAAAATGTGTTAAACAAACAAAGTGTAAGTTCTTAGGATGTTTTTCTCCACGATCAAATGAACGGAAATCTTCATTTGTAAACGTGTTTGAAATTTGTATTGCACGGTCTGGACGGAAATTATAGAAAATTACCGCATCGTTATCACTTAGAGTTGCAACAGGTGAACCGTCTTCCTTCGTCATAACAGATGGAAGTACGAATTCATCGAAAATACCATTGTTATAAGAATCATCGATACATTCCATTGGAGTACTGTAAGTAGGACCTTCTCCGTACACCATTGAACGGTATGATTTTTCTACACGGTCCCAACGCTTATCGCGGTCCATTGAGTAGTAACGTCCTGATAAAGTCGCAATTTCCCCGACACCGTATTCTGTGATTTTTTCTAGTAAATCATTCAAGTATGTTTTAGCAGTTTTTGGTCCTACATCACGACCATCAAGGAAGCCATGGATGTACACATTTTTCACGCCTTCTTTAGCTGCAAGCTGCAAAAGAGCATATAAATGCTGGATATGACTATGAACGCCACCATCTGATAATAGACCAAATAAATGTAGGTTTGTACCGTTTTGTTTTACATGATCAATAGCAGCTGTGAAAGTTTCATTTTTTTCAAATTCTCCTTCACGAATTGCTACGTTTACACGTGTTAAGCTTTGATACACAACACGACCTGCACCAATATTTAAGTGCCCTACTTCAGAGTTCCCCATTTGTCCTTCAGGAAGACCTACCGCTTCACCAGAAGCCGTTAATTGCGAATGTGGATACTGATTCCAGAAACGGTCAAAGTTTGGCTTCTTAGCATGAGCAACTGCATTTCCTTTCGATTCTTCACGGCAAGCAAAGCCGTCAAGAATAATTAGTGCAACTGGTGCTTTACTCATTGCTACTTGCCTCCAAAAGCTGAAGGAAGGATTGTGCTTCTAAACTTGCTCCACCGACTAGTGCACCATCGATATCAGGTTGCGCCATATATTCTTTAATATTTTCAGGCTTTACACTACCACCGTATTGAATACGTACAGCTTGTGCAGCAGCTTGTGAAAATTGCTCACCAACAACTTGGCGGATATGTGCACATACTTCATTTGCATCTTGAGCAGATGAAGATTTGCCAGTTCCAATAGCCCAAATTGGTTCATACGCAATAACAGTTTGAGTTACTTGCTCTTCAGTTAAACCTTGTAATGCTTGTTTCACTTGTTCACCTACAAGATCATTTGTCTTACCAGATTCACGTTCTTCTAACGTTTCACCACAGCAAACAATTGGAGTTAAACCATGTTTGAAAGCAGCTAGTGTTTTCTTGTTAACTGTTTCATCTGTTTCAGCAAACATTTCTCTACGCTCTGAATGCCCTAAAACAACATAGCTAACACCTAAATCTTTAAGTGCTACTGGACTAATTTCGCCAGTGAATGCGCCATTTCCTTCAAAGTGCATGTTTTGCGCACCTACTTTTAGGTCACTACCTTCAGTTAAGCCTACTAGGCTTTCTAAAAATAGTGCTGGAGCACATACTACTGAGTCAACATTAGCTGCAGTAGGTACTAAACCTTTTACTTCTTCAACAAAGCTTCTTGCTTCAGAAGATACTTTGTTCATTTTCCAGTTACCTGCAATAATTGGTTTTCTCACGATTACACCGTCCCTTTTCAAATTTCCTATGACTAATAACGCCACGATAAAAAATGAAGGTAAATGCTTGTGTAAAAATAATAGTCAAGATGTCGCGACTAATCTTGGTTTCTTATTTTACAAACATAAAACTTGAGACACGATTTTATAATTAGTTTCGTGTCTAGCTCCAGCTCCCAACGACTAGTGAACTTCACACTCCTTATACGCTAAGTCAACATCGAATCGCTTACGCTCTTCGTGTTTCCTTTGCCGCACCTAAACGGTCAGTAAATAATAACTGTCCGTAAAGGTCCGATAAGTCTCGCTATCCATCAGAAAACCACTGATGGAAGTCTCGCTTTATCTCATTCGGCGTGCTCTTTTTTCTACGTCGCTAAACGGTCGCTTCCGCTTTTCTTATTTATCGTTTAATGCCACAACACCTGGAAGTTCTTTACCTTCCATAAATTCAAGAGAAGCTCCACCGCCTGTAGAAATATGGCTCATTTTATCTGCCAACTCAAACTTTTCTACAGCCGCTGCTGAATCTCCTCCTCCGATTACTGAATATGTATCATTTGCTTCAGCAAGTGCTTCGGCAACAGCCTTCGTACCACCTGCAAATGCATCTAATTCAAACACACCCATTGGTCCATTCCAAATAACTAATTTAGATTTTTTAATAACATCCGCATAGATTTCGCGTGTTTTTGGACCTGCATCAAGACCTTCCCAATCACTAGGAATGCTGTCGATTGGTACAATTTGAGTATTTGCGTCATTTGAGAAATCATCTGCAACAACGACATCAACAGGCACGTAGAAATTAACGCCTTTTTCTTTTGCTTGTTCTAGGAATGATTTTGCTAAATCTATTTTATCTTCTTCTAAAAGTGATTTACCTACATCATGGCCTAATGCTTTGATGAATGTATAAGCTAATCCACCACCGACGATTAAGTTATCAACTTTATCAAGTAAGTGTTGAATAACACCAATTTTATCCTTAACTTTCGCACCACCGATAATCGCTGTAAAGGGGCGTTCAGGATTTGATAAAGCTTTACCTAATACTTCAAGCTCTTTTTCCATTAAGAAGCCTGCAACAGCTGGAATATGTTTTGCAATTCCTTCAGTTGAAGCATGTGCACGGTGAGCAGCGCCAAATGCGTCATTAACATAAATATCTGCTAAGTCAGCAAATGCTTTTGCTAGTTCTGGATCATTCTTTTCTTCACCAGGGTAGAAACGAACGTTTTCTAATAATAGAACGCCACCTTCTTCTAGCTTCGCAATTTCAGCTTTAACAGTTTCACCGTAAGCTTCATCTGTTTTCACAACATTCTTACCTGAAAGTGCCTGTAGCTTTTCTGCCACTGCATTTAAACGTAGCTCTTCAACTACTTGTCCCTTTGGACGTCCTAAATGACTTGCTAATACGACCTTTGCACCTTGCTCAGTAAGGTACTGAATCGTAGGTAAAGCTGCACGAATACGTGTATCATCTGTAACTTGTCCATCCTTCATCGGAACGTTAAAATCAACGCGACAAAAGACGACTTTTCCTTTTACATCAATGTCTTTAACTGACTTTTTGTTCATGAAAAGCCCTCCTATTCTGAAATGCGGAAGCGCCTTGGTCAGCCCCGACAAGCACAAGACGACCCTCACAGAAAGGTGTTCTTTACCTTTCAGTGAGGATTGGCTTGTGACCTCGAGGCAGTTACGAACGCGACGTCCTGTCGCTGTAACTGCACTTGCACGTCCTGTGCTTCGGGGCTAGGCGCTGCAGCTAGACACAAAAACTTAGTAATAAGCCAAAGTGTCTTAAAAACTTATGCCTTAAAAACAAAACAAGGAAAGGGGATGATCCCCTTTCCCCATTTTTTCATACATTTAAGTCTTATTCAATTAATTCTCTATCTGAGAATTCTTTAAGAATTAAAGACCTTTAGACGCAAGGTATTCAGCAAGATCTACTACACGGTTAGAGTAGCCACTTTCGTTATCATACCAAGAAATAACTTTAACCATGCTACCTTCCATAACCATTGTAGATAAAGCATCGATTGTAGAAGAATTAATGTTACCGTTGTAATCACCAGATACTAATGGCTCTTCACTGTATCCAAGGATACCTTTTAATTCGCCTTCAGCAGCTGCTTGTAATGCTGCGTTTACTTCATCAACAGTTACTTCTTTATCTAATTCAGCAACTAAGTCAACTAAAGAAACGTTAGGAGTTGGAACACGCATAGCTCCACCGTTTAATTTACCTTTTAATTCAGGTAATACTAGAGAAACAGCTTTAGCAGCACCAGTTGTAGTTGGGATGATGTTTTCAGCTGCCGCACGAGCACGACGGTAGTCTTTATGTGGTAAATCTAAGATTTGTTGATCATTTGTGTATGAGTGAACAGTTGTCATCATACCACGTTTGATACCGAATTTATCATTTAATACTTTAGCAAATGGAGCTAAACAGTTAGTAGTACAAGAAGCGTTAGAAATTACATCGTGGCTAGCTGCATCGTATTTATCTTCGTTTACACCCATAACGATTGTAATATCTTCGTCACTTGCTGGAGCAGAGATGATAACTTTTTTAGCGCCTGCTTCTAAGTGTTTCGCAGCGTCTGCACGCTTAGTGAAGAAACCAGTAGATTCAACTACGATATCAACGCCTTGCTCGCCCCAAGTTAATTTAGCTGGGTCACGCTCAGCAGATACTTGAATTGTTTTTCCTTCTACTACTAGGTTGTTACCGTCAACAGAAACTTCTGCATCTAATTTTCCGTGAACTGTATCATATTTTAAAAGATGAGCTAACATGTTAGCATCTGTTAAATCGTTAACTGCTACAACGTCAACGTTAGGATTTTTTAATGCTGCACGGAATACATTACGACCAATACGACCAAAACCATTAATACCGATTTTTACTGCCATGATTAATTTCCTCCTTTAATTGTGTTCAATAGGTGATACACCCTTGAACGCTACATTACTAAGGTTGTTCAATTCTCAAAAAGTATTAAAGAAATGAACATATATAATCAGGGATAATTAATCCCTTATTAACTCATTTGCAGCACCTTCATCTGTTATTAAAACAGAGTCTAATGCTTGTTTCATATAGGCATTAATTGCCTTTGCCTTTGATGCTCCACCTGCTACGGCAATAACATTTGGCACCTCATCAATGTCCTCTAGCTGAATTCCTACTGTTTGAACCTTATGTACGATATTACCCTCTTGGTCAAAATAATAACCAAACGATTCTGCTACAGCATTTCCTTTTTCTATTTTAAGGAAATCCTTTTCCGGAGTTCTCCGGCGCTCTGCCATCGTTTTAGCGTCTCCAATTCCATGAATAACCATACTTGAGGATTTCACCATATCTAAGAGTTCTTTAATAGAAGGCTCTTCAATGATTGATTGATAAGCATCCTTACTAAGCTGATCTGGAACGTGTAAAAGTCGGTAATTTCCACTAGCACGCTCTGCCATCTTTGCACAAATTGTGTTCGCTTGATTTTCAACTGTTTCTCCAAGTCCTCCACGTGCAGGAACAAATAGAAGTTCGCGATTTTTGCTATCTGGAGTCATCATTTCTGCAACAGCAGCAAGGGTTGTGCCTCCAGTAACAGCGACGATATTTTTTGCATCAAATCGCTTTTTTATACATGATACACATGCTCTTCCCATTTCTTTTTGTACCCATGGGGATTGATCACTGTCACCCGAAACGACGATCACTTTGTTAAGATTAAATTTCTCTTTTAATGTATTTTCCAAAAGAGTCAATCCTAATACGTCTTTCATCATTTCTTCGAGAACAGTCAATAGAGATGTTCCGTCTTTCGTTAAGTTCATACCCGAGGTGTGAATTTCAACTAAATTCTGATCTTTCAGAAATTGAACTTCATTCCTAAGGACTCTTTCACTTAATCCTAGACTAATTGAGAGACTTCTTCGTCCAATCGGCTGCATTAACCGAATGTATTGCAGAATTTGATAGCGTTTTTGCATAACCTGTAAAAGGTCAGGCAATAATTTCTTTTGTACTTCTATTAATGATTTCATCTTTGCTATCCCTTTCTGAGTCGATCTGGACTTTTAATGTCCCGCTATGACTTATTATGTCCCACCTACTCAAAAAAAAATCTCCCCTGCTACATCTTTATTTTAACAGGGTAAAATTTTATATTCAAGGGATGTTTTACGACTTTTTAAAGTAACCGCTTTCTTATGTTATCTTTTTCCAATATTCCATAAGAAGCGATTTCATCATCGATTTTTACGACGGGGATCATAATTTGATATAGTTCCAAAAGTTCATCATCCTGATAAATATCCACAATATCATATTCAAAAGGAATTTCTTTTTGAATGTCTTTTAAAATCGCTAAGCCCTTATCACATAAAGAGCAATTTTCCTTTGAGTAGAAAATAACCTTTTTCATGATTCACTAACCCTTCCATTCTGTTGACTACTATATTTATTAATACTGCTTTCTTATCGCTGATGATGAAATGTTTAATTGTTCGCGATATTTTGTAACTGTTCTTCTTGAAATATTTATACCATAACGAGATTTTAACTCATTTGCAATTTTTTGATCTGATAAAGGTTTCTTTTTATCTTCAGAATTAACCATTTCCATCAGTTTCATTTTTACAGAGGCAGATGAAACCTCACCACTTTCTTCATCAAGCTTATTTGAGAAAAATGATTTCATACTTACTAAGCCATGAGGTGTTTGGATGAATTTATCCTTTACCGTCCTGCTAACCGTCGATTCATGAATGTCCAAGGCTTCTGCGATATCCTTTAATGTTAGTGGCTTCAGAAGGCTTTTTCCATATAAAAAATATTCGTGTTGTTTTTGAATGATCACCTTCATTACATTTAACATTGTCTCTTTACGCTGTTCAATCGCTCTTTGCAGCCATCTTCCCTGTGTTAGCTTTTTAGAATAAAAATCCTTTGTCTCTGAATCCATCGTATTCAGAATAGCTGGTTCTAAGGTCTGATTAAATAATAGTTGCGGAATAAGCTCGTCATTATAAATTACCTGTAACTCATTATTTGTCTTTCTAACGATCATGTCAGGAGTTACATATGTTGATTCATCACTTTCAAATTTTAGCCCCGGTCTCGGTTCAAGTTTTTTTATTTCGTGCTGTATTTCCTGGATTTCAATTATTGAGACATTTAATTTTTTAGCTAAGTCCTTCCAAGACTTTTCAGCAAAGCTCCGGAAATGGTCTAATATGATTGTTTCCGCGAGTTCATTTCTAATCGGCAATCGCCTTAACTGTAATAAAATACACTCTTGCAGAGAACGTGCACCAACACCTGCAGGCTCTAAGCTTTGAAGCATATATAACTTGCTTTCAAGCAATTCTTCGCTAACGTTAACGATTCGAGCAAGGTCTACTAAGTTGTCCTTCAAATATCCATTTGCGTCAAGAGCATTGATTAATAAATCAAGACAAGCTCTATCGTTAGTGGTCATCGAAAAATCAATTAGCTGATTCCGCAAATGCTCTCTAAGGCTAGGCTTTTCTTCGAAGGAATTCTCAATAAATGATTGCTTATCTGATTTTGAGCTGGACTTACGATATGGAGAACTGTAGGTTTCTCTTACTTCAATGAGGGGATTTTCCATTGTGAGTTCCTGGATATAAGAAAGGAGATCAACTGAGGAATATTGTAATAAAGTAATCGCTTGCTGTAATTCTTGAGTCATTTTCATTTTTAATGTTTGTTCTTGCATTAACCCAATTTTCATGTTAGCTTCCCCCTATTTTACATACTACTCAAAGTTTAAGAAAAGAGGTACAGTATAGCCATAAAGGAAACGCTTACATTTAGTGACGTATTCTCCTTTTCAACAAAACTATCCTCAAACTTCTTAATTATAATCCTACTACATGATTATGTTTCTGTCACAAAAAAATGCTGGAATTAGGTTTTTTGTATTATTCGCTAGAGAATGGCTAAATCCTGTCTTTAGGCCAATAGTCATCAATACAATAAATAACGAAAAAAGCTGACCATTTATTGATCAGCCTCTTTTGATTGGTCGTAATTCAATTTACCACTTAAATTATTATTCATCTTCCTCATCCACATTTTTACTTTTTTTGTCCTTAGTGGAAGTCGTGTGCTTATACTGTTTAAGAAACTCATTAATGATCTCTTCAATCAATGTAATTTCAACCTGGATGATATCAAAGTATTCTGGTTTATAGATTCCTTTTTGAAGTAACTGGAACAAACCCTTTATTGATGTCATCGGGTTCCTTATTTCTTGGGCAACTTCAGCTGCTATTTCTCCGGCAATTGTTAACTTTTCAGATTTCCGTAAAAGCTCTTCTGCTTTTAGCATCTCAGTAATATTTCTTGCCACCCCAATGACATGCTGAACATTTCCATTTTCGTCCAAAATCGGTGTTAATACTGATTCAAATATACAAATGCCACCATCAAGCTTTTTGAATTTAATTTCTTTCTGACTTGCTTGCTTTGTTTTTACCATTTCCATAAAAGAAAACTTATGCATGTTCTGATCAGCTTCAGGGAAAAGACTATATATTTTCCTACCTTCAAAATGACTTGGAGGATAACCGAGTACATTTTCATGAGAAGGAGAAGCGTATACCATTGTCCCGTTTACATCATAAATTGAGACGAGATCTTTCATATTTTCAGCCATTAGGCGATACATTTCTTGGCTTTTACGTAATGCTTTTTCGGTTTCTTTTAATTGCGTAATGTTTATACATGAGCCAATAATCTCTACAATTTCTCCGCCTCTTTTAATCGGACTTAAAGCAGCAAGATAATAGATACCGTTAAGCTCACCTTCGTACGTTACATTTTCCTCGCCATCCCATGCTCTTTGATAATATCTTGTTTTCTCTTTTGCTTTTTCAACTGGTATAAAATCAATTAGTTCTTTTCCTATCGTTTGTTCAGGAACTAGGCCAAGTTGATAAGCTAGTTCTCCGTCGAATAAGGTATGAATAAATCGTCCATTCACTTTTTTGAACTTCATGGTCATTCCTTGCTGTAACCGCACAGTTTCCTGAAGTTCTTTTCGTGCATTTTGAATTAATTCCTCAGCCCATAAACGATCATTCAGATCTTGAGAAATCCCACATGAGATTACTATTTTTTCAATGTCCTTAAACTTGCTTTCAAATTCTTCCGCAAGAACGGGTTTACTAAAATAATATCCCTGACCTTCATTACAAACATATTGTTGAAGAAACACTAAATGCTCCTTCGTTTCAATCCCCTCAGCTACAACGTTTAAATTTAAGTTGTGAGCCATCGAAATAATTGTTTTTACAATTGTTTCGTCACTAGGATTATTATGGAGTTCACGAACAAAGGATTGATCGATCTTTAATGTATCAACAGGGAAACGTTTTAAATAATTCAATGAGCTAAAGCCTGTCCCGAAATCATCAATACTAATTCGTACTCCTAAACGTTTTAATTCCTTTAAAGTAGTAATTGTCCTTTCAATATCTGTTGTCATACTTTCGGTAATTTCAATCTCCAAGTACTGCGGATCAAGCCCAGTCTCATTTAATATTTTTGCAACTGTTTGAACAAGGTTTGCCTGAGAAAATTGCCGTGCTGATAAATTTACAGACATAACTAAGTTTGGAAATCCTTTTTTATGCCAAGTCTTGTTTTGAACACAGGCTGTATACAAGACCCATTCTCCAATCGGAATAATTTGTCCTGTTTCTTCTGCAATTGGGATAAAATTTTCAGGAGAAACAATCCCCCATTCAGGATGATTCCAGCGAATTAATGCCTCTGCACCAGAGATTTTACCTGTTTTAAGATCTATTTTTGGTTGATAGTGCAAGACAAGCTCATGACGTTGGATTGCTTTGTGCAATGCCATCTCCATTTCTAAAGAATTATATGTTCCTTCTTCCTCATATGAAGAATAAAATCTATACGTTTTCTTTCCAGCTGACTTTGCTTGATACATCGCAAAATCCGCATGTTTAATTAAGATCTCTCCCGTTTCCCCGTCATCAGGATATAAGCTAATCCCAATACTCGGAGAAGTAAAAATATCATATTCGTTAATTTTGAAAGGTTTAGTTAGCATTTCGATTATTCGTTCTGCTATCTTTGCGGCTTGATCACGATCCACATTTTCCAAAATCACAATAAACTCATCGCCGCCCTGTCGGAATACCATATCGTTTTCATTTACAGAGCGCTTTAAGCTTTGAGCTACTTCTTTTAACAATAGATCGCCTATCGTATGGCCTAATGTATCGTTTATAACTTTAAAACGGTCTAGGTCAATAAACAGGACTGCTTTTCTCGTTGAAAGTTCTAATCCAGTCGACAAACACTTCTCAAGCATACTTCTGTTTGGCAACCCAGTCAGATGATCATGGTATGCCATATGCTGTACCAAAGCTTGTGCTTTCTTTTGCTCTGTAATGTCCTTTGCAATTCCATAAATGCCCACAATTTTCTCTTCAATAACAATCGGTATATTTGTTACATTAACATAAACTAGTTTCCCCGATTTATGAACAACGTTTACATAAAGTGTATCGGTACTCCCTTTCGTTGCATTATCAAAAGCAGTCATTGCTTTTGATATATCATCCGGATGGATAATCTCCTCAAATGACATAGTTAATAACTCAGCTGAACTGTAACCTGTCAGGTGTTCACTGGCTTTATTAACATTAGTAAAATTTCCTGTTAAATCAAATGAGTAGACAGCATCCTTGTTATATTCAAAGAGAGACTGATAACGTTGTTCGTTGATCGTTAATTGTTCGATGAGCACCTTCTGTTCGGTAAGATCTTTCCCCATTGCTAAAAGCGCTGGCTTACCATTATACATAACTTTTGCTCCAGAACCCTCTACAATAATAGATTTTTTATCAAGTGTAAAAAGCTTATATTCCTGAAAATGTTGTTCCTTGCCTTTAAATAGATTATCCACTGAATTTTTAAAGTGTTCGATACTATCAGGATGAACAATTTTCTTAATTGATTTTCCAATTAATTGCTTATCATGAGAAGCACCATATAATTTAATCGCTTCAGGATTTGCGTAAACAATTATGTCATCTTGAATTACAAGCAGTGCCATGGGGGATTTCTCAATAAGATTACGATAACGTTCTTCACTCTCAATCAGTTCCTTCTCCACCTGTTCAGTACGTTCTAACTTTTGTGACTGGCTGGTGAATTTTCTATCTATTACAGAAATCAAAATAAAAAAGAAAAGAATAACTACACTACCTATCCCTATTCCAACGGTTAAGTAAATATTATGGTTGATGGTTACATGTTCAGAAGCAGCAAGATGGCTTGTCATTCCTACCATTGATAAAAAGTGCAAACACATTAAACTAATTCCCATAAGAATTCCGCTAATCATCTTCATACGAAAAATGCCTAATGAAGGAGATAACATATTCCGCATAAACATTTTTAGAATATAAAAGGTCGGTAATAAGGCGAATAGTGTCGCTACTAAAACTGAGAAAAAATTGTATTCAATTTGACCATGAAATGACTCCATTCCGCTAAAATGAAGTACGAGAAAGCTTATCCCCCAAATAAGACTTGCTAAGTTGCCATGAGCCCTACTTTTTTGAGCTTTTGCACTGATGATTAATGTTAAATACATAAGACTTATTGCAACTATTAAAGAAATAGACACATGAGATAAGTCAAATGAATGAAAGGGTATAAAAGCAAGCATTCCTAAAAAATGCGCCGTCCAAATCCCAATACCAATAGTAAAAGAACCATACCATATCCAAATTGTTTTCTTTCGCCCCTTTTGGTTTGAAAGGCGGTAAAGTATATCAAAACCAGTATAAGAAGATAAGATAGCAATAATAAATGAAACAACAACAAGTAATGGATGATAGTTAGCAAAAAATGAATTAATCACTTAGTTCACCTCAAGTAAAGTAAAAAGAAATTCTCCTTAGGTCCGTAGCTTTGCGTCACCAACTTTCGCTGGGTTTGCCATTATCGAAGATTATATTACTTTTATCGTCATTTAATCCTGATTTTAGATGGTAAATTTCACAAAAAAATTTTTATATTCCTGAAAGTTAAAATTTAGACACTTAAGTGGTTAAACTGAAACATGTGTACTAAAAAATCGAAGGGATCCTATCAAAGGATCCCACCGTTAGGTTTGACGTTCTAAAGTGCAATAAAGCTTAAATATAACTCATACATACTTGATAAGCTTTTTGTTAATTATATTCACCTTCATTGTACTTGGTTATTAAATAGGTAGTAACAAATACACGGCAATCTGGAGATAGCGAGCTGTTTAAAGGATGAATAATATCCCCAAAAGGTTCACCATTCAAGAATTTTATGACACCTTTAAATTCAGAACCTAATATCGCATCATAGCCTTTCACTTCTACAAAACACTTATTATCATCAATTCTCTTATAATCAACTGTTGTGACTGAATGAGGTTGTTCTTTATGCATTTTTATTCCTCCTCTATTGTTAAAAGGATAAAGAAAAGGTTTCTAAATTTAGATAAACTAAAATAATAAACAAGAAACTTGTCCATAAAAAATAACAAGGACCTGAGATTCACTCAAACCCTTGCTATCCTTAACATCTATGACGCGCTCGGAGGGATTCGAACCCCCGGCAGACGTGGTACCGGAAACCACCGCTCTATCCGACTGAGCTACGAGCGCAAAATATTCATACATCAGTAACGAAAATTATACGTGAACTTTACAATAATTTCAACTGTCTTTTTATAGCAAACACTATATTCTATTCCTAATCCAATTTCGACTATTTATACCGTTTGAAATGCAATAAATGTGGGAAACATGATAAACATGTTATGATTAACAAATACATAGTATAGTATAAATAAGGTCAATAAGGATCTTTGACCTTTTCGTTTGACCTTTATTGACCTTAGTTGTATGATGGAAATACATAAAGTAATACAACTGCTAGATGCATGTTTAGTATTATGTTCTAAAGGATTACATACTGGTATAAGTTTATCCTTTAGTGCAATCTTTCTTATTACGAAGGAGGAATAGAATAATGAATTTAATCCCTACAGTTATTGAACAAACAAATCGTGGTGAGCGTGCTTACGACATTTACTCTCGTCTATTGAAAGACCGCATTATTATGCTTGGAAGTGGAATTGACGATAACGTAGCAAACTCAATCGTATCTCAGCTATTATTTTTAGAAGCAGAGGATCCAGAAAAGGATATTTCCATTTATATTAACTCACCTGGTGGATCAATCACTGCTGGTATGGCGATTTATGACACGATGCAATTTATTAAACCACAAGTTTCAACAATTTGTATCGGTATGGCCGCTTCAATGGGTGCATTCTTACTTGCAGCTGGTGAAAAGGGTAAACGTTATGCACTTCCTAACAGTGAAGTAATGATTCACCAACCACTTGGCGGAGCACAAGGTCAGGCAACAGAAATTGAAATTGCTGCAAAGCGTATTCTTTTCTTGCGTGACAAATTAAACAAAATTCTTTCAGACCGTACTGGTCAGTCCTTAGATGTCATTGAGCGTGATACAGAGCGTGATAATTTCATGACTGCTAGTCGAGCTCTAGAGTATGGTTTAATTGATAAAGTATTAGACCGTAGCCCAATTGGCGAAAAGTAATATATAGTAAAAAGCTTACCATTGAAGGTAAGCTTTTTTCTTTTCTGTTATTTAAATAGGGTAAAAAATAGCACACCGTCTCTATTTCCTGAGCGGTGTGCTGCCTTTTGTTATCCTTCTTGCTGTACATAGTTAGCTAATGTATCTACTGCTTCTTCTTCGTCATTACCTTCTGCAATTAGTGTTATGATAGATCCTGAACTTATTGCTAAACTCATAAGCCCCATAATGCTTTTAGCATTTACCTTTTTTCCGTCTTTCTCTAAGAAAACATCTGATGCAAACCGGTTTGCTTCTTGAACAAATAGTGCTGCTGGACGAGCTTGTAAACCAGTTTTCAGGTGAACTTCAACTTTTTTTTCAACCATAGTTATCTCCTCTTCTCTTTTAATTAATTTATTATTTTAATGATAGCGGTTGGCCTGTTCGTAGTTGTTCTGCAATTTGGTCTAATTTTCGTAAGCGATGGTTTATACCAGATTTGCTAATTGTTCCGCTTGTTACCATTTCACCCAGTTCTTTTAATGTAACATCCTGATATTCGACTCGTAGCTTTGCAATTTCTCGAAGTTTATCGGGTAATGCATCTAGCCCAATTTTATTATCGATGAATCGAATATTTTCAACCTGTCTTAGTGCAGCACCAATCGTTTTGTTCAAATTGGCTGTTTCACAATTCACTAGACGATTAACAGAATTCCTCATATCTCGGACAATTCTTACATCCTCAAAACGAAGTAATGCTTGATGGGCACCGATTATATTAAGAAGCTCGGTAATTTTTTCTGCTTCTTTTAAATACGTAATGAAGCCCTTTTTTCGTTCTAACGTCTTGCTGTTTAAATCAAATGTATTCATTAACTCGCAAAGAGAATCATTATGCTCTTTGTAAAGAGAGAAAATTTCGAGATGATAAGAGGAAGTTTCAGGATTGTTAACAGAGCCTCCTGCAAGAAATGCTCCACGAATATAAGAGCGTTTGCAACATTTCTTTTTCACCAGTGAGCTTGATATATTCCTTACAAAGGTAAAATCTTCCTCTAAAATATTTAAATCCTCTAAGATAGCCTTTGCCTTTTCAGCTAGGCGAACAATATAGACATTGTTCTTTTTCAATCGCATTTTTTTACGTACTAGTAATTCCACTGTGATATCATATTGCTTTTTTAATAATATATAGATACGCCTTGCAATAGCTGCATTTTCTGTTTGAATATCAACCATAATCACTCGGTTTGAAAATGAAAGGGATCCATTCATTCTAATAAGTGCAGATAGCTCTGCTTTTAGGCAGCAAGGCTTTAGTTCTAAGTTTGTTAGTTCCTTTTTTGTTTCAGATGCAAATGACAACCTCTGCACCCCCATTCTAAGACATGCACTTATGTCATTTCTTGCTGAAGGATTCCATAAAGTAGCTTTGCCACTTTATTTGTATCATGTCTAATAACACTATTTTCGTAACTTACAATTTTATCTGTGATGACCTCAAGGCCTAATGATTTTAATGCCTCGATATCAAAATGTACTGGCTTTGCAAGCTCCTCTTCATATAACGATTTGATATGATCAGGAATTTCTTCTTCATTAACAAGAATGGTATTCATAAATGTGCATCTCATATGATCATATAATGCTTTAACATGATCACTTGCAGAAAAATTCAATGTTTCTCCTGCTTGTGTCATCACATTACAAATGTAAACCTTTTTTGCTTTTGCTTTACAAACCTCTTCGCCTATTTTTGGAACAAGAAGGTTAGGGAGAATACTTGTGTACAGACTTCCAGGCCCAATTATAATTAAATCCGCTTCTCTAATCACATCAATTGTTTCAGGTAACGGCTCAATATCATCAGGACTAAGAAAGACCCGCTTTATTTTCTTTCCTGAAAAAGGAATTTTGGACTCACCAGAAACAATGGTTCCATCTTCCATTTCAGCGTTTAAAATGACACTGGTATTTGCAGCAGGTAATACTTTCCCACGCACATTTAACACAGTACTCATTTCCTTTATTGCATGGACAAAGTCACCAGTAATATTTGTCATAGCAGCTAGGATAAGATTTCCTAATGAATGTCCAATTAAATTATTGCCTTTATTGAAACGATGCTGAAAAAGCTCCTCGACAAGAGGCTCAACATCTGACAAAGCTGCTAATACATTGCGAATATCACCAGGAGGAGGAATGTTTAATTCATTTCGGAGCCTGCCTGAGCTCCCGCCATCATCTGCGACTGTGACAATTGCTGTAATGTCTAAGGGGAACTGCTTTAATCCTCGTAAAAGGACTGATAAACCAGTACCCCCGCCAATGATGACAACCTTTGGCAAATGTTCATTCACCATTAATTAATGTTGCTTTCTTTTCTCAATATCCCGGTGAGAAACTTGAGTATGATAGTCATTTTTATAATGGTTTGCAATGTATTCTGCAAGTGTTACCGAGCGATGCTGTCCTCCCGTACAACCAATCGCAATGACGATTTGACTTTTACCTTCCCGTTTATAATAAGGAAGCATAAAAGTAAGCAAATCGATGAGTTTTTCTAAAAACTTTTGTGTTTCACTCCATTTTAACACATAAGAGGACACTTCTTCTTGTAATCCAGTTTTTGGTCTCATATGGTCAATATAGTGCGGGTTTGGCAAAAATCTTACGTCAAACATTAGATCAGCATCTATTGGTACACCATATTTAAATCCAAATGAAGTCACATTTACAGTAAATGTATGCTCAACACTTGAAGAAAATTGCTTCAGGATTTTTTCTCTTAAATCTCTTGGCTTCAAGTCTGAAGTATCATAGATAAGCTGTGCTCTTCCTTTAAGCTCCTCGAGAAGTTCACGTTCAAGTCCAATCCCCTCTAATGGAAGCCCTTTTGAAGCTAGCGGATGTGACCTCCGCGTTTCTTTGTATCTTGTTACTAGTGTAGCGTCTTTCGCATCAAGATATAATATTTGCGGTGTAAGCCAAGTACTTTCTGACAAATCATCAAGTGCTTGGAAAAGATGGTCGAAGAACTCCCTTCCTCGTAAATCCATAACTAATGCAACCTTATTCATCTTAGCGCCAGATTCTTTCATTAGCTCTAAAAATTTCGGCAGCAATGTAGGCGGTAAATTATCAACGCAAAAATACCCTAGATCTTCGAAACTTTGAATCGCCACAGTTTTACCCGCACCTGACATCCCTGTGATAATCACCATCTGTACTTCTTGAGTTGAAATTTGTTGTTCACTATTTTCAATCGTCATAGCCTTTTCCTCCTCTCTACTGATACCTAGCTCTATTTATTAAAATATATGGATTGTCAAAGTTCCCACATATTATTAATGTATTGAATTAAATTGTCTCATAGGAGATAGTTTAATTTATTGTGGATCTAAACGATAGGAGATTAATTCATAGTCAGGTGTGTAGGTAAAAGTTCCATATAGCATACCCGTCCCCTTAATGACATAATCCAATATGTGATGATCCCCTGGAGCCATTGGCAATTGTTGAATCGCTTCCTTCTCGTGCCACTTAATTGTTCCCTCTTCCGATTCAAGGACATTTGTACCCTGATAATCTGATGCTAAGAACGTAAACATCATCCATTCAGATACAATTTCTTTGCCGTCTTGAATTAAAAAGGTAAAAACTCCCTTTAACTGAGGGTTTTTAATGTATATGCCAGTTTCCTCGCGATATTCACGGGTTACGGTATCCTTAACAGATTCACCTAGCTCCATTTTTCCACCAGGAGCTACCCACCAGCCTCTTTTTGGTTTTTGTAGGAGAAGTACTTTGTTTCCTTCTACTAAGACGCAATTTGTAACTCGTTGCACCTTCTTCACCTCTATTTTCACATGACTTTAGAAAAGCATAAGCGAATACTCAGCTTCTTAGGGGCATTTGCATATAAGGAAGGGATTCTTTACCTTCTATTAATATGTGACCGGTCCCTAGAAAAAAAGGTTTTATTTTTCCTCTTCAGGAGTTAGACACCTATACTAAGTACAAAAGTCTAATCTTGTTTGTTACGTTCTTCACTTTCATTTATTATACTATTTTAATTTGGTCTTAACAACGAAGTCGATTGGTTGTAAATGTTGGTCTTTCTATATGTATATACGAATGAAAATCAAAACAGTTTCACTTTTTAAGGTAAAACTAACGATGTCACACAAAATTCATATTAATAGTGAATTGAACTTCATTCTAAAGAGGTAGGTAAAAATCACTGTATTACTTCTGTACTTGAAAAAATAAAACAGTTGTGAGGACAAAAAAAGGGAGCATGGGAAAGGGCGCCCATGCTCTAAAATAAGTCTATTTATAAAAGGGGGTCAATTACTAACTCAATAATAACCTATAATTGTTTCACCCATGTTACAGGAGAGTTAAAACAGAATTACGAATTTGTTAATTAGAAAAGCGAAAGCGCCTTGTTCAGCGACGTATGAACTGGAGCACTCCGTATGAGATAAAGGAAACACGAAGAGCGTCAGCGATTCGATGTTGACTTATCGCAAGGAGGAGTGTGAAGTTCACTAGTCGCTAGGCGCTGTAGCTAGACACCCAAACTAAGTATAAATATTAATACTTTCTTTACTTTTTACAAAAGCGCAAGCGCCTCGTTCAGCCTCAGGCAAATAAGACGATTTAGAATAGAAGGCGTTCTTTGCCTTCAATTCTAAATTGGCTTATGACCTCGAGGGGCTAGGCGCTGGAGCTGGATGTCGTGCGCTTATCACAGATCTAGAATTTTATAATTTCCAAAGCGACAAAACAAAAGCGCAAAAGTAAAACTAATTTTACCTTACTTAACTGCTTTTAGCTTCTCCGCTAACTCTTCTACATAATGTTGAGCACTTTGCGCTGCAATACTGCCATCACCAGTTGCTGTGACAATTTGGCGAAGCATTTTTTCACGAATATCTCCAGCTGCAAAGATCCCCTCAACCTTAGTTTCCATGCGATCATTTGTTTCAATATACCCATTCTCATTTGTGATACCAAGACTTTCAAATGGTTTTGATAAAGGAACCATTCCAATATATATGAAGACACCATCTGTTTTAAATTCTTGTTCTTCACCATTAACAGTATTGATTAATGTTACTTTCCCTACTTTACCATCTTGTTCATGAATTTCTTTCACAGTATGGTTCCAAATGAAATCTACTTTTTCGTTATCAAATGCACGTTGTTGCAGAATTTTTTGCGCTCGTAATTCTTCACGTCGATGAACGATTGTAACTTTAGAAGCAAAACGTGTTAAATACACACCTTCTTCGACAGCTGAATCTCCGCCACCAACTACAACTAGCTCTTTTCCTTTAAAGAATGCACCATCACAAACTGCACAATAAGAAACGCCACGTCCACCTAGTTCTTTTTCACCTGGTACACCAATCTTTTTATATTCTGCACCAGTAGTAATAATAACTGCGCGTGCTTTATACTCTTTTTTTCCAGCTATAACCGTTTTGTACTCTACGCCATCAATCACTTCTTTAATATCACCGTATGCATATTCAGCACCGAACTTCTTCGCATGGTCAAACATTTTCGTTGATAGCTCAGGTCCTAATATATGATCAAAGCCGGGATAGTTTTCGACTTCTTCTGTGTTTGCCATTTGCCCACCTGGCACCCCACGTTCAATCATAAGTGTTGATAAGTTTGCACGTGATGTATAAACAGCTGCAGTCATACCTGCTGGACCCGCACCTGCGATAATCACGTCATATATTTTTTCTTCTGACACGAATGTTCACTCCTAACAAGAAAGTTTACTTTGATCTGTACGATATCTTCTTCATTTTGCCCTATAAACATCGTATAAAATAATGACGATTCATGCCATTTTTTTGCTCAAACTAAGAAAAGCGCAAGCGCCTTGAACAGACCCGACAGGCATAAGACGCTCAGGAATAGAAGACGTTCTTTGTCTTCAATTCCTGAGTGGCTTATGACCCCGAGGGTCTAGGCGCTGGAGCTAGACTCCAAAACTAAGTATAAAGACTTGTCGTTAAATGCTAAATGTCAGTCATGTTCTTAATAAGCTTTACATACTTCCCAACCGAAGAAACCGATACACCATACATATTTGCTACTGTAGCTTGGCTTACTTGCTCATTACTTTGATTTTTCCATACGTAATCTAACGCTGCTGCCCAACCAAGTTGGTTTTTTAGCGAATAGTCACGTTTATATGCTTTTATAAGAATTTTAAACGAAAATAAAAATAGCTCATCATGCTCAGAGTGTACAAATAAAGAGTTTGCAATCTGATAAAAAGAGGTAATTTTATCATAAGCATTAAAATCCTTCGATAAGGATAACTTGATAAATTCTTTTTCTAATTGTGACTGTGGAACATTTGATGCTTTGTAATCATTAATTTGCTCATAATTATTCGTTTGAGCTGCAAGAAAAATAGCATACAAGCGCTCTTCTAACGTCATACTCGTTGCTCGCCCGGAAGCTCTGTCAACCTTATGATTCCATGGCTCAGAACCAGCCTTACTTTTATTTTCTTTTAACACACGCTCCCACATCTGTTCAGCAAAAGAAATATGTCCTGTAAAATAAGCTGAATAGGATAGCCAATAATAAAAGGTGTCATCACCTTCAAATCCTGACTTATGAAGAGAACGAAGCCATTTATATGCAAGTGGATAATACCCTACTAACGCGAAGGTTGCCCCTAATTTATAACGATGCTCGTAAAGAAGCGGATGAACAGTCGATAGTATTTTTGTAAGCTCTTCAACCTTTTCATCTTGGCGTTCATAAAAATAAAAAACTAATAAATTGCAGTACGCATGTAGATTACCAGGATTACGTTGAAGTACGGTTTGCAAATATTCTTTCGCTTTATCAACTTCTCCAACATAGAAATAAGCTAGCGATAAATTATTATGGGCAGACCAAAATTCAGGGTACTCCACGACAATCTCTTCAAGTAGTAAAATAGCCTCTTCAAACTGACTATTTTCTAATAGAGATTTTGCGGCATCCTGTTTTAATATCAAATCATCTGGATCCTTTAAAAACGGTTCCTCCCCATCATCTTCCATTGTAAGGAGATCAATGAGGTCTTCGTTTTCCTCTATAAATTCACCATAAGGTTCTTTGTTTGCATATTCAGTTGCACACTTATATGCTTCCTGAAATAATCCAAGATGTGCGAAATTATTTGCCATAAAATAGTGGCACTCTGTCATTTCTTTGTCAACTTCATCAAGTATATATGAAAGCAATTCATTTGATTGGCTATACTTCCCCATATCTGTATAAATCGTTGCTAATTGGGATAGCATTGTTAAATCTTTAGGATTTAACTCAACTGCCTTTTGCAAATATTTGCTTGCCTTTGGAAAGTTCTGCTCTCGATAAGCCTTCAGGCCTTTATTATAATAATATTGTCCATCTTGGAGAAACGGGACAACCTGTGCTTTTTGTTGTTGTTTGCTCAATTGTTTTCCCACTGAAATCCTCCATTTCATTCATTTCACCGTAGGTTAGTATACCATAAGATAAGTGTCGAATAATAGAGGGGATACAAAACATTCCAAAACACAGCTTTACACGGATTTTCATCGTTTACTATAGATCACTCTCCTTAATTTTGAGTGAATTCGTAAAAAATCTCAAAAGGGATTCGGAACTAGACATTCCGAACCCCATTTGTCGAGAGTTTGACTCCCTCTACAATGTGTAGAAAAGGAGATTTGTTTTAAACGAACATATCGAACAATAAAACCGTCCCAAAAGCAATAAATGAAAGCAATGTCTCCAATACCGTCCACGTTTTAAATGTTTCTTTTACTGATAAGCCCAGATATTCTTTTACCATCCAGAAACCAGCATCATTTACGTGTGAGAACATTAGCGATCCTGCACCTGTTGCGATAACGAGTAATTCTAGGTTCACACCTGACATGTGTTCAATAACTGGTGCAACAATTCCAGCTGCTGTTGTTAATGCTACTGTAGCTGAACCTGTAGCAATACGTATTAATCCTGCTACAATAAACGCCAACACAATTGGTGAGAGAGAAAAATGCTCGGACATTTGGGCAATGGATGTTCCTACGCCACTTTCAATAAGGATTTGTTTAAATCCACCGCCTGCACCAATGATTAAAATAATTGAACCAACTGGCAGCAAGCACTCTTCTGATAACTTCTGAATGAATGTTTTATCCATACCTTGACGAATGCCAAGGAAGTAAAATGCTGCGAAACAAGAAATTAAAAGTGCGATGACAGGACTTCCAATAAACAGAAAGAATTTTAGCACACCACTAGGCAGTGACAGATACGGTGCAACGACTGATAACACCATTAATAGAACTGGTAATAAGATAATGAAAAATGAAATGCCTGTGCTTGGCAATTTTTCTGACGTATTACTTACTCGAATTAACTGTGGCTCACCTTCAGGAATCACGCGATTTTTAACCCACTTTGCAAACAATGGCCCTGCAATGATGGCTGCTGGCAGAGCAATGATGAGTGAGTAGACCAAGACTTTTCCTATATTAGCATTATAGATACCTATTGCCGTCATTGCACCCGGATGTGGAGGTACAAGACCGTGAACAATAGATAACCCAGCAAGAACAGGTATGGCAATTAATAAAATGTTTTGTTTTGTCGTTCTATAAATTGAAATAACTAGTGGTAATAACATGACGATCCCTACGTCAAAAAATACTGGGATCCCAATGATAAAACCTGAGAGCAACATCGCCCAAGGCAATTTTTTTACACCAAAGATCCGAATAAAGAAATCTGCCACTTGCATTCCTGCACCTGAATCTGACATCAACTTTCCTAAAATCGTCCCTAACGCCAAGATTCCTACTAAATGACCTAGGACGCTCCCAACACCGGTTTCATATGCACTAACGATTTTATCCATCGATAAACCAGACATAATCGCTAAGAACAAACTAGCAACGGTTAAACTAATGAACGCATGCCATTTCCACCAAGCTACTCCTAAAATGACAATCACAATCGAAAGCAATGTAATTGATAATAAATATAATTCCATCGTTCTTCCCCCTTCTCCCAGTACGTAAACGTTTACAAATCCTTAGCGAGAAAAGGAGCTTTTCTCAATTCTCGTAATTTCTCTATCTATAATTCACTACACAAATAAGCATTTTTGTAAGGTACTACCTTGATCTTTACTACCTTTCTATATCGCCTACTGAGTCTGTCATCACCCGTAGAATATCACTCTCCGATGACATCGGGGTATCGCCTACTATTGTATGTGCAAGCATTCCTGCTGCTGCGGCAAATTCAACCGTTTTCTTAAGCGAAAACCCTTCCATTTCTCCATGTAAAATTCCACTTGTATAGGCATCTCCTGCACCTATTCTGTCATAGACAGAAAACGTGAGTGTTTTTGAAAATGTGAATGTTTGATTTTTGAAAATGAAACCGCGTAAAGAATGGGTATTGTCACCATTGATTGAACGATGCGTTCCAGCAATGACAGAAATATTGTATGTTTTCGCTACAGTTGGAATCAATTCCATGAGCTGCTTTCCGCGGTCTTCCTTCTCTGTTTTCATACCAAGGACAAACATTGCATCTTTTTCATTCATCATGACAATATCCGCCAAATGAAGCATTTCTTCATAATGTGGTTTTGCTTTTTCATATCCGTCTTCGCCCCAGAGGGATGGACGGTAGTTACAGTCAAAAACAACAGTACCTCCATTTTCTTTAACTGCTTTAGCGAATGTTTTCATGTGATGACGGACAGTATCATTCATCGCAAGCGTGATTCCACAAAAGTGAACAACATCCATTTTCTTTGCCATTCTATTGAAATCATACGTTCCCTCAGATGCTGTATTGAAACTGCTCTCAAGTCGATTGGAATAGGTTACCCGACTAGGTCGTACACCGAATCCATTTTCTAAAAAGTACATTCCAACGTAATTTCCGTCACGCATAATGAACGATTGTGTAACACCTAATTTTTGTAGATATGATACTGCTGCATCACCAACTGCATTCGCTGGCAATGTAGACACGAGATACCCAGTATGCCCAAAGCGTGCTAAAGCTGCGGTTACATTTACTCCCGTACCGGAGAAAGAATAGTTTAATGTGCTTGCTTGTGACAGGAGTTCATATCCTGGCACCTGCAAGCGCATCATTACTTCTCCAAATGCTGCAACATGTTTAGGCATTTTGATCAACCAATTTCTTTATCGTTTCAAGTAATTCACGTACATCTTCGACATTTGTTTTTCCTGTGTTTTTGTCAATAATCGATGAATACACGTGTGGAATAATTTGTGGCACATTCGCCTCTAATGCAATACGCAGGATGGTTTCAAAATTCTCTTTGTCGATCCCGCCTGTTGGTTCTAATGCGAATCCTTCTTCCCCGCATGCTTGTGCAACTGCACGGAACTCGTCTTCAGTGCTTAACCCTTTCATTGGGAAGTATTTCAATGCGTTACCGCCCATGTCACGTACAAGCGCAATCGCCGTTTTAATTGGTACAATCGCATGCTCGTCCTGCGCAGCGCTAACTGGTCCTGTTGAAATGTTCACATAACCTACACGTCCTGTCGGAGACACTAAACTATTAATCCAGCTCTTCTTTTCACCAAGGTTGGCACGTGTTGCTCCAACAGCAGGAAATACTTGGTTAATATGACTGCCAGGATAATGTTTCGCAATCTCTGCTACTACAGCAGCCTGGCGATTGTCACCAGCTCCTAAACCAATCGATACGGCTTCATCAATTTCTTTTCCGTAGTTTTTCATAGCTGCTACTGCTTCTTCTATCGTTGGGTAGTCTTTTGAAAGAACACCGACTAAAACAAGACCTTCAGCTGCTTCGTATACCTCTTTGGCATTCTCTACACTATTTGCTAAAACATTTAATGCGACACGGTTCTTGTAAAAACGTTTTGTAATGTTTGACATCTTATTTTCCTCCCCCTACTAGTTCACGTATCTTAGCTTCTATTACCTCAATATCATCATTTTGCAGTGGACGGGGATCGATATCGAAATAACCCTGTCTCACACCATAATCACGTGTATAGATGGCAATTTCACCTTCGCGCAGACAATAATTGACTTCTTTTGCTGTTATATGTGCTTGTTTCGGATCAATTTGAATCCTTGCACGGAATATCGCTCGACCCGCTTCATCCTGAACAATCGTCACAGTGACGCCTTCAAGTTCATTCAATGGCATTAATGATTGTAATAATTCCTTTTCTTGTTCGCTTTTATCTTCTTTTTGGCCGTATTCATCGAGAGCTTGAAGTAATCCAAATGATGTTTCTTTCCCAACCTTCATACTGCGTCCAATCCCATGTAATTGAACTTTCACCCACTCAATATAGGTTTGCTTACCACCAATAATCCCTGAAGTTGGACCTTCAATGGCCTTCGAACCGCTGTAGATTGCAAGGTCAGAGTATTTCACGTACTTTTGAATGTCTTCCTCTGCAGCAGCATCCACAATGAGTGGAACTCCGTTTCGATCAGCAATCTCCCATGCTTCCTCCACAGAAATCATATTTTTTTGAACGGCATGGTGTGATTTGACATATAGGATAGCTGCTGTGTTTTCAGAAATCGCATCCTCTATATGTTCCGCTCTTCCTTCATTAGCGTAGCCAACTTCAACAAGCTTTCCTCCGCCTAAATAGATCATCGTTTCAACAGGTGCACCGTATTGAACGTTGTGACCTTTTAGCATTATGATTTCACTTTTAGAAATATCTTCTTGATGCAGACGCAAACTTTTACGACGATTCCCCTGTGTCACAATTGCCGCAACAGAAAGTGCAATACCACTTGACGCCGAGTTGACGATCACCGCTGCCTCTGAACCTAGAATGCGTGCTACGTAATCACCTGCTTTATCTACTAAATCTGCAATCTCAACATAACTTTGTCCACCTTGCTTCATCGCATCCATAACCGTATCGGTCGGAGCTGATACACCTAAGATACTCATTCGTCCACTTGCATTAATCACACGTTTAAGACCATATTTAGCATTCAATGAATTCGCCATTTGCAACCACTCCTATTGTTTCAATTCTTCGATCCGCTACTCGCTTTTCTCCTTCGGAATCAGTTAGTGTAATCGGTTCATTTCGAACGGTAAAAAGTGTTAAATTCGCAACGTCTCCGACCTTTATCCGGCCAAGTTCAGGTTTTTTAAGCCAATTAGCTGCATTTGTTGTAACCGCTGTAATCACTTCTTCCAGCGAATATCCTAAGGAAAGAAATTTAGTCAGTACATTGGCCAAACTATATACAGGACCGTTCAATCGGTTCCCACGGTAGATATCTGTACTGATCGTATTTAAACCGATGTGATGTCGTTTGGCAGCTTCAGCAACTTTAAATGAGAAGCTCGCCGTACCATGACCAACATCCAAATGCACACCGCGTTCAATTGCTTCCTTGAACACTTGGAGAGGCTCCTCTTGTGCATCGAAAAGATTATTTTGTTTTCCATTAAGATAATGCGTAATGATATCCCCTTTTTCCAAGAGTGAAATAACCTCATCAATAGTTGGCGGTCCCGAACCGATGTGGACCATTAAGGGCAATGATGTTTCACTAGAAAGAGTACGAGCGATCCTTAATGGTTCGATACCGCTTTCACTAACAACACTTTTACTAATCCGCGCCTTTAAACCGACGATAACTTCTTTATAATCATTAACTGCTTGTACAACCTTCTCTTCATCAATCCATTCTAACTTGGATAGTTCATCCACTCTTTTTAAACCAATACGAGAAATATTTAAAAATGCATATACGTTCGTTTTAGCTTTTTTTCTACTTGCTACCAAATCTGAAATTCGATCAGCTCCGCAGCTCCCTGCATCCACGATTGTCGTTACACCTTGACTAACTCCAATTTCATCAATTTCATCACCATACGGATTAAATTCAGGAAATGCATGAACATGTAAATCAATCCAGCCACTAGATACATAAACACCTGAGTAATCTAAAACAAGCTTTCCTTGTCCATACCCAGCCTTAGTCACCTGGGTAACTTCACCAGCCTCTATGACAATATCAATCTCTTCTCCATTTACTGTCTTTACTTGGCTCAATACGAAGTCTTTCAATTCATTCACCTCTAATTTAAACGCGCTTACAATTTATATTGTAGACCTATTCCTCCCATAACATAGGTTGTGTGAGAGAAAAAATAAAATAATCATAACGTTATAATGTTTGATGATTCAATAAGGTTAAGATTGTTATAACGATAAGATAACACAGAAAATCAACAAAGTAAATATAACGTTATAATGTTTGTTAACTGAATTTACATGTAAAATATTCCATGTCCAAACCATGAATATCTGAATAACAGAAAAAAGCTAAGAACTTAATTGGGTAACTTAGCTTTTTCTCCTATACATTTAAATTCACAACATATTTATGAATATCGGTATTATAGTATCCGATTGAGTATTCGATTAATTGTTCATTGATATCATATGAAAAACGAGTTCTTTGAAATAGCGGTTTCGATTCTATATTTAGCAAGTTCGCAATTTTTTCATTTGGTGTTTCTACACCAAATTCATCTTGAAATCGATTAAAGTATACTCCCTTTTTATATAACAATTCATATAAGGAATCTTTAACTGTTTCAGGGTCTAATGAAAGTGAAAATCGATCAGGAATATAGTGTGTAAAATGAATATATGGTTGTTCATTTAACGTATAAATCCGCTCAATACAATAGCACTCTCTTTCAAAGTTTGTAGATAAAATTGGATGGTTTGAAACATCAACTTTAGAGATCGTTACGTTGCCCTTCCTTAACGTATATCCTGTCGATAATAAATATTCAGAAAATCCCTGACCCTTTGATAATTTAGAGATTGCACGATTATCCAATACTTTCGTACCAATACCGCTATGTTTTTCCACATAGCCCTCCATTGCCAATTGTTCAACAGCTTTGCGGATCGTGATTTTACTGACA
Source organism: Metabacillus sp. KUDC1714 (assembly GCF_014217835.1). Classification (NCBI taxonomy): domain Bacteria; kingdom Bacillati; phylum Bacillota; class Bacilli; order Caryophanales; family Bacillaceae; genus Metabacillus; species Metabacillus elymi. Next base: position 1,241,998 of record NZ_CP055263.1, read on the forward strand.
CCAAATTCCTTTTCTAATACGGGTTCAGGTGGGATTAACGAATTTTTTGGATATTCTCCTTTTATGATCCGTTCTTTTAATTCATTTTTTACTTGAATATAAAATGGTCCCTTATTACGTAACAATCTCATAAAGATATCTACCTTTCCAACGTTTCTAATCTTAAATCAAACAATGTTCAAATATTGTCTAAAGAAGCAACTGGTATGCTTTTCCTTTACATATGAAATTTTTGTTGTTCATAAAAGTGAACATTCATTTTTATTGTACCAGTAATTGTATAAATGTTGTATCTTTTTGAAAGTTGAAGGATTAATTGCTCTACAAAGCACCATGCATTTACATAACTAATGAGAATGGTCATTGGCTTTATTAATAATTAGGATTTGATTTGCTTTTATCTATATATTTCATTAATAATTTTAAAATTCTTTAGGAAGTACCAATGTTTTTAAGACTTATAAGCATATTTATTTTAAATTATCAAATAATAATGAATAAATTTTAGATATAACCAATCTTAAAGGAGACACACCATGGAAAAGTTTATACAAAACTTAGATTTGTCAGCAAAAGGGATATGGTTTCCTATTACTTTAGGTACTATCGCTTTGATTTACATACTTTTCATGCCAAAACGGTTAAATTGGAGAGAAATTTATCTTATCTTTGGTACGATTGGTTATGTAGCATTAATAATAGATATGTTCTTTATGTTAAATTACTTTGATATCTTTGATCTAGGCCGTGATCCAAAGCAAGAAGGAATTGGTGATTTGATAAGTTATGGTATCATCCCTTCTTGTTACGCTGTAATATTTCTTAACCATTTTAAACCAGAAAAGAAATGGTTATATGTTGCTCTTTTTACACTTTTGTCCTTTTTATCTGAATGGATGCTTGTTCAAGTTGGATACATGAAATTAAAAGGATGGCAAACTTGGTGGTCTATCCCTGTATTTATTATTGTTTTTGGTTTTTGGTTACCTTGGCATTTAAAGTTATTACGAAAAGAGTCATAAATATAGGTTATTGAAAACAAGATATTGGAAACCTGTATAAAGCATTCATTTCTTAGTTTATAAACTCAATTAAATGGTCTAAAAATGAAAAATGAGCGCTTATCCTTGTTCCAGGATAGCGCCCTTTCATTAAATAAGCTTATTTAACATACTATCTATCATTTTGATCTTTCAAACCTAAGACTGTTGTTGCATCTGAAATCAGGTATGTATTAGACCCTAAAAAGACTCTTTCTCACCAACTTCATTAGTCCTTCGCAACATGTCTCTTTTCTAACACACTTAACACCTCATCTAATGGAAGCTTTTGTTCTCTCAGCAATACCATTAAATGAAATAGCAAATCAGCTACTTCCCATTTAAGTTCTTCAGCATCTCTATTTTTTGACGCGATAATAACCTCTGATGCTTCTTCGCCAACCTTTTTCAGGATTTTATCGACACCTTCATTAAAAAGATAGGTTGTATAAGAGCCTTCAGGAAGTTCATTTTCACGTTCTGCAATAAGTTTTTCTAATGTGTTAAAAATTTGAAAGCGATCTTGAACGACTGATACTTCCTGTTTAGCAATTGTTTCACTAAAGCATGTGTATGCACCTGTATGACATGCAGGTCCAGCTGGTTGTACAAGAACTAAGATCGCATCCTGGTCACAATCATATCTCATTTCAACAACCTTTTGAATATTTCCTGATGTGCCACCTTTGTGCCAGAGCTCTTGTCTAGAACGGCTATAAAACCATGTTTCTTTCGTTTCTAACGTCTTTTTTAACGATTCCTCGTTCATGTAGGCTAAAGTTAATACTTCTTTACTTGCCGCATCCTGTACGATTGCCGGAACTAGCCCATTTTGGTCAAATTTAATCGATTCAATCATCGTACATTCACCCCCTGTTGATTTAAGTAAACTTTTACTTCTTTTACGGACGTTTCTTTATAGTGGAAAATTGATGCTGCTAGTGCTGCATCAGCTTTTCCTTCTTCAAAGGCAGCTAAAAAATGTTCTGCATTTCCTGCCCCACCTGAGGCAATCACAGGGACAGTTACTGCTTCACTTACCGCTTTATTTAATGCGAGATTAAAGCCGTTTTTCTCACCATCACTGTCCATACTTGTTAGTAGGATTTCTCCGGCACCACGTTTAACAGCTTCCTGTGCCCATTGAACAACTTCCCATTCTGTTGCATTTCTTCCACCATGGGTATAAACACGCCAGCTGCCTAATTCTTCATCATATTTCGCATCAATTGCGACAACAATACATTGAGAACCAAAGAATCCTGCTCCCTCTGTGATTAGCTCTGGATTTAGTAAAGCAGCTGTATTTAATGATACTTTATCAGCACCTGCTCGCAGTATTCTTTTCATATCTTCAAGTGAATTTATGCCGCCACCAACAGTAAATGGGATCGCAAGCTGTGCTGCTACTTGCTCAACAACATCAACCATTGTTTTCCGTCCTTCATGTGACGCAGAAATATCAAGAAAGACTAGCTCATCTGCACCCTCTTGATCATAAAACTTTGCTAGCTCAACTGGATCTCCTGCATCTCTTAATCCTAAAAATTGGATTCCCTTTACAACTCGACCTTCTTTTACATCTAAGCAAGGAATAATACGCTTTGTGATCATGATGGATTTCCTACCTTCAATGCCTCTGTTAAACTAAATTGATTCGTGTAGAGCGCCTTTCCTACAATCGCACCAGATACTCCTTCACTTTCATATTCAGAAAGTGTTTCTAAATCCTTTAACGAGCTCACACCACCAGAGGCAATGACTTGCTTATTTGTTGCCTTAGCCATTTCAACGATTGCCTCAACATTTGGTCCTGAAAGCATGCCATCTGTTGCAATATCAGTGAAGATAAATACTTCTGCACCAGCATTAGCAAGTTCTTTACCAAGGTCTGTTGCTTTTACATTTGACGTATTTAACCAACCCTCTGTAGAAACATAGCCATCCTTTGCATCAATGCCAATTGCAATCTTTTCACCATATGTAGCAAGCATCTTTTTTACGAATTCAGGATTTGATATTGCCGCACTACCAAGGATGACACGATCGACTCCATTTGATAAATAAAATTCCACATCTTCTTCCGTACGAATGCCGCCACCAATTTGAATTTTTGCTGATAGCTTTGTAGCTGCGTCAATTACATGCTGATGATTCACAAGCTTTCCCTCTTTAGCACCATCTAGATCAACCATATGGATCCAGCTTGCCCCTTGATCATCAAATTGTTTTGCCATATCAAAAGGAGAATCGCCATATACCGTTTCTTTGTCATAATCACCTTGAAGCAATCTTACGCACTTGCCACCTCGCATATCAATTGCAGGATAAATAATAAATTGGCTCATCTTCATTCTCCTTCCACGATCTTAATGTAATTTTTTAAAATGGCTAACCCAAGCTCACTACTTTTTTCTGGATGAAATTGGGTACCATACACATTTCCTTTTCCAACAACGGCTGGAACGTCAACACCATAATCAGCTGTTGCTAAAAGCGTGTCACCTTGCTCAGTATCAATGTAGTAAGAGTGAACAAAATAAGCATAGCCACTATCAATACCTTGAAGTAAAGGACTTTGATTTCGTATGTTCAAATCATTCCACCCCATATGTGGAACCTTAAGCGTGTTTCCCTCTATCGTGTCAGGAATTTTCACAACTTTACCTGGTAAAAGTGATAAACCTTTTGTTAATCCGTTTTCCTCACTCTCGTCAAACAAAAGCTGCATACCTAAGCAAATTCCTAAGAGTGGCTTGCCTTCTGCAACGATTTTTTGAATAAAGCTTGTTAAACCAGCTTCCGTTAATATCGCCATAGCATCCTTAAACGCCCCAACACCTGGGAGGATATAGCCATCCGCTTTTTCTAACACAGCTTCCTCGTGAGAAACAATATAGTCGACGTTCATTCGCTCTAGCGCTTTACTAACACTATATAAATTCCCCATTCCATAATCGATAATGGCGATCATCTTATAACATTCCTTTCGTAGAAGGAAGAACACCCTCAATGCGTGGATCAACCATCGTGGCTTCATCCAAAGCTCTTGCTAATGCTTTAAAAATTCCCTCAATCATATGGTGTGTGTTATGTCCATAATGAACGATCACATGAAGGTTCATACGTGCTTCAAGGGCAAACTTCCATAAAAATTCATGAACATTTTCTGTATCAAATGTTCCAACCTTTTGACTCGGTAACTCTCCTTTGAACTCTAAGTGTGGACGATTACTTAAATCAACTACAACCTGTGCAAGGGCCTCATCCATTGGTACAAACGCACTTCCATAGCGCTTAATTCCTCTTTTATCACCTAATGCCTCACGCAGAGCCTGACCTAAACAGATACCAATATCCTCTGTTGTATGGTGGTCATCGATTTCAATATCACCATTTGCCTCTACTGTTAAATCAAATTGCCCATGCTTTGTAAAAAGATCGAGCATGTGGTCCATAAACGGAACATCTGTCTTAAGTGAAGACTGACCTGTTCCATCTACGTTAAATGATAAGGAAATTTGTGTTTCTTTTGTATTACGCTCAACTGATGCCGTTCTTGTCATTAGTATTTCCTCCTTATTTTCGTCTTTCTTCCAAAGCACGAGCATGGGCTTCTAATCCCTCGAGCCTAGCTAATTTTGCAATTTTTTCATAGTTATTAGTAAATGCTTTTTCACTGTATGAGATAATACTCGATTTTTTCATGAAATCATCGACGTTTAACGGGCTAGAAAAACGTGCTGTACCATTTGTTGGTAACACATGGTTAGGACCTGCAAAATAGTCACCTACAGGTTCTGAGCTATATCGTCCAAGAAAAATCGCTCCTGCATGCTTTAGATCATTTAAAATCGCTAATGGATTTTCTGTTAGTACTTCGAGATGCTCTGGAGCAAGCTCATTCACAACAGCAATTGCTGTTTCTAGATCATCAGTCACGTAAATATGACCATACGTATCAACAGATGCCTTAGCAATCTCTTTTCGAGGTAAAGTAGCAACTTGTTTTTCTACTTCAAGCTTTACTTCCTCAGCCTGATTCATCGACGTTGTCACGAGAATACTAGATGAGTTTTTATCATGCTCTGCCTGTGATAATAAATCTGCAGCAATTTCATTTGCCCTTGCTGTTTCATCACTTAAGACAACAATCTCACTTGGACCTGCGATCATATCAATATCAACAATACCGAATACTTCTCGTTTTGCTAACGCAACAAAAATGTTTCCTGGACCCATGATCTTATCCACAGCAGCAATCGTTTCAGTTCCATATGCTAACGCTGCGATTGCTTGTGCTCCACCAACCTTATAAATTTCAGCAATGCCAAGTTCTTTGGCTGCAACTAAAACACCTGCTGGCAGTGTACCTTGTTGATTTGGAGGTGATGTAATAACAATCCGCTTTACCCCAGCAACTTGTGCAGGAATCACATTCATTAATACAGAGGACGGATATGCTGCGGTTCCACCTGGTACATAAACCCCCACTGCATCTAGTGCTGTGATTTTTTGTCCGAGCATTGTTCCCTCATCATTATAGCTAAACCAAGATTCACGCTTTTGTTTTTCATGAAAAGAGCGAATATTGGCTGCTGCTTCACGAATAATCTCAACTAATTCATTATCCAGCTCTTCATATGCTGCTGTAAATTCTTCTTCTGTCACCTTTAAGCTTGATAATGATACTTTATCAAATGTTTCTGTGTAGGAAAAAAGCGCCTTGTCTCCGTCAGATCGAACGGTTGAAATAATCGATTGAACGATTTTCCTTTGTTCTTCTGTCCCAGTATCAATTGTTCGTCTTAACGATACTTTTTTATCAGTAATACGGGTAATTTTCATTGCATTAACCTCCAATGACTTTCGATAACCGTTCAACTAGTTCATCAATTGGCTCATCCTTCATACGATAGCTAACAGGGTTTACGATCAAACGAGATGTAATGTGACAAATATGCTCAAGCTCAACTAAACCATTCTCTTTTAACGTTCTTCCAGTCGAAACAATATCAACAATGCGATCTGCTAAACCAATCAATGGTGCTAGCTCAATTGAACCATTTAATTTAATGATTTCAACTTGTTCTCCTTGTTCACGGAAGTAGCTTGATGCCACATTCGGATATTTTGTTGCCACTTTAGGAGCAACATCTGTTAGTTTTGCATTTGGAAGTCCGGCAACCGCTAAATAGCATTCACTAATTTTTAAATCAAGAACCTCATAAACGTCACGGTCTTCTTCTAACATGACATCCTTACCCGCAATTCCAACATCGGCAACACCATGCTCTACATATGTCACAACATCCATAGGCTTTGCTAAAATAAAGCGAATATTTTCATTTGGGACATCTAAAATCAACTTTCTTGATTCATCAAATTCAGGTGGGAGCTGATAGTCGGCTTTACGAAGCATATCTGCAGCTTCCTCAAAAATTCTTCCTTTTGGCATCGCGATCGTTAACACATCTTTCACCTCACAGCTCCTCCTTTCTTGAACCGATAAAATAGACTACCTCTTCAAAATGCTTTGTAAATGCATCAACATCTTTAATTCCATTTATATCTTGCATGACAACTCGTTTATTGTTCATGCGAAGCTCATTTGTATGGGCAATCGCCTCTGTACGGCGTTCCAGACTATAGATCACACATTGTAGCTGTTGTTCATCTGTCATTTTTAGAGACTCTATAATGCGATCAATGTGTAAACCAAATCCAGTTGCTGGTGCTGCTCGATTAAATTTTTCAAAAAGATGATCATATCTTCCACCACTACCTATTGGAAAGCCAACATTGTCTGCATAGACTTCAAATAAAATCCCAGTGTAATAGCTCATATGACTGACAATATTTAAATCTAGCTTTAAATAATCTGTGACATGAAATGCTTCTAGTGTAGACCATAACTGAGTAATTTCTTCTAATGCGTCACGTGCAGCCCTTGATGAGACTAAATCTTTAGCTGCTGCTACTTTATCAATGCCTCCACGTAAAGTTAATAAACTAAATAAGCGCTCTTTATCAATTGAAGATAGCGGCAGCCCTTTAACATGCTCTTTATAGCCTACATAATTTTTTTCATATAAGAAGCGCCTTAAAACATCGGCACGTTCTTGATTTCCTAAAACCTCTTTAAACAAGGCATCTGCATAGCCAATATGGCCGATGGCAATTTTAAAATTCTCAAGTCCAGCTTCCTTTAGTGAAGCAATCATCAATGCAATCACTTCAGCATCTGCACTTGTTGTTCCATCACCGATTAATTCCACCCCAACCTGTTCAAACTCAGCGGGACGACCACCTTCTCGCTGCTGTGCGCGAAAAACATTTGCAGAATACGCAAGTCGTAAAGGGTAAAGATGATTATATAATTTAGATGCAGCAACTCGAGCTATAGGTGCTGTCATATCTGGTCTGAGCACCAATGTATGACCTTGCTGATCTAATAGTTTAAAAAGCTGTTGATCAAGTATCGCGGATTGAACCCCAACTGTCTCATAGTATTCAAGAGTTGGTGTTTCAATAAATTGAAAGCCCCATTGCTCAATGACATTTGTCATCGCATGACGCGTTTTCTTCTTTACTTCATATAGATTTGGTAATGTATCAACCATTCCAAGCGGTTTCTCAAACATAAACATGTTTCTGTACCCCCGTCGTAATTTTCAGAATGCTTTACTTCGCTAATATGCTAATATACTACCAAAGTGAAGGAGTTTTTTCAAGAAATTAATTACACAATTTGGCTAACCTTCGCTATTTATTAATTGTTTATTTATTCAGTCTTTTTAAAATATAGTTAAACAAACGTTTATTTAAATCATGATTAACGCTTGGCCTTCCTATGTTTTCAGACAATAGCTTGGCCCATTATTAAGCAAAGGCTCAGTTCTAAAAGATTGTTTCTTTTAAAAAGAAAACTATTTAAGGTTGATTGGAGCGGAAGTGCGAGACTCCTGCGGGAGCAGCGGGACAGGTGAGACTCATGCAGGCGTATACGCCGAGGAGGCTCACCGCCCGCCCCGCGGAAAGCGAGCATCTCTCGCTGCAATCAACCACACTGCATTACTTGGTAAATAGCAACCAAGTTTGAGAATACAGAATTATGCAAAAAGGCCACTAGTTTTTACTAGCAGCCTCCAGGTCCCTTTTTGCCAGCTCTTCTTTTGTATAAATAATTTGCATTGGATTTCCACCAACAAATGCACCTGCAGGAACATCCTTATGGACGAGTGTTCCTGCCGAGACAATAGCACCGTCACCGATGATCACACCAGGGAGGATGGTAGAATTGGCACCAATTAGCACCTCGTTGCCAATCTTTACATCTCCTAGGCGATACTCGTTTATTAAATACTCATGAGCTAGAATTGTTGTATTATAGCCAATCACAGAATTTCTACCTACTGATATTTTCTCAGGAAACATCACATCAAGCATCACCATTAGTGCAAATGAAGCATGTTTTCCTACCTTCACTTTTAAAAAGGTTCGATAAAGAGAGTTTTTCACGGATAAAAATGGTGTATACCTTGCGAGCTGAATGACAATAAAGTTTCGGACAACCTTCCAAAATGGTACTGTCTTATAAACATGCCATAATGAATTCGCGCCAGAAACTGGGTATCTAGTCGTTCTTCTCACATCATTCCACTCCGACGATTGGTAGTAAATCACTCATTTTTTCTAATAAATAATCTGGGTTATAGCTACTAATATACTCTCTACCTTTAATACTCCAAGCTACTCCTGCTGTTTTCGTTCCAGCATTTTTCCCTGCCTCAACATCATGATGATTATCGCCAACCATGATTGCTTCCTCAGGTGATGAATCAAGCTGCTTTAACGCCAATAAAACTGGTTCAGGATGTGGCTTCGCATTTTCAACATCATCAAGGGTAACGACTACATCAAAAAATTGATCAAGCTTAGTTAGCTTTAATCCCATATTCACGGTGTCACGAATTTTCGTTGTAACAATCCCTAGTTTAAAACCTTGCTCCTTGAGTGTTTTAATTGTTTCAAAAACAGTTTCATATTCGGTTACAAGGGTATCATGCTGTTCATGATTAAATTTACGATAAACTTTAACCATTTCATCCATTCGATCTTGATCCACACTGCCAAACGTATCATAAAGAGTTGGACCGATAAACGGTAGAACATCTTCTCGTTTATATTTGCTTGGGAAATATGAATTTAACGTGTGAAGAAACGATGCAATAATGAGCTCGTTTGTATTAATTAATGTTCCATCTAAATCAAATAACAGTGTATTAATTTTCATAAGACGCTTCCTTTCTACTTGGTACAGCTTCTACCTTCCGCCAGATCGTCGCAATTGTTATTGTTAATAGGATTGCCACAACTAGACGAATTGCAAGCAATGGTAAAACAGGAATTCCTAATGGAATAAAAATAAGTGTATCCTCAACAACCGCATGACATGCAACAAGGAAAATAAACGCTAACGTTAAATCTTTGCGACTTACATTATCCTCTTTTACAGCCTGGATCATCACACCTGCTCCATATGCCAATCCAATTGTAAGTCCTGCAACTAATGTCATCGACGTATTTTCTTTCATCCCTAACATCCTTGTCACCGGTGCCATCCATTTTGTGAAAACAGTTAATAAACCTAAGTCTTTTAAAAATTGAATCACAATCATTAATGGAATTACAATTAATGCTAGCTGGAGAACACCTAAGCCTGCCTTTTGTATGGCCAAACCAATGATTTCCAACCAACCGTTTGGGACAACCTCTGTTTTGCTTACAAAACCATATTGGGCCATTTCTCCACCACCCTGCCAGACAAGGTTCACAACGATGGCGGATACGAAGGCAAGACCAATCCTTACAAATAGGATTACCCACAGCTTAAGACCAACTTTTGCTGCAACAGATGACTCAATAAGTAAATTGTGTGAAAAGGATAGCATGACAGCTAAGATAAAAACCTCTTTCACAGTTAAATCAAGCGATAAAATCGCCGCAATCCCTGCATACAGATTAAGAAAATTGCCGATGACTAACGGGATTGCCGCTTCCCCAGATAAACCGAAGATTCCCATAATCGGGGTAATCAGCGTTGCCAACCAATCTAGTACAGGCGTATGCTGTAGCAAACTAACAATTAACGTGATTGGAAAGATCACCTTTCCTAATGTCCAGGTTGTCTGGATCCCAGCTTGAAAGCCACTTTTTAAACTATTCCCCATAGCCAACCTCTCCTTGATGTGTAATACCTTTATTGACTTGAATCTAAGTATCTTACGTTAGAATGTCCTTTTACTCGGCGGAAAATCATGATTCCTACAGCAACTGCAATTAAAACAATCGAAATAACCTGAGCAATTCGTAAAGTCTCTGTAAGCATCAAGCTATCTGTTCGGAGACCTTCTATAAAGAAGCGACCGACCGAATACCAAATGACATAAGTTAAAAACAGCTCTCCACGTCTAAAATTAGCTTTTCTTAACAACAGCAAACCGATAACTCCAGCAAAATTCCACAAGGATTCATATAGGAAGGTTGGATGATAATAAGCGCCATTTATATACATTTGATTTACGATAAAATCAGGCAGCATTAATCCCTCTAAAAACTCCCTTGAAACTGTATCGCCATGTGCCTCTTGATTCATAAAGTTCCCCCAACGACCAATTGCCTGACCTAGGAGAATACTTGGTGCACCGATGTCAGCAAGCTGCCAAAAGGAAATTTTCTTTACTCTAGCATAGATTGCACCAGTAATAATTGCCGCAATAAGCCCACCATGAATAGCGAGACCACCATTCCATATTTTTATAATGTCACCGGGATTTTGAGAATAATAGTCCCATTGAAAAATGACATAGTATGCCCTTGCCCCTAAAATTGCCATTGGGATTGCAAATAACACCACATCAACAAACGTGTCTTTATGTAACCCTCTTCTCTCACTTTCTCTAACTGCAAGTAAAAGCCCGAGTAATGCTCCAACACCAATAATGACTCCATACCAATGAATTTGTATCGGTCCTAATTCAAGAAATATTGGATCAAGAGGCTGTAAATTCTCTTCCATTCTCTCAACTCCCTCTATACTTATTTTTAATATATATAATCTATGTACTATCTTAGGGTCTGACCCCTCAAAACAACACCCTTAGATATGAGGGGTCTGACCCTTTCTAAAACAAAATCCTATTCTTCCTCGCGATCAGCATCTTCTATGACACCAGCGAGCTTATTTGTAAATTGCTCTGCAGCATTTACACCCATACGCTTTAATCGGTAATTCATTGCAGCAACCTCGATAATGACAGATAAATTTCGTCCAGGTCGAACTGGAACAGTTAGCTTTGTCACATCTGTATCAATAATTCGCATTTTGTCTTCTTCAAGACCAAGGCGATCATATTGTTTATTTTGATCCCAGAGCTCAAGGTTGATGACAAGTGTAATCCGCTTAAAGCTACGAACAGCGCCTGCTCCAAATAATGTCATGACATTGATTATTCCTAACCCACGAATTTCCAAAAGATGCTCAATTAACTCAGGAGCACTACCAACTAATGTATCTTGGTCTTCCTGACGAATTTCAACACAATCATCTGCAACAAGACGATGACCACGTTTTACTAGTTCAAGAGCTGTTTCACTTTTACCAACGCCACTTTTACCAATTATTAATACACCGACTCCATAAATATCTACCAATACACCATGTACTGCAGTAGTTGGAGCTAGCTTTCCTTCGAGAAAGTTTGTTAAATGACTAGATAATCTTGTCGTCTTCATTGGTGATCGTAGAACAGGAACACCATCACGATTTGAAGCTTCAATTAATTCAGCAGGTGGTTCATTTTCTCTCGTAAGAATGATTGCAGGTGTAACATCTGTACAAAGCTCGTCCATTCGATGCTTTTTCTCTTGTTCTGTTAATTGATGAAAAAATGAAAGCTCAGTTTTTCCGAGCAATTGAACTCGTTCCTTTGGATAATATGTAAAGAACCCAGCCATTTCAATACCAGGACGAGACAAATCACTTGTAATGATTGGTCGATTAATTCCCTCTTCTCCACTAATTACCTCAAAATTAAATTTATCAATAAGATCCTTTGTGCGAACTTTAGGCACGATTTATCCTCCTTTATGACAAGGGCTTTCACTATAGTTTATAACAAGCTTGGATATACCCTTGTATTCCTTTTCAAATGTTAAGAAAGACTCTGTTTATATTTTAGCATTAGAACATAACATTCCAAAATATTATTTTACTTTAACGCTACTCTCCTGCACTAAACTCCCTATATAAACAGTGAAGAAACTAATAGGAGGGTAAATTAATGAAAATCATGATTGATGCAGGACATGGGTATGAAACACCTGGAAAAAGAACGGTAGATGGGATGAAGGAATACGAATTTAATCGCGCTGTTGCAAATGAAATGAAAAAACTTTTTTTAACCTACGAACATGTAACCGTGCAATTTTCACATTCAGACAAAAAAGATGTTCCATTAAGTGAAAGGACTGCTAAGGCAAATCAAGCGAAGGCTGATCTATTTGTTTCAATTCATGCGAATGCACATGGAAACGGGAAAGAATGGACGTCAGCCGCTGGTATCGAGACATATGTTTATTCATCGAAACCTAAGGCTGCTTATGAATTAGCAAAAATTGTCCAGGCTAACCTTGTAAAAGAAACTTCTAGGAAAGATCGTGGCGTCAAGACTGCTAATTTTCATGTGTTAAAAACAACAAGCATGACAGCAATCCTTTGTGAATGTGGATTTATGACCAACAAAGCTGAAGCAGGTCTACTACGTACAAGTGAGTATCGGAATCGATGTGCAGAGGCGATTGTAAAGGGAATTGTTTCATATTACAAGCTCAAAAGAAAGAGTAAAATAGAAAATCCAACTCCCGAAAACGATTTTTTCAAGGTGCAAGTCGGTGTTTTTAACGAAAAGGAAAATGCAAAAAAACTTGCTGAGGAATTAAAAAGCAAGGGTTATGAAGCTATCATTGTGACTAGTTAAGCTACCCTACGAAAAAGCCAAATTCAGCTATTTGAATTTGGCTTTTTCAAGGTGAAAAAACAACCTTTTCATCTCGTATTTTCTTATAAACATTTATTTCAAAGTAACTTGTCGCAATCATTTTTTCCGTTCTTTTTACATCTATGTCCATTGAAAATGCATCCTTACCAGGGTATTTATCGGGATCGTAATAGAAATATTGATCCAGGTGGGGTGAGTATGTCTGAACATCAATTGAATTCGTCTCCTCATCAATATGAAGAAGACGGATAAAGCCGTTACCACCTTTAGGTCCCTTTTGGTAATCTGCAAGCAGTTGATAAACCTTCCGATCGAAAATCCCATCAAAATTATCATCAATTTCATCCACTAATAATTCACTATTATGATAATGTCCACAAAGAACCGCAACAACATTTTTGTTTGGTACAACTACCTTTTCAAAAATTTCATTGCCTTGTTGACTTCTCTTACCGTTTTTTTCTAAGTATTCGTGAAACGCTAAGATCGCTGTACGGTCTGAATAACGCTTTAATACCTTGTTCATCCACTCTATGTCCTTTTCTTCGATATCCCAGCCCATATAAAGGAAAACATAATCTTTACCATTCGCAGAGATTAGATCATAATGGCCATGATTATTTTGATACGACTCACCATAATAATATTTTTCATAAAATCGATTCTCTCCGAAATATCGCTCATACTGCTTAAAGTCGTCACCTTTATCATGATTTCCTGGGAGTACTCCATATGGGATTTTCGCTACGTCTAATGTATTCATGTAAGAATCAGCACGTTTCCATTGCCTCTCATCGCCACCCTTATTGACGATATCACCAGTATGAAAGACATATTTAATTTTCATCACAGCTTTATTTTGTGAAATCCATTCTGTTAATGTCTTAAACACGGCAGGATGATCTTGTGCATAATATTGAGTATCAGACATCCAGACAAAAGAGTAATCATAGCTTTTTGACTGTGATGATCCTACTTGATCCTGAACAATGACACTTATCTTTTTATCTTTTACATATTCACCAGCTGAGACCGTTCCATTAAGATCAAACTGATATTTTCCGGCTAATTTCCGATCAATCTCCAGCCACTTTTGTTTCGCAACATTCCAACCATACATTGTTACCTGTCTTCCTGGTAAAGACTTTCCTTCCCAATGGACAGTAATATTATCTGATGGTTGTATATCATTATTCACCTTAACGTCAAAACGGTGATAAGGAAACTTTGTTACTGATTTAGTTTTATTTGACTCACTGTCATTTTCCTTAAGCGCAAAGTATTTTTTAGTTGAAAATTCCTTTTCTCCTTTTGGGGCAAAAGTTTTCGGTGGTTCAGTACTTGTTGCATTTTCACTAACAAGTATGTGATTCTTTTTTGCGGAAGTATATTGATGAGCATGATAAAAATTTTTCCCATTGATCTCAACACTAACCAGATCTATCGTGTTACTCTTCACAAGATGTGTTGGTATAAAGATTAGAATCATGATACATATGACAAAAAAAACACTGTTAAATTTGTACATGCTTTTCACCCAATGGTAGTATGTGCAGAAATTAGCTTTTTTACCATTAGAAAGCGCGGATTACCTATAAAAAAAGAGCGAGACAGACTCTCTACTCAAATTTAAACAAACGTTTATTTATTTTTTTGCAGCGGCTCAATGATCGCCTTCTGGATCATCAGATGAAGCAATGAAATAACAACGGCTGCAAGTATGGCTGTGCTGAAACCATCGATATTAAAGGCGTCCCCCATAAGACCCTCAGTAATCATCAAGGTGACCGCATTAATGACAAAGAGAAATAACCCTAAAGTTACAACTGTTACAGGCAATGTTAGCAGAATGAGAAACGGCTTAACAAGTACATTTAAAACCGATAAGATGAAGCTTGCCCCTAAAGCCGCTCCGATCCCACTTAAGTAGAATGAATCAAAATAGCCAGAAACGACAATTAATATGACTGCATTCACAAGAATGCTAACTAGCCATCTCATCATCTTAAATAATGTCCGATTCTTCTGGCACAAGGAATATCCACGCAATATAGATAATACCTAATGGAAAAAATCCAGTAGGTATAAGCAATATGACAAATAATATCCTTAATATTGAAGCATCAATACCCAAATAATCTGACAAGCCTCCAAGTACACCAGAAAGCTTTCGATCTGAGCGAGATCGGTGTAATTTTTTCATACTCTTCACCCTTACATATTTTTAGTCAAAATTGATCCGGTTTTCGAATCAGCAAACATAGAAAGCTTTGTCTCCTTTGCTGTTCTGAACCTTAATTCCTTTTGAATCGTTTCATTCTTCTCAAGTGAAATGTCGATATCCTTTAGTTGTGCTGATAATGCACCAAGGTTGGATTTAAACTCACCTATAACTTTGCTTTCCTCTGGGATATTTATTTCAATATTCCCAGTTGTCGTTTTTGCATAAAGTGCTTCACATGCCATATCTGCTAGTGTTAATTGAAGGTTGCCATTAAAGCTTTGTGCATCAATTTTCTCAGCAGATCCATTGAACTGAATGATTCCAGTGATCGATTCTACTTCTACCTTTTCATACTTAGAATTTGAAAGCTTAATTTGACCATTAGCTGTTTCAAACTCACCATGCTTACCATTAATAGAAGAGAATGATAATACACCATTTGCAGTCTTTGCCTTGATAGTGTCTACATTTAAATCTTCCCCTCTTATTGGACCATTAAACAGCTTTATCTTTATTTGATCATATGCTTGTTCTGGAACATACAATACGACATTGATTTTCATTGTTTTTTTATCAGAATGAAGAATAAGACGATTTCCCTCTAGTGTACATTCAACTTCAGATAAGAAACTTTGTCGTGCTTGCTCCATATTCTCTGCACGGTACACTTTCGCATCACATTCTACTCGAATATCCTGCTCAGTCCATGGTTGGATATTCACACTACCATTTGGAAAATTGATATCGATGTCATGAAAGGATGCACCTTGAAATTGAAAGATATGGTGGATATCAATCGATTTCCCAAAATTCAAATCAAGATCGAGCTCCTTTACCCTTTTCACCGCTGTATCAACCCAATCCATTAATTTCGTACCTAATGATGATTGCTTCTCATGGGGTTGTTTAGCATTATCTTCATGGTTATAATCAATGACTTCTGTTGATAATGCTGTTATCTTTTCTTCTTTTAATTGTTCATCACGATCTAGAGCCTCAATTAAAGACAATGCTTCGTCCGCAGATAACTTTCCATCTTCAACAAGTTTTAAAATTCGTATTCTTTGTTCTTTCATCATATTTCCTCCCCTGATTTAACGTTTTCTAAAGGTTGTTTTCTAAGAGATTGTTACTTTAAAAACAAAAACTATTTCAGGTTGATTGGAGCGGAAGTGCGAGACTCCTGCGGGAGTAGCGGGACAGGTGAGACTCATGCAGGCGTTTACGCCGAGGAGGCTCACCGCCCGCCCCGCGGAAAGCGAGCATCTGGAGCGGAAATCAACCACATCGCTTCACTTAGTAAATAACAACAAAGTTTGCGAGTCAGCCTTTCTAAAAAAGCTTATATTCCTGATAAGAGTTTAATTCCTTTAACAATGTTCCAAATAAAAACAATCAGATTAATTAACCCAACAACAAGAAAACCTCCGAAGAATACGGTTAAAAAGGTTGCTTCAGAAGGATTAGAAAAACCGCTAAACACAATCATCCCTATCACGCCCAGCACCGATAAAAAGGGAATAATATGAGAGATAAGTGCCTTCTTAGCATGCTGCTTCACTTCACTATGGTCGACAATAAAATAGATCGCAATCGGCAAAAGAAACGGTGCAAAAAACACACTAAAATAATTCAATGATGCTAGCGCTTTATTCGTTTTATCCAATTTCTTTTCACTCTCCTTATCTTTAATACGTATGAAAGTTGGAGAGGTTTCACTATTTTATTTTTTAGGTTTGTTAAAATATATTTCAAAAAAAGAGAGCATCGATTGTTACTTCGATGCTCTCTCTAACTGGATACCTTAGGAAATCAACTTTTTACTGCGCAACTTCCTCTTTCTCTTTAATTAACTTTTTCATTCGGTCACGATCACGTTCAATTACTGGTTTTAAATATTTTCCAGTGTAGGACTTCTCATTGTTCATAATATCTTCTGGTGTTCCAACGCCAACGATTTGTCCGCCTTTGTCTCCACCTTCCGGACCTAGGTCTACAAGATAGTCTGCCGCTTTAATAATATCTAGATTGTGTTCAATGACTAATACAGTATCACCGTTTTCTACTAGTCTTTGTAATACTTTCAAGAGACGAGCAATATCATCTACATGTAGTCCTGTTGTAGGTTCGTCAAGAATGTATAAGGAACGGCCTGTTGAGCGTCTGTGTAATTCTGAAGCTAGCTTTACTCGTTGTGCTTCACCGCCGGACAATGTTGTTGCAGGTTGCCCTAGTGTGATATAGCCTAAGCCCACATCAAAGATGGTTTGAAGCTTACGTTTAATCTTCGGAATGTTTTCAAAGAATTCCACAGCATTTTCTACTGTCATTTCAAGAATGTCTGAAATGTTTTTCCCTTTATAGGTAACTTCAAGAGTTTCACGATTGTAGCGTTTGCCATGGCATACCTCACAAGGAACATACACATCAGGAAGAAAGTGCATTTCGATTTTAATGATTCCATCTCCACGGCAAGCTTCACATCGTCCACCCTTCACATTAAAGCTAAAGCGGCCTTTTTTATATCCACGTACTTTTGCTTCATTCGTTGTTGCAAATACATCGCGGATATCATCAAACACACCCGTATATGTCGCAGGATTTGATCTTGGTGTTCGACCAATCGGAGACTGATCAATATCAATTACCTTTTCTAGGTGTTCAATTCCTTTTACCTCTTTATGCTCACCAGGCTTGGCTTTTGCATGGTGAAGCTTTTGCGCAAGTGATTTATGAAGAATTTCATTAACTAATGTACTTTTTCCTGATCCTGATACTCCTGTTACAGCAATAAATGTACCTAGAGGGAACTTTACACTTACGTTTTTAAGGTTGTTTTCCTTGGCACCTTTGATCTCAATATATCGTCCATCATGCTTCCTACGTTCAAATGGTAATGGAATAAACTTTTTACCTAATAAGTATTGACCGGTTAACGAGTTAGCATCATTCATAACCTCTTCCGGTGTCCCTGCTGAAATAATCTGGCCCCCATGAATTCCTGCTCCTGGACCAATATCAATTAAATAATCAGCAGCAAGCATTGTATCTTCATCATGTTCAACAACAATTAGCGTGTTGCCAATGTCACGCATGTTTTGCATCGTCCCAATCAGGCGATCATTATCACGTTGATGTAAGCCAATTGATGGCTCATCAAGTATGTACAAAACACCTGTTAATCGTGAGCCAATTTGCGTGGCAAGCCTAATCCGCTGAGCCTCTCCACCAGATAAAGTACCAGCTGCGCGATTCAAGGTTAAATAATCGAGTCCAACATTATTTAAAAACCCTAGGCGCTCACTAATTTCTTTTAAGATCTGGTTTGCAATGGTCTTTTCCTTTTCAGATAGCGAAACATGTTCGAAAAAGGTAAGGGAATCCTGTACAGACAGCTTCGTAATCTCACCAATGTGATTTCCATCTATTAAAACAGCGAGCGTTTCTTTCTTTAAACGATATCCTTTACAAGAAGGGCAATTTTGCTGACCCATATACTTTTCCATTTGCTCACGGATATAGTCTGAGCTCGTTTCTTTAAATCGTCGTTCAACATTTCGAACAACACCTTCAAATTGAATATAGTTCTCTCTAATTTGTCCAAAATCATTTTCATAACGGAAATAAATTTCTTCTCCGTCACTGCCAAACAAAATTTTATCCAGCAAGTGCTTTGGAATGTCTTTAACTGGAATTTCCAAATCAATTCCATAA
Organism: Metabacillus sp. KUDC1714; assembly: GCF_014217835.1. NCBI lineage: Bacteria > Bacillati > Bacillota > Bacilli > Caryophanales > Bacillaceae > Metabacillus > Metabacillus elymi. Next base: position 1,261,038 of record NZ_CP055263.1, read on the forward strand.
TGATTACATACTGCCTCAAGCAATTGTGGATAATACTGTGAGCTTGTTGGCTCCCACGGTGCAATTGCATGCTGATGAAGCGAAAGATCTTTATTCGGAATAATTAGATCCAAGTCAACTTCAAGCTTTGTTCCAAGTCCGTCACATTCAGGACAAGCACCAAATGGGCTATTAAATGAAAACATTCTTGGTTCTAGTTCTCCTATCGAGAAGCCACATTGTGGACAAGCATGGTGCTCACTAAAAAGCAGCTCTTCTTCACCCATCACATCAATTATAACTCTCCCTTCACCAAGTCGTAATGCTGATTCAAGGGAGTCTGCTAAACGAGAGGCAACACCTTCTTTGACGACAATACGGTCAATCACAACTTCTATCGAATGTTTTTTATTTTTCTCTAATTCAATTTCATCAGATAGCTCCTGCATTTCACCATCAACACGAACACGGACATAACCTTGTTTCTTAATATCTTCAAATACCTTAGCATGTGTCCCTTTTCTACCAGAAACAATCGGTGCAAGAACTTGAAGCTTTGTTCGTTCAGGATAGTCTAGTATCCGATCAACCATCTGTTCAATCGTTTGCGAAGATATTTCAATTCCATGGATTGGACATGTTGGTCGACCAACTCTTGCAAATAATAGACGTAAATAATCATAGATTTCCGTTACCGTTCCAACTGTAGAACGTGGATTTCGACTCGTTGTCTTTTGATCGATTGAAATCGCAGGTGACAGTCCTTCGATCGCATCTACATCAGGTTTATCCATTTGTCCGAGGAATTGACGCGCATATGCTGATAAGGATTCAACATAACGTCTTTGTCCCTCTGCATAAATGGTGTCAAAAGCCAACGAAGATTTACCTGAACCTGATAAACCAGTTAAAACAACAAGCTTATCACGCGGAATGGTGACATCTACATTTTTTAGGTTGTGAGCACGCGCTCCCTTCACAACGATATGTTCCATTGCCATAATTGTTTCATCCTTCCGCTTTAAGCTCTAAAATTAAATCACGTAATTCAGCAGCACGTTCGAAGTTCAAAGCCTTTGCCGCTTCCTTCATTTCGTTTTCCATTTCTGAAATGACTTTGTCTCGTTCCTTTTTCGTCATCTTTGTCAATTTCTTCGTGATCGATGTTTCATACTCTTCCAGTTCTTCAGCTGCAACTGTTGCACGAATTACTTCACGAATATCTTTTTGAATTGTTTGTGGTGTTATGCCATGTTTTTCGTTGTATGCCTGTTGAATTTCACGGCGGCGTTTCGTTTCATTTAAGGCCAATTCCATTGAATTCGTTATCTTATCTGCGTACATAATAACATGCCCTGCTGCATTTCGTGCTGCACGACCAATTGTTTGGATAAGGGAACGCTCTGAACGTAAAAATCCTTCTTTGTCAGCGTCTAGGATCGCGACTAATGATACCTCTGGAATATCTAGCCCTTCTCTTAACAGGTTAATCCCAACAAGAACATCATATTTACCAAGTCTAAGCTCTCTTATTATTTCAATCCGCTCTAATGTTTTAATTTCTGAATGCAGATAATTTATCTTTATCCCAATTTCCTTTAAATAGTTCGTCAAGTCTTCAGACATTTTTTTCGTTAGTGTTGTGATTAGTACACGTTCATTTTTCGCCACTCTAGCATGGATTTCATCAATTAGATCATCTATTTGTCCTTCAATAGGACGGACATCAATGGTTGGATCTAAAAGTCCTGTTGGGCGAATAATTTGCTCGATCATTTCTGGAGTGTGTTCCATTTCATAAGGACCAGGTGTTGCAGAAACAAACACAATGTTTTCAATATGCTTTTCAAATTCTTCAAAGCGAAGTGGACGGTTATCCATAGCTGACGGCAAGCGAAAGCCGTGATCAACCAATACTTGCTTACGAGCCTGGTCACCATTAAACATACCCCTGATTTGCGGTAATGTAACATGTGATTCATCGATGACAATCAAGAAATCATCGGGAAAGAAGTCAAGCAATGTATAAGGTGTTGAGCCTGCTGGACGAAGTGTTAAATGACGTGAATAGTTCTCAATCCCTGAGCAAAAGCCCATTTCTCTCATCATCTCAAGGTCATATCTTGTTCGCTGCTCAAGACGCTGTGCCTCAAGAAGCTTGCCATTTTCGCGCATTATGGCTAAACGTTCCTCAAGCTCAGCCTCAATATTGACGATGGCCTTCTCCATCTTTTCTTCTCTAGTTACGAAGTGGGATGCAGGGAAAATCGCAACATGCTCACGCTCTCCTAAAATCTCACCTGTTAATGCGTCGACCTCACGAATCCGGTCGATTTCATCACCAAAGAACTCAACGCGAATACATTGCTCATCTCGGGAAACCGGGAAGATCTCAACAACATCCCCACGAACCCGAAAAGTACCCCGGCGGAAATCTATATCATTGCGTTCATATTGAACATCAACTAATTTTCTCAATAACTGGTTTCTTTCAACTTCCATGCCTGTTCTTAAAGAAACAACAAGCTCTTTATATTCCTCTGGAGAACCGAGGCCATAGATACACGAAACACTGGCAATAATGATGACATCATTACGTTCAAATAAAGACGATGTAGCTGAGTGACGAAGCTTATCGATTTCATCATTAATACTTGCATCTTTTTCAATAAATGTATCGGTTTGTGGAACATATGCCTCAGGCTGATAATAATCGTAATAACTTACAAAATACTCAACAGCATTGTTTGGGAAAAAATCTTTGAACTCACTATATAGCTGCCCAGCTAATGTTTTGTTATGGGCAATAACCAATGTGGGTTTATTCACTTCTTTTATAAGATTTGAAACAGTAAAGGTTTTACCTGTTCCAGTTGCACCTAGCAATGTTTGATGTTTTTTTCCTTGCTGAATTCCATCGACTAATGACTGGATCGCCTTAGGCTGATCACCCTGTGGCTTGTATTTCGAGACTAATTCAAATTGCTCGCTCACGCAAAAGCCTCCATTCAGAAAGTTTCAATAGTAATAGTTTACCACATTTATATGGAAAATCACTAAAAATACGAACTATAGTTCGTATTTTTTATTTAGGTATGTAAGATCGGTGTAATTCGGATGTTAATCGTTAATTTAATCTTGCAAGTTTGGCTTTGGATTTTGCAACTTTTTATGTTAATCTTGCAACTTTAGCTTAGAATTTTGCAAACTTGGGGAAATCTTGCAACTTTGGATGAAATTTTGCAACTTCTGCTCATAATCTTGCAAATTTTCATGATAATCTTGCAAATTCCGCCCATAATCTTGCAACTACTCCATCCTTTACCTTCAACCAAAGAAAAAAGAGCACCACCAGGTAGCTCCCATCTCTCTATTAAGTATATCTACTTTTGACGATACTCAAACCTATTTCTTCCTTATTAACTCTGCTTTCATTTTTCGCGCATATAAATATCCTGCGACAAGTGAGATAATGTCCAATGCAATGATAAGCGGATCGTCTGTAAATCCTCTTACATATGAAGCTATAAGTAGAGCCGCTGTTAAGGATGTACCAACATAGTGGTTATAGCACACTCTAGTAAAGAGGATAACGAGTAAAAACGGAAGGAATAACGCTAATATAACTTTTAAAACCATTATTGATCTCCTATTCGAAAAATAGTTTGGATGTTACAGAGAAAGGTTGTAGAAAAATACAGCATCCTCTTTCACATAGCCTAACTGTTCATAAAGAGCTTGAGCCTTTGTATTATCCTTTGTTGTTTCTAAAAGAATTCCAGCAGCTTTTGTTTCTAAAGCAAACTCTTTTGCCTGATTCATTAATGCTTTACCAACACCATGGCGACGATATGTTTCGGCTACGAATAAATCATTAAGCAGCCATTTACGTTTCATACCTACTGATGTGAAAATGGGATACAGTTGAACAAACCCCATTGGACTTTCTCCATCCATTGCTAGAAAAATAACGGATTCATTAAATCTCATACGTTCTTCAATAAAGGTCTTTGCTCCTTCAAGATCAGCTTGCTTGCCATAAAAAATTCTGTACTCATTAAATAAGGTTGACACAAGATCTATCTCTTTCAAAGCTGCACGAAAAATTTTCAACTAGCATCCCTCGCTTCAATTTAAAACTATGTATGAATTCACAAATAATCATACCATGTTCTATTTTATAAAGACTATTAAATTAAAAAGGCTAACTCCGAAGAATTAGCCATAAACATTATTTTTGTGATGTGACACCTTGGTAGTCATTCTCTTCTAAAAGATCAACTAACTCAATTTCCTTTTGATTTTCTAGGAAGTATCTTAGTGTAAATTCATTTTCAAAAAGAACAGCATAGGCACCAAAACGGTCGCGGACTAGCATGCTTCTTGAATCGAAGAAACGTTTTTCAAACTTTTCACTTTTAATCCATCGAGGAATTCGTTCCCCAAGTGATGTGAACTCGATATCGACATTGTATTCAGCCTTCATCCGGTATTCAAACACTTCAAACTGGAGCTGACCAACTGCACCAAGGATCATTGAATCATTTAGTTCCTGTCTAAATAACTGAATGGCACCTTCTTGAACAAGCTGTTCAATTCCTTTTCTGAATTGCTTCGACTTCATGACGTTTTTCGCTTGAACTCGTTTAAATAGTTCAGGTGGAAATTGTGGGAGCTCTTCATAATGATACTGCCCTTTTCCTTCTATTAACGTATCCCCGATTTGATAAATATTTGGATCATAAATTCCAATGATATCTCCAGGATAAGCTTCATCCACCGTATCACGGTCTTTTGCCATGAAGGCTTGTGTTTGGTTCAGCTTAATCGTTTTATTTGTACGACTTAGGTTTACACTCATTCCACGCTCAAACTTACCTGAACACACACGGAAAAAGGCAATACGATCACGGTGAGCCGGGTTCATATTCGCTTGAATCTTGAAGATATAGCCTGAGAATTGATCCTTTTCTGGTTCTACCAAGCCCTGGTCTGTTTTACGTGGCTGTGGCTGTGCAGCAAATTGTAGGAATGTATCAAAAAAGGTTTGTACACCAAAGTTAGCTAAAGCACTACCAAAAAAGACAGGTGTAAGCTCGCCTTTTTGAACACGCTCAGTTGTAAACTCATTTCCAGCCTCTTCAAGGAGTTCGATTTCACCTAATGTATCTTGATAAACAGGTTCATCTGCTAATCCATGGTTGGCAATTTCACTGATAGGGAAAACTTCCTCTTCCTCATCACCTTTAAAACGGACAAATTGATCATTAAAACGATCGTAAATTCCTAAAAATCGTTTTCCACTACCAACCGGCCAATTCATTGGGTATGACTCGATCCCAAGTACTTCTTCTATTTCAGAAAGAAGCTCTAATGGCTCTCTTCCTTCACGATCTAACTTATTAATAAACGTAAAAATTGGAATACCTCTCATGCGACAAACCTTAAAAAGCTTAATCGTTTGCGGCTCAACACCCTTTGTCGAATCAATAATCATGACTACACTATCAACCGCTGTTAATGTACGATACGTGTCCTCACTGAAATCTTCATGTCCAGGTGTATCCAAAATATTTACATGAAACTCATGATATGGAAAGCTCATTACACTTGATGTAACAGAAATTCCACGTTTTTTCTCAATTTCCATCCAGTCAGATGCAGCATATTTACCAGTTTTCTTTCCCTTTACTGTCCCAGTAGAACGAATAATCTGACCAAAATATAATAACTTCTCTGTTAACGTCGTTTTACCAGCATCAGGGTGAGAAATGATAGCAAACGTACGTCGTTTATTTATTTCCTGTTGTAAGCTCATTAGCAATACCTCTTTTAAATAAATTCGTGTTTCAAATATACTATAAAGATAAGGAAAGAACAATTTCTATATAGATGGAAATTGTTCTTTGAAACAGAAAAAAACAGGAGCTCGCCCCTGCTTTTCATCTTTCCTACCCTTTTTTTCTTTTATAATTGCTGATAGGATCTCCATCAGAGTAGAGCATATCCCATGAACTTTTGTAGCGATATTTTTTCCCCCATACATGGATTAGCATTCTCAATCCTGTAATAAGGCTTAAAAGTAAAAGCGCGACAATTAAAAACAAGATTTCATTCATATCATTTCCCCCAATCATCCTTGTAGCCATATATATGTTTTCGCGCTAAAAACATGCGTAAAAGTTTTTGTTGGGGGGGAAATTTATTTCTTGATAATGAACTGACATTTACGCAGCACTACTACCTCTTAAACGATCTAATAACACTGCCGCTACAATCACACCGCCTTTTACAACTAATTGCCAATAATAATTAACATCCATAAGTGTTAATCCATTACTAATCACACCCATGATGAGAACTCCAATAATCGTCCCTTGAATTCTACCTTTTCCTCCAGTTAAGCTTGTTCCACCTAAAATAACTGCAGCAATGGCATCTAGTTCATACATTTGTCCTGCAGTTGGCTGCCCAGAATACAATCTTCCTGCTAATACAACGCCACCTAAACCAGCTAATAAGCCACTAATGGAATAAACATTTATTAATGATTTTTCAACCTTGATTCCTGTTAAGCGTGCTGCTTCTTCGTTTCCACCAATTGCATAAATATGACGGCCAAACATTGTATATTTCAAAACAAAAAACATCACACCATAGACAAGAAGCATGATATAGATCGGTGTAGGTACTCCTAAAATAGCTCCACCACCAATAAATTTAAAGGTTTCATCTTGCAAAACAATTGGATAACCACCACTTATGACATAAGCAAGACCACGAACATATGTAAAGCTCCCTAATGTAACGATAAATGAAGGTAGTTTGGTTTTTGCTGTAAAAAAGCCATTAATAAGTCCTACTGCATAACCTACCGCTGCACCTGATAGCATCGCAATAATTGGGTTGACTCCTGCAGCAGAAACCATTACAGAGATAACGCCAGATAAGGCAACTGTCGAACCAACTGATAAATCAATTCCACCTGTTAAAATAACAATCGTCATTCCTGCTGCTAATATTGCAATAATCGAAACCTGCTTTAGAACATTTAACATATTTGCTGTATCTAAAAAGTTTGGTGCTGTAAACGAAAGAACAACACATAATAATAATAGAATCATAATCATGCCAAGACGATTCCATAAAGCATGAAAGATTTTGCCTAATTGAATGCTTTGAGATGGTGAAGCGGTTTGAGTATTTACCCTCATTTTTCTTTACTCCCCTCTAGTAGCTAAGTGCATAATTTTTTCCTGTGTAGCTTCATCTCTCGACAGTTCTCCCGTTAATTTCCCTTCACTCATGACAAGGATTCGATCGCTAACCCCTAGAACTTCTGGCAGCTCAGAAGAAATCATTAATACTGCTAAACCTTCATCTGCAAGCTTTGAGACAATTTTGTGTATTTCAGTCTTTGCACCAATATCAACACCTCGCGTTGGTTCATCGAGGAGTAAAACCTTTGGTGAAATAGATAACCATTTAGCAATAACTACCTTTTGTTGATTACCACCGCTTAGGTTTGAGACCTGCTGTTCGGGAGAGGCTATTTTTATATTTAGTTCTTGGATAAACTGGTCGGCACTGGCATTAACCTGTTTCCAATTAACAATTCCTGATTTGGAATGCCTTTTCAATTCGGCCATTAAAAGATTTTCCTTTACTGACATCGACAAGAATAAACCTTGTTCTTTCCGACTTTCAGGAACATGGGCAATTCCATTTGCCATCGCATTAATTGGCGATTTTATGTTTACAAGCTTTCCATCAACGTATATTTCTCCACTCTTCAATGTCGATACACCAAATAGTGCTCTAACCAGCTCTGTTCTGCCTGCACCTACAAGTCCTGCTAAACCAACAATTTCACCAGGATAAATTTTGAATGAAACATCCTTTACTATGGTGTTGTCAGATACATTTTTCAGCTCAAGAACTGGGGTAGCCCCATATGAAAGTGGCGCCTCAGAGACCTTTGTTCGATTAAATAAATCTTTTAGATCACGACCTACCATAAGCTTGACTAAGTGGTCGGGATTTGTCTCTTCAATTGGTCCGCTTCTGATCCACTCCCCATCTCGTAATACAGTGTATCGATTAGAAATCTTAAAAATTTCGTCCATCCGATGCGAAATATAAACGATCGCAACTCCTTGTTTTTTCAAATCGGCAATAATTTGAAACAGCTTCGAAATCTCTTTATCTGTTAGCGAAGCTGTTGGTTCATCCATAATTAGAACCTCTGCCTTAAAGGATAACGCTCGTGCGATCTCGACCATTTGTTGTTGTGCAACACTCAAGGTTGATACGAGTTGACGGGGACTTAGATTAGAGCCCATCGAATCTAATACCTTTTGTGCACGTTCATGTACCTCATCCCATTTGACCATTCCTAGTCGGTTTCTCGGAAAAGTTGATCCCATTAAAATATTTTCACTGATTGTTAGATTAGGAGAGAGATTTAACTCCTGGTGAATTACACTTATTCCTTTGTTCCTTGCATCAACAGGATCCTTCCATGATATAGGTTGACCTTTTAAATAGATCGTCCCGCCATCATGATCAGGAGAATGGATCCCTGCAAGGATTTTCATAAACGTTGATTTCCCAGCACCGTTCTCACCCATTAATGCGTGTACTTCACCTGGATAAAGCTCCATTCTCACATTGTTTAATACCTTTACTCCTGAGAAGGTTTTACTTATTCCTTCCATATTCAGTACCGGCATTTTTATCGAGTGTTGCTTTTTTATTACCTTTTCCTTAATCGCCATATGTAATCACCCCTTGTTAGGGACAGTCCACACAGGCAGTCCCCACAGGCGGGGACTGTCCCCTTTGGTTTAAAGACTTACCACCCCTGATAAGAATCTAATGTATCCTGAGTGACAAGCTCAACAGGTACTTTAATAAGCTCTTCGACATCTTCCCCATTTTTTACTTTCATGCCAATTTCAACTGCCTTTTTCACCATTTCGCTAGGTGATTGAGCTGAAGTAGCCATGATCGTGCTTCCTTCTTTTGCCATGGCATCGGCTGCTTCGGGAGCACCATCAACGCCAACTACGAAAAACTCATCCTTACGTCCAGCTTGCTCTTGAGCAATTTCTACCCCGATTGCTTCAGGATCATTGATTGCAAAAACAGCGTCAATTGATCCAGAAGGATTTGCTTGTAAAATACTTTCCATAACAGTTAATGCTTTTTCACGGTTCCCCTCACCATTTTGCTTCGCAACTACTTTAATTTCAGAATCTTTAATTACATCCTCAAATCCTTTAATACGATCGGCAACTGCTGAAACTGGAGGTCCATCAATAATGACAATGTCTCCTTTGCCATTTAATTGTTCAACCACATACTCACCAGCAAGTTTACCAGCTTGGTAGTTATCTGAAGTGACTGTTGCATCAACGCCCCCTTCAGCATTTGTATCAACTGCGATTACTGGTATTCCTGCTCCCTTTGCTTGTTGAACAGCGGCAGCGATCCCCTTCGTATCAACAGCATTTAATAAAATGACATCTACCTCTTTTGTAATAAAGTCTTCAATTTGCGAGGTTTGTTTTGCAAGATCATATTCAGCACTTTCAACAAGAACCTCAGCACCTAATTCCTTCCCTGCTTCCTCAGCACCTTTTCCCATTGCAACGAAAAATGGATTTGCCAAAGTACCTACAGTTAATCCGATTTTTAACTGATCATCACTTTTTTTCTCGCCAGTGCCTTCGTTTGATGATTCACTAGCACTACTACAAGCTGACATTAAGGCCATTACAATTGTTGACACTAGCACTAATAAGCTTTTTACATTCTTTTTCATTTGTGAACCCCCTAGAAAATTAAAAAATTATAATACCGTTTTTTTACGAACTACAACATTGGCAATCTAATCTGTTAACGCTTACAAAACTATAACTATTTCACCTCCTTAAATCATTCAATTATGATTCAGTTAAAAGTGCTGTTGAGTAGTTGTTACCGTTTACATATTTTTCTCAAAGATTAACTCACAGGATGATTATTATTGGTTGTTTTAAATTCAATATTGCTTATTATTGACTACTTTTGATTGATTTTGATTATATTACGCTCATTTACAATTGTCAACACATTAGGAAAATTCAGTAAATTATGTGAGGATACTAAATTTTTAGCTTTTACGACTAGTACACAACCTGTGTTTTAATAAGAATTTCTGAGCAAATCTCTTTCAAATTCTGATAAAACGATTTTTCAAAATATTTATTTTTGTGAAATTATCTATGTAAAAAAGAATTTTTTTCGAGTTGTTGCATAATGAAGGCAAAATAAAAAGAGCTTTAAACCCTATCTGTCAATCAGTAGACAAACGAGTCAGCTCCAAATTTAAACGGTTTATGTAAAACAATGAAAGCTTTTTAAAAAGCTACACTGTAAATTTCCACTTTCTCCTTATACTTGTCCAGGTTTATTGACTCCTCTTCATTTGTAATAATTTTAGCTTGATGTAGATCAGCAAATTTTGAAAAGGAAACCTCTCCAAATTTCCTATGATCTGTAAGGATAAACGGTTCACGAGAGAGGGCAATAGCCTTTGCTTTCAGTTGTGCTTCTTCAGGATCAGGAGTAGTAAAACCTAGTTCATAGTGAATTGCATTTGTTCCGATAAAGCATTTATCAAAACGATAATTTTGAATACTTTCATATGCATTGCTGCCAATCATCGCTCTTGTTACTTTTTTTACACTTCCTCCGATGATATATGTATTTATATCCTTTTCTAGTAATGCATCCAAATGGTCAATCCCATTTGTAACCGCAACAATGTTCTTTCCTTCTAAATACTGGATCATTTGGTAGGTTGTTGTCCCTGCATCTAGGTAGACACAATCTCCATCTTCAATTAGCTTAGCTGCATATTTTGCTATCATGCTTTTTTCTTTTAAATTTTGAGTTGATTTTTCAACCATACTTAGTTCTTCACGTTTTCTTTGTAACAGTGAAGCACCACCATGTACGCGCTTTAAATAGTTCTGCTTTTCTAATTGATCCAAGTCACGTCTCAAAGTGGATTCTGAGCTATTTGTTAACTCGACTAAATCATGAATTTTAACATTTTCTTTTTCTTTTAAAAGCTCTAATATCAAACGATGACGCTCAGTTATAAGCAAAAAAACTCCCCCCAAACAATGTTAATTATCTTTTTACTTTAGTATAGTATAGAAATGCTTAAAAATCTTCCTAGGACAAATTAGGTTTCTCGAATATGACTTTTCTTAGCTAAGCAGAATTTCTAAAATTACCCATAAAAAAAAGCAGTCATTAACTGCCTAAAAATGGTTATACCTATGCATTTTTCATGATGATCGTATCAAGTGTTTTGGCAACTTTACAGCAATCATTTACGATACCTTCAAGAGATTCGTATATTTCTTTGTATTGAATAATCATAATCGGGTCTTTCATGGTTGCAAACAAATTTTTAATCGACATTCGCAAAAGATTATTCGTATCTGACTCTAGTTCCTTTATTTTTAAAGAATACGGTGTGATAGAAAGTAACTTTTTCCTGGATAAAAGATTGATAGCACTTGAAATTTCAATTGAGCTGTCATGAATTTTTTGAGCAAATTTCTTCATATGCTCTGTAGACTTTGTAACAGAATACATTTCTAATAAACCAGCCGTATGCTCCATACCATCTAATACATCGTCCAAGTATACCGCCAATTGTAAGAGATCTTCACGCTCAATTGAAGTAATATAGGTATGGCTTAATTCTTTCGTAATTGTTTCTACATATCTATCTCCATTAACTTCATACTCTTTTATTGTTTTTAATAAGAGCTGTAGTCCTTGATTACTTGAAATATCTTGTGCCAAAAAAAACGTTGTTGCACTTTGTAAATTATCTGTCATTTTTAATAGTAATTCTGAGAATTTATCCTTTTTTCCCCTAAAAAAAACCATTGTCTTTTCCCCCATTGAAACCCAAAAAAATTAGAAAACGTTGTTGCTTCTCGTAAGAAATGGTGAAAATCTTCGTTCTTTGTAAACGAAGAAAATTTCACATCCTTAACGAATTATATAGAATTTTGACGAGTTTTGATAGATTTTGTCGAATACTTTACAAAAAATTTACAATGTCATCATGTCTTGTCTTTAATATGAAGAGGTAAAACATGAGGTACAATTATTGTACATGAAAGCGATTGCTTTTTCTAATATAAAAAAGATCTGACTAATGAAAGCCAGATCCTACATTTTTATTCTTCTTCAACTAATGACTTTTTACGACGAAGCTTACTCAATAATTCATAAACAATTGGGACCATGACAAGCGTTAACAGTGTAGAGCTTGTAAGACCACCAATAACAGTTACACCAAGTCCCTTCGAAATAATCCCACTTCCTTCAAGACCTAATGCTAATGGAATTAATGCACCGATTGTCGCGATAGCTGTCATTAAAATTGGACGGAGACGAGTTGTTCCAGCTTCTAATAACGCCTCACGCGTACTTAGTCCTTCTTTCTCTTTATGGATCACTCGGTCAATTAAGACAATAGCATTCGTTACAACGATACCGATAAGCATTAATGCACCAATCATCGCATTTACACTTAACGTTTCACCTGCAATTAGCAGTCCTACTAATGCACCAATGACCGTGAACGGTAACGAGAACAAGATCGCAAATGGTGCCAAACCACCACCAAATGTAATAACTAGAATGAAATACACGATCGCGATTGCTGCTAACATTGCTAAACCTAGCTGTGTAAACGATTCTTGAATATCTTCGGTTACTCCACCCATGTTAATATCAATTGAGGATGGAACATCGATATCCTCTACTTCAGCTTGAACATCTGCCGATACTTTAGCTACATCATCAGTCTTAATTTCTCCGGAAACTTGAACATAGATTTTCCCATCACGTCTTGTGACCGTATTAGAGGTTTCGCCTTCTTTCACCTCAACAACATCGCCAATCTTCACTTTTTTTCCAAGTGGTGATTGAATCGTTTTATCTGTTAGGTCATCTATTGTTTCATAGTCTTCCTCTTCTACTTGTAGATAAACATTTAATTCTTCTCCATCCTTTTCAACTTTTGTTAAAACAGGACGTTCTCTTGTTGGACTTAGTTCCATACCAATTTGTGCTGCAGATAATCCAAGCTTGCTTAACTCTTCATGATTTGCAACAAACGTATATTCATCATACGTTTCAGACATACTTGATTCGACATTCTTTAATGAATCATTACTTTCCATAATTTCTTGTACTTCTTTTACAACTGGCTCGATGTCTTCCATGTTGTTCCCATATACAAACATCGTAATCGCATTACTTGCTCCAGTAGAAGTGAAGTCTTGTGAAGCCCACTCTCCGCCACCCTTTGCAGTAGCCTTTAAGTCTTCAATTACCTTTTCTTTCTCTTCAGTAAAGTTTTCTGTATCATCCTCATATTCAACGAAGAAGATCGCACTATTTGTATCACCAGGATTCATAGGATTTTCACTTCCTAATGAATATTGGACAGTTTTTACATCTTCTCGATCCATAAAGAAGCTTTCGGCAATTGCTGTCTGTTTTTCAGCCTGTTCTCTCGTTTCACCTGGTTTTGGTTTATACGTAACCATCATCATTTTTTCTTCCTCAGATGATATGAAACTCACGCCAATAATTGGAACAAGGAACAAACTACCAACTAACATTAAAATAGCAATCGATGACGTAATCACTTTATGATTTAATGTCCAATTTAAAATGCTGCGATACATTCCAGTGAACTTACCTGGTTTATGTTCATCATGTTTAATCTTAGTTTCGCCGTAAAGGCTTTTCTTAAATAAACTATGGGCCATCATTGGAACAATTGTAATAGCAACTAGCAATGATGCTAAAAGTGAAAATACGATCGTTAAGGCAAAAGGTAAGAATAATTCACCAATCATTCCTTTAACAAGCGCTAATGGCAGGAATACTGCTATCGTAACGACTGTTGAGGACAAAATCGGCATGAACATTTCTTTCGTTGCTTCACGTACCAATGCTTTTCCTTTAAGAACCTCTCCTTTAAGAGACATTCTTCGATAGATATTTTCAATAACAACGATAGAGTCATCAACGACACGGCCAATTGCTACAGTCATGGCTCCTAGGGTCATCATGTTTAGTGTAATATCCATTTGATTTAGCAGGATAACCGCAATTAACAATGATAACGGAATCGAGATGATTGAAATCAATGTTGATTTAATATCTCTTAAAAAGATGAGAATAATCACAACAGCAAAGAGTGCCCCAAACAATGCTTTACTTAACATTGTGCTAACAGACTCTTCAATTGGAGTAGCTTGATCAAGTGTATACACAATATCTAAGCCTTTCAGTTCATCCTCAAACTCAGATAATTCTGCTTCCACTTCTTTTGCTACATCTACAGTATTTGCATCTGTTGCTTTTACAATTTGGATACCAATTGCTTCTTTCCCATTTGTTCTAGAAATGGATTCTGCTTTACCAACTAAATTAATTTCAGCTATCTCAGAAAGTTTAACTGTTGGTAGCTCAATTGCTTGTGCTGCTTGTGCTGCTTGAGACGCTTGCTCCTGACCAGCAGCTGCATTACCCATACCTGACTGACCAGTCATACCTGAAGCTTGTTCCCCCATTGCAGCTTGCCCAGCTCCTGGATTTTGAGGTGTAACAGGTATTTCTAGATTTTTCAGATCTTCTAAGCTTGTAATATTACCGTCTACTACAACTGATTTTTCTGTCTTATCTAATGTGTATAGGCCTAGCGGAAAATTAACGTCAGCTCCTTTAATAAGGTTTTGAACCGTTTCCTCATCAAGGCCGTACTCTTGCATTTTATCATCATTGAAGACAAATTCTACTTCCTCTACTTGCTGACCTGATATTTGAACAGAAGATACCCCGTCAACTCCTTTTAATGCAGGAAGGATGCGGTCTTCAACGATCGTCGTAAGCTCAGCTAGTGATTGCTCATCATTTGCAATACTTAATGCTAGGATAGGAAAGGCATTTAGGCTAAGTCGAGAAACTTCAGGCTCATTTGCACCTTCTGGTAATTCAATATCTGCTAAAGCGTCGTTTAATTCATCCTCTGCTTCATCCATATTCTTTTCAAATCCATATTCTACTTGAATGGATGATGCATTTTGCATGGAGTTTGAGCTTACTACATTGACTCCATTTAGATTTTGAACGATTTGCTCAATTGGTACGGATACGTTATCGGCAACTTCCTCAGGTGTTGCTCCCGGATATACTGTTGTAACTGATATGATTGGAGTGTTAATATTAGGTATTGTTTCCAACTTCATATTTAACCCCGAATACAGTCCGGCTACAGTGATAATGATCGTAAGTAACCATACAGCAAACTTGTTTCGTAAGACAAAATTAATTATGCTATTCATGTTATCCCCCAATATATTGATTATCAATTGACTAATAGGTCACAATATCTAATAATATAAATGACCAAGTGGTCATAGTCAACATTTCTGGAAACAATCAGACATTAATTTTTTGTAAATGTGAACAAAAGGTCATAATACTTTTAGCATATCCAATACAATTGCTAAGAAACTCTTAAGGAGAAAAAGATGAAGGAAAAGGAAAAGAAAATTATTGAAGCAGGAATTAGTCTTTTTGCTAGAAAAGGTTATTCTTCAACTTCGATCCAAGAAATCGTCGATGCTTGCGGGATTTCAAAGGGAGCATTTTATCTCTATTTCAAATCGAAAGAGGCACTATTACTAGCAGCTTTTAAATATCAATTTCAAACCATCCAATCAAAGCTAGATGCCTTGCCAGTAAAGGATTTAACACCACGCGAAACATTTATTGCCCAGCTAGTAACACAGCTAGAAGAAGTTCAAAAAAATAAAGAATTTATCATTATGCAAACTCGTGAACAAACGATTCCGATCAATTCAGAGGTCGAAGAATTTGTTAGAAAAATCAGTGCTGAGATCGGAAGTTTTTATCATAAATCACTACTAAATATATACGGCACAGCCATTAAACGTTTTATTTATGATTTAAACATAATTCTCCAAGGTATTGTTCATTCCTATTTAAAGCTAATTATCTTTGATAAAACTACCATTGATTTACACAAATTAGCGGGGTTTATTCTTAACAGAATGGATGATCTTGCAGCTGGATTTACAAGTTCAAATGAAGAACCTATTTTAACAGCTGATTGTATAGAAAAATTGTCTAAATTGTATCCAGAGCCGAGTCGGGAGGATATCGTAAGACAAATAAAGCTTTCTAAGGACAAGATAGATAACGAGGATATTATTATTACTCTAGATGTACTAGAGGGAGAAATTGAGAGGGAGACACCAAGAAGTCCTGTCATACAAGGTATGTTAGGTAATATTAGAGATGAACCTACTCTAGATGATTTGACCACAATGATCGAAAAGTTCTTCAAATTGAAGTAGCTACAATAAGTAAATAAGTGATAAAAAAAAGGATCTTCAAGTCAAGATCCTTTTTTGTTAACGTTTGAAATAGAGAACAACGATAGCCAAAATTATTAATCCTATAAATAAAAAGGGCCCTACACCCGAACTATATACAATATGAATTCTAACATGGAGAATAACATTAACAACAAGTGTTATTATTAGGAAAATACACAAAATAGTGATTAGAAGCATCTTTCTATTTCTATTCAAAACAATCAGCCCCTTTATGGACGCTTGTATTCTGATAAGAAGTAAGAAATCCTTATAAAACAATATGTTAACCTCACCTTGTATTATTCTGGAAATTAAATAACAAGCCCTTTAAAAAAGCCTAATGTTTCTGCATACTCTATGCAAAACAAGTTATCTTATGTACTTCATTTATCACTGGGATCGGGTTGTCGATCGCATATCCATAGTACAAGAATGATTTAGTTTTCGCTAAACAATAAAAAACGCTTGAACATATTTTGTAAGTAGTTCCGTTTTTGTGGAGAAACATTGTATTTAGCATATCAATTATCAAAGTAATTGGTATGCTCTTTTCGTTAGTACAACAACATGTTCTTTCCTAATTCCCCCAATGAAATGTAACCACTTGACATTTTTGTAGGCTGTTTTTAATACAATTCTTGATAGAGGTGATGAAAAGTGACGAGAGTAAAACATAGAGATAGTGACATTGATTTAATTGCACGGATGATGCGGGCAGAGGCTGTGGGTGAAGGGCGACTAGGGATGCTTATGGTTGGGAATGTCATTGTAAATCGAGCAGTAGTTGATTGTTTAGATTTTAAGGATTTAAGAACCATACGGGATGTAATTTTTCATGTTCAAGGAGGAAATTACTCTTTTGAAGCAGTACAAAAAGGTAGTTTATTTTATAGTCCAGCAAGAGATGTAGAGAGAAGATTGGCACGAAATGTAGTAAAGTTTTGGAGACAACATCCTTCTAAGTATGCTCTTTGGTATTTTAATCCGTATGGTACGTGTCCACCTACATGGTATAATCAACCATTTGCAGGTCAATATAAACAACATTGTTATTATGAGCCACAGGCTAATACATGCGAAAGTGCTTATAGGTATTAAAGAAAGCTTGACGACAGTTGTTACCTGTTCTTCAACTAACGTGGCATTTAATAAGCTATATACACTTCAAATCAAAAAGCTTGAGTTTTTTATTTGCCTCAAGCTTTTTTGTCATCATCATTAGAATCGTTTATGTAGACACACGATCAGGTACTCATTTTCCTTGTGACTCATTTAATTGCTTAACTGAGTTTCTGTAGACAATTTTACCTTTTACAGAAACTTGCTCCCATTTCTTTTGCTTACTTTTCAGCTTAGAAATGATTAAATTTACAGCGGTTCTCGACATTTCCTCGATATCTACTTCAACCGTTGTTAGCTTTGGTTCAGCAATTTGCGCATAAATATCATTATCAAAGCCTACAACTGAGCAATCCTCAGGTACACGATAACCTAATGAATTCAGCTTGTTAATTAAATTATAGGCGATTTGATCACAGTTACAAACAAAGGCTGTAGGAAGCTTTTCGGGCATCTCCAAGTCAATATACTTGCCACGATCATCACGATCATTGATAATATAAGCTTGATTTAATGGTAATTTATGCTCTAGTAGCGATTTATAATATCCTAAAAAACGATCTTGAATACTACTAGTAGAATAGATATTTCCAACAAACCCGATCTCTTTGTGACCATTTTTTATAAGGTGATTCGTCATTTCATAAACACCAGAGAAATTGTCAGTGATAACTGTATCTGCCTCGGCATCCTCATTATAAAAATCTATATAAACGATCGGGATTTCAATACGATTTAACAGATTTATATAGTCATTACTAATTTGTCCTAAAATAAGAAGTCCATCGACTTTTTTATCATAGTAGATTCTTGGTAATACATTGTGGTCCTCATCTTCAGAGCTAAGAATATGAAGAATACCACTATACTGGTGCTGGTCCAAAACTCTTGCAATATGCTGGTAGAATTTCAAATAAAATGACTGTATTTCACCCGTAAAGCGCTCAGGAATAATAACACCAATATTGTATGCTTGGCCTTCCTTCATTGATTTAGCTAAAGTATTAAATCGATAGCCCATCTCTTCCGCTACCTCTTTGATTTTTTGCTTTAGCTCATCGCTTACACCTTCTTTATCGTTCAATGCTTTTGAAATGGTGACACTACTTACACCAAGTCGAGCAGCAATGTCTCTCATTGTTACATTATTCCCCAAAATACCCACCTCCGACACTCACTGAAATAAACAATTAAATTAATATAAGTAAATTGAATTAGAACGGAATTCTCCTTGTATATACATTTATTATAATGTAACTTGCATCTAAATGCTCTATTATCTTTAAAAGAAATACTTACTAAAAGGACTTGATTACTAGAAAAAAGGGTTCGTTACTATTCTATTTTTGCCTTTATTCAAAAAAAATAGCCCCCTAAAGGAGCTTTAACTTTGACCACACAAATTCATATGCGGTGATCATGGATGGGAAACAATTAGCTCTAGTGTCCCTGTTACAGTTAGCTGTGTTATGTGTGCAGTTAGGATAAAGTGATCACCCTTTTTAACTGGAAGTGTTTCTTGACCAGTTGTTACCTCACCTTGTCCTTTGATCACACTACAAAGTAAAAACGGCGCTTCACGTTCAGATTGATAGTCACCAGCAACCTCCCATTTATAAACAGAGAAGTACTCTCCTTCTACAAATGTCGTTATTTTTGTTCCACCTTGAACTTCAGATTGGAAATTCGCTTTATTCTCAGTATCAGGCACTGTTGTCACATCGATTGCCTTTTGTAAATGGAGTTCTCTTTTTTCACCGTTTTGATCGACACGGTCATAATCGTATACTCGGTAGGTTGTATCAGAGCTTTGTTGTGTTTCAAGTACTAATGTCTCTTCACATAATGCATGGATTGTTCCGCTTGGTACGTAAAAGAAATCACCAGGCTTTATCTTCACTCTTCTTAAAAGATCTTCCCACCTGCCTGAATGAATCATTTGCACAAGCTGTTCCTTAGAATGAGCATGGTGACCGAAAATCATTTCAGCATCTTGCTTACAATCAATAATATACCAGCATTCTGTTTTACCTAATTCACCGTTTTCGTTTACTTTCGCATATTGGTCATTTGGGTGAACTTGTACACTTAAATCTGTCTTAGCATCCAATATTTTTGTGAGAAGTGGGAAACGATCTCCACTAACATTACCAAAGAGCTCACGATGATGATCCCAAAGCCAGCTTAATTCTTTTCCTGCAAACGGTCCATTTTCAACTGTGCTATTTCCGTTTGGATGAGCACTAATCGCCCAGCATTCCCCAGTTTGTTCACTAGGAATTTCATAACCAAAGGAATCCTTTAAAGTTGTCCCACCCCAAATTCGTTCTTTAAAAACCGGTTTTAATTTGAGTAGCTCGATCACATATTTCTCCTCCTTACAATCTACTTATTTATGACTAGTAACACTCTATAGGACTGTTCCAACAATCCTTTCTAGGTACGATCGATCATAGGTTTTATTCATCTATTATTCTATGTATCTAACACTCATATAAACGCTTTCATTATAGCATGAAATTATTTAGTAGAATGGGGGTTTGGGGAGACAAGATGGAAACCCCCTTTTCTGATTATAGATTACTTTATCGATAACTTCAAATAACTATATCGTTTAGTCTCTCAAGTTGTCAATGCTTGAATCAATAAATCCCGATTACAAAATAGGTGAAAGCAAACGGGAGATCGACTCTTTGAAGCGGATTAATCTGGGGCGCTGATGATAGGCTTCTAATGATAGCTCCCTGGATAATGCGATATCGTTTTGAAAGAAATCATCAAGCTTTCGGGCAATCTCAGTGTCATAAATAAATGCATTTACCTCGAAATTTAATTTAAAGCTTCTCACATCTATATTTGCTGTACCTACAGATGAGATTTCATGATCAACAATAATCGTTTTCGCATGGATAAAGCCATTTTCATAAATGTAAACACGTGCCCCTGAGCTTAACATTTCACCGATATATGACATGGTTGCCCAATAAACAAATGGATGATCTGGTTTATTGGGAATCATGATATTGACGTCCACTCCAGATAAGCAGGCAATTTTTAAGGCATCAAGCACACTTGCATCGGGAATAAAGTAAGGTGTTTGAATACGAATCGTCTTTCTCGCAGTTGAAATCATTTTAATATATCCGTTTTTAATCTGCTCCCATTCTGAATCAGGACCACTTGTAACAATTTGTAAGCTACTATCCCCTTTTCTCACTGGCTTTGGAAAATGCTCTTGCAAGTACGAAATATTTCTCTTATGTGTTGCCTGGTTCCAGTCTAGGATAAATCGGGTTTGTATCGCATAAACGGCTGGACCTTGGATTCTTAAATGGGTATCGCGCCAATAACCAAACTTAGGGTCAAGGCCTAAGTACTCGTCACCAACGTTAAAGCCACCTACATATCCGATCTGACCGTCTATAATCACAAGCTTACGATGGTTTCGATAATTAAGACGTAAATTAATCCATCTTAGCTTAGATGGAAAAAATTCTTCCACCTCACCCTCTGCCGCTCTTAGCTCGGCAAAAAAGGAACTTCGTAATCCTCTCGAACCTAAATCATCGTATAACACTCTTACCTTTATTCCTTGCTGGGCCTTTTTGGTTAACGCCTTTATAAGTCGATTTCCAAGCTGGTCATTTTTTAGAATGTAATATTGGAGATGAATATGATCTTTCGCATTTTCGATATCCTCTAGCAGCTTATCAAATTTCTTATTTCCATCAATAAACACATCTACATGATTTTCTTTTGTTAACACTGCATCATTATTGATCAAATGCATGTAAATAAGCTGTTTATTATCTCGCTCAGTTTCACTACGAAATTCAAACGTATCGTTCCGTATTTGCTCTAATTGCTTGCTTAATAATGTTTCAATCCCAAGCTTTTTCCGATCCTCCCACTGAAACATATGGTACCGACTTAAGTTTTGCCCAAAAAGCAAGTAAAGCAGAAACCCAAGCAAGGGGATAAAAAATAACACAAGTAACCATGCCCATGACGAAGAAGCATCTCTGCGTTCACGAAAAATTACAACAACTGCAAAAACAATATTTAATAAAATAATAATTCCAAGTAAAATTGATACAATATGCATGTATGATCCTCGCTTACTATATTTATATACATAGTATATCGCGGAAACCGCTATTTCAGAAATAAACTACCAGTAAATGTTAGAATGAAGTTTATAATATTTGGCTCTTTTCTAAAAGATTGTTGTTTTTGAACAAAACTGATTAGGGTGATTGGAACGGATATGCGAGACTCCTGTGGGAGTAGCGGGACAGATGAGACCCCGCAGGCGCTTCGCGCTGAGGAGGCTTATCGCCCGCCCCACGGAAAGCGAGCATCCTCTCGCTGCAATCAACCAACCCAATACTATTTTAAAAGCAACAAAGTTTGCGAAAACAGCCTAATATTTTGTCGAATACACTGTGAGAATACTCTTTAGTATGTTAAAATATTTCTTAATGAATTTTCAAAATTTTTATCTTCCATAGAGGTGAAACGAGATAATGAATGAATTAGCACAAGCTTTAAATAATTCAATGAAAGAAGACAACGAACATGTCTATAATATGTTGTCTCAATTAGGGAAAGAATTGTTTTATCCAAAGGGGATTTTAAGCCAATCTGCAGAAGCAGGGAAAAAAGCCCATCGTTTCAATGCAACAATTGGTATCGCTACTGAAAACAATCAACCGATGCACTTTCAACACATTCAAAATCTTTTCGGTGATAAAATCGCACCTAAGGACCTTTTCCCATACGCACCACCACAAGGAAAAGAAGATTTACGTAAAGTTTGGAAGAAAAAAATTCTTAATGATAACCCTAGCTTAAATGAAGAATTAGTCGGTTCACCAGTCGTAACAAATGCCCTTACACATGGATTAAGCATTGTGGCTGACTTATTTGTCGACGAAGGCAACCCAATCATCCTTCCAGATAAATATTGGGGTAATTACAACATTACCTTTAAAGTGCGTCGTGGAGGAACGGTTACAACGTATCCATTATTCAACGAAGCAGACGGTTTTAATGTTGAAGGCTTAAGAGAAGCGATCCAATCGCAAAAAGCAGCTGGAAAAGTTGTCGTGTTATTAAACTTCCCGAACAATCCAACCGGCTACACACCTCTTGAATCAGAAGCAAAAGAAATTGTTGCTGTTCTTAAAGAAGCAGCTGAAGAAGGCATAAATGTAGTAGCACTTATTGATGATGCGTATTTTGGATTATTTTACGAAGATTCAATTAAGGAATCAATCTTTAGCCTATTAGCTGACGCACACGAACGCATCCTCGCGATTAAAGTAGATGGAGCAACAAAGGAAAACTACGTATGGGGATTCCGTGTTGGATTTATCACATATGCTAGCAAAAGCGCTGCCGTTCTAAACGCATTAGAGCAAAAAACAAAAGGAATCATCAGGGGAACCATTTCAAGTGGCTCACACCCTTCTCAATCAATTATTCTACAATCATTACAGTCAAATGAGTTCAATGTAGAAAAAGAGCAAAAATTTGCGCTAATGAAACGCAGAGCAGATAAAACGAAAGAAGTACTTGCAAAAGAAGAATACCAAAAGTACTGGACATACTATCCATTTAATTCTGGATACTTTATGTGCCTTAAACTTAACAACATTAACGCAGAAGAGCTTCGTTTACACCTATTAGATAAATACGGAGTCGGAACAATTTCAATCAATTCTACAGATCTTCGTATTGCATTCTCATGTGTTGAGGACTCAGACATAGAGGAATTATTTGATCTGATTGCTAAAGGTGCAGCAGACTTGCAGTAATCATATATGATTAGAAATGCCCGCCATGAATGAATTGGCGGGCTTTATATTATCTTAAAAGAGAAGAATACATTCAAAAAAAGACTACCCCTTTGTATCGACCTCACCTCAACCATATACTTTGACGGCTACTCTTGCCATCCACCCTACTATTATAATTCTGTCACTTTAGACGGTATTTTGCACCTTTTTTAAGTACTATTTTGCACACCCAACATTAAAACCCAACAACCTTCACATTAGAAGATAAGCTGGGTTTCTTCATTAATTATGTCCAATCACTAAACTATTTCGTGCAGCTTCTACTACTTCGGTGGTAATTGATGTAAGGTGATTTATTTCGAGTTCAATTTGAGTAAATAGACGGTGAAGACAGGTTGCTTTTTTGATAAAGAGCGCTTTTTTAATTTTGTTCCACAATCTGGCCAGATTCTTGCATAACAGCAGGTAAATTTGTTGATGATGTAGAAATTTAATCGTATAGTCGTTGTTAATCGAATTATACAAGGGTGGGAGTTAATGTGTTAATAAAACCAAAGAAATTGCAGCCAGGAGATATTGTTGCAACAATAAGTCCTTCATGGGGAGGGGCAGGTGATCCTGAGCTAATATGGCGTTATGAGCAAGGTGTAAAGAGATTAGAAGAAGTTTTCGGTCTTAAGGTTGTCCCAATGCCGAATAGTTTGAAAGGTGGAGATTACCTTTATAAGAATCCACAAGCTCGTGCGGAAGATTTGATGACGGCATTTAAAGATAAGAGCATTAAAGGAATCTTTGCAAATATTGGTGGAGAAGATAGTATTCGTTTACTTCCTTATATTGATTTTAATGTAATACATGAGAATCCAAAAATTTTTATGGGCTATTCAGATGTAACGATTTCGCATTTGTTTTGCCATAAAGCAGGTATATCATCTTTTTACGGCCCAGCGATTTTAGTTGATTTTGCAGAAAATGTTGAAATGGATACATACACAATTGAAAGGGTAAGGCGAATGTTCTTTTCAAATGAAGTTATCGGTGAAATTCAACCAGCTAAAGAATGGACAAGTGAGTATTTGGAATGGGATGAAGCGAATAAGAACAAGCGCCGTACGATGCAGCAGAATTCGGGTTATGAATTACTTCAAGGTTCAGGTATCGTACAAGGGCGTTTGATTGGTGGTTGTATTGAAGTGTTAGAGTTCGCGAAAGGAACAGAAATTTGGCCTGATAAGAAATATTGGGATGATAGCATTCTTTTCTTTGAAACATCTGAAGAAAAGCCAAAACCAGAACATATAAAATATTGGCTGCGGAATTATGCTGCACAAGGTATTCTGCAAAAAGCGAATGGAATCATTTTTGGTAAACCACAAGACGAGGAGTATTACGAAGAATATAAAGTAGAAATTCAAAAAGTCATGAAGGAATATGATTTGGAAAATTTGCCGATTCTTTATAACTTGAATTTTGGTCATACCGAACCGAAGTTTATTTTACCATATGGCGCGATGGCAGAGATTAACTGTAACAATGAGACTTTCTTTATTTTAGAAAGTGGAGTGGAGTAAATTAATTTTCTAAACGGTTTCTATTGGGAATTCCATAACAAATAACGAATTAATTAAATATGTTTGTCACACAATTTTCATGGGGGAATTATCAATGAAACTTTTCCATTTTAGTGAAAATCCTAATATTACTTACTTCGAACCACATGTTCCCAAAACCAATTCCAAGGAAGAATCATTTGTCTGGGCAATTGATGAAGAGCACGCACCACATTATTATTTTCCTCGTGAATGCCCACGTGTGGCTTTCTGGACATCTTCAGAAACTACAGGTGACGACTTAATTCGTTTCTTTGGCCATACTTCTGTCAATCGAATTATCGCAATAGAAACATCTTGGCTTAAACGTATTAGAGAAACAGAACTATATGCTTACACGTTACCATCTGAAACTTTTGAGTGCTTTGATGTAAATGCTGGTTACTATGTTTCTCGAAAAGCTGTTACCCCCCTTTCTGTTGACCCTGTTGGAGATTTATTAGATAGACTTGTGCAAACAAACATAGAATTACGAATTACACCAACCCTCTGGAAGCTTCGTGATGAAATCATACATTCATCAGTAAGCTTTTCTATCATTCGAATGAGGAATGCATCACACTAATATTAAGCTATAGGGCAGGAGTATTGAATAAGGGAGCTATTGGAGGAAGTAAGATGAAGACCGTGTGTAAGGCTATTATTGAAGATTTGGAAAAAATAGTTAATATAGACAGTGAGGTTATTGGCAACACAAGCAGACGAGACTATATTGAGAATGCCATTAAGCTAGGACACTGTATAATAGCGAAAGAAGAAGAGTACATTGTGGGATTTTTAATTTACGATACTAACTTCTTTGAATGTTCTTTTATATCACTAATTATTGTGTCACCGTCCAAAAGACGAAAAGGATATGCAAGCTTACTGATGGATTATATGATGAGTACATCCCCTACTACGAAGGTATTTTCTTCTACTAATCGTTCTAACATTAATATGCAAAAAGTATTTAATACAAATGGATTTATTCAGAGTGGCATAGTAGAAAATTTAGATGAAGGAGATCCTGAAGTCATATACTTTAAATCAAAGTAGTAGTTATTCAAGATTAGGGGTCAAAAGTGGAAGGTCGTTATTAATGTCTTTGATCAATTTCCTGCTCTAGTACGTTGAGAAACTCTCGTTGTTGGAGAAGCATTTGAATATACATTTTTAGAGTAACCAAATGGCTTTGATACAGTGTTTTCTTAAATGGATTCCGTTTTGCTGCCTCTTTTAACTTCAATGCCTTTTCGAAAAACCAACCATATGATCTCTTTCCTCCTAGACCATGCATCTCCTTAGCTAATTCATCAGTTTGTACCTTCAACACGTCATCAGAAGTAGGATAGGTGAGTAAAGTCTTTAATGATATAGGAGAATATAAATTACTAAAAACCCCTTTATATTCAGGGAAAACTTGATCAAGAATGGTTTGAAACTGTAGTTTAAGTTGAACATAATTGCGGGTTAATGAATCGTGTTGTCTACTCAAATTTCTCAAGTTCATGGTTTGAACACTCTTACGATGAAACGCTGTTAAGTCTTCTTTGTAGTACAGTTCACACAAATGTTTCGCATCAGCAGGATCCGACTTCACTTTTCGAAGTCTACTTTTTTTCGTTTCGTAAGAAACAACCGGATTTACTAAGTAGTAGGTAATTTTTCTTTCCTCAAGATACTGTAAAATCGGTTCGTGGTAATGACCTGTAGATTCAAAAATGATGACTGGTTCAGCGTCAGCGTGTCGTTCTACCTCTTTATAAAATACATAAAAATCACACAGTCCATTAGTGTCATGCTTAAACTTAAAGGTCTTTCCATAGTCCATAGGGATGCTTTCTTGCCAGGAAAGCTTGAACTTGGCTTTCTCCTTTTGCGACATCCAGGCCAATCACTGGATCCATACTTTATCACATCTCCTCATACTAGATTTGTCGGTAGCCCCTGTCTATCTTGTAGTATCATAGCTTCGCTTGTTATGCGGGGTCTAAGCCCCAACCAGCCTCAAACATGTTTCTACAAGTAGGGGGTGGACAGTATAACGGACGGGATCTATTTGATACCAGAAGTCCCAAGGGCGCTTGCGTCCTACCCCGACTACCTAAAGAATAGCCTATAAAAAATAGGCCATCCAGATAAAAAAACAATCTGGATGACCTTATAATACGAAGGGCGCTTTTCCGGAGTAACGAAAAAAGTCCAATTTCTCAATTTTAATGCTGAGAAATTGGGCTTTTTTATATTTACTTATAGTGCAAAATAACGCTTAAAATATATGCAAAATAACTCCTAAAGTGACATATAATTCTAGTAATCTTTCAAAAAAATATCCCAATAAGGTTCACCTTATTGGGATATTTTTTAAAAAAGTTGGTTAAAGAAAATTTCATCTTTGTTTATTACTCAGTGAACCAACTTAATGGAACAGTCACTAATTCAGGGAATAGAACTAATAGTATCAAGATCCCCAGCTGTACTAATAAGAATGGCATGATCCCCTTAGTAATATCAACAATACTAATTTTGCTGATGCCACACCCAATATAAAGTACGGTTCCAACTGGAGGAGTAATTAATCCAATCGATAGATTAATAACCATTAATAACCCAAAGTAAACTGGATCAATGCCAACAGCGGTCACTACAGGAAGTAGTACTGGAGTAAAGATTAGAATTGCAGGTGTTAAATCCATTACACAACCAACAACCAGCAAGAAAAGCATAATAATCAATAATAAAATGGTCGGATTGGTTGTAAGGCCACTTAAAAACTCAACCAATTCTCTAGGTATTTGTGCAACAGTGATGGCATAACCTGAAACAACAGCGGTAGATGCTACAAACATAACGATACCTGTTGTTTTTGCAGTATCCACAAACACATTAGACAACTGTCTCCATTTAATTTCTCTATAGAAAAAGCTAATAATCAATGCATAAATTGCTGCTACTACTCCCGCTTCTGTAGGAGTAAAAATGCCACCACGAAGCCCTACAATAATAATGACTGGAAGCATAAGCGCCCAAAAAGCTCGTATTAAGGCTGTCCATTTTTGTTTAGCCGTTGCTTTTGGCACTGTTTCACTTTGATCTTTTTTTGATACAAAGTACCAAACAACTACAAGTCCTACAGCAATTAAGATTCCTGGAACGATACCTGCCATGAATAATTGTGTAATTGAAACGCCTCCAACTACTCCAAATAAAATCATTGGGATACTTGGTGGAATAATTGTACCAATGATCCCTGTTGCTGCAACAAGACCTGTTGAAGAGTTTTTGTTATAACCTTTTGCAATCATCATTGGAATTAAGATCGCACCTAGTGCTGCTGTATCTGCTACAGCTGACCCTGACAACCCTGCAAAAATAACACCTGACATAATGACAACATATCCAAGTCCGCCTCTAATATGCCCTACAAATGCACTCGCGAATTCTACTATTCGCTTTGAAACACCACCAGCATTCATGATTTCACCGGTTAGGATGAAGAATGGAATGGCCATCAATGAAAAGTTATTTGCCCCTTTTACTAAATAATCACCCAGAATACCAGTATCAAATAAACCTAGCACAGCTAGCATGACTATCGCACTGCTTAGCATAGAGATGGCAACAGGAACTCCTATTAGAAGGAAAAGAAACAAGGTTAGCAAAAATACTAAGATCATTTTGTGTCCCCCATTTCATTCTCAGACTTTGCCCAAAGTGGAGCATCTTGATTAAAAAATACAAAACGAATTGTTTGTACACTCGTTATGATAATCATGAGAATAGAGGCAACAATACCAGCTAAATAAAAGACTGCTTCTGGTATTCCTGTCGCAGGACCCGATACCATTTTATTGACCTCCATCATTTTGAAAAGACCATCAATAAATAGGGTTAAAACAAATACTATTAAAGAGTTAGCTATAAAGTACAGAACTTTTTGGAATTTTCTAGGGACTGAGCTAATCAAAAGATCCACACCAAGATGACCTTTTTCTTTTGTTGCAACAACTGCTCCCAAAAAAACAACCCAGACGAACAAATAACGAGCAAGTTCTTCTGACCATGTAATCCCGGAGTCAAAGGCATAACGTAGAACAACGTTTAAAAACACCAGTGATACCATGGAAACAAGGATCAATATGATGACGCCATTTAATATGCTATTGAGAACTTTTAACACTTTCTCCATCTTATTTTCACCTCTCAAAAATCATTCAAAGTCTACTTAAATGAACAAGATTGACTGAAGATTTTTTCTATTTTTGACTTTCAATTAATTGAATGAATTCTTCTGCCCAATCGTATTTCTTATAAAGCTCTTCATAAACAGGTTCCATAGATTCCCTCAAATTAGCGATAAACTGTTCATCTGGAACAATGATTTCAAGACCTTCCTCTTTTAAGTCTTGCTTTACTTTTTCCTCTGACTCTTGTAGCAGCTCCCACTCATAATTGGCTGATTCCTGGGCTGCTTCTAAAACGATATCCTTCGTTTTTTCATCTAAATTATCAAAAAATGTTTTATTCATAAGATAAACATTTGGACTGAACATATGATTTGTTTCTACGACATGACTCTGTACTTCATACAATGCTGATTCTTTTAAAGTTACATAAGGGTTCTCTTGTCCATCGATAACACCTTGTTCAAGTGCAGTAAATACTTCAGACAACGCAAGTGGTTGTACATTTACCCCCATAGCATTACCCGTATTAATAAAGATAGGAATGTTAGGCATCCTTAGACGTAATCCTTTAAACTCTTCTTTTGATTCAATAGCCCGATTGGATGATACAACACGGAATCCATTTGCTGTCCATGCGATTGGTTCCACCCCGAGTTCTCGGAAGGATACAGAGATTTCCTCTCCTACTTTACCGTTCAAAATACGTTTTGCTTGGTCATAACTATCAAACAAATATGGCCATTCGACAGCCCCGATTTTCGGATTTGCTGTTTGTAAACCCATCCCTGTGATTGCCATTTGAATTGATCCAATGCGTGCACCGCTAGTGAATTGTGCTTCATCTCCAAGCTCATTTGCTGGATAGATTTCCACTTTGTATTTTCCATTTGTTTTTTCTTCAATAATAGGTTTAAACTTTTCTTTAAGTGCAATATTTTGCGGATGTGTTTCTGAGAAATAGTGTGCAATTTTAATAGTAGTAACTCCGTCTGAATTAGCTTTCCCTGCTGTTTCCAGCAAGGTACAGCCAGTTGTCATGAAGAGGCATGCTGTTGCAATAATACCAGCTAAAAACGCTTTCATTTTCATTAAAAGCCCTCCCTTATCTTGAAAGTAGAGGCAGGATAGCATATTACTCTCCTGCTTAGAATATTAATCAATCTCTTGCATTGCGAACCGCTTCGACAAATAGTGTTGCCTTTTGTTCTAGGTCAATGAAATACTGATCATTCATTAATTTCTTTGTATTTACAAGTGAGCTTCCGATTCCAGCCGCCACTGCTCCGGCTTTAATATATTCTCCTACATTATGCACATCAAGCCCACCTGTTGGCATTAATGGGATTTGCGGTATTGGTCCATGAATGTCCTTTAAATAGCTTGGACCAAATACATTTGCAGGAAACACCTTTATTATATCAGCACCATTTTCATAGGCTGTTAATATTTCCGTTGGTGTTAAAGCACCAGGTATACTAATAACTCCATAGCGTTTTGTAATTTTTATTGTTTCAATATTCACAGTTGGAGAAAAGATAAATTTGGCACCTGCCATTATCGCTGAACGTGCTGTTTCAGGGTCAAGCACCGTTCCTGCTCCAACTATCACCTCATCACCCATCTCGCTTGAAACCCTTTGAATCAATTCTAATACTCTTGGAGTTTCTACGGTGATTTCAAGAGTCTTTACACCACCAGCTTTCAAAGCTCTAGCGATTGGGACAATATTTTCAGGTTCAGCACCACGGATTACAGCTACAATGCCGTTTTCTTTAATCTTGTCTAGTAAGTTCATCACCATACCACCTTGTCAAATTATCGATCAACATCTTGATTTATGTTATTGAAAAGTCCTTCAATTTCTTCAGCGTCTGGAAGACCTTCAACATCTCCATTCACAGTTGTGACAAAGGCTCCCACAGCATTAGCCTGTTTTACTGCATCTTGAAGGCATAATCCTTTTAGAAGTCCTGAAAGGAACCCAGCCGCAAAACCATCTCCGGCACCAACCGGATCTACTACCTGGTCTACTGGATATCCTGGTACAAATTCATAATCTTTATTTGTATAATACGAGGCTCCTTTTGCGCCAAGTTTAACTACAACAGTCGAAGCACCGTTATTCAAATAGCACTCGGCTATTTTTTTAGGATCACTTTCTCCAAACATAAACTCACCTTCGGAAATACCTGGTAGAACGATATCTGCTTTAGAAGCGATATTTAAAAGAACACTTCTTGCTTTTTCTTCACTCCAGAGTTTCCTCCTTAGATTTGGATCAAAAACAACTTGCACTCCATTCATTTTTGCAATTTCAATCGCTTCCAAAATTGTGTCTTCACAAGAGTCACTTAAGGCTGGAGTAATGCCTGTAACATGGAGGTACTTTGCCTTCGCAATATATTCACCATCTAAATCTACTTTTGATAATGCACTTGCTGCAGAGCCTCTTCGATAATAGTAGACTCTTACATCATTTGCTCGACGAAGTTCCTTGAAATAGATCCCTGTAGGTAGTGTTTGATCTACTTTCACTCTGCTTACATCAACGCCTTCACCTTTAATAAAGGAAACCAGCGCTTTTCCAAACTCATCATTCCCTACTTTGCTAATCCAGCCTACCTGATGTCCTAATCTCGCCAAACCAATAGCAACATTTGATTCAGCTCCACCAAACTTCATGGAAAACTGATTAGCATATCTCATAAATCCAGTTGTGTTAGGTGTAAAGAGCACCATTGTTTCTCCTATTGTTACAACATCCATTACCATCACACACCATTTCTTAATTTTGACTTAAGTAGTCGTATACAGTTTGAGTAACAGGGACACCATTAATAAGCCTTTCCTCTTCTCGTTGCTGCTCTGGTTCTCCTGGCACCATCACTTTAGTGAACCCTTGAGCAGGCGTTGTATGATGAATTTCATCTATCATTCTATCCATATTTTCTAAGAAGGCTTCGCTTTCTGTAAATACGGCTGGGTTAATTACAAACATGAAATGCCCTAGTTTACGTTTTTTATCGTAATCCCCATACATTGTAGTAATATGAGGGCCAAAAGCTGATCCCGTTAAAAGGCCTGATAATATATCAACTACCATTGCTAGACCATATCCTTTTGGACCAGCGAAAGGTAATAAAGCATTTACCTCATGAGGATCAGCAGTTGGTGAACCGCTTTCATCAACACCCCAATCACTTGGTATAGATGTTCCCGCTTCTCTCGCATGAAGCACTTTACCAAAAGCTACATTACTAGTTGCCATATCTAAAATGACTGGCTTATTTTTTTAGCTGGGAAACCGTATGCAATTGGATTTGTACCAAAATAGGGTTCTGCACCACCAAAAGGGACTACCACTTTATCAGTATGTGTAACTGCCATTCCAACAAATCCTTGCTCTGCCGCTTGGTTAACAAAATAAGATAATGCACCGCAATGACTACTGTTTATAACAGCAACTGTACCAATACCATTCTTCCTAGCAAGCTCGATCGCGTGATCCATTGCTTCTTTAGCGATAACATGCCCAATCCCATCATCACCATCAAAAATAGCAGAAGAAGGACCAGTACCTTTAATTGAGAATTCAGGATTTGGATTCAAACCTCCTTCTAATAGACGTTTTACATAGTGCTCTGTTCGCAATACACCGTGTGAACTTACACCTCTCAAATCAGCATGAACAAGTACATCGGCAACGATTTTAGCGTGCTCCTCTACTAATCCACCTTTAACTAGCTTATTGATTACTAATTCTTTTAATTTTTCGTGATTAACATTTGTAGTTGTCATATAAATTCCCTCTTTTTAATTTAGTCAATGTTTTTTCAACTGTGTTGCGAAATACAAGAAAATTGGACCATATTGGATGTGGCTCACACCATTTAAAACGCTTACTTTTTAGTTTTTAATATACATAGTTTCAATCATCAGCGGATGAATTGCTGATTGAAAAACGTAGAGTAAGAGAGTCTACATTAATAATTGAATTCTGAATTTAATAGTGTAAGCAGCTCATGCAATCAGAAATATATTTTAATATTCCGAAATGTGATATGTAACATTTCACACTTTACATGTTATGAACTAATATTATAGCTTTCTAGTTTATTCGTCAATTCTTTTATAAAAAATTTAAATAAAAGTTTATTATTATTGTCATCTATGTTATTAACTTGCATAAGAAATTGACTATATTTATCAAATTATCCTATAATTTATTAAAAGATGTTACATGTAACATGTTAATTATAACTATTAGGAGGGTTACTTTGGCCGAAATGATTGAAACTTCAGCTCTTGCTACACAAATATATAAAGTACTTCGAAAAGAAATAATTAGTGGGATTTTTGCCCCCGGAGATAAATTAGATATAAATGAATTAGCAAATAAATATGGCGTTAGCCGATCACCCGTAAAAGAAGCAGTTAATCAATTAGTACACGAAGGTTTAATTGAAATATTACCACGGAAAGGAACTTACATAACCCAATTACGTTTCAAAGATTGTATGGAAGCATTAGATGCTCGATTTATGGTTGAAACATGGGCCGCAGCACAGGCAGTTAAGCTTGTATCAGATGAACAGATAGGTAATTGGAACCAAATAATTAAAAAAATGGATGCATTATTGGTCGTACAACCCTTTTCGTATGAAGCATACAGTAAACTTGATATGGAGTTTCATCAATTATTAGTGCAATGGACTATGAATCAAAAGGTTCAAAACATTTATTATTCAATTAATCCACTTATTTCATTGGCACGAGTTGGTTACAGTGAGGTTTTTGAACACAGCTTAAAAAGACATAAAGATCATCATAATATGCTAGAAGCTTTAAAAAATCGTGATCTCTCCTCCTTAATTGATGCATTGCAACAACACAACCATACCTTAAAAGAGGACACTAAGTTACATTGGAATGAACAATTGTATGGACCAATTGATGAATCCAATTAATATCACCCTTTACTTTTTTATAAAGGGACATATCTTCTAAACAGGGAAACAATTCCATGATAAATTTGAATATACCTATCTTATTAGAGCGGTGGGATAAAATTGATCGTTTCGATAATTGCCAATCAATCCAATGATCGACTCCTTTTTCCTTCTACAAATTAAAAAAGATCCCCTTTGCTTATTAAATACCTAAAGGGGACCTAATTCTTTTTAATATAATGCTACTACTTTCTCAACTAACGGATGATCCAGCGTAAGTCCTGTAATTTCACTAAAAGCAGGTCCAACACCTTTTTCTTGAACCTTCTCCTTAAGTGTTAAGGATTCCTGATCTTCCTCAGAAACAAATTTTAGCGCAGCAACAATGACATTTACTAAGTGTTCTGGTACTTGATCAAATTCGTTCATGTATTCAAGCGCAGGGGCAACTAAGCGATCCTTTGCACCCAATTTACGAAGTGGTGCTCTTCCTACTCGTTGTACATCATCGATGATATTTGGATTTGCGAATCTACCGATAATTTTTTCGATATATTTCTGGTGTTCGTCTGCCTGAAAGGCATATTTTGCGATAAGTACTTTACCCGTTTCTTCAAGGGTACCCAATACTGCCTGCTTAATCTTTTCATCACTAATTGTATCGGCAATCGTTGTGTGTCCGGCCAAATTTCCAAGATAAGCTGTTGCAGCATGTCCTGTATTCACGGTAAATAACTTCCGCTCAATATAAGCTTGCAGATTTTCTACAAAAAGAGCTTCCTTAATATCAGGCTTTGTCCCTTTTAATTCAGTAGAGTCTATAACCCACTCGTGGAAGGGTTCAACTAAAACGTCTAAAAGCTTTTCATTATGCTGGTTAGGGACAATCCGATCTACAGCTGAATTCGGGAAGCCTACATGCTCCTGCACCCATGCTGCTTCATCTGCGGTTAATTTTTCGAGAACATGTTTTTTAAGCTCGCTGCTTCCGCCAACCATATTTTCACAAGCAATAATATTAACAGGCTGACTATTAGCTTGCATGCGCTTTTTAAGTCCTTCAGCGATAAGAGGTGCAACAAATTTTAAAATATGCGGGCCTACAGCTGTTGTTACTAGATTGGCTGTTGAAATTGCTTGAATCACAGCTTCTGGAGCTTGCCCACTGTTTATTCCTGATACACCTTTAACTTGAAATGCTTGTTTTTCTTCATTAGCAAGGATGACACGATAGGCCTTTTCTTTGTTTATTTCATCGATTACTGTTTCATTCACATCAACAAATTCCACTTCATAGCCAGATTGATGTAATAAAAGACCGATAAAGCCTCTCCCGATATTTCCAGCGCCAAAATGAGTCGCCTTCAAATTAGTTCACCTCGCTTAGAAGCTGAAGAATTTCCTCTTTCGACTTTGCTTGGACTAATTTCTCAACATTTTCTTCCTCTGAGCAGACAATCGCAATTTTTGAAAGAATATCTAAATGCTCGTTGCCCTTACCAGCAATACCGATTAAGATTTTAACAATATTCCCGCCGCCAAAATCAACACCTTCTGGAGCTTGGATAACAGAAAGTCCTGATTCTATGACAGCCTCCTTCGCTTCTTCCGTTCCGTGTGGGATTGCTATGAAGTTCCCCATGTATGTTGAAGATAACTCTTCTCTTTTTAGCATTTGCTCAATATATTCTTGCTTTACATACCCATTATCAACTAAGATTTGACCAGTTGCTTTAATTGCTTCTGTTTTGTTTTCAAGGTTTTTATTTAATACAATGTTTGCTTCATTTAAAATACTCATGTTTTATTCACTCCTTAAATTTTGGACAAAGTTTGTAAAATATTTTTGGCTTATATATTGAATTAAGCTACTTTTAGCAGCTGTTTCAAAGTTATGAACACTCTCTTTTGATTCGATAATGCTTGCACTTATAAAGCTCATAATCTCTAATTCGTTAGGATCTGCTTGTTCTGGAGCTAATAATAAAAGGATTCTGTTCACATTGATTATCTCGTTGTCCATCGCTTTTAATGTCATTGGTGAGTTCAAATCAATTGTATGAAAGCTAGCTCGAGCAACAGCATCACTTCTAGTATGAAACAATGCAAGCTTTGTTCCAGGTATCGCTAATCCGCCAATACGCTCACGATGCAGTAAGGCCATCACAAGCTCTTTCCCGTTATGAACAAGCCCTTTACCTACTAGCATTTCACTTACTTTGTTTAAGATACCTTCTATCTTTAACGTTTGATCTATCTGAAATGCCTCCATTACCTCTAATAAATCGAGAAGTAATTGAGATTGACCTGTAAAAGATTTGTAAGCCTCATAGCTTACATACATGTCTGCTTTTTCATACTTGTTATCATTCACTTGATTATTTGTGATTGTAACTCCCTTTTGATGAATAAAGTCCTTTATCATGTCTAATTGATCAGGTGTTAGTATCGGACTAACAAGCAAATAGTCGACTGAAATTTCCTCAATCGGAATCGTAGAAAGGATGATATCATATTTCTTTACATCCATATCCTTTAACTCAAATGCAGAGATATTTTTCAGTTCTGCAAGGTCAGGGATTTGGTTTTTTATTTGCGTTGCTAGCATCTTTGATGTACCAATACCACTTGAACAAATAATTAATACCTTTAATTTTGCCTTCATTATCCGCTCATTGATCGCAGCTCCAAAGTGGAGAACGAGATAGCCGATTTCTTCATCAGGTACATCATCAAATGGAAAAGCATTTGCTACTGCTTGTGTGACGATATCAAAAAGCTCACGATAATCTCTTTTGATTTCTACAAGGAGTGGATTTGTAATTTTCATCCCTTGCTTTATGCGATAAATCGCAGGTTGTAGATGTGCTAATAACCCTTGAAATAACGATGAGTCTTGCTTTAGATTTTTTCCAGCAATGTGTTCAACCTGTTCGATTAAACGTTGCACAAGATAAGCAATTTCAACATTTTCATCCTGAATATCGATTTTTCCTTCGAAGCGGAGTTTTGCTCCCCTTAAATGCATAGTAATATAGCCAATTTCATCTTCTGGAATTGCTAATTGAAAGGTTTCTTCAAGCCTTTGGGCGATTTCTTGTGAAAAATGAAATTCCTTGGAGCTTTTGAGCTGTGAAAGGTATTCATGTTTTATTGTGATGTTTTCACCACGCTGAATTCGTTCAATAGCTAACGCTAGATGGACAACTAATCCAACGTAAGAGCTATCAGCCAAAGGATAAGGTAACTGTGAATTAATTTGATTAATTAAATTCTCAATGATAATAAGCTTTTCCTTTTGAACGAGACCGAGTAATCGTTCTGATATGGAATCAATTTTATTCGTCGATTTTTTTTCAATACTGCCTTTTACCATTTTTAAAAAATCAGTCACATCAAATTGGTCAGAGATGAGACTACTTATTGCCCTTCTTTTCGCTGCCTCAGAACCAATAAGTTCAATCCCGTACCCTCTTCTTCTTATGAGTGTTAAGCCATATTCTTGAACAAATGGTTCCATTTTGTCGAGATCATGACTAATTGTTGCTGTTGTTACACCTAATTCATTTGCTAGTGTTAGCAACTTAATTGGCTCCTGATGATCTAACAGGGTGCAAAGAGCAACCATCAATCTCTCATCTGGGGTATATTCCTTATAATCTTGCTTTTGAATTGCTAGTCTTAATTCATGCAAATTTGCTTTATTTCCAACGATCTTAATCCCAATACCGGCACGCTTGATTAATTCTAATTGAAACTCTTTTAGAATCGACTCGATATTTTTCAAATCACGATGGACCGTTCTTTCGCTGACATCGATTTGCTCAGCGAGTTCTTTAATTGTCACTTCCTGGTTCGCCTCATCCATTAAAAATTGCAAAATGAGACGTTCTCTCGCCGAAACAATCATTGCTATCAACTCGTTTCAAAGTGAGTTATTGACATAGTTTAATTATAAATGTGAATGATTGGTTGTTTCAAAGGAATGTAAAGTTGATTTTTTCAGATGGGTTGCTGACATTTTTTAATTGTTTGTGGTGCCTGTCACCACCCGAATTTTGTCGAATAACAAACCTCACACTAAAAAGGAGGACGCATCTACACAAAGTAGCAGCATCCCCCTTCTTCAATTCGTTATTTTAATTCGTTTATGATCTCTTCATATCTTGGACTGTTAAGGAAGTTATCAACTGAAACATGATGTGCATTAGGCAGTTTCGCTTTTGCACGATCAGTTAAGTCCTTATGTGTGATCACGATATCAGCATCATTTGGGATGTTATTAATAGAAGTATTTGTCACCTCTACATCTTTTATGTCTGCCTTTTGGACTTTATTGCGTAGGATAGAAGCACCCATCGCACTAGAACCCATACCCGCATCACATGCGAAAATAATTTTATTAACATTGTTAAAATCAAATTCTTCAGCAGTTTTTACAGGTTCTGCTGTTGTTAATGTTTCACTTACTGAGCTCTTTTTACCTTTTAATGCTTCCATTTTTGCTGTTGCATCTGTTAAATCTTCTTCTTTTTGCTTGCTAGCTTTTAAGATTAATGAAGCAACTGCAAATGATACAGCTGTAGCCACAATTACACCTAGTAGTACACCAGTATAGTTACCTCTTGGTGTCATAGCAAGTAAAGCAATAATACTTCCTGGTGAAGGACTTGCAACTAAGCCTGCATTAAAGATTGAGAACGTGAAGACCCCACTAATTCCACCAGCAATCGCTGCAAGGATTAACATTGGTTTCATAAGAATATACGGGAAGTAGATCTCATGAATACCACCTAAGAAGTGGATAATAACTGCTCCAGGAGCTGTTTGTTTTGCAGAGCCTCTTCCAAAGAACATGTAAGCTAATAAAATCCCTAACCCAG
Organism: Metabacillus sp. KUDC1714; assembly: GCF_014217835.1. Taxonomy (NCBI): domain Bacteria; kingdom Bacillati; phylum Bacillota; class Bacilli; order Caryophanales; family Bacillaceae; genus Metabacillus; species Metabacillus elymi. The sequence goes on from NZ_CP055263.1 coordinate 1,300,044, forward strand.
GACCAGGGTTTGATTCTAGTAAGAAAAGAATTGACTTGCCAGCTTTTGAAGCTTGCTCTATTCCAATCGGACTTAAAATACCGTGGTTAATGGCATTGTTTAGGAATAGTACCTTTGCTGGTTCGATGAAAATACTTGCAAGTGGTAATAAACCTGCATCAAAAATTGCTTGAACCGCACCAGCTAGTACTTTATTTATTCCTTCTACAACAGGGCCGATCCCCATTAGTGCTGCTAATGTTAACAAAGCACCTAAAATACCAGCTGAAAAGTTATTCACTAGCATTTCAAAACCTGATCTAACTTTATCCTTTAATAAGCCATCAAGCTTTTTGATTAAATATCCACCAAGTGGACCCATAATCATTGCACCCAAGAACATTGGGATTTCTGCGCCAACGATTACCCCCATTGTTGCAGTCGCACCAACGACACCACCACGAACATCATAAATCATCTTACCACCTGTGTATCCAATTAAGAGTGGCAACAGATACGTAATCATTGGACCTACTAATGTTGCGAGTTGTTCATTTGGCGTCCATCCTGTAGGAATGAATAATGCAGTAATAATTCCCCATGCGATAAATGCTCCTATATTTGGCATAATCATGCCGCTTAAATAACTTCCGAAACGTTGAATCTTAACGCGGAAGTCACCTTTATTTTGGTTTGTTTCCATGTAAGTCACCCCTTTTGATATCTTGACTTAATAATAAAGCGATTACAGTCTTTAAACAATTTAAACTAAATACGATTTTGTCGAATAGGATGTTGACAAGATTAATTTTGGAAAGAAGTAGGTATTTTATGCGCTTTTTTACTTTGTACACAGGGAAACGAACTCTATTTTCTTATGAATTACACACGAGATGGTGATAATTTTGCAGATTCTAGTATTAATTTTGCAGATTCAGATCATAATTTTGCAACTTTTACTATAAATTTTGCAAATTTGGTTCATAATTTTGCAAATACTCAATTTCACCATAAAAAAAGAGTTAAAGCTCAATAAAAGCTCTAACTCTAAGAAAAACATCTATTAATGCTCAACTCGCACGCGTTTAATAAAAAATGCAATTATCAATGCAATCCCTGCAGCAATTAACGCAAATATAAAGCCATCCTGAATTCCTGCTGTTAGGGAAGCTGGGATGTTGATTGGATCAGCAGGATCTTCTACCGTACCTAAATAATCTTGTTGACCAGCAGACATGATACTTACAGCAACAGCGGTACCTATTGCACCCGCTACCTGTTGCAGGGTATTCATTATCGCTGTTCCATCTGGATAATACTGCTTTGGCAATTCATTAAGACCATTTGTTTGTGCAGGCATCATCACCATCGCAATACCGATCATTAAAAAGATATGCAATGTAACAATTAATGTAATCGTTGATGCAGTTGTAACTCCTGATAAAAACCAAAGCACTACGGCCACAATTACTAAACCTGGAATGACAAGCCACTTCGGTCCGTATTTATCAAACAACCTACCCATAACTGGTGATAAAAGCCCATTTATAACCCCACCCGGTAAAAGTATAAGCCCTGCGACAAACGCAGATAACACCATTCCACCTTGTAAATAGAGTGGCAGTAGTAACATTGAGGAAAGAATGACCATCATACAAATAAACACGAGCACTACGCCTATCGTAAACATCGGATAGCGAAAGGCTCTTAAGTTAATCATTGGCTGCTCCATTTTTAATTGACGTAAACAAAAAAGAACAAGAGAGACAATTCCTACAAGGATGAAAATAATCACTTTAGGACTGCTCCAGCCTTCTGGTCCTTCACCAGCACTACTAAAGCCAAACACCACTCCTCCGAAGCCTAATGTTGATAGGACAACAGAGAGTATATCAATTTTTGGTTTGGTTACTTCTGAGACGTTTTCCATATAAAAAACACCCGCTAACAAACCAATCACTAAAAACGGAAGTGACATCCAAAAAATCCAATGCCATGAAAGGTTTTCAAGAACCAATCCAGAAAAAGTCGGTCCCACAGCTGGTGCAAACATAATAACCAAACCGATCATTCCCATTGCTCCTCCACGTTTTTCTGGAGGGAAAATCAGTAAAATCGTGTTAAACATTAAAGGTAAAAGCAATGCAGTTCCCATCGCTTGAAACACACGGGCAACCATTAAAATTTCAAAACTAGGTGCCATAGCGGCAATCAACGTTCCAATAATTGATAAACATAACGACGTAATAAACAGCTGTCTCGTTGTAAACCATTGAAGCAAAAGCCCTGAAATCGGAACTAAAATACCTAATGTTAATAAATATCCAGTCGTTAACCATTGAACAGTTGCAGCATTCGTATTAAAAACCTGGATTAATTCACTCAATGCTATATTCAACGCTGTTTCACTGAATAACCCAATAAAACCACTAATAAGAAAAGCAACCAAAATCGGAACTACCTTATACTCTTTATCAGCACTTTGTGGAGCTGATACACTTGCAGTTGCATTCAAAATAAATTCTCCTCTCAAACTAGTTATTTTTGATCTTTACAAAATCAGTCTATATTGTAAAATATTGTTTTTTTATTCAACCGGTAAATTATAGTTTACTCTTTCTTTTGCTGTCAATTAAGAAGCATTTTAAAGCACAAAAAGAGAAGTGAAAAATCACTTCTCTTTTTGGAGGAAATGCATGTTATTTAGTTATAGAGTAAATATCTGTAATTATACGTTTTATAGACTCCCTGCATAAAGTGGGGAGATGAGGTAATATTCTTTATTCTAGACTGTTTTGTTAGATCACTTTTGATTCAACTTTTTTAAATTAGTAAATAAGGTTTATAGATTAAAACCTTTATACTTTCTAAACAAAAATATAGCAGAAAAACCATTCATTTTCAAGAAAAATGCTATCAATAATAGTTGCAGGTTTCGGTAACACTTTACCTTCTATTTTATTAAAATAAAATAAATCTATATTAACGAGCATTTTAACCTCCTTCCATAAGCTATATGCGATGCCATTCATTGTTTTCATCTTTATAAATTTAGCTATCTCACTTGAACATGTAGTTAGTTTTTCTCTGTTAGTGATCCTTTTTTTGAAACGGTAGCATTTTTGCCTAATATAACAGAAAAGACAACAATCACTGCTATTACAGAAGTGAAAAATGTGATGGATTCATCGAGGAAAACTGTTGCAAATAGTATCATCAAAAATGGTTGTAAGTATTGAATCTGACTAACTCTTGCTATTCCGCCCATAGCCATTCCGCTATACCAAGCAACATATGCTAGAAATTGACTAACAACTGCGAGATAAATAAAACTGACCCAAGCTTGTATTGGAGCATGGAGCATTTCAGTTGTAAGGTTTAGTCCAACTGGGATAATGAAAAATGGGGCACCGATCATAATCGCCCAAGCAATTACTTGCCAACTCCCTAATTCTTTCGCTAATTTCCCACCTTCTGCGTAACTAAGTCCAAGGATAATCACTGCTGCTAATAAAGCTAAATCGGCAAATTGTAATTGACCTAACCCTAGATGAAGTGCATACACAATAACTGCTAAAGAGCCGATTATACTAGAAATCCAGAATTTTAGAGAAGGGACTTCACCAGCTCTAAACATTGCAAATCCGGCTGTGGCTAATGGTAACAGAGCTAATTCCACTGCTCCATGAGAAACAGGCAAGGATTCCATTGCACTAGAAGTGAGGAGAGGAAATCCTAAAACTGCACCAAAAGCAACAATAAGTAGACTTTTGAATTGGCGAAGAGAAGGGAGCTTTTCTTTACGAACAATGAATACACCAGCAACTAAAATTGCGGCAACAACTGTTCTTCCTAAACCGACGACCATGGTCCCAAAATACTCTACTGCAATACTTGTAGAAGGGAGCGTTAAGCTAAAACAAATAACACCTACTAATCCTAACAATAACCCAAATTTCTCTCTGGTTTCACTCTGCATCATATCCTACCTACCTTTTTACTTCGTATTATATCTGTACCATTTTCTGCTTTTCTTAAAAAACAGTTCTGATATAATTAACATATTAATAGGTACACACAATAAAAATAAACCATTTTTTATCCATCTGTACTGGTACAGTTGAAGGAGGATAAATGTATGAGCTCAAAATATATTGAGATAATGGAAGAAATTAAGCTTCAGCTAGCAGATAGGTCGCTTATTGCAGGGAGTAAACTTCCTTCTGTTCGTCAGCTATCTGAGCATTTTTCATGTAGCAAAAATACTGTCATTAAAGCATACGAAGAACTAGAAAAAGAGCATTTAATTTATTCTGTTCCTAAAAGTGGCTACTTTGTTTTGAATGAATTTCAACATGCGACCAATGAAAATGACGTGATTGATTTCTTGTCTGCTGGTCCAGATAAAAACGTTATGCCTTATGTTGAATTTCAACATTGTATGAATCAAGCAATTGAACAATATAAAGAAGAGCTTTTTACATACTCTGATCAACAAGGGCTTTACTCATTACGAGTACAGTTAGTGAAATATTTGCAGAATCTACAGGTGTTCACTCAACCAGATAGAGTAGTTGTTGTTTCTGGTTCGCAGCAAGCACTTAATTTATTAGTTTCTATGCCGTTTCCAAATGGAAAAAACAATATTCTAATTGAACAGCCTACTTATTTCGGATTCATTGAGTCCATCAATATACAAAAAGCTAATACTTTTGGAATTGAGTTATCGATGGAAGGCATTGATCTCGATCGTCTGGAATACATTTTTCGAAATAACGATATAAAGTTTTTCTATATAATCCCGAGATTTCACAATCCACTTGGACATTGTTACTCGAATAGCGAAAAGAAAAAAATCGTTGAGTTAGCTGAAAAATACGATGTATATATAGTGGAAGATGATTTTTTAGGAGACCTTGACCCAAATGCAAAATCCGATCCTTTATTTTCTTTCGATCCTTCAGGGAGAGTGATTTATATTAAAAGCTTTTCGAAAATATTCCTCCCAGGGTTAAGGATTGCTACAATCGTTCTTCCTACATTAATGATTAACAATTTTTTACGATATAAATTTAGTTCGGATTTTAATAGTTCAGCACTTTCACAAGGTGCTCTAGAAATCTATTTAAAAAGTGGAATGTTTACTAGCCATCTCAAAAAAATAAAAGAGGTATACCATACTAAAATGCAAATCCTTCAAGAAGCCTGTGAGTTATTGCTACCGGCTGATACTCATTTTTCAAAACCGACTTCAGGATTCTATCTATCCATCAGTTTGCCCGAAAATGTGACAGCAAAACAGGTAGTTCATATGCTAAACGAGCAGCGTATATTTGTTGATGATGCCTCTAGAATGTTTTTGCCAGAATATAAAAAGGAAAATCTCCTTCGATTAAGCATCTCACAAGTGAACGAGAGTCAAATTAAACTAGGGGTAGAGCGATTGGCTCATTGTATTTCTTTAATTAACAGTAGAAAAAATCATATTACTCCAAATAACTTTTTACTCTTGTAGTATGGGTGAGTTTAATTGAGGGTAGCATCAGGATTATGCGGATTTTCAACGCTAAGAAAATATGCTTAAAACAGTTGTCTATGAAACTTAGGTTGAAAAGATATATTATTGCAATCTATTTATCAGCTTATTCAAAGGCACTCCATTTCTCGACTCTATCTTTTGAGGTTAGTTTGAGTTATTTCTACCAAGCTTATTCTCATTACCGATTTGCACATTAAACGAGGTGGTAGTATCAGCTGTTCCAATGTAACATCTTTCAACTAATGTAAGTTTCACTTCATCACCTATCTTAATTGCAGCAGATTTCCTAAATATAATAAAAACAACAAAGCGACCATTTCTATTCTAATCAGAATAAAAAGGTCGCTTATACGATTTCTACACTCATAATTTTTTCCCTTCAGTTCAGTTAATCCATTGTTTTACCAGCTTATCTTTTGAATGATCCTTAACATCAGCATTAAATTTATCAAATAAATAAGTTAAATAAGAATTTAATTCAAATCGGTCTCCCTTAACAAAATCAGATAAAATATGTTTTTTCTCCATCAATACATGTCTCCCTTCTTTATTCTTATCTACATGATTCCCAAACTATTAATATCTTATACATATAAAATAAAAAATCTTTATAAATTTTCTACGAAAAACAAAGCAAGTACTTCGATGCGATGGCTGTTATTTTATTAAATTTATTCATTTGCACCCTCTTCGATCTGATATTCCTTCTATTTCTTCAGAAAAAAATTTTGCAAGTTTTAAGAGAAAAATCGGGAAATTCATGGCTGATGCTGAGAATGATTGTAAGAATACTTCGAATTGAGTGGATGGCTTTGGAGATCGTGCTGGAAGCGATAGCTAAAGACCGATGTCGGAGGAGACACATAAGGACTTCTGCGAAAAGACATTGTTAGAATATTTAAAAGTGAAGATTTAAAGAAATAAACGTCTCCCCTTATAAAGGTTTATTCTTATTTGCGATCTACAGCTTTGTAAAGAGAATTCAATGCAAAAAAAAACTAATCCAAGTTAGATTAGTTTAAACGTGCCTTAGAGGTTTCGAACCTCTAACCGACGGCTTAGAAGGCTGTTGCTCTATCCAGTGCTAAAGGCACAAAATAAAATATTAAATGATGGGCCTAAATGGACTCGAACCATCGACCTCACGCTTATCAGGCGTGCGCTCTAACCAGCTGAGCTATAGGCCCATTTTAAAAATTGGAGCGGGTGAAGGGAATCGAACCCTCATCATCAGCTTGGAAGGCTGAGGTTTTACCACTAAACTACACCCGCAAGTAAATGGGGCGACTGATGGGAATCGAACCCACGAATGCCTGAACCACAATCAGGTGCGTTAACCACTTCGCCACAATCGCCACTATATTTTAAACTGGCAGGGGCAGTAGGAATCGAACCCACATCAAAGGTTTTGGAGACCTCTATTCTACCGTTAAACTATGCCCCTATTTTAAATGGTGGAGGGGGGCAGATTCGAACTGCCGAACCCTAAGGAGCGGATTTACAGTCCGCCGCGTTTAGCCACTTCGCTACCCCTCCACGTATTTTCAATATTTAGATAATTTATGTTAAATGGTGGCTCGGGACGGAATCGAACCGCCGACACATGGATTTTCAGTCCATTGCTCTACCAACTGAGCTACCGAGCCATTTAGTTTACGGCTTCCACTAAGCTTCGAATCTCTTCATCAGCTCCATCGCTCACATCCTCACTCACGTATTTACATACGCTCCGGTGTTCGCTCAGTCGCTTCCTCGACCTTCTCGCTTATTGAAACCCTTCTCCTTGAGACAAGGGAGTTTTAAAAATAAAAATGGCGGTCCGGACGGGACTCGAACCCGCGACCTCCTGCGTGACAGGCAGGCATTCTAACCAACTGAACTACCGGACCATTTGGTTGCACTAAAGCACTCCTATGTTTCCTTGCTAAGAAGTAAGAGCAACGGAGTTTCGTCAACTGAATTTGGTTGCGGGGACAGGATTTGAACCTGCGACCTTCGGGTTATGAGCCCGACGAGCTACCAGACTGCTCCACCCCGCGATAATAAAAATAATAAAAATAATAAAGATATCCTATGCATATTGTTTCTGCTTATACGGACCGTCCCGATTTCAGGAAGTAAATTCAAGATGCTGTTCAATCGGTACGCTGATGTTAATCAATGAAGCATATTCGTTCGTGCTCCACCCCGCGATAATAGAAATATAAATTTTAATTAAAAAAAGTATGGAGGAGGAAGGGGGATTCGAACCCCCGCGGGTTTTGACACCCCTGTCGGTTTTCAAGACCGATCCCTTCAGCCGGACTTGGGTATTCCTCCAAGTATATGGACCTTATATAACCAAAAACTTTGACTGGTCGGGAAGACAGGATTCGAACCTGCGACCCCTTGGTCCCAAACCAAGTGCTCTACCAAGCTGAGCTACTTCCCGGTTATATGGCGCGCCCGAGAGGAGTCGAACCCCTAACCTTTTGATCCGTAGTCAAACGCTCTATCCAATTGAGCTACGGGCGCATTAAATATATTTGTCTAGCTACGAAAGCCAAACCGTACGGCTGTTTCACTTCTTCCTGCGGAGTCAAACAACGACTCCTTCTCAGAAGCTCCAACATCCTATCGGTTTAAGCGGGCTTTCTCCGCTTTTCTAAGTGGTGCCGAGGACCGGAATCGAACCGGTACGGTAGTCACCTACCGCAGGATTTTAAGTCCTGTGCGTCTGCCAGTTCCGCCACCCCGGCACTTTGCTAATGTAGAAATGCGGGTGAAGGGACTTGAACCCCCACGTCACAAGGACACTAGATCCTAAGTCTAGCGCGTCTGCCAATTCCGCCACACCCGCAAGATGTGTATATGATGAGCCATGAAGGACTCGAACCTTCGACCCTCTGATTAAAAGTCAGATGCTCTACCAACTGAGCTAATGGCTCATTATAAAAATGAGTAGTATTATGTTGTTTTGCACTTGTGATGACGCCCATATTTCAGAAAGTCTAATCAAGTAGTAGTTCAATATGTGCGCTGAAGTATCGCTTTGATGCTTATTCGATCGTGCTCTACCAACTGAGCTAATGGCTCATATATAAATAATAAAGTGGTGCCGGCAAGAGGACTTGAACCCCCAACCTACTGATTACAAGTCAGTTGCTCTACCAGTTGAGCTACACCGGCACAATAAATTTAGATGGTGGAGGATGACGGGATCGAACCGCCGACCCTCTGCTTGTAAGGCAGATGCTCTCCCAGCTGAGCTAATCCTCCAAATGGTGACCCGTACGGGATTCGAACCCGTGTTACCGCCGTGAAAGGGCGGTGTCTTAACCGCTTGACCAACGGGCCAATTACAAAAACAAACAAAATAATAGCCCCGAATAAGGGGCTTTTGCCTGGCAACGTCCTACTCTCACAGGGGGAAACCCCCAACTACCATCGGCGCTGAAGAGCTTAACTTCCGTGTTCGGCATGGGAACGGGTGTGGCCTCTTCGCCATCATTACCAGACAAATTTAATTGAAAGGTTGTTCCTTCAAAACTAGATAACGATTTACAATTCAATTCACTTCATTTAACGCTTTTATTAGGTTAAGTCCTCGATCGATTAGTATCTGTCAGCTCCACACGTCACCGCGCTTCCACCTCAGACCTATCAACCTGATCATCTTTCAGGGATCTTACTAGCTTACGCTATGGGAAATCTCATCTTGAGGGGGCTTCATGCTTAGATGCTTTCAGCACTTATCCCTTCCGCACATAGCTACCCAGCTATGCCTTTGGCAAGACAACTGGTACACCAGCGGTGCGTCCATCCCGGTCCTCTCGTACTAAGGACAGCTCCTCTCAAATTTCCTACGCCCACGACGGATAGGGACCGAACTGTCTCACGACGTTCTGAACCCAGCTCGCGTACCGCTTTAATGGGCGAACAGCCCAACCCTTGGGACCGACTACAGCCCCAGGATGCGATGAGCCGACATCGAGGTGCCAAACCTCCCCGTCGATGTGGACTCTTGGGGGAGATAAGCCTGTTATCCCCGGGGTAGCTTTTATCCGTTGAGCGATGGCCCTTCCATGCGGAACCACCGGATCACTAAGCCCGACTTTCGTCCCTGCTCGACTTGTAGGTCTCGCAGTCAAGCTCCCTTGTGCCTTTACACTCTACGAATGATTTCCAACCATTCTGAGGGAACCTTTGGGCGCCTCCGTTACATTTTAGGAGGCGACCGCCCCAGTCAAACTGCCCACCTGACACTGTCTCCCAGCCCGATAAGGGCTGTGGGTTAGAATTTCAATACAGCCAGGGTAGTATCCCACCGACGCCTCCACCGAAGCTAGCGCTCCGGCTTCTCAGGCTCCTACCTATCCTGTACAAGCTGTACCAAAATTCAATATCAGGCTACAGTAAAGCTCCACGGGGTCTTTCCGTCCTGTCGCGGGTAACCTGCATCTTCACAGGTACTATAATTTCACCGAGTCTCTCGTTGAGACAGTGCCCAGATCGTTACGCCTTTCGTGCGGGTCGGAACTTACCCGACAAGGAATTTCGCTACCTTAGGACCGTTATAGTTACGGCCGCCGTTTACTGGGGCTTCGGTTCAAAGCTTCGCTTACGCTAACCTCTCCCCTTAACCTTCCAGCACCGGGCAGGCGTCAGCCCCTATACTTCGCCTTGCGGCTTCGCAGAGACCTGTGTTTTTGCTAAACAGTCGCCTGGGCCTATTCACTGCGGCTTTTCCGGGCTATTCACCCTAAAAAGCACCCCTTCTCCCGAAGTTACGGGGTCATTTTGCCGAGTTCCTTAACGAGAGTTCTCTCGCTCACCTTAGGATTCTCTCCTCGCCTACCTGTGTCGGTTTGCGGTACGGGCACCTCTCACCTCGCTAGAGGCTTTTCTTGGCAGTGTGGAATCAGGAACTTCGGTACTATAGTTCCCTCGCCATCACAGCTCAGCCTTATGTGACAACGGGATTTGCCTCGTTGTCAGCCTAACTGCTTGGACGCGCATATCCAACAGCGCGCTTACCCTATCCTTCTGCGTCCCCCCATTGCTCAAATGGTGAGGAGGTGGTACAGGAATTTCAACCTGTTGTCCATCGCCTACGCCTTTCGGCCTCGGCTTAGGTCCCGACTTACCCTGAGCGGACGAGCCTTCCTCAGGAAACCTTAGGCATTCGGTGGAGGGGATTCTCACCCCTCTTTCGCTACTCATACCGGCATTCTCACTTCTAAGCGCTCCACTAGTCCTTACGGTCTAGCTTCACAGCCCTTAGAACGCTCTCCTACCACTGTTCTAAAAGAACAGTCCACAGCTTCGGTGATACGTTTAGCCCCGGTACATTTTCGGCGCAGAGTCACTCGACCAGTGAGCTATTACGCACTCTTTAAATGGTGGCTGCTTCTAAGCCAACATCCTGGTTGTCTAAGCAACTCCACATCCTTTTCCACTTAACGTATACTTTGGGACCTTAGCTGGTGGTCTGGGCTGTTTCCCTCTTGACTACGGATCTTATCACTCGCAGTCTGACTCCTGAATATAAGTCTTTGGCATTCGGAGTTTGACTGAATTCGGTAACCCGTTGGGGGCCCCTAGTCCAATCAGTGCTCTACCTCCAAGACTCTAAATTCAAGGCTAGCCCTAAAGCTATTTCGGAGAGAACCAGCTATCTCCAGGTTCGATTGGAATTTCTCCGCTACCCACACCTCATCCCCGCACTTTTCAACGTGCGTGGGTTCGGGCCTCCATTCAGTGTTACCTGAACTTCACCCTGGACATGGGTAGATCACCTGGTTTCGGGTCTACGACCACGTACTCTTTCGCCCTATTCAGACTCGCTTTCGCTGCGGCTCCGTCTCATCAACTTAACCTTGCACGGGATCGTAACTCGCCGGTTCATTCTACAAAAGGCACGCCATTACCCATTAACGGGCTTTGACTACTTGTAGGCACACGGTTTCAGGATCTATTTCACTCCCCTTCCGGGGTGCTTTTCACCTTTCCCTCACGGTACTGGTTCACTATCGGTCACTAGGGAGTATTTAGCCTTGGGAGATGGTCCTCCCTGCTTCCGACGGGATTTCTCGTGTCCCGCCGTACTCAGGATCCACTCTGGAGGGAACGAAGTTTCAACTACAGGGTTGTTACCTTCTTTGACGGGCCTTTCCAGACCTCTTCATTTACTTCGTTCCTTTGTAACTCCGTATAGAGTGTCCTACAACCCCAAGAGGCAAGCCTCTTGGTTTGGGCTAATTCCGTTTCGCTCGCCGCTACTCAGGAAATCGCGTTTGCTTTCTCTTCCTCCGGGTACTTAGATGTTTCAGTTCCCCGGGTCTGCCTTTATTACCCTATGTATTCAGGTAAAAATACTACTCCATTACGAGCAGTGGGTTTCCCCATTCGGAAATCTCCGGATCAAAGCTTACTTACAGCTCCCCGAAGCATATCGGTGTTAGTACCGTCCTTCATCGGCTCCTAGTGCCAAGGCATCCACCGTGCGCCCTTAACAACTTAACCTTCTTCGACGAATGATAAGCTTCGAATTTCTTCGTTGACTTCGTGTTCTGCGGTGCTCATGTACACAAAACGTACATTCCGCTCCTCGACCACTCGTCGCCTCGAACTTCTCGCTTCTCCTTCGTCTCAGGATATCAGTACTTACTGAATATCCGTTAATATTACTAAGAGAATCACTAAACTAAGCGTTTAAACTCAGTGAATTACTTGAATTGTTATCGTTATCTAGTTTTCAAGGAACAAATTCGAGAGATAGTTCTCTCAAAACTAAACAAAATCAGAAACGTCGTTTTATGAAGAAGCTTGTCCTTCATTTATCCTTAGAAAGGAGGTGATCCAGCCGCACCTTCCGATACGGCTACCTTGTTACGACTTCACCCCAATCATCTGTCCCACCTTAGGCGGCTGGCTCCTTACGGTTACCCCACCGACTTC